>NZ_JBLUNY010000004.1:0-222365 GCF_048065335.1 Isoptericola maris | reverse complement strand
TGTGGGCGCGATCTCTGGGGCCGAACTCTGCCCATACCGGGCAGAACGGGCCAGAGATCGCGCCCACAACGGGGAGGGGGGCGGGACGGGGGTCAGTCGCGGGTGAGGCGGCGGTAGGTCACCCGGTGCGGGCGGGCGGCGTCCGCACCGAGCCGCTCGACCTTGTTCTCCTCGTAGGACGCGAAGTTGCCCTCGAACCAGTACCAGTTCGCCGGGTTCTCGTCGGTGCCCTCGTAGGCGAGGATGTGCGTGGCGACGCGGTCGAGGAACCACCGGTCGTGCGAGACCACGACGGCACAGCCCGGAAACTCCAGCAGCGCGTTCTCCAGCGAGCCCAGGGTCTCGACGTCGAGGTCGTTGGTCGGCTCGTCGAGCAGCAGCAGGTTGCCGCCCTGCTTCAGCGTCAGCGCGAGGTTCAGCCGGTTGCGCTCACCGCCGGAGAGCACACCGGCCGCCTTCTGCTGGTCGGCGCCCTTGAAGCCGAACGAGGCCACGTACGCTCGCGAGGGGATCTCGACGTTGCCCACCTGGATGAAGTCGAGCCCGTCCGAGACGACCTCCCACAGCGACTTGTCCGGGTCGATGCCCCCCCGGGACTGGTCCACGTAGGAGATCTTGACCGTGTCGCCGACCTTGAGGTCACCGCCGTCGAGCGGCTCCATGCCCACGATCGTCTTGAACAGCGTCGTCTTGCCGACGCCGTTGGGGCCGATCACGCCGACGATGCCGTTGCGCGGCAGCGTGAACGACAGCCCGTCGATGAGCTGACGGTCGCCAAAGCCCTTCTGCAGGTTCTTGGCCTCGAGCACCGTGCTGCCCAGGCGCGGGCCTGCCGGGATCTGGATCTCCTCGAAGTCGAGCTTGCGCGTGCGCTCGGCCTCGGCGGCCATCTCCTCGTAGCGGGCCAGTCGCGCCTTCGACTTGGTCTGGCGGCCCTTGGCGCTCTGGCGCACCCACTCGAGCTCGTCCTTGAGGCGCTTGGCGAGCTTCTGGTCCTTCTTGCCCTGGACCTCGAGCCGAGCCTGCTTCTTCTCCAGGTAGGTGGAGTAGTTGCCCTCGTACGGGTACAGACGGCCACGGTCGACCTCGCAGATCCACTGGGCGACGTGGTCCAGGAAGTAGCGGTCGTGCGTCACGGCGAGCACGGCGCCGGGGTAGGTGGCCAGGTGCTGCTCGAGCCACAGCACAGACTCGGCGTCGAGGTGGTTCGTGGGCTCGTCGAGCAGGAGCAGGTCGGGCTTCTCCAGCAGCAGCTTGCACAGCGCGACACGACGGCGCTCACCACCTGAGAGCACGGTGACGTCGGCGTCCGGCGGCGGGCAGCGCAGCGCGTCCATCGCCTGCTCGAGCTGGCTGTCGAGGTCCCACGCGTCGGCGGCGTCGATGGCCTCCTGCAGCTCGCCCATCTCCGCCATGAGCGCGTCGAAGTCCGCGTCGGGCTCGGCCATCAGCGCGGAGATCTCGTTGAAGCGGTCGACCTTCGCCTTGATCGGCCCGACGGCCTCCTCGACGTTGCCGAGGACCGTCTTCTCCTCGTTCAGCGGCGGCTCCTGCTGGAGGATGCCGACGGTGTAGCCGGGCGAGAGCCGAGCGTCACCGTTGGACGGCTGGTCGATGCCGGCCATGATCTTGAGGATCGTCGACTTCCCGGCACCGTTCGGGCCGACGACGCCGATCTTGGCGCCGGGCAGGAAGTTCAGCGTGACGTCATCGAGGATGACCTTGTCGCCGTGCGCCTTGCGCGCCTTGTACATGGAGTAGATGAACTCAGCCACTGGCTCGTTTCCACCGTTCGATCGCGCTGTCTGAGGGTTACCGGCGGGCACGGCGGAGGACCGGCGTGCAGCCGGTCCCCCAGCCTACGCGACACCGCCCCTCAACCGGCGACCGGCTCCGCCTCGCCCGTCAGGTCGTCGACGACGTCGCCACCCGCCGCGTCCGCGTCGTCCGCCGCCAGGTCGTCCTCCCCGGTCAACGACCTCGCGTCGTCCGGCGCCGCCGTCTCCCACGGGGATGCCTCCACCTGGCCGGTGCGGTCCTGGGGCGCGGGGCCGGACTCGTGGATCACCTTGCTGAACCGCGTCATGCCCCGGGTGGAGTCCGGCCCGATCGCGTCGGCGTCCACCACCAGGTTGACGCGGTCGCGGCCGTCGCGGTCGGTCCACTCCTCGGCGGAGAGCCGCCCGGTCAGGACCACCGGCTGCCCCTGCACCAGGGACTCGCAGACGGTGCGCGCCGCACCGCGGAACGCCTTGACCGTGAACCAGGTGGTCCTGCCGTCGCGCCACTCCCCCGTGACGGCGTCGCGCACCCGGCGCGTGCTGCCCACGCGGAAGCTGGTCCATGCGACCTGGTTCTGGGACAGGTGCAGTGCCGGGGTCGTCCCGACGTAGCCCGTCACGGTCACCGTGGCCTCGCTCATACGTCCTCCTGAGATCTGCGGCCGGCACCGTGCCGGCCGTGCACCCAGGCTCAGGCGGACGTGGCGGCCTTGTCGTCCTTCTCCGGCGATCCTGTGGACGGCGCCCCGGCTGTGGGCAGCCTCAGCGCCCCGGTCAGCGGTCGGGACGACGGCAGGTCGCGCGCCGAACGGGCGAGCTCGCGCACCCGACGGTGGTCCACCAGCACCCGCTGGGTGGGCTCGCCCAGGTGGCGCACCAGCACGTCGCGGACCGCCTCGCGACCCTGTCGGGCCACCTCCGCCCGCCGCCGGGCGGCGAGCCGGCGGCGCACCACGGCCCGCACCACCGCCAGCACGACGGCGACGACGAGGAGGCCCGCACCGACGCCCACCAGCACCTGGTCCCACGGCCCCGGCACGGCCAGCACGCCGGTGAGCGCGAGCACGCCGGCGATCACCAGCAGCACCCCGAGCACCGCGCAGGCCCAGGCCGTGCGGCGCACCGGACGCGACCACGCAGGGCCGCGGACGTCCAGGTCCACGCTGCGCAGCGCCTCGGTCACCACGGCCCGCAGCCGGTCCGCACCGGCGACGGACTCCGCGAGCGAGCGCTGCCACCCGGGCCGCAGCGCCGCCCCCGCGCGGGTCAGCCACCGCGCCCGGGAGAGCGCGATCGTGTCCCGGTCCGCAGCAGGGATCTCGGGCATGCCGTAGCCGTTGCGCACGGCCGCACCGACCTGGCTCGCGACGGCGTCCAGCCCGGTGGCACCCACCACGGGCTCGAGCTCGCGGTCCACCGCGGCGTCGAGCTGCCAGGGGACGTCCGCCGGGATCTGGGACAGCAGGGCCGCTGCCGCGGAGTCCAGCTCGGCGGCTGCGCGCCCGGCGGCGACGGATCGCCGTGCGCACGCCTCCTCGAGGATCTCGCGCACGTGCCCGATCCCCTCACCCGTCCTGGCCGATGCCGGCTGCACGTGCACGCCGGTCAGGCCGTCGTCGGCCA
Organism: Isoptericola maris; assembly: GCF_048065335.1. Taxonomy (NCBI): domain Bacteria; kingdom Bacillati; phylum Actinomycetota; class Actinomycetes; order Micrococcales; family Promicromonosporaceae; genus Isoptericola; species Isoptericola maris. The sequence continues at coordinate 218,961 of NZ_JBLUNY010000004.1, read as the reverse complement.
GCAGCCGGCCGAGGTCCTCGACGAGGTTCTCCCGCTGGGAGTCGGGCACCGTGTCGACCTGGTTGAGCACCAGCACCATCGACGACTCCGAGCCCACCTGCGCGCTCAGGTACCCCGTGTGCAGGGCGTCGTCCGCGTACTTCTGCGGGTCCACCACCCACACGAGCAGGTCGACCAGGGGCAGCACGCGGTCCACGACCTCGCGGTGCGCCGGCTCGACCGAGTCGTGGTCGGGCAGGTCGAGCAGCACGAGCCCGGCCAGCCCGGCGGCTCCGTCGCCCTCGAGGTCCTCGCTGTGCGTGATCCGCCGTTCCCGGTCGACGCCGATCCAGTCCAGGAGCGGTTCAGCGCCCTCGGACCAGGAGCAGGCGGTGACGCGCGCCGTCGTCGGCCGCTTGACCCCCACGTCCGCGAACGACAGGCGCGAGATCTTGTTGAACAGGCTCGACTTGCCGGACCCGGTGCCGCCGGCGAAGGCCACCACCGTGTGGTCGACGCCGAGCTCGAGCCGCCGGCGCACGCCCTCCACGGCCGTCTCCACCCGCTGGCCCGTCGCGCGGTCGAGGCGGGGCCCGGCGAGCGAGAGCGCCTCGGCGAGGTCCTCGGTGCGTGCGCGCAGCGTCGCGTCGTGCGAGGTCGTCGTCATGTGAGCCTCCTCAGCTCGGCGAGCCGCAGGCGCAGCGCGGTGGCTGCGTCGTCCACCAGGTCGGGTGAGTCGAGTCGGGCACGCACCGCGTCGATCTCGGCGTCGACGACGACGGCGGCGCGGTCGGCGAGGTCCTCGCGCAGCGCGGCGACCGGTTCCGAGGCGACGTCCGCCACGACCCGGTCGAGCAGTCGCCTGGCGTCGTCGCTGCCCGCCGCCGCGGCGAGGAGCAGCGTCGCCAGACCTCGCTCGCCGAACGCTCTCGCAGCAGCCCGCACGGCGGCGGCGGCGTCGGGGCCGAGCAGGGCGCCGACCTGTTCGTCCGCGCCTGCGGCCCACTCCGCGACCGTCGTGCCCGCGGCCTCGCCGCGCGCCGCGGTGCGTTCCTCGGGGTCCGGCAGCGCGTACGGACCGCCGGCGGGAGCCGCCGACCCGTCGAGCAGCGCGCGCAGGCGTTCCTCGACCCTCGCGCCCGACGCCGTCAGCGTCCGCCGGGCGGCGGCCTCGACGTCGTCGCGCAGCACCTCGAGCGCCTCCGAGCGGGTGCGCCCGGCTCGGCGCGAGCTGCGGGCGCGGTGCCCGCGGACCTTGACGCGGTCGACTCCGGCGGTTCCGGAGAGCTCGCGCCACCGCGCCTCGACCGACGCCCCGGCGACGACGCCCGCCCCGACCGCGTCCCGCGCGAGCTTCTCCGCGGCGGCCAGCTCGCCGTCCACGAGGCGGCGCAGGGTGGTGGCGGCCGCGGCCTGCGCCTCGATCGCGTCGGCCAGCGAGGTGACCCAGCCGGGCAGCGCAGCGAGCGACCCCTTGAGGGTGCGCACCACGACGGCGCGGGACCGGTCCGGCCCGGCCAGCATGTTGAGCCAGCGTTTGATCTGGCGGACCACCGACTCGTCGAGCAGCCCCTCGTGCGGGCCGACGTCCGGCACCACGAAGAGCGGCGTGTCCGTCATGCCGTGGGAGCGCAGCCGCGCCATCAGGTCGCCGCGGATCGTCGTCAGGTCGGCCTGCGGGACGCGGTTGAGGACCATCGCCACCGAGGCGCCGCGCTCGGTGGCCCGCGCGAGCGCCTGCCAGGGCAGCGCGTCGCCGTACCGGGACGCCGTGGTGACGAAGAGCCACAGGTCCGCGCCCTCGAGGAGCTGCTGGGCGATCGAACGGTTCTCCTGCACGAACGAGTCGAGGTCGGGTGCGTCCAGCAGCGCGGTGCCGCGCGGTACGCCCTCGTGGTGGATCACGCGGGACAGCTCGGTGACCGGCCCTTCGGCGATCACGTCCGCGTCGGCAGGGTTGAAGGCGAGGACGGGCTCGCGGGTGGTGGGCCGCAGCACCCCGGCCTCGGAGACCTCCTCGCCGAGCAGGGAGTTGTACAGGGTGGACTTGCCGGCCCCGGTCGAGCCGGCCACGACCACGACGGCGGGCGAGCTCAGCTCGGCGAGGCGCGGCAGCAGGTGCTCGTCGAGCTGGGCGAGCAGCCGGTCGCGCGACGCGCCGGCCTCGTCCGCGCCGTCGACCGGCAGGGGGAGGCGCACGTCGGCGACGTCGCGGCGCAGGTCGCGGGCGACGTCGTGGACGGTGAGGCCGAGCTCCTCGGCCGCAGCCGCGTCCGGCCGCCCGCCGCGGAAGCGGGAGGCGCGCGTGGAGGAAGTCACGGGCTCATCCTGGCGTGCCCGGCGGTCGGTGCCAAACGCGCGCGCCGTGGGCACCACGACTTCTCCGTCCGCGGGGACGACGGCGCCGCTCCCGTCAGGCCTTCGGCCCGGAGCCGTCCGCCTTGCGGCCGGTCTCGCGCTCCCAGGCGTCGAGCTGCTGGGTGAGCGCCCGGGCGAGCTCGAAGACCTGCTGCGGCGGGATCCGCACCCGCGACACGACCCGCGCCGGCATCACCCGGCCACCGGTCTGGGCGCCGGTCGACTGGTCGACCGCCGGCTTGGCCGGCGACTTCGCGGCCACGAAGTCGAGGACGAACGACGTGGACGTGTGCCACACGGACGCGAAGTCCGCCGGCACCCCCGTCTCGTGCTCGCTGGGCAGGTCGACCTGGAGCTTGAGCTCGGAGCTCGCCATGGCGGTCCTCTCTTCGGCAGTCCGGAGGCGTTGCGCGGTCGCTCCGACCGTACCCCCGCCGCAGCACCCCGGGCGCCGCCTCAGCCCTTCCTCACGAGCGCACGAGCCGTCGCCTTGCCGTAGACGCCGTCGTCGGGGATGCCGAGCCAGCGCTGCACCTCGCGGATGCGCTCGACCGTCTGCGCCCCGATGACGCCGTCCACCTTCTCGCCCTGGAGCCCGACGACGCGTTGAGCGATCTCGTTGCGCCAGCGGCCACTGCGCCCCCGCTTGGCCCCGCGGCCGAGGTGGTACCAGGTCTGCGGCCCGACGACGCCGTCCACCGTGAGCTGGCGCCGCTTGCGCTGGAACGTCCGCACGCCGTCCGCGGTCTTCGGGCCGAACTTCTTGTCGACCTTCCCCCGGTACGCGCCGACGCCACGGAGGCGGTGCTGGAGGAGCCCGACGCGCCAGCCGGTGGAGCCCTGTCGGATCGTGCCGATCCGGTGCGGCTTGCGCCTCGTGCCGCCCCCGGTACCGGAGCCCCGGGCCTTGTCCCGGTCCGGGTAGTACGTCAGGTGCCACAGCTCCTTGACGCGGCGGCCCTCGTCGTCGCCCCACCCGCACCCGGCGGCGACCTTGAGGAACCGCTGGCGGTCACGGTCCTCCCACGAGGTGAACACGACGGCGCGGGCGCGGCCCGGGTCACCCGCCGACCGCGCCGTCTTGACGTCCACCGCGACCCCGCCGCCGTGGTTCGAGGTGCCCGGCACGGCGGCGGCCGCACCCTTGACCCGCCCGTACCGCGTGCCGTTCCAGTAGCGGTAGTCCCCGTACGGGGAGCGCGCCCCGGCCCGGTACCGCTCCTTGAACAGCTTGACCTGTGTCTCGTACGAGCGCCATGCGCCCGTGATGAGCACGTTCTTGCCGAACTTCTCGACCGCGCGGTCCCACGCGGCGGCGGCGTCCGTGCGGAGCACGAAGCCGGGGTTCGACGTCAGGGCTCGACCGTGCGAGCTCTTGATCTGAGCGACAGCCATGTCGGGTTGCCTCCTGGGCCTCAGCGACGAAGCGTCAGGTCGAACGGTCCGCATCGCCTCCGCGAGGGGACCGCGGTTCTGTGCCCGGACCTCGTGCAGCGACGCTTCTCAGGCCTTCACGACGTCCGCGTGCTCGGAGCACAGCATCTCGGGACCGGCCAGGACAGCGAGCACTGCCGTGCCGCCGCTCCGGTCCGTCCCGATGTCCATATAGGGATGGAGGGCCGCCGTCGCACCTCGTGACGTCGGCTGCGGGTGACTCACCCACGTCGCTGTGCTCGCCGTGTCGGAGTGCCCCCGGCAGGACTCGAACCTGCAACCTACGGATTAGAAGGCCGTTGCTCTATCCATTGAGCTACGGAGGCGCGGGCCCATGGTAGTCAATCCTCGAGCAGGGCCGGCGCCCGCACCCGCAGCGCGAGCAACCCGCAGACCAGGCACACGGCCACGTTCACAGCCACCAGCACCCGGTGGTCGACGACCGCGAGCGCGGTCGCCCCGGCCAGCGTCACGAGCACTCCGGGCAGGTTGAGCACCACGTGGCTCGCAGCACCGACGCGACCCTGCATACGGGTCGGCGTGAGCACCTGCCGCTCGGTGACGTAGGCGACCACGGCGCTGGTGGCGGTGAAGCCGACGACGCCCATGCCGAGCACGGCGGGCAGCACCCACGAGCCGGCGAGCGGCACGAGCCCGAGCGCCAGGCCCACCAGCCCGAGCGAGAAGACCCGCGGCCGCCCGAACCGCACCATGAGCCTGCCGACGACGAGCCCTGCCGCCAGCCCGGCGACGCCCTGCAGCGTCGTCAGCGGGCCCAGCAGAGCCGCTTCGAGGCCCAGGTGCTCCAGGATCGCGAAGGCGACCGCGTTGACGAGGCCGACGGCCGCCATCGCCCAGAGGATCGCCGTGGTCATGCGGCCGAGGGGCGGCGTCGAGACCAGGTAGCGGAACCCCTCGGTGGCCTCGGCCCAGAACCCGGTCGGCACCACGCCGTGCGGCTGCGACTCGGTGATGCGCACGACGGCGAACACGGCGGCCGACCCGACGAAGGCCATCATCGCCGCCACCACCAGCGGAACCGGGCCGATCCAGGCGTACACGGCCGCACCGAGCACAGGCATCGCGATCCGGAACACCTGGTCGATGGCCGCCAGCCGGCCGTTGGCGTGGCCCAGGGCCTCGTCGGGCAGCAGGTCCTTGAGCAGGCCGGACTGGCACGCAGCCGTCACGTAGGCGATCGTCGCGTAGAGCACGGTCACCAGGTACACCATCCAGACGTGCTCGGCGCGCGAGACCGCCAGCAGCGGGACGAGCACCAGTGCCCCGGCCGCGTACGTCCACACCAGCATCCGACGGCGCGACACGCGGTCGGCGAGCCGGCCGAGGAAGGGTGCCGCGAGCGCCGGAACGCCGAGCGCTGCGAACGTGACACCGCCGAGGGCCGCGCTGCCCGTGAGGTCGGTGACCCAGACCGCAAGGATCAGCACGAGCACCGAGTCCGCGAAGTTGGTCAGCGCCCAGCCGGCGGTCAGCGTCCGGAACTGCGCGGTGCGCAACGCGGCGACGGGCGACCGCTTCGACATCGTCACCGCCACACGATAGGCGAACCGGACCGGTCGACGCTGCCAGCGAAAAGATCGTGCATCTCCCCCCGCTGCCGAGGCATGCTCGGAGCACACCGCGGTGACGCCCGTCCGGTCAGGTGCCGGACGGTCGGGTGGTCCCTGGCCCGGACCGACGAACCCACGTCACGAAGGAACGAACGATGCACCCGATCGAAGCGCACGCCGTCGCGCGTGCCATCCACCACGAACGCCTCGCCGAGGCCGAGCGTGCCCGGCGTGAGCGCCGCCAGCGGGACGCCCGGGACGGCGCTCCGTCCTCCCGGGGCCAGCGGCGTCGCCGTCGCTTCCGGCTACGGCTTCGCCGGCGCCCGAGGCTCCAGCTCACCGTCCCCGGGAACGCCCGAGGATGGCGAGTCGCATGACTGCACGACAGCACGACACCGGGAGCCCCGGCCGTCACGACCACCGCGTCGAGACCGCCGGGGCTCTCTGCGTCGGCACCGGGACGCCTGGCAACCGCCGTCGGCGGCAGAACGTAGGCTGGCTCCCGTGAGCCCGAGCAACCCGAACGACCGCATCGTGTGGATCGACTGCGAGATGACCGGCCTCGACCTGCGCGCCGACGCGCTCGTCGAGGTGGCCGCCGTCGTCACCGACTCCGAGCTGAACGTCCTGGGCGAGGGGGTCGACGTCGTCGTCCGACCGCCGGCCGAGGCGCTCGACCAGATGAACGACTTCGTGCGCCAGATGCACACGACCTCCGGGCTGCTCACCGAGCTCGACGGCGGCACCACCCTGGCCGACGCCGAGGCGCAGGTGCTGGCCTACGTCCGTGAGTACGTCCCCGAGCCCGGCAAGGCTCCCCTGGCGGGCAATTCGGTGGGCACGGACAAGATGTTCCTGGAGCGGGACATGGCCGAGCTGGTCGGTCACCTGCACTACCGGATCGTCGACGTCTCCTCGATCAAGGAGCTGGCGCGGCGCTGGTACCCGCGGGTGTACTTCGCCTCGCCGCAGAAGAACGGCGGGCACCGCGCGCTCGCCGACATCCTGGAGTCGATCGACGAGCTGCGGTACTACCGCGAGGCGCTGCTCGTCCCGCAGCCCGGTCCCGACACGAAGTCAGCTCGGGCGGTGGCCGAGCGCATCAAGGAGACCTCGGTCACGACCCGGCCCGCGATGTCCTGATCGCCCCACGGAGCATGTACACTTTTCGACGGCTGAGGCACTCGTTGTCATTCGTCTGTCGAAGCCATGGTGGCTATAGCTCAGTCGGTAGAGCGCCTGGTTGTGGTCCAGGAGGTCGCCGGTTCAAGCCCGGTTAGCCACCCCACCGAACGAGGCCCGGATCTCGTCCAGGATGCACTCCTGGACGAGATCCGGGCCTCGTTCTCGTTCCGGGTGACCGGCCCCCGCCCGCGCCCACTGCGAGCCGGGAGGAAACCTGTAGCGTGCACGAGACGGGCACGTCGCTGTCGTGAGGACGGAGTATCGACATGAGCACCAACAGCTTCGGATCCCTCGACCAGCTCACCGTGGGCGAGGCCACCTACGACATCTTCCGGCTGGACCGGGTCGAGGGCTCGGCCCGGCTGCCGTACAGCCTGAAGGTCCTCCTGGAGAACCTGCTGCGCAACGAGGACGGGCGGGTGGTCACCGCCGAGCACGTCCGTGCGCTCGCGGCCTGGGACCCTGCCGCGACGGCGGAGACCAGCACGGAGATCCAGTTCACCCCCGCGCGGGTGCTCATGCAGGACTTCACGGGTGTGCCGTGCGTGGTCGACCTGGTCGCGATGCGTGACGCCATGACGGCGGTGGGCGGGGACCCGGCGAAGATCAACCCGCTCATCCCCACCGACCTGGTCATCGACCACTCGGTGATCGCCGACGTGTTCGGCCGCGTCGACGCCTTCCGGGTCAATGCGGACCTGGAGTTCGAACGCAACCACGAACGCTACGAGCTGCTGCGCTGGGGCCAGCAGGCCTTCGACGACTTCCGGGTCGTCCCGCCCGACACCGGGATCTGTCACCAGGTCAACCTGGAGTACCTGGCACGGGTGGTCTTCACCAAGGAGGGTGCGCAGCGCCCGGTGGCCTACCCCGACACGGTCGTGGGTACCGACTCCCACACCCCGATGATCAACGGGCTCGGTGTGCTGGGGTGGGGGGTCGGCGGCATCGAGGCCGAGGCAGCGATGCTGGGCCAGCCGATGAGCATGCTCATCCCGCAGGTGGTGGGGCTGAAGCTCACTGGTGAGCTGACCGAGGGCACGACGGCCACCGACCTGGTCCTGACCGTGGCCGAGCTGCTGCGCCGGACCGGCGTGGTGGGCAAGTTCGTGGACTTCTTCGGCCCTGGTGTCGCCAACGTGCCGTTGGCCACCCGCGCGACCCTGGGCAACATGAGCCCGGAGTACGGCTCGACCGCGACCATCTTCCCCGTCGACGCCGAGACGCTGGACTACCTGCGCCTGACCGGCCGCTCGACCCACCAGGTCGAGCTGGTGGAGGCGTACGCCAAGGAGCAGGCCCTGTGGCACGACCCGGACCACGTCCCGGACTACAGCCAGGTCGTCGAGCTGGACCTGTCGACCGTCGAGCCGTCCCTCGCCGGGCCGACGCGCCCGCAGGACCGCATCCCTCTGCGGGCCGCCCAGCGCGCTGTGCGTGGGCTGCTGGCCGGGCAGACGCACGCCGAGGCGGTCCGGGGCGGGGTGGACGACGGGTCGGCGGACTCCTTCCCGGCCAGCGACCCCTACACGGTCGGCACCGGGGTCGACCGCGACGCGCCGCCCCGGACGGGCGGCTACGGCCAGGTCGACGGTTGGCCCTCGGACCCGACGCAGATCGACCTCGACGGCACCCCGGCGCAGATCGACCACGGTGACGTGGTCATCGCGGCCATCACCTCCTGCACCAACACCTCCAACCCGTCGGTGATGCTCGGCGCCGGTCTGCTGGCGAAGAACGCCGTGGAGAGGGGGCTGCGCTCCAAGCCGTGGGTCAAGACGAGCCTGGCTCCCGGGTCGCGGGTCGTGACCGACTACTACGAGCGCGCCGGACTCACCCCGTACCTCGAACAGCTCGGCTTCCACCTCGTGGGCTACGGCTGCACCACGTGCATCGGCAACTCCGGTCCGCTGATCCCCGAGGTCAGCCAGGCCGTCACCGGTCACGACCTCACGGTGGCCTCGGTGCTGTCCGGGAACCGGAACTTCGAGGGCCGTATCCACGCCGAGACGAAGATGAACTTCCTGACCTCACCGCCGCTGGTCATCGCCTATGCCCTGGCGGGGTCGATGCACGTCGACCTGCTGCGCGAGCCGCTCGGCCAGGACGAGCAGGGCGACGACGTCTTCCTCAAGGACGTCTGGCCCACCAGCGCCGAGATCAAGGCTGCGATCGACGCCAACGTCGAGGCGCGCATGTTCACCGACGGCTACGCCGACGTCCTGACGGGGGACGAGAACTGGCGGGGCATGACCCTGACGCAGTCCCAGACCTTCGACTGGGACGCCGCCTCGACCTACGTGCGCCGCCCGCCCTACTTCGACTCGATGCCCACCGAGGCAGAGCCGGTGCGCGACATCATCGGCGCCCGGGTGCTGGCCCACCTGGGGGACTCGGTCACCACCGACCACATCTCCCCGGCCGGGGCGATCCGGGCAGACTCCCCGGCCGGGAAGTACCTCACCGGGCACGGGGTGGAGGCGAAGGACTTCAACTCCTACGGCTCGCGCCGCGGCAACCACGACGTGATGATCCGCGGGACCTTCGCCAACGTGCGGCTGCGCAACAAGCTCGTCCCCGGCGTCGAGGGCGGGTACACGCGCCGCCTGCCCGACGGCGAACCCGAGAGCATCTTCGACGCCGCCCAGTCGTACGCCGAGGACGACGTCCCGCTGATCGTGGTGGCCGGCGCGGACTACGGGTCGGGTTCGTCGCGGGACTGGGCCGCCAAGGGCACCATGCTGCTCGGCGTCAAGGCCGTGCTGGCCACCTCCTTCGAACGGATCCACCGATCGAACCTCATCGGCATGGGGGTCCTGCCGCTGCAGCTCACGCACGGGGAGTCGGCCGAGGATCTCGGCCTGACCGGGGAGGAGACCTACTCCATCATCGGGCTGGAGGGTGCTGAGGAGCTGCCCGGTGAGGTCACCGTCCGCGTCGAGGCGGACGATCAGGTCCGCGAGCTGACGGCGCGGGTGAGGATCGACACCCCCGCCGAAGCGGCGTACTACCGCCACGGAGGGATCCTGCCCTACGTGCTCCGCCAGATGCTCACGAGCTGATCTGCCTGCAGGGGTTCGCGGCCGGGCCGCGAGATCGCCGCGCGACCGGCGGGTTCTCTCGCGCCGCGTGCAGGATTGTGGTCGGGTAGGACGTCGGAACCCCCGCCCTCCGGAGGCACTGCCCATGATCGAGTTCCGCTCGGTGACCAAGACGTACCCGGACGGCACCCATGCCGTCGCGGACTTCGACCTGGTCATCCCGCCGCACAAGACGACGGTCCTGGTGGGATCGTCGGGCTGCGGCAAGACGACCCTGCTGCGGATGATCAACCGGATGGTCGACCCGACGTCCGGGGTCATCGAGATCGACGGCGAGCCGATCCAGGACCGGGACGCCGTGAAGCTGCGGCGCAGCATCGGGTACGTGCTGCAGAACGGCGGGCTGCTCCCCCACCACAGGGTGGTCGACAACGTCACGACCGTGCTGCGGCTCGAGGGCACGTCGCGACGCACCGCGCGCGACCGTGCGCTCGAGCTGCTCGACACGGTGGGCCTGGACCGGGCGATCGCCGAGCGGTACCCCGGCCAGCTCTCCGGCGGTCAGCAGCAGCGCGTCGGCGTGGCGCGCGCCCTGGCCGCCGACCCGAACATCCTGCTCATGGACGAGCCGTTCGGCGCCGTCGACCCCATCGTCCGCGCCGAGCTGCAGACCGAGACGCTCCGTCTGCAGCAGGAGCTGAACAAGACCGTCGTGTTCGTCACGCACGACGTCGACGAGGCGTTCCTGCTGGGCGACCAGGTCGTGATCCTCGAGAAGTGTGCCCAGGTCGCACAGATCGGGTCCCCGAGCGAGATCATCGAGAATCCCGCCGACGAGTTCGTGGCGAGCTTCATCGGTGCCGAGCGCGGCGCCCGCGCCCTGCACACCAAGCAGACCGGTCGCGGCACCGTGCTCGTCGATGCCGCCGGCCGGACGCAGGGAGTCCTCGTCGAGGGCGGCGCATGACCTGGGTCCTGGACAACCTCGACCTGATCGGCCGCCTCACCGTCGAGCACCTGCGCCAGAGCGCGCTGCCCATCCTGCTCGGGTTCCTCGTGTCCGTCCCGGCAGGCTGGCTCGCGTTCCGGTTCCGGCTCACCCGCGGGCTCGTGCTGACCCTCGTCGGGCTGCTCTACACGATCCCGTCGCTCGCGCTGTTCGCCCTGCTGCCCCCGGTGCTGGGCATCAGCTTCCTCAGCGAGGTCAACCTCGTGGTGGCGCTGACGATCTACGCCGTGGCGATCATGACCCGGTTCGTCGCGGACGCGCTCGCCTCGGTCGAGCCGTCGGTCCGGCAGGCCGCCGTCGCCGTCGGCTACGGGAGCTGGCGACGGTTCTGGCAGGTCGACCTCCCCCTGGCGGGGCCCGTCGTCCTGGCCGGGTTGCGCGTCACCGCGGTGTCCACCATCTCGCTGGCGACCGTCGGGATCCTCATCGGCATCGACAACCTGGGCTACCTGTTCACGAACGGCTACCAGCGCCAGATCGTCCCCGAGATCCTCGCGGGCGTGGTGGCCGTCGTCGTCATCGCCCTCCTGATCGACGCCCTGCTGGTCCTGGTGGGCAGGCTGCTCATGCCCTGGAACCGGAAGGGGGCGTGATGGACCTCTTCGCCGACGCGATCGCCTGGATCTTCTCCCCCGACCGGCAGACCGGCTCCCTGCCGCTCTCCGAGGCCGTCTGGACGCACGTCGCCTTCACGGCCGTCTCCGTGCTGCTCGCCGCGATGGTCGCGGTGCCGGCCGGGTGGCTGATCGGGCACACCGGCCGGGGCCGCGAGGTCGCGGTGGCGCTGTCCGGCGCCGCACGGGCGGTGCCGTCGTTCGGGCTCGTCCTGCTCCTGGTCCTGGTGCTGGGAGTGACGCACAAGGTCGGCGCATCCACGACGGCGTTCGTGCTGCTGGCGATCCCGCCCGTCCTCGCGGGCGCCTACTCGGGGGTCGAGGCGGTCGACCGGCGGGTGGTCGACGGCGCCCGGTCGGTGGGGATGACCCCGACGCAGGTGCTGCGCAAGGTCGAGGTCCCGCTCGGGCTGCCGCTGCTCATCGGCGGGCTGCGGTCCGCGACGCTGCAGGTGGTGGCCACCGTGACGCTCGCCGGCTACGTCGGCAGCTGGGGTCTCGGCTTCTACATCGTCCAGGGCATCCAGATCCGCGACTTCGCGCAGATACTCGGGGCGGCGCTCGTCATCGTGGTGCTCGCCGTGGTGCTCGACGCCCTGTTCGCCGTCCTCGAGCGGCTCGTCGTGCCGGCGGGGGTCTCCGCCGGACGCGCCCGCGACACCTGAACCCCGTCCATCGAACACCCACGAACGCCCACGAAAGGCAGACCATGCGCAGCACCCGACGAACCATCACCCTCGTCGCCGGAGCGGCGGCCGCGCTCCTCACCCTGACGGCCTGCGGCGGCGGCTCCGACCCGTTGGAGCAGGACACCGGTGACGGCGAGGAGACCGCGGCCGCCGGCACGATCGTCGTCGGCTCCCAGGCGTACTACTCCAACGAGATCATCGCGGAGATCTACGCCCAGGCCCTCGAGGCCGACGGCTTCACCGTCGAGCGGAACTTCTCCATCGGTCAGCGCGACGCCTACATGCCGGCGCTCGAGAACGGCGAGGTGCAGGTCTTCCCCGAGTACACGGGCAACCTGCTGCAGTTCTTCGACCCGGAGACCACCGCGACGTCGACCGACGACGTCTACGCGGCGCTCCAGGACGCCCTGCCGGAAGGTCTGGCCGTCCTCGACCAGTCGGCTGCCACCGACCAGGACTCCTACAACGTCACGGCCGACTTCGCCGAGGCCAACGGCCTGACCACCATCGGTGACCTCGCCGACGCCGAGGAGGAGATCGTGGTCGGCGGCCCCGCCGAGCTCGAGGAGCGGCCCTACGGTCCGCAGGGGCTCGCGGACGTCTACGGGGTCGACGTGTCGTTCGAGGCCACCGGCGACACGACGGTCCAGGACCTCGTGGCCGGCACCGTCAACGTGGCGAACGTCTTCAGTGCCGACCCGCGCATCCAGACCGAGGGCCTGGTCACCCTCGAGGACCCCGAGGGCCTGTTCCTCGCCTCGAACGTGGTCCCCCTGGTCAGCGCCGAGGTGGCCGACGAGGTCGCCGCCGCCATCGACCCGGTCAGCGCCGCCCTCACCCCCGAGGGCCTGGTCGACCTCAACGTCCAGTCCACCGAGGAGCGACGCTCCAGCGAGGACATCGCTGCCGACTGGCTCGCGGAGAACGACCTGGGCTGAGCCGCCCGGGACCGCGGGCTCAGCCCAGACGGGCGACGATCGCGTCCGCGAGCGCCTCCGCGGTCCCGGCCCCGCCGTCGTGCTTGAGCCACAGCGACGGCTCCGTCAGCTCGAGCTCGATGACGGCCGGCGAGTCCTCGCGGCCGACCAGGTCCACGCGCGCGTAGAGGAACGGCTGCTCCACCCCGAGCTTCTCGTGCGCGACGGCGAGCGCCCGACGCGCTACGTCGATCTCCGCGTCGGTGGCGTCGACCGGCCGCATCTTCTCGCGGGCGTAGAGCCCTTGCGTGGGACGGCTGGGCCCGGTCAGCAGGGCGTTCTTGCGCACGGAGTGGCGCACCTCGCCGTCGACGAAGATCAGGCAGGTCTCGCCCTGGGTGTCCACGCTGGTCACGTACGGCTGGATCATCACGGCCCGGCCGTCGTCGAGCAGGGACTTGGCGTGCTGGATCGCGAGCGCCCGCGACGCCGAGCTGACGGGCTGGTAGCGCCCCGTGTCCTTGGCGCCCGCCGAGACGACCGGCTTGACCACGAAGTCGCCGAAGGCGGGCATGCGGGTGTGGATCGCGCGCTTCGACAGGTGGCGCTCGGGGTCGAGCCAGATCGTGGGGATGACGGGCACCCCGGCGGCGTCGAGCGCCTGCAGGTAGGTCTTGTCGGTGTTCCACGAGATGACGTCGGCGCTGTTGGCCAGCCGCGGCACGGAGCGCGCCCACTCGACGAACTGGTCGCGCCGGGGCGAGTAGTCGTACGTGGAGCGCACGACGACGAGGTCGTACTCCGCCCAGTCGACGTCGGGGTCGTCCCACACGACCGGCTCGGCCGTGACGCCGCGGCCGGCGAGAGCGGGGACGAGCGGGCGGTCGTCGGCGTCGAGGTCGGGCAGGACGGAGCAGGTGGCGAGTCCGACTCGCTTCGGCGTCGTGGTCACGGCCCAGAGCCTAACCGCTGGGCCTCACAGCCCGTACTCCTCCGCGAACCGCAGCCACACCTCCGAGACGGTGGGGAACGCGGGCACCGCGTGCCAGAGTCGGCCGAGCGGCACCTCGCCGACGACGGCGATCGTGGCCGCGTGCAGCATCTCGCTCGCGTCGGGCCCCACGAACGTGGCGCCGACGATCACCTCGCGCTCGGTGTCCACGAGGATCTGCGCCCGGCCCGCGTAGTCGGGCGACGTGACGCTCGCACCGGCGACGGCGGACAGGTCGTAGGCGACGGCGCGCACCGGCAGGCCGGCGTCGCGCGCCTCGGTCTCCGTGGGACCCACCGACGCCACCTGCGGGCGGGTGAAGACCACCTGGGTCCGGGCGACGTGGTCCGCGCTGGCCGCGTACCTCGTCCAGGCTCGGGCGTGCGGCGGTGGCATCCGTGAGGAGCTGTCGTCCGGGCCGTACAGGGCGGCGACGACGTCGCCGGCGACGCGTGCCTCGTACTTGCCCTGGTGGGTGGTCGGGGCTCGGCCGGTGACGTCGCCGCAGGCGAACAGCCACGGGTTGCCCCCGGCGGACCGGCTCACGCCCTGGACCACCATCGAGTCGTCGGTGCGCAGCGGCGCGTCCGTCGCCAGCCCCACGCTGTCGAGGCCCACCTCGCCCGTGCGGGGCCGCCGCCCGGTCGCCACCAGCAGCTCCGCCGCCGTCACCTGCTGCGTCCCCCGACCGTCCTCGACGGTCACGGTGACCGGGCCGCCGACCTCGGGGCGGGAGACCTCCGTCACCTCGCTGCCGAGCCGGACGTCGACCCCGGCCTCGCGCAGGGCGTCGGCGAGGGCTTCACCGGCGAAGGGTTCGGCACCGGTCAGCAGGCCGCTGCGCGCCAGGAGGGTGACCCGGGCGCCCAGGTCGGAGTAGGCGGTCGCCATCTCGCAGCCCACCACACCACCGCCGAGCACCACGAGCGACTCCGGCACCGCCTCGGCGGCCGTGGCCTCGCGCGACGTCCACGGGTTCGCGGCGCCCAGCCCCGGGACCGGAGGCAGCACCGGTGCGCTGCCGGTGGCCACCACGACGGCGCACCGGGCGTGCAGCAGGTGGGTGCCGCCGCCGTCCACGGACCCGAGCGCCGGTGTGACCTCGACCTTCCGCTCCCCCACCAGCCGGCCGTGACCGCGCACCAGCGCGATGCCGGCCGATGCGAGCCACTCCACCTGGCCGGTGTCGTCGCCCTCCCCGGTCGCCTTGTCGCGCCAGGCCAGCACGGCCGCGGGCATCGAGCGGGCCCGGGTCCGCCACGCCGGGCGTGGCACGGGCCGCGGCGCGTGCCGCGCCGGGGTGCAGCAACGTCTTGGACGGGATGCAGGCCCAGTACGAGCACTCCCCGCCCACGAGCTCCGCCTCCACGACGGCCACCGAGAGCCCGGTGGCGGCGGCCCGGCCGGCCGCGTTCTCCCCGACGGGGCCCGCGCCGATGACGATCACGTCGTACGTCTGGTCCATGCGGGCATCCTGTCGCGCCTCGCCGGCACCCGCCACCGCGTCACCGCCATAGCCGCACCCGCCAGCCCCGGCGTGCCTCGTTTGGAGCTTCCGGCAACCGCTTGTGCGATTCGTGCACGACGGCGCGACGCGGGTGGGTACGCTGCCCGGCGCCCCGTGGACGCCCGGCCACCAGAGTGGTACCCGACCACGCCCGACCGCCGCGCGAAGGAGAACCGATGACCGAGGCCACCGAGACCGCACCGAGCACCGCCAGCGGGCGCCGCGGAGCCCTGGACGCCGCCGACGCCGCCCGGGTGGCCACGTTCGCCGCCCTCGTCGCCGTGCTCGGGCTGCCGGGCTCGCTCAGCCTGTTCGGCAACGCCGTGCCGATCACGTTGCAGACCCTCGGGGTGATGCTCGCGGGCACCGTGCTCGGCGCCCGTCGCGGCGCCCTGGCGGTGCTGACCCTGCTGGTCCTGGCTGCCGCAGGGCTGCCGCTGCTCGCCGGGGGCCGCGGCGGGCTGGGTGCCTTCGTGGGACCTTCGGCCGGCTATCTCGTCGGCTTCGCCGCCGGGGCGTTCGTCGTGGGCCTGCTCGTCCAGCGGCTCCGGCGGGTCACGTTCGCCGGGGTGCTCGTCGCGGCGCTCGTCGGGGGCGTCGGCGTCGTGTACGCGTTCGGCCTGCCGGTGCAGGCGGTCGTGACCGGCGTCCCGCTGGCACAGACCGCCTGGCTGTCCCTGGCGTTCCTGCCCGGGGACCTGCTCAAGGCGCTGGCGTGCGCGGGCATCACCGTCGCCGTGGCCCGCGCCTACCCGGCCGCCCTGCGGTACCGCACGCGGGAGGGCTGAGGGTGCCCGTCGCCCACCACGTCCTGCGGCACGCGGCCGGGCCGGGCCGGGACCGGCCCGCGCTGCGCCATGCGACACGCGACCGCACGTACGCGGAGCTGGCCGCCGACGTGCGCGCCGGCGCCGAGCACCTCACGGCCACCGGCACCCGCCCCGGCGACCTCGTCGCGCTGCTGCTGCACGACCCGCTCGACGCGCTCGTCGGTCTGCTCGCCGTCGACCTCGCCGGCGCCACCGGCCTGGTGGCCGACCCCGCCTGGCCGGTGCACCAGCGCGCCGAGGTGCTGCGCGCCCTGACGCCCGCCGTCGTCGTCCACGTGCCGTTGCCGCGCGCCGCGCCCGGCACGGTCGGGCTCGGCGACGCGGACAGGGGTGCCGGACCGCCGCCCGACGACGCCGACACCGCGTGGGCCGGGTTCTCCTCCGGCAGCACCGGTCGCCCGCGCGCCGTGGTCCGCGACCGCGGGTCCTGGACCCGGTCCTTCGACCACGTGAGCCGACTGACCGGCACCCGGGCCACCGACACGGTGCTGGTCACCGGGCCGCTGGCCAGCTCGCTGCACTGCTTCGCCGCGGTGCACGCGCTCGCCGTGGGCGCGTGCGCACACCTGGCGCCGGGACCGACCGCGACGACGGCGGCCCTCGCGGCGAGCGACGTGGTCCACCTGGTGCCCTCCCGGCTGGACGACGTGCTCGACGCCCTGGTCGCCGGGATGCCGTCGCGGCTACGGACCGCCGTCGTCGGTGGTGCAGGCCTCGACCCCGTCCAGCGCGAGCGCGCCGCTGCGTCCGGCCTGGAGCTGGTCGCCTACTACGGCGCGGTCGAGCTCAGCTTCGTCGCCGTCGACACCGGCGACGGGCTGCGACCGTTCCCCGAGGTGGACGTCGCCGTGCGGCCCCAGCCCGGCACCAGCCTGGGCGAGGTGTGGGTGCGCTCGCCGTGGGTGTCGCAGGGCTACCTCGCGGGTGCCCGCGGACCGCTGCGCCGCGACGGCGCGTGGGCCACCGTCGGCGACCTCGCCGAGCTGCCCGACGGCGCGGGCCCGGCCCCCGCGACGAGCGCCGTCCCGCTGGGCTCCGGCAGCGGGCCGCTGGTGCTGCGCGGACGCGGCGACGGGGCCGTGCTGACCGCGGGGGCCACCGTGGTTCCCGAGGACGTCGAGGCGGCCCTGCGCCCCGTGCCCGGCGTGCGCGACGTCGTCGTGGCCGGGGCGCCGCACCGCCGGCTCGGTGCCGTGGTCGTCGCCGTGGTCGAGGCCGACGACCGGCCCGGCCTGCGCGCGCATCTCGAACGGGTGGCCCGCGCCACCCTCGCCCCCGCCCAGCGACCACGCCGCTGGTACCGGGTCGACGCGCTGCCGCGCACCGCCGACGGCAAGGTGGCGCGTGCCGCGCTCGGGGCCGCCGTGGCCGGCACCGACCCGGCCGCCCGGGTGGGCGAGCTCGGGGTGCTGCGGTGAGCGTCGTCGTCGCCGCGCGCCGCACCTGGATCGGGGTGGCGGGCCGCGGTCACCGCGGCGTCGACGAGACGGCGCTCGCCGCCGCCGTCCTGACCGCCACGGCGCGCGACGCCGGGGTGGACGCCGTGGACGACGTCGTGCTCGGCAACGCGGCCGGCCACGGCGGCAACGTGGCCCGGCGGGCCGCGCTCGCCGCCGGCCTGACGGCACCGGGGCTCACCGTGGACCGGCAGTGCGCCTCCGGGCTGGCGGCGATCGCCGTCGGTGCCGCGCTCGTCGACTCCGGGCAGGCCGACGCCGTGCTCGCCGGCGGGGTGGAGAGCGGCTCGCACGCGCCCCGCCGGTCGCACGGCCCCCTGGCCTACGGCCGCGCGTCGTTCGCACCACCACCCTGGGCCGACCCCGACCTCGGCGACGCCGCCGACCGGCTCGCGCGCGCCCGCGGCACCGCCCGCGAGCGCCAGCACGCCTGGGCCGTCCGCTCGCACGAGCGCGTCCGCACGGCGCACGCCGCCGGTCGCTTCGCCGCCGAGACCGTGCCGGTCGGCGGGCTCCGGCGTGACGAGCACGCCCGGAGGCTCGACCCGCGGGTGCTCGACCGGCTGCCCGGTGCGTTCGGCGCGGACGGCTCCGTCACGGCGCTCTCGGCGGCCCCCTCGGGCGACGGCGCGGCCGCCGTCGCCGTCGTGCCCGACGGCTCCCCCGGGCTGCGCGTCCGGGCCGCGGTCACCTGCGGCACCGACCCGTCGCGCCCGATGGTCGGCCCGGTCGCGGCGGTCCGGACGGCCTGCGCCCGGGCGGGTGTCGCGCTGGGCGACGTCGCCGCGGTCGAGCTCGTCGAGGCGTTCGCCGTCCAGGCGCTCGCGGTCACCGAGGAGCTGGGCGCCGACGACGCCCGCTGGAACACCGACGGCGGCACGCTCGGGCTGGGCCACCCGTTCGGGGCCAGCGGTGCGGTGGCCGTGGTGCGGCTGTACGCCCGCCTGGTCACCGCCGGTGCGCCGGCCGGCACGCTCGGGCTGGCGACGGCTGCCGCGGCGGGAGGCCTCGGCGTCGCACTGCTCGTCGAGGTGGTCCGATGACCGAGGTGGTGCTGGACGACGTGCACGTGCGCCACGGCGAACGCGAGGTGCTGCACGGCGTCTCGCTGCGGCTCACCGAGCGCCGGGTCGCCGTCATCGGTGCGAACGGGTCGGGCAAGTCGACCCTCGCACGCCTGCTGAACGGGCTGATCGTGCCGACGTCGGGCCGCGTGCTGGTGGACGGGCTGGACACCCGCCGCCGTGGCCGGGAGGTGCGACGACGCGTCGGGTTCGTGTTCACCGACCCGGACGCGCAGATCATCATGCCGACCGTCGCCGAGGACGTCGCCTACTCCCTGCGCCGCTCGGGGCTGTCGCGGGCGGCGGTGGCGGCGCGGGTCGCCGCCGAGCTCGACCGGCACGGCCTCGCCGACCACGCCGACCACCCGGCCCACCTGCTCTCCGGCGGGCAGAAGCAGCTCCTGGCCCTGACGAGCGTGCTGGTCACCGCGCCACGGCTGGTCGTCGCGGACGAGCCGACCACGCTCCTGGACCTGCGCAACACCCGGGCCGTCGCCGACCGGCTCGCGGCGCTCGACCAGCACGTCGTGCTGGTGACGCACGACCTCGACCTGGTGTCGGGCTTCGACCGCGTGCTCGTCGTCGACGGCGGCCGGGTGGTGGTCGACGACGTCCCCGCGGCCGCGGTGCCCGCCTACCGTCGGCTGATGGCGTGAGCCCGGTGCACCGGCTGGGGGCCGGGACCAAGCTGGCCGCGCTGTGCGTGTGCTCCCTCGCCCTGCTGGCCGTGCGCTCGCCGGTCGGGGCGGGTGCCGCCGTCGTCGGCGTCCTCGGGCTCTACGCCCTGGCGCGGCTGGGCCCGCGCGCGGTGTGGTCGCAGGTGCGGCCGCTGCGCTGGTTCGTCCCGTGCGTCGTCGCGGTGCAGTGGGCCACGCTCGGGCCGCTCGCCGCGTGCGTGCTGACCACCCGCCTGGTGGCGCTCGTCGCCCTGGCCGGTCTCGTCACGGCCACGACGCCGACCTCCCTGCTCCTGGCCGCCCTCGAACGGGCTCTGGGCCCGCTGCGCCGCGTGGGCCTCGACGCCGAGCGGGCCGCGCTGGTGCTGGCGCTGGCCGTCCGCTCGGTCCCCGTGCTCACGGCCCTGGCGGGGACGGTGCGCGACGCGCAGCGGGCCCGCGGGCGCGAGCACGACGTCCGGGCGTTCGCGGTCCCGCTGGTCGTCGGTGCGCTGCGGCAGGCGGACGCGCTCGGCGAGGCGCTCCGGGCGCGCGGCCTGGACGACTGAGCCGCCAGGCGGTCCGCTCAGACGCGGACGAACTCCAGGTCCGTCACCTCGCGGCCGGCGCTGCGGCCCTTGCGCTCGAAGCTCGTCATGACGCGGCCCTCGAACCGAGGGGCACGTCCTCCCGGTCCGTGGGCGTTGCGGAAGCCCTCGGCGGCGTCGCCCACCTTCAGCATCACCTCGCCGTACTGGGCCCAGTCGGTGGCCAGGCGCCAGCGGCCGCCCGGCCGCAGGACCCGCGCGACGAGGTCGGCGAGCTCCGGGTCGACCAGGCGCCGCTTGTGGTGCTTCTGCTTGGGCCACGGGTCCGGGAAGAAGACCCACACCTCGTCGAGGCTCGCCTCCGGCAGCCCGTGGCGCAGCAGCTCGGCGGCGTCGACCTGCATGATCCTCAGGTTGTCGAGCACCTGGCCGGGTGCCCCGCCGGCGTCTGCCGGGTCGGCGCCGCCGTGGCCCGCCCGCACGATGACCTGCGCGACGCCCGGCGTGTAGACCTCGACGGCCACGTGGTCGCGCTCAGGATGGGTGGCGGCGGCATGCACGATGCACTCGCCCAGCCCCGTGCCGATCTCGAGCACGACGGGCGCCGTCCGCCCGAACTCCGCCGCCGCGTCGAACCGCCAGTCCGGGTGCACGGACAGCTCACGGCGCTCGCGCGGCACGTCGACCAGGTAGTGATGACGGCGGGCGTCCCAGGCACGCTGCTGCCCGGCGGTCAGCCGCTCGGTCCGCCGCACATAGCTGCGCGGCCGACGAAGGAAGTTCTCGTGGCGCGGCTCGTCGGCCTCGTGCGGACGCTCGGTAGAGCTGGGCGGGGTCTCGGACACCGCCCCAGGGTACGGCGCAGCACGGGCCTGCCCCTATTCCGCCGCCAGCTCGACCAGGGCGAGCAGCGCCTGCCCGTAGGCGTCGGCCGCCTCCGGGGCCGCGAAGGTGCGCCGCTCTCCGAGGAGGTCGACCTCGACGACGTAGGTATCGCCGTCGTGCACCAACGAGCGGAAGGTGCGCCCGAGCAAGGAGCGCAGCTGGTCCTCGCCCGGGAGCCAGAGCGTGTCCTCGATGTCCACGGAGTCCAGGGCCCACTCGGTGGTCCCGTTGAAGCCGAGCACCGTGCCCGTCGGGTAGTGGTGCGGCTCGATGGTCAACGTGGAGACGGTGAACACCTCCGCGGCCAGCTCCGGGGCGTCGATGTGGAACCTGTCCCCGTCCGTGGGCTTCCAGGTCAGCCCGGCGTCACGCAGGCGGGCGGCGAGCTCGGTGGAGATCATCCGTCCATCGTGCCGCCGCGAGCCGCCTGAACGCCAACGGCAGAGGCCCCCGTCGCTGCTGCGACGAGGGCCTCGCTGGTGCGCCATCAGGGACTCGAACCCCGAACCCGCTGATTAAGAGTCAGCTGCTCTACCCATTGAGCTAATGGCGCGCGAACAAGCGCGGACGATGAGCAGGCGGTCGGTTCGTCGTCCTCGCTGGTGCGCCATCAGGGACTCGAACCCCGAACCCGCTGATTAAGAGTCAGCTGCTCTACCCATTGAGCTAATGGCGCGTAGCGGTGTGAAACATTACCAGGCCGGAACGCACGACCGGTACTCGGATCCCCGGCGGAGGGCTGTGACCTGCACGACAGCCATCCTCACAGGTACAGGCCCGTGGTTCCCGCGTCGTCGGAGAGCTCCGCCACGGCGTGCACGTCACGCTCGCGCAGCAGCACGTAGTCCGTGCCGCCGAGGTCGACCTCGGCCCGGTCCTCGGGGTCGTAGAGCACCCGGTCGCCCACGGCCACCTGGCGCACGTGCTCGCCCTTGGCGACCACCGTGGCCCAGGTCAGCCGCTTGGGGCCCGCCGCCGTCGCCGGGATGACGAGGCCGGCCGACGACTGCCGCTCAGCACGGTCGGTCTCCGGGTCGACGAGCACGCGGTCGTGCAGCATGCGGATGGGCAGCGGCTCGGCCGGCCGGCGGGGGGACGCGCCCGCGGGGGACGCGGTGCTGGACGGGGTGCTGGATGCTGCAGGGCTCACGGTCCCTACGCTACGCGAGCGACGCCGTCGGACCGGCACCGTGCCGGGCGGGCGCTAGGCTCGTGGCGGCCCAGCAGACCCGTTCGAGGAGCTCCACGTGACCCGTCTCGCCGTCGGCGACACCGCACCCGACTTCACCCTGACGACCGCCGACGGCGGCACCGTCTCGCTCGAGGAGCTCCGCCTCGAGGCGGAGCGTGGCGTGGTGGTCTACTTCTACCCCGCCGCCATGACGCCCGGCTGCACCACCGAGGCGTGCGACTTCCGCGACTCGCTGGCCGCGCTGCAGGGCGCGGGCTACGCGGTCGTGGGCATCTCCCCCGACGAGCCGGCGAAGCTCGCGCAGTTCGTCGAGCGGGACGCCCTGACGTTCCCGCTGGCCTCCGACCCGGAGCGTGAGGTCCTCGAGGCCTACGGCGCCTGGGGGGAGAAGAAGAACTACGGACGCACCGTCGTCGGCGTCATCCGCTCGACGGTGGTGGTCGGCACCGACGGCAAGGTGGCGCTCGCCCAGTACAACGTCAAGGCGACGGGGCACGTGGCACGGCTGCGCAAGGCGCTCGGGCTCTCCTGACGCGCCGACCCGGGTCGTAGACTCGGGGCGCACGCGCGAGTGGCGAAATCAGGCAGACGCGCCAGGTTTAGGTCCTGGTGTCTTCGGACGTGCGGGTTCGAGTCCCGCCTCGCGCACGGATCGACCGCGCGACCTCATGACCGGAGGTTGCACGTGTCACCTATCTACGCCATGGTGTTGGGATCGCTTCCACACGTCTGCTCGGGGCCGATCAAGGACGTCGGCCGTGGGACGCGGGCCGACGTGCTCGACGAGGCGACCGACCCGCGAGGTGAACGATGACGTTCTCACAACCCGCGCGACACCGGCGTACCGCCCGTGTCGCGGCGCTCGCCCTGATCGCCGGCGGGGCGATCACCGCAAGCGCTCCCCCGGCCACCGCCGACGTCGTGGACGTCGGTTCCGGCAGCTACACCACCGACCCCGTCGGCCCCGGTCCCCAGGGATGCGACGCCGTGGAGGCCGACCCGCGAGCCTTCGTCACCGACGAGGCGCCCGACACCCCGCTGCCCACCAACGACTGGTGGACGTCGCTGGCGTACAAGGTGTTCGACTGCTCCTTCAGCGCACCCCTGCACGCCCACCCGGCCTCCTACCAGCCGTCCGCGGGCGGCCTCGGCATCTCCTACACCACGCAGCCGGCCATCAGCGGCAGCGGTGCCGGCGTGAGCGAGTACCACTACCCCTACACCGAGGACCTGCGGGCAGGCGTCGTCGGGCTCGACGCCCCCCACGTCGCCGTCGCCGGCTGGACCGACTGGACCGTCACGCCCGTGTGGGACGACGGCGCCCGCTCGCTGCACGCGACCATCGGCCACGGCATGCCGCTCGCCTGGTTCGAGGCGACCGGCGGCGACGCGCAGCTGACGTTCTCCGGCAGCCCCGAGGTGTGGCTCGACGAGCCCGGACGTCTCGGCGTGCGGGTCGGCGGGTCCGACTACCTCGCCGTCGTCCCCGCCGACGTCTCCTGGTCCCTCAGCGGCACCACGGCGACCGCGGGCACGGACCGCTTCGCCGTCGCCGTCCTGCCCGACGGGTCCACGGCCGAGCGCGCCGCCCTCGTCGAGGACTACACCGCGGCCGGCCGCTCGCCCGTCACCGGGACCCGCGCCGACTACACCTACGACGCCACCGACGCCGCGGTGCGCACCACGTACTCATTCGACACCACGCCCTGGCCCGGAGCGGCCGACGGCGGCACGGTCGCCGCGCTGTACCCGCACCAGAGCGCCTACCTCACCGGGACGGAGCCGGCCGGGCCCACCTACGTCTCGCCGCGCGGCGACATGGCGATCCTCACCGACGCCACCGAGTTCACGACCACCACGCCGTACGGCGGGGTGCTGCCGGAGCTGCCCGCGGTGGCGACGTCGTCCGGCGCCGACCGGGCCACCCTGGAGGCCTACCTCGACGAGGTCGGGGACCCGCTCGACCAGCGCGGATCGGACACCTACTGGACGGGCAAGGCCCTCGGCCGCGCCACCCGCGTCGTGGAGATCGCCGACCAGCTCGGCCGCACCGCCCAGCGCGACGAGGCGCTCGACGCCGTCCGGGACGTCCTGACCGACTGGTTCACCGCCACGCCGGGCAAGACCGAGCAGGTCTTCGCCTACGACGAGCAGTGGGGCACCCTGATCGGCTACCCCGCCTCCTACGGTGCGGACACCGAGCTCAACGACCACCACTTCCACTACGGCTACTACGTGGCCGCGGCCGCCACGCTGGCCCGGTTCGACCCGCAGTGGGCCGCCGAGTACGGCGGCATGGTGGACCTGCTCATCCGCGACGCCAACGGCTACGACCGCGACGAGACCCGGTTCCCGTACCTGCGTGACTTCGACGTCTACGCGGGCCACGACTGGGCCTCCGGCCACGGCGCGTTCGCCGCCGGGAACAACCAGGAGTCCAGCTCCGAGGGCATGAACTTCGCCGGGGCGCTCATCCAGTGGGGCGAGGCGACCGGTGACCAGGAGGTCCGCGACGCGGGCGTCTACCTGTACGCCACGCAGGCGGCCGCGATCCAGCGCTACTGGTTCGACGTCGACGGGTCGACCTACCCCGACGAGTTCGAGCACCCCGCGGTCGGGATGGTCTGGGGCGACGGCGGTTCCTACTCGACCTGGTTCAGCGCCGAGCCGGAGATGATCCAGGGCATCAACACCCTGCCCATCACCGGGTCCCACCTGTACCTCGGCGAGTCGCCGTCCACCGTGCGTGCCGCGTACGACCACATGGAAGGGGTCAACGGCGGCCCGCCGACGGTGTGGCAGGACATCCTGTGGAGCTACCTGGCCCTCGGAGACGGACCCCGCGCGCTCGACCTGCTGACGTCGTCGTCCTTCGAGCCCGAGGAGGGCGAGACCCGCGCCCACACGTACCACTGGGTGGCCAACCTGGCCTCTCTCGGGACGGTGGCCGGCGTCGGTGCGGACCACGCGCTCGCCGCGGCGTTCGACGGCGAGGACGGGCGCACCTACGTGGCGTCCAACGTCACGGCGGCCCCGGTGTCCGTGACCTTCGCGGACGGGACGGTCGTGGAGGTCCCCGCCGGCAAGACGGTGGCGACCGGCGCCCGCTCCTGGACCGGTGGCGGCGCGACCGGCGGCCCGGTCGACCCGGACCCCGAGCCGGACCCCGACCCGACGCCGGACCCCGAGCCGGGTGACCTCCAGCCGGTCCGGCACCTCGGCCCGGACGGCTCGCTGAGCGCGACGGCGGCGACGGACGGCCGCGTAGAGCTCGCCGGTGCGGGCGGCCAGAACCGCGACGGGACACCCCACCAGCCGGCCGTCTTCGAGGCGACCGGGCTGACAGGGTCGTACACCGGGCAGGACACGGCGTTCTCGTTCGGTGTCGACGCGGGGTCCACGGTGGGGCTGGCCGTGCAGGCCCGCGTGACCTACGACCTGGACGGCGACGGAGACGTCGAGCGCACCGAGACGTACGCGTACTTCGCGACCGACCCGGTGCCGGGCGACGAGACCTACACCGCCACGGGGCGCCTCGCCTCGGCGGACGGGTCCCTCGGCGACCTCGACGGCGGCACGGTGCGGGTCGAGCTGTGGAGCGTGCTCGGCAGCGCGAGTCCCTCGGTCGCGACCGGGGCGGCGTCGACGCTCACCCGGCGGTTCTCCTGAGCGGTGACGCACGACGGCCGCCGTCGGGCCCGGAGCCCGGCGGCGCCCGTCCTGCGCTGAGGGGCGCTCGGCCCTGCGTGCGCGCCCTGCGCGCTCAGCCCTGCTGCTCGCCGTTGGACGCGGCGGCGATCTGCGTGCGCACCTCGTCCATGTCGAGGCCCTTGACGGCCTCGACGACCTGCTTGAGCTGCGGGCCCGGGAGGGCACCGGCCTGGTTGAAGACCAGGACTCCCTCGCGGAACGCCATGAGCGTCGGGATCGCCGTGACACCCGCCGCGGCCGCGATCTGCTGCTGCGCCTCGGTGTCGATCTTGGCGTGCACGACGTCGATGTTCTCCTCGCTCGACGCCTCGAACACCGGCGCGAACTGGCGGCACGGGCCGCACCAGGAGGCCCAGAAGTCCACCAGCACGATGTCGTTGTCCTTGATCGCCTGCTCGAAGGTGGTGTCGGTGAGCTCGACGGTAGCCATACGAAGTCCTCTCGTGGGGGTTGCCTCTTGAGCACAGCGTCCCGGCTCGTCCAGGTATTCCGCCGGAGGCGGACCGGGCGTGGCCCACGTCACTCGGGCCGAGGCTCCAGCGCAGGCCGCGACCGCCGTCGGGCTGATAGAAACGAAGGGTGACCGACACCGCCGAGTTCCCTCCGGACGACGAGCACGAGCACCCGACCGGGCGGGCCGGATGGCTGACCCCTGAGGAGATCGCCGCCGTCCGTGCCCAGCTGCCGCTGGTGTACGTCGACGCCGTGCCCGTGCGGGTCGACGAGTCGGGCGACGTGGTCGCCGTCGGCCTGCTGCTGCGCGCCACCCCGCTCGGCAGCATGACCCGTGCGCTCGTCACCGGCCGGGTGCTGTACCACGAGCGGGTGCGCGACGCGCTGCTGCGGCACATCGAGAAGGATCTCGGCCCGGTCGCGCTGCCGCAGGTGCCGGCGTCACCCCAGCCGTTCACCGTCGCCGAGTACTTTCCGACGCCGGGCATCACGCCGTTCCACGACCCGCGCCAGCACGCGATCTCGCTGGCCTACGTGGTGCCCGTCAACGGTGACTGCCGCCCGCAGCAGAACGCGCTCGACCTCGCCTGGCTCACGCCCGAGGAGGCGTGCAGCGACACCGTGCAGGCCGAGATGGTCAACGGCCAGGGGGCGCTGGTCCGCCAGGCGATGGCGCACGTCGGCCGGCTCGACTGAGCTGCGCCCTATCCCAGCGCCAGGACCGGCCAGCCCGCGAGGTCCGCGCGCATCCGCCGGTCGTGCGTGGCGACGACGACGGCCGCGGACGTCCGCTCGAACGCGATCGTCAGCGCGTCGACCAGGTCCACCGACAGGTGGTTGGTCGGCTCGTCGAGCACCAGGAGGTGCGGTGCGTGCAGGAGCGCGAGCGCGATGTCGAAGCGCCGCCGCTGCCCCACGCTCAGCTCGCGCAGGGGCCGCTCGAGCTCGTCCTCGGTGAGCAGGCCCAGCGCCGCTACCGGAACGAGGTGGTCGGGGTCCAGCTCGCCCCGGTCCAGCAGGGCGAGCGCCTCGACCGCGTACGCGTCGAACCCGGACCGCTTCGCGCCGTCGCCGCCGTCGGGCACCCGCCCCTCCTGACCGACGACGCCGATCCGCATGCCCTCCCGGGACGTCCGAGTCCCGCGGGCGAGCGGCAACGTGCCGGCGAACGCCCCGAGCAGCGTCGACTTGCCGGTGCCGTTGGGGCCGACGACGAGCAGCCGGCCCGACGGCGGGACGGCCAGCCGCGTGCCGGGAAGGTCGAGCCGCACCCCGCCGTCGGCCGCCTCGACGCGGGGCGAGCGCAGGTCCACCAGCGGCTCGGCGGGGTCCCAGCGCGGTGAGAGGGCGGGCAGGTCCGGGAAGGCGAGCTCCAGCGGCGGGGGCGGCACGTCGACCGCCTCGGCCTTCAGCTTCTCGACGAGCCGGTCGGCAGCCTTGACGTGGATACGGGCGCGCGTCCCACGGCGGTGCTTCTGCGATCCCTTGGGCGGTCGCCACTCGTCCGAGAGGCCCTCGTAGGAGCGGTCGAGGCGGAACGCGAGCTCGGCGGCACGCTTCTGCTCGGACCGGTAGCGCTGCTTCCACCGCTGCAGCGCCTGGTTCTTCGCGAACCGGTAGGAGAGGTACCCGGGCTGCCCGTAGAGCACGGGTGAGTCGTCCATCGACGGGTCGAGGTCGTAGACGGCGGTGACGACGTCGTCGATGAGCTCGCGGTCGTGCGTGACGAGGACGACCCCGCCGTGCCAGCCCAGCACGGCCTCGGTGAGGTACTCCAGCCCGGAGTCGTCGAGGTGGTTGGTCGGTTCGTCGAGGAGCAGAAGATCGGCCCGCTCGGCGAGCCGGCAGGCCAGGCGCACGCGGTAGCGCTGCCCGACGGACAGGGTCTCGAGCGCCCGGTCGCGGTCACGCACGGCGCCGAGCCGGGTCAGTGCCTCGTCCACGCGCCGGTCCGCGTCCCAGGCCGCGAGGTGCTCTACCCGGGCCAGCAGGTCGCCCAGCTCGCGCAGGTCACCGCCGTCGTGGTCGAACGCCTCCGCGGCCGCTTCCAGGTCGGCGGCAAGCCGCCGCAGGTCCGCGAGCGTGGCGTCGACCAGGTCGCCCACCGTCAGCCCCGGCGGCACCGCGAGCTCCTGCTCCACCATGCCGACGGTCCCGCTGCGACGCACCTCGCCGGACGACGGGACGAGATCACCGGCGAGCAGGTGCAGCAGCGTGGACTTGCCCGACCCGTTCTCACCGACGACACCGAGCCGGACGCCGTCGGACACCCGCAGGTCGACGCCCGTCAGGACGGGGCGTCCGGGGTAGCCGAAGGAGAGGTCGGAGGCGACGAGATGCACCGGACCAGCCTACGTACCCACCATCCCCTCCCGTGCCGCGCCGCGAAGTGCCCGGCCTCGCGCACCCCTGTCCCACGAACCGCCAGCAGGACGAAAAGACGGGGTTCCCTGCTCCGCGCGGTCGTCAGACCGGAAGCGGAGGGCGCGCAGCGCCCGTGAGCGCGACCGCGCGGAGCAGGGAACCCCGTCCGTACCCAGAACTACTCGTCAGCGGTCACCTGCTTCCGGGCGGCCGGGTACCGGATGCCCTCCACCATCTCCTGGACGTGCTCGGACGGTGGCGCCGTGAGCCTGGAGACCACCACGGTGACGATGATGTTCACCAGCGCACCGATAGCACCGATGCCCTCGGGCGAGATGCCCAGGATGTGCTCGTGCTCCGACGTCCCGAACACGTCGAGCGTGTAGATCATGTAGGACGCCGTGAACACCAGGCCGGAGATCATGCCCGACGCGGCACCGATCGCGTTGGCGCGCTTCCAGAAGATACCCAGCACGAGGATCGGGAAGAACGTCGACGCCGCCAGACCGAACGCGAACGCGACCACCTGAGCCACGTACGCCGGCGGGTTGATGCCGCCGTAGATCGCGACCACGACGGCGAGACCCATGGCGATGCGGCCCACGAGCAGACGCCGCGACTCCGAGGCCTCCTTCTTGACGACCCGGAAGTACAGGTCGTGCGAGACGGAGGAGGAGATCACGAGCAGCAGACCGGCCGCCGTGGACATCGCCGCGGCCAGACCGCCCGCTGCGACCAGGCCGACGATCGGCGCGGGCAGGCCGGCGATCTCGGGCGTGGCGAGCACGAGGATGTCGTTGTTCACGATGAGGTCGGCACCCGACTCCGGGTCGTTGCTCAACGTGCCGATCGTCGATGCGCTGTCGGAGACGGTGACCAGTCCGGTCGCGGCCCAGTTGTTGACCCAGGCCGGCAGCGAGGCGACCGCCACGCCGTCGACGGACTGCATGAGGTTCAGCTTGGTGAACGCCCCCACGGCGGGAGCCGTGGTGTACAGCAGGCCGATGAAGAACAGCGCCCAGAACGCCGAGAACCGTGCGCCGCGCACCGACTTCGTCGTGTAGAACCGGATGATGACGTGCGGCAGGCCGGCCGTACCGATCATCAGCGACATCGTCACCAGGAACACGTCGATCTGCGGCCGAGCGGCGAACGCCTCGGTGTACTGCGCGAGCCCGAACTTCTCGCTCAGGGCGTCGAGCTCGGCCAGGATCTGGCCGAACGTCACCTGCGGCACCGGGAAGCCCGTCATCTTCTGCGCGATGGTCCACGCCGGGATGAGGTAGGCGACGATCATCACCGTGTACTGGGCCACCTGGGTCCAGGTGATGCCCTTCATGCCGCCCAGGACGGCGTACAGGAAGATGATCGCCGCGGCCACGGCCACGCCACCCTCGATGGACAGGTTGAGGAAGCGGCTGAACACGATGCCGCCACCACGCATCTGACCCACCACGTACGTGAAGGACACGATGATCGCGGCGACCGCGGCGATGAGCCGCACGTACTCCGAGTACCGGTCACCGACGAACTCCGGGACGGTGAACTTGCCCCACTTGCGCAGGTAGGGCGCCAGCAGGAGGGCCAGCAGCACGTAGCCGCCGGTCCAGCCCATGAGGTAGACCGAGCCGTCCGACCCCATGAAGGCGATGAGCCCCGCCATGGAGATGAACGACGCCGCGGACATCCAGTCCGCCGCGACGGCCGCACCGTTGGCGACCGCAGGGATGCCCTGGCCGGCCACGTAGAAGCCCTTGGTCTCCTTCACGCGGCTGCGCCACGCGATGGTGAGGTAGATCGCGAACGAGATACCTACGAAGACGAGGGACCAGACCTGGATCTCGCTCACAGCCGATTCCCCTCTCCGTCGCGCTCGGCGACGCCGTACTCGTCGTCGAGCCGGTCCATCCGCAGCGTGTACACCAGGATCAGGATGATGAAGGTGTAGATCGATCCCTGCTGGGCGAACCACAGGCCCAGCGGGAAGCCGAAGACGACGATGTTGTTCAGCTGTTCGATCAGCAGGATCCCGCAGACGAACGAGACCACGAACCAGATGCTGAGCAGCACCACCATCAGCCGCAGGTTCTTCTTCCAGTACTCCTGCCGCCAGCCGTTCGCCGGCGGCGGCCCAGGATCTGGTGAGCTCTCGCGCACGCTATCGGTCATCGGACGCTCCCTTCATCGCGTTCACCCCGGGCACCGTCGCCCGGAGAACGTCCCCGTACCGGCCGAGCGAATCGCACCGTTCGTGCTGCTCACAAGGTTTCGCCGCCCGACGGCGGGGACCGTCCCGCGAACGGCGCCCAGAGCGCTGCGACCGGCGCACGGCCGGCCGGTGACCGTTCGTCAGGCCCGATCGACCGCTCGCCGGACGAACGGCACCGTTCACCGACCCGCGGGGGTCCAGACGGGGCGGACGCGCCTACAGTCGGTCCATGGCCTCGACGACGAGCGCATCCCTCGGCAACCTGCTCGCAGCGGGCGGCCGGGCACGGAAGCCGCGCAAGCAGATCATGCACCCCGGCAGCGTCGGGCTCCTGGTCGGTGCACTGGCCGTGATCGTCGGCAGCATGCTGCCGTGGGTGATCACCCCGCTCGGGAACATCAGCGGTACCGCAGGCCCGGGGCTGTGGACCCTGTGCGGCGGCTTCATCGCCGTGGCGGGCGCGCTGATCCCCCGGCGGTGGGTCGCCGTGTCGCACAGCTTCCTCGCCGGCGGCGCCGTCGCCTTCGTGGCCGGCTGGCAGCTCCTGCGACTCGTCCAGATCAGCGAGGCGACCGACGCCTGGGGGCAGGCGATGCCAGGCATCGGGCTGGTGATGAGCCTCGGTGGGGCCGTCATCCTGCTGACCACGGGCGTACGGCTCGTCCGGACGCGTCCCGTCGCGTCGCCGTGAACCGCGCCGTCGTCGTGAGCGGGCCCTCGTCGGGGGCATGACCCGGGGCGGCACTGGCCCCCGGGGCCCGCGCTCCGTAAGGTGCTCGTCCATGGACGACGACGTCGGTGCCCGGCACACGCCTGCGGAGGTCGACGCCACCTTCCGCACGCTGCGGCGCGTGGCAGTGGGCTACTTCGTCGTGTTCCTGCTGGCCGTCGCGGCCTTCCCGGTGCTCTCGCTGACGTCGGACTGGTGGTCGGAGGCGCGCCTGGTCGGCGGGATGAGCCCCGGCTTCCTCGTCGCGGCGTTCGGCCTCTACCTCTTCTTCGCCGTCCTCGGGGTCGCGGTGGCGCGCCTGATGTCGGCGGTCGAGCACCGCATGCTCGACGACACGCGCGACGACGGCTTCTCCGCCGCCGACGAACCCCCCGGTGACCTCCCGTGACCGGGCCCAGCGCACTGATCCTCGCGGCGGTTCTCGTCCTGCTGACCGTGGTCGCCGTCGTCATGCGCCCTCGCGGCGCGTCCACCGTCGACTTCTACCTCGCCGGCCAGCGCGTCGGCATCGCGACCAACGCGTGGGCCATCTGTGGCGACTACTTCTCGGCGGCGTCGTTCCTCGGGGTGGCCGCCGCCGTCTACGCGACCGGGCTCGACGGCGCCTGGTACGCCGTCGGGTTCGCCGCCGGGTTCGTCCCCGTGCTGCTCTTCGTCGCGGCACCGCTGCGCCGGTTCGGCGAGTTCTCCATCCCGGACTTCCTCGGGCGCCGCCTGGGCTCGGAGAAGGTGCGGCTCGTGGCCGTCGGCGTGGTCCAGCTCGTCATCCTGTCCTACCTCGTGCCGCAGGCCGTCGGGTCGGGCATCACGTGGGAGCTCCTCGTCGGGTCCGGGATCCTCGGTCTCTCGCCGTACGCGACCGGGATCCTGGTCTCCACGGCGGTGGTCACGGGGCTCGTCGCGTTCGGCGGCATGCGCGGGACCACCTGGACGCAGGCGGTGCAGTTCCTGCTGCTGCTGGGTGCCCTCGTCTGGCTCGCCGCGACCGTGCTGGGCGAGGGGTTCCACTACGGCGACGCCGTCTCCGACCTGTCGACCGCACCGCTGGTGAACCCGGCCGACGACGGCGTCCTGGCCACCGAGCAGAACGCGCTGCACCCGGGCGACGCCGCGGTCTTCGGCCAGCCCGGTGCCCGCTACGGCGGTCTCGGCCAGTTCGCGCTCATCGTGACCCTCGCGATGGGCACCGCCGGGCTGCCGCACGTCATGAACCGCTACTTCACGTCCCCGACCGGGGCGGCCGCACGCACCACCACCGTGTGGGTGCTGTGCCTGGCCGGACTCTTCTACTCGCTGGCGGTCATGCTCGGGACGGCGGCCCGCGAGATCGTGCCGACCGCCGTCGCGGACCATCCGTGGCTCGCGGAGCTCACCGTCGACGGGGTGCTGCTCGTCCCCGAGCACGCGCTGCCCGTGCTGGGGCGGATCTACGGCGGTGACGCAGGGCTGGGCGTGGTCGCCGCGGGAGCGCTCATCGCGGTCATGTCGACCATCGCGGGGCTTCTCCTGGCCGCCGCAGCGTCCTGGGGCCACGACGTCTACGAGCGGCACATCAACCCGCGGGCCACGCAGCGTCAGGCCGTCCTGGCCGGGCGGATCACCACGCTGCTCACGGCCTGCGCCGCCGCCTGCCTGGGCCTGGCGCTGCGCCCCGAGACCTTCGTGGCCGCCACGCCCTCGATCGTCGCGACCATGGTCACGTGGGCGTTCGCCGTGGCGGGTTCGGCGCTGACGCCCGTCTTCCTGCTGGCGATCTGGTGGCCGCGCACGACCGCGCGCGGCGCAGTCTCCGGCATGCTCACGGGCATGACCGTCGCGGTGGGGATGCTGGCCGCGGGACTGTTCGCGGACGGCGGCCTGCTGCGGGACGCGCTGGTCACCCCGACGCTCGTCGCGGCCCCGCTGGCCGCCGCCGTCACCGTGCTGGTCTCCCTGCGCACCACGCCGCCGCCGGACGTGGAGAAGTCGTGGGTCATCATGCACGGCACGGCCGCCGACCGGCACGCCGAGCGGCTGGCCCGGCTCGTCGTGGCCGAGAACCGGCGCCGGCGCGGCGCACGGAGGACCCGACGTGCGCGGGGGTAGCCGGCTGCTGGCGGGCGTGCTCGTCGCGGCGTGGGCGGCGGTCTACCTGGTCACGCAGGTGCTCGTCGCTCCCCCGCTCGGCGTCCTGCCGACCCTGGCGTCCGGCCTCGTGGTGAGCACCGTCGTCGTTCTCGGCTACCCGTCCGCGCTGCGCGGGCCCCGTGGCGGCTCGCTCGCCGGCCCCGCCGCCCACGGCCGGTCGTGGCGTCCCGCCCGCCGGCCCCAGGACCCTCGGGGGGTGCGCGACGGGCTCACCATCGCCGCCGCGGGCCGGTCGATGCCCCTGCGCAACGGCCTCACGCCCGACGCCGCCCGACGCACCGCCCAGCTGATCCGCCCGCTGCTGGGCGGCGACGCCATCGCCATCACGGACACGGCGCAGGTGCTGGCGTTCGTCGGGCCGGGATCCGACCACCATCACGTGGGCGGGACGCTGCAGACCCGGGTCTCGCGCCTCGCGCTCGGCAAGAAGCGCACCGTCGTCGTGCACGCCCGGGACGGGATCGGCTGCCCCGAGCCGGGCTGCCCCCTGCGTACCGCCGTCGTCGCCCCGCTGGCCGTGGCTGATCGCGTGGTCGGCACGCTGAAGGTCTACCGGGTCCACGACGAGCCGGCGCCGCGCGTGCTCGTCGACGACATGGCCTCGATGCTCTCGCTGCACCTCGAGCTCGCGGAGATGGACCGCGAGCGCCACCTCGCGTCGGACGCCAAGCTGGACGCCCTGCGGGCGCAGATCAACCCGCACTTCCTGTTCAACATCCTCAACACGATCGCCTCGAAGTCGCGCACCGACCCGGAGGAGTCCCGCGAGCTGCTGCTGCGCCTGAGCGACTTCTTCCGCTACGCGGTGCGCCAGGACGGTCACTTCGCGGAGTTCAGCCAGGAGTACTTCTTCGTGCGGACGTACGTCTCGCTGGAGCAGGCGCGGTTCGGCGACCGCCTGCGGGTGCGCTACGACCTCGATCCGCAGGTGCTGACGTCGCGCGTGCCCGTGCTGGTGATCCAGCCCATCGTGGAGAACGCCGTCAAGCACGGGATCGCGGACTCGGTCACGGGCGGCACGGTGCACCTGCGTGCCCGCGTGGACCCGTTGACGCGCACCACGTCGATCCGGGTGAGCGACGACGGCGCGGGCATGGCCCCGGAGGTCCTGGACAGGCTGCTGGCCGGTCAGCGTCCGGGCGACACCGACCCGCGGCACTCCGGCGTCGGCCTGTGGAACATCTCCCAGCGGCTCGACTCCCTGTTCGGGGACCGGTACTCGTTCGACGTCGCGTCCACGCCGGGCAAGGGGACCACCGTGGATCTCCGGATCCCGCTAAGGTGACGCCCGTGCGACCCAAGGCACTGATCGTGGACGACGAGGCCCCGGCCCGGGCCGAGCTGCGCTTCCTGCTCGAGGAGGTCGGGCAGGTCCAGGTGGTGGGCGAGGCCACCAACGGCGAGGAGGCGCTGCTCCTCCTGGGGTCGCTCGACTACGACCTGGTGCTGCTCGACGTCCGCATGCCCGGGGGGTCCGGCCTGGAGGTCGCCGCCGCGCTGCGCCGGCAACCCGACCCGCCGAAGGTCATCTTCACCACGGCCTACCCGGACCATGCCGTCGACGCGTTCGACCTCGCCGCGGCGGACTACCTCCTCAAGCCGTTCGACGCGGACCGGCTGCGGCGTGCGCTGGAGCGCGCGCTGCGGCCCGACGACGGCACACCGGCGGGAGCCACGCCTGCCAGCGCGGGGTCCGCTCCGCCGTCGGACGGCGCGAGCCCGGGTGCGGTGGCCCCGGCGGCCGGTGCGGGGTCGGCCGGCACCGCCGACTCGGCGCCGCGGGGCGACGTCGAGCCGCTGGTGCGCATCCCGGTGCAGAAGGACGGGCGCACGGTGCTGGTCGACGGCGGCTCGATCGTCTACGCCAGCGCGGCGCGCGGGTACTCCTACCTGAAGCTTGCCGAGGAGCGACTGCTGGTGACCATGTCGCTCAACGAGCTGGAGCGTCGGCTGCGCGGGCACTTCTTCCGGGCGCACCGGTCGTACCTGGTGAACCTCGACCACGTGCGTGAGCTGGTCCCTGACTTCCAGGGCGCTCTCGTGGTGGTCATGGCGGATCGGCAGCGCTCGCGCGTGGAGGTCTCGCGGCGCCACGCGCGCGAGCTGCGCCGCCGCTTCGGCATGTGACCCTCTGTCGCCGAGTGTCATGGTCCGGACCGTATTGCGGGCCCGTTGCGGGCTGAACCTCGACATTCGGCGGCCCGGATAGGGTGAGGCGCATGACTTCCCCTCGTTCTGACGGCCGCACGCCCGACCAGCTCCGCCCCGTGACCTTCACCCGTGGATGGAGCGAGAACGCCGAGGGCTCGGTGCTCGTGGAGTTCGGCAAGACCCGCGTGCTGTGCACCGCCTCGTTCACCGAGGGCGTGCCGCGCTGGAAGAAGGGCTCCGGCGAGGGCTGGGTCACCGCGGAGTACGCGATGCTCCCCCGCGCCACCAACTCCCGCAGCCAGCGCGAGTCCGTCAAGGGCAAGATCGGCGGGCGCACCCACGAGATCTCGCGCCTCATCGGCCGGTCGCTGCGCGCCGTCGTCGACGTGACGGCGCTGGGCGAGAACACCATCGTGCTCGACTGCGACGTGCTCCAGGCCGACGGCGGGACCCGCACCGCAGCCATCACGGGCGCCTACCTCGCGCTGGTCGACGCCGTCGCCTGGGGCACCCGGCACGGGCACGTCAAGGGCGGCAAGCAGGTGCTCACCGACTCGGTCGCGGCCGTGAGCGTCGGCATCATCGACGGGGTACCCATGCTCGACCTGCCCTACGTCGAGGACGTGCGCGCGGAGACCGACATGAACGTGGTGACCACCGGGTCCGGCTCCTTCGTGGAGGTCCAGGGCACCGCCGAGGGCGTCCCGTTCCACCGCGGCGAGCTGGACGCTCTGCTCGACCTCGCCACGGCCGGCACCGCCGAGCTGACGGCGCTGCAGCAGGCGGCGCTCGCCCAGGAGCTCTGAGCACGGTGACCAGCCCTGTCGCCGTCCCCCCGGCGGCCCGGATCGTCCTGGCCACCCACAACCGCAAGAAGCTGCGCGAGCTGCTCGCGATCCTGCGGGCGCAGCCCGGCCTCGACGCCCTGCCGGACGACGCGGTCGTCACCGCGGGCGACCTCGGCGCAACCGAGCCCGTCGAGGACGGGGTGACGTTCGCGGAGAACGCACTGATCAAGGCGCGGGCGCTGGCCGCGGCGACCGGTCTGCCCGCCGTGGCCGACGACTCGGGGCTGAGCGTCGACGTGCTCGGCGGGGCCCCGGGCATCTTCTCGGCGCGGTGGGCGGGCCGGCACGGCGACGACGTCGCCAACCTCGGCCTGCTGCTCGCCCAGCTCGGTGACGTCCGGGACGCGCACCGGGGCGCGGCGTTCGTCTGTGCGGCGGCGCTGGTCACCCCGGACGGCCGCGAGGAGGTGTGCCTCGGCGAGATGCCGGGCGTGCTGGTCCACGAGCCCCGCGGCGTCAACGGGTTCGGCTACGACCCGATCCTGGTCCCGGCCGAGCAGGGCCCGGGGCCGGACGGCCGGCCCGGCACGCGCACGTCGGCCGAGCTGAGCCCGGAGGAGAAGAACGCGATCAGCCATCGCGGCAAGGCGTTCCGGGCACTGGCCGCACAGATCGCCGCCGCCCACTGATCCACCCGCACCGGCGACGGTTGTGGGCGCGATTTCTGGGCCGAATACCTGGTCAAAAGGGACACATCGGGCCAGAAATCGCGCCCACAACTTT
This sequence comes from Isoptericola maris, assembly GCF_048065335.1. NCBI lineage: Bacteria > Bacillati > Actinomycetota > Actinomycetes > Micrococcales > Promicromonosporaceae > Isoptericola > Isoptericola maris. The sequence continues at coordinate 181,718 of NZ_JBLUNY010000004.1, read as the reverse complement.
CGGTGGGGCTGGACGTTCAGCGGCGCTGGACGAGAGTGACGAGCAGCCGCCAGCCGAGCATCGTCGCGCCGAGGAAGCCCGCCGTCACCAGGGCGAACGACCAGGCGAACCCGCCCACCACCAGCGGTCGCAGCACGAGCCCCAGCGCCACGGTCGCGAACCAGACCACCACCCCCGTCGGCCAGAGCCGCGCCGGCGCGCGCCAGGCGCGACTCGCCACCCAGCCGACCACCAGGCCGACGGCGAACGGCGCCACCACGGCGAGCAGGTGCGCCACCGACCCGCCCGAGGCGTGGTTCGCGGTGCCCACGACGGCGAACACGAGCACGCACACCGCGTCGGCGACGGCGGCGGGCCAGACGCGGCGCTCCTGCACCGGCATCAGAGCTCGTAGACCGTTCCTGGGCGGGCCACGTCCAGCGGCCCGTCGTACTCCTCGCGCGCCTCGGCCAGGGTCTGCGCGGAGTCGGTCCACACCGTCAGGTGCGTCAGCAGCAGGCGTCCGGCCCCGGCCTTCGCCGCCACCTTCCCGGCACGCCGCCCGGTCAGGTGGATCCCGTCGACGCCGTCGTCCCGGCCCTCGAGGAACGCCGCCTCGCACAGCAGCAGGTCGGCCCCGCGCGAGGCCTCGACCAACCGGTCGCAGTGGTCCGTGTCCCCGGAGAACACGAGGGTCGCCCGCTCCCCCGGGCGGTCCGACGACGGGCCGGTCACCCGCATGCCGTACGCCTCGACGGGGTGGTTGACCACGAACGGCTCCACCGTCAGCGGGCCGACCTGCACCGGCACGCCGGGCTGCCACGTCCGGAACGCGTACTCGGCGTCCATGGTCTCGCCGCTCTCCAGGCCGTACATGGCCGCCGCACGCTCGCGCGTCGTCGACGGCCCGTGGACCACCAGGTGGCGCGGCCGGCCGGTGCGGTGCGAGCCCCGCTCGGGGTGGTACCGCAGGTAGACGTACAGCCCGGAGAGGTCGGCGCAGTGGTCGGGGTGCAGGTGCGAGATCCCGACGGCGTCCACGTCCAACGGGTCGACGTGACGCTGCAGCGGGCCGAGCGCGCCCGAGCCGAGGTCGAGCACCAGGCTCCACCACCGCTCGCCGTCGTGCGCCTGGACCAGGTAGCAGGAGGCGGGCGACTCCGGGCCGGGCAGGGAGCCGGACACCCCGACGGGTACGAGCCTCATGCCGCCTCCACGAGAGCGACCTCCGGCCCGAGGAACCGCCGGGCGAGCTGCTCGAACTGTTCCGGGTGCCCCGTGGTGGCGAACCGGTGCACGGGCGCCGGCGCGTCGAGGGGACGCTCCAGGTCGTGCTCCACCAGCTTGCGGTAGACGTCCATGGCGGTCTCCTCCGCCGAGGACACCAGCGTGACGTCCTGGCCCATGACGTAGGAGATCGGGCCCGTCAGCAACGGGTAGTGGGTGCAGCCCAGCACCAGGGTGTCCACGCCGGCGGCCTTGACGGGCCCGAGGTACTCCGCGGCGATCTCCAGCACCTCGGGGCCGGACGTCGTCCCCTCCTCGACCAGTCGGACGAACTCCGGGCACGCCTTGCTCGTGAGCTGCAGGCCCGGGGTGACGGCGAACGCGTCGTCGTAGGCCAGGGAGTCCACCGTCGCCTTGGTGCCGATGACGCCGATGCGTCCGGAGCGGGAGGCGACGACGGCGCGGCGGGCGGCCGGCAGGATCACCTCGACCACGGGGATGCCGCGGCGCACGGTGTACCGCTCGCGTGCGTCGCGCAGCGCGACCGCCGAGGCGGAGTTGCACGCGATGACGAGCATCTTCACGCCGTCGTCGACGAGCCGGTCCATGACCGCGAGCGCCATCGCGCGCACGGCGGCGAGCGGCTTGGGCCCGTACGGGCCGTTGGCCGTGTCGCCGATGTAGTGCAGCTGCTCGTGCGGGAGCTGGTCGAGCACCGAGCGGGCGACCGTCAGACCGCCCACCCCGCTGTCGAAGATCCCGATGGGGGCGTCGTTCACGGCTGGCAGCCTAACCGCGCAGGGCGCTGAGCACCGGGTTCGTGACCCGTGACACGCGTGGTGAGGGCCACAGGGTCACTCGCCGGCGCCTCGGCCGCGGGCCCGCAGCTCGGCCAGCATCTCGTCCATGAGGGACTCCTGGGCGAACCCGGCCGCCACGAACACCCCGCCCCAGTAGGAGCGCTGCTCGGCGTCCAGGCCGGCGGCGTCCGTCTCGTCCGGGTCCGCGGTGTCCGCGTCGTCCACGATCCCCAGTCCCGTGAGCACCTCGTGGTGCAGGTGCTCGACGTCGGCGTCGTCGTCGAGCCCCAGCCGTTCACCGAGCACCAGCCGGACGTCGGTGAGCGCGCCGGCGAAGTCCTGGGCCGCCTCGCGGGCGACCACCACCTGACCGTCGGACGGCGCGTCGTCCGTACCGCCGTCGTCGGCCACCGCGTCGGCGAACGCGAGGAGGCGGGCGACCTTCCCCGCCGCGAGGTCCGTCTGCGTCAGGTGGCGGAACTCGGCGGCGACGTCCGCGTCCTCGCGGTGGGCGTCCGGCAGGAGCCGCTGCACCGCCGGGTCCCGCGGGACGCGAGCCACCCCGGTGAACGCCACGCCGGCGTCCGTCACGTCGTCGGGGAGACCGGCGTCGGCACGCAGCAGGCCGGCGACGTCCCGGGCGACCCGCGCCAGCACCTCACGCTCGACCGGCTCCCAGCGGGCGACGAACCCGGCCGGGGTCGAGCGGAACGGCGTCATGCGCCCTCCCCCGGCGCGCCGGACTGCTGCAGCGTGGCCCACAGCCCGAAGCCGTGCATCGCCTGCACGTCCACCTCCATCCGCTCCCGCGGACCGGTCGAGACCACCGCCCGACCCTCGGAGTGCACCTGCATCATCAGCTGGTGGGCCTTGGCCTCCGGATAGCCGAAGTAGCTCTCGAAGACGTAGGCGACGTAGCTCATGAGGTTGACCGGGTCGTTCCACACGATCGTCACCCACGGGTCCGCCAGCCGGGACGCCTCCTCGGTGCGGGTGTCCTCCTGCGTCGCCGCGCTCGTCATCACCACGGCACCAGCGTAGGTGCTCATGCTGCTCCCGAGCCCGCCGCACCATACGGTAGGGGCATGAACGACGCGAACCGGGGCAACGGCGCCTCCGCGCCCGAGTCCCTCGCCTCTCCGCTGTCGCTGCCGGCCGCACCGCTGCCGACGCTGCGACCCTCGCTCGCGCTCCTGACCGACCGGTACGAGCTGACGATGCTGCAGGCGGCGCTCGCCGACGGCACGGCGCACCGGCACTGCGTCTTCGAGGTGTTCACGCGCCGCCTGCCCGCGGGCCGCCGGTACGGCGTCCTCGCCGGCACCGGCCGGGTCCTCGAGGCGCTGCCCGCGTTCCGGTTCGGCGAGACCGAGCTCGCCTACCTCGAACGCGCCGGCGTCGTCGACGACCGGACCCTCGACTTCCTGCGCGGGTACCGCTTCACCGGGACGATCACGGGCTACCCCGAGGGCGAGACGTTCTTCCCCCAGTCGCCGGTGCTGCAGGTGGAGGGCACCTTCGCCGAGGCGGTGCTCCTGGAGACCCTCGTCCTGGCGATCCTCAACCATGACTCGGCCATCGCCTCGGCCGCGTCGCGGATGACGAGCGCCGCCGTCGACCGCCCCGTGCTCGAGATGGGCTCGCGCCGCACCCACGAGCAGGCCGGCGTCGCCGCCGCGCGCGCCGCCGTCGTCGCCGGGTTCGCCGGCACGAGCAACCTCGAGGCCGGCTTCCGCTACGGCCTCGACACCATCGGTACCGCCGCGCACTCCTTCACGCTGCTGCACGACGACGAGGTCGCGGCCTTCGCCTCCCAGGTCGAGGCGTTCGGACCCGGCACCACGCTCCTGGTCGACACCTACGACGTGCCGCGCGGCGTGGACCGTGCGATCGAGGCCGCGGGCACGGGGCTCGGCGCCGTCCGGCTCGACTCCGGCGACCTGGGGGCGCTCGCGGTCGAGGTGCGCGAGCAGCTCGACGCCCTGGGCGCCCGGGACACCAAGATCGTGGTCACGTCGGACCTGGACGAGCACGCGATCGCGGGCCTGGCTGCCGCGCCGGTGGACGTCTACGGCGTCGGCACCTCGCTGGTGACAGGTTCGGGCGCCCCGACCTGCGGCATGGTCTACAAGCTGGTGGCTCGTACCGACGGCGCGGGGCGGATGCAGCCGGTGGAGAAGGCCTCGGCGAGCAAGTCCAGCCGCGGCGGCCGCAAGGCCGCGGCACGCCGGCTCGACGGCGACGGCCGCGCCGTCGAGGAGGTGCTGGTCACCGGCCGCGACGAGGAGGTCGTCACGTGGGAGCCGGACGGCAGCGAGGGCGGCGACGAGGACGGCCGGCTGCGGCGGCTGCACGTGCCGCTGGTGACCGACGGCGCGGTGGACTCGCGCTGGGTCGGTGCCTACGGCGTGGCCAACGCCGCCACCCAGCACCGGACGTCCCGCGCGGAGCTGCCGCGCGGGGCACGGCGGCTGTCCCACGGCGACGCGGCGGTCCCGACGGTCACCTGGCAGCTCTGAGCCGCGGCCGTGCGCGAACGGGCGGAGCGCAGCCCCCGCCCCGATCCCTCGCCCACCTGGGTGGTGAGCGTCCGGGACCGGGGCGGGGCCGGCCGGCACGGCGCGGCGCGAGTACCTCAGTTCTGCAGCGTCAGCAGGCCCGGGCGGTACGGGAGCAGCCCGTAGTCCACACCGTCGGAGCCGGGGTCACGGCCCTGGTAGAGCAGCTGCAGGTTGCACGGGTCGACCGTCATCGTCTGGTCGGCGCTGGTGCGGATGAGCTCGCCGTGGCTGATGTCGTCGGTCCACGTGGCGCCGCTGTTCGCCCGCCCGGCGAACGGGTCGGACTCCGTCGCGGCCTGGGGCGTCCACTGCCCGTCGAGGCTGTCGGCCGTGAACGAGCGGAAGTAGCGGCCGTTCGCACCGATCGCCTCGACGATCATGAGGTACTGGTCCGAGCCGTCGACCTTGTAGACCTGGACGGCCTCGAACAGGTTGTTCGTGGTGTCGCTCATGACGACGTCGTACGACGACCCGAAGTTGCCCGGGAAGTCACCGATCGGCATCTGCGAGCGGTAGATGTTGCCGTTGTCGCCGGCGAAGAACAGGTACATGTGGGTGTCGTCGGCGATCAGCGCCTGGTCGATCGGCCCGGTGCCGGAGTTCTGGATGGACCCGGTGAACAGGGCGCTCGGTTGCGACCAGCCGTTGGCGTTCGTCGGGTCGTCCGACGTGCGGTAGATGAACGGCCACGCGCCCCACTGGTAGGCGAGGACCCACGTGTCGTCCGGCTCGAAGTAGAACAGCGACGGCGCCACGGTCGAGGACTGCATGCCGTTCTGGCCCGCCGACCCCATCTGGGACCAGTCACCGAAGACGTCGAAGTTCATCGATCCCCACGAGTCTCCGAAGTCGTGGGTCGTGGCGTAGACGAGGTGACCGCCGTCGTACGGGGCGGTGGTGAAGTCCTTGAGCGACGCCCACCCGGAGCCTGGCTGAGCGAGCGGTCCTGACGACGTCCAGCTGTACGACGACGGGAGGTCGCACGAGGAGCCGCCGTCGTCGTTGCCGTCGCCGCTCTCGCCGAGGACCTCGACGTCGTCGATGCGGAAGTCGTCGGTGCCGCCGGTCGTCTCGACGTAGAGGGTCGCGGACTCGAGCGCTCCCGTCCAGGAGACGGTGGTCTCGCCGGTGAGCTCCGTCCAGGATCCGGGGCTGACGGTGCTCTGCGCGAGCGTGAGGTAGTCGGTGGTGCCGCCGGCCGTGACGCTCAACGTCACCTTGGCGTCGGGGGTCCCGGTCTCCGTGCGCATCCAGGCGCTCGTGGAGTAGGTCGCGCCGTTCGACACGGCGGCCGTGACGTCCTGGGCCGGGCCGTTCCAGGACGCGGTCCGTCCCGTGTACCGCAGGGCCATGCTTCCCGAGTGGACGGGGTACCAGCCCGGGTCCACGGATCCGGAGCCGAAGGACGTCCAGCCGTTCGTGCCGTCCTCCATGTCTCCGTTGCTCACGAGGTTGCCACCGTCGTCGGCGACGGCGGGCGCCTCGGTCTGTGCCGCGAGCACTGGTGCCAGCGCCAGCGCGGCGGCCATTCCCAGTGCGAGGCGGACTCTGGACCTCTTCATCCTTCACTCCTCCTGGTTCGGGGCGACGTCGTCGTGGCCCCACTTTGTGATCGCTAACATCCTGCCCGACGACCGGTGCGACCGGTAGAACCGAATCGTTTAACGTTCAATCTGAGGCCGGATCTCTCGTTCCGGCGCTCCTGCGGGCGGCGCCGTCCACCACGGGCGCGCCGGGCGGCGACGTCAGCTCGGCTGACCGGCACGGCGCCCGCCCTACACCCAGCAGTGCGGATCGAGACGGGCGACCCTACTTCTTGCCCACGAACCAGCCGCGCACCATCTCGACCCGCTCGGTGAGCTGGTCCGCCGTCGCCAGGGGCACCTCCGGCCCGCCGCAGCGACGCCGGAGCTCGGTGTGCACCGACCCGTGCGGTCGCCCGGACTTGCGCGCCCACGCCGAGACGAGCTTGGACAGCTCCTTGCGCAGCGCGGCCGCGCGGCGGTGCTCCTGCTCGGACTGCTCCAGCGCCGCCTCGGACGACGGCGCCCCGGAGCGTCCGCTCGCCTGGGCGGCCTGGTGCTGGCGCAGCAGCGTGGTGACCTGGTCGGCGTCGAGCAGACCGGGGATGCCGAGGAAGTCCTGCTCGGCCGCCGACCCGACCTCGCCGCCGGTGCCGAACTCGCCGCCGTCGAACAGGACGCGGTCGAACGAGGCCTGCGCCTCGAGCGCCTCGAAGGAGCCCGTGAGCTCCCCCGAGGCCTTCTCCTCGGAGTTGGCCGCGGCGAGCAGCGCGGCCTCCGGGTCGTACTCGATGCCCTGCTCCTCGGCGGTCCGAGGGCGGTCCAGCGCATGGTCGCGCTCGATCTCCATGCCGTTGGCCAGCTCGAGGAGCAGCGGCACGCTGGGCACGAAGATCGACGCCGTCTCGCCGCGCTTGCGGGCCCGGACGAACCGGCCCACCGCCTGGGCGAAGAACAGCGGCGTCGAGGTGCTGGTGGCGTAGACGCCGACGGCGAGGCGCGGCACGTCCACGCCCTCCGAGACCATCCGCACCGCCACCATCCAGCGTTGCGTGCCCGCCGCGAACTCGTCGATGCGCGCGCTCGCGCCGTCGTCGTCGCTGAGCACCACGGTCGGGCTCTGGCCCGTCACGCGGGCCAGGTGCCCGGCGTACGCGCGGGCGTCCGTCTGGTCGGACGCGATGACCAGTCCCCCGGCGTCGGGCACCGCGCGGCGCACCTCCGTGAGGCGCTTGTCCGCCGCGGCGAGCACGGACGGGATCCACTCGCCGTTCGGGTCCAGCGCCGTACGCCAGGCCTGGGCGTGCATGTCCTTGGTCATGGCCTCGCCGAGCCGCGCCGCGACCTCGTCGCCCGCCCGCGTGCGCCAGCGCATCTCACCCGAGTAGGTCATGAACAGCACCGGCCGCACGACGTGGTCCCGCAGCGCCTCGCCGTAGCCGTAGGTGTAGTCCGCCCGGGAGCGCCGGATCCCCTCGTGGTCCGCCTCGTACGTGACGAACGGGATCGAGGCGGTGTCGCTGCGGAACGGCGTGCCCGTCAGCGCGAGGCGCCGGGTGGCGTCCTCGAACGCGTCCCGGACGGCGTCGCCCCAGCTCAGCGCGTCGCCGCCGTGGTGCACCTCGTCCAGGATGACGAGCGTCCGGGCAGCCTGCGTCCGCGCCCGGTGCAGGGCCGGCTTGGCCGCCACCTGGGCATAGGTCAGCGCGACGCCGTCGTAGTGGGACCCGTGGCGGCCCTGGGAGTTCTTGAACGACGGGTCGATGCGGATGCCCACGCGAGCGGCGGCGTCCGCCCACTGGTGCTTGAGGTGCTCGGTGGGCGCGACGACGGTCACGCGGCGCACGGTCCCGGCGTCCAGCAGCTCGGTGGCGACCCGCAGCGCGAAGGTCGTCTTGCCGGCTCCCGGGGTCGCGACCGCCAGGAAGTCCCGGGGCGAACGCTCGTGGTACAGCTCGAGCGCCTCGGCCTGCCAGGCGCGCAGGTTGGACGCCGTGCCCCACGGTGCCCGGCGCGGGAACGCCGGGCTGAGCTGGGACGCCGCCGCCACCGACGGCGACTGCGGCAGCGGCTTGGCCGCCTCCTGCGGTTCGGAGACGGCTGCGAAGAGATCGACGGACTCGGGCTCGGGGAGCGGCGCGCTCACTTCTCGGAGTCGCCGTCGCCGTCCTGCGGTTCCCGCAGTCCGTCGTAGATCTCCTTGCAGATGGGGCACACGGGGAACTTCGAGGGGTCACGTCCCGGGACCCACACCTTGCCGCAGAGGGCGATCACCGGCTTGCCGGACATCGCCGACTGCATGATCTTCTCCTTGCGCACGTAGTGCGCGAAGCGCTCGTGGTCGCCCGGTTCCGCGGACTGCTCCCGCGTGTCGGGGCGCTCGAGGACGCTGGTACCCGATCCGGTGTCCTGCGAAGGCGCTGCGGCAGGCTGCGAGGGAGGGGAGGAGAGGGGCTCGCTCATGGCGTCCATCCTACGTGCCGGCCACCGACACCGACGGCGCGCACGACCGCTACAGCCCTTGCCAGGTGGGCTTGGAGGCGTAGGTCTGGCGGTAGTAGCCGGCGAGCTGGAGGCGAGAGGCGGCGGCCTCGTCGACCAGGACCGTGGCGTGCGGGTGCCACTGCATCACCGTGGCGGGCCACATCGCCGAGACCGGCCCCTCCACGAGCTGGTGCACCGCCTCGGCCTTGTGCCGACCCGTGGCCAGCAGCACCAGGTGGCGGGCCTCCATGATCGTGCCCAACCCCTGGGTCAGGCAGTGCCGCGGCACCTGGGCCACGTCGTCGTCGAAGAACCGCGCGTTGTCCAGCCGCGTCTGCTCGGTCAACGTCTTGATCCGGGTCCGCGAGGCCAGCGACGAACCCGGCTCGTTGAACCCGATGTGCCCGTCGGTCCCGATCCCCAGCAGCTGCAGGTCCACACCCCCCGCCGCGGCGATCGCCTCCTCATAGGCGGCGCACGCCGCCACCACGTCCTCGGCCAGCCCGTCCGGGCCGTGCACCTGATCGGCGGGCCACTCGACCCGCTCGGCGATCTCGCTGGCCACCACGTTGCGGTAACGCTGCGGATGATCACCCGCCAGCCCCACGTACTCGTCGAGCATGAACCCCCGCGCCCGCGCGAACGACAACCCCTCGACCTCGTGGCGCCGCACCAGCTCGTCGTACACCTGCAACGGACTCGACCCCGTGGCCAGCCCCAGCACCGCCTGCCCACCACGCAGCAGCACCTCGACCGCGTCCGCCGCCAGCACCGCCAGCTCCCGCGCCGGAGCGATGACAACCTCCATCGTCGTCTCCTTCCTGTTCGTCGCCGTCGGCGGGCCCGACGGCGACTGGTCACTCGTCCTCGACGGTGCCGTCGAGCATGGGGGTCATGATTGCGTCGTACTTCTGTGCCAGCGCGGGGACGCTGCCACCGCGGGCGATCTCCTTGAACAGCTCCTCGTAGATCCCCTGCGACTCGACGTCCGCCCAGCCCGGCGCCGGTGGCGTCAGCTTGGATGCCTCCGCGGTCGCCACGAGGGTCCGGCCGAACTTGTCCCCCGTCATGAGCCGCGTGAACCGGGTGTTCGCCGGCCCGAGGCCCGACTCGGCGAGCATCGTCTGGTACTCGTCGGAGTAGACGATACGCAGCAGGTCCTCGGAGAGGTCCGCGTTGCGCGTGAGCGCGGAGATCGCCATGTTGGAGCCGCCCGCGAACACCGGCGCGACGCCGCCGTCCACGCCGGGCAGCGCGAAGATGCCGAACCTGTCGGAGTCCGCCATGCCGTCGCGCACCTCCTCGTTGTCCTCGTTGCGCACGAGGTCGCCGATGGACCACCGCGCCCAGGACGGCGCCATGATGGTGGCCGCGGCAGGCTCACCGTTCACGAGCCCGTCGTTCAGGAAGTCCCAGTAGGCGACGTCGACCTCGGTGGCCGGCAGGTAGGAGGCGTTCTGGTAGACGTCCTGCCAAGCCTCGAGACCGGCGATCGTGCTCGGGTCCGAGAGGGTCGACACCCAGCGGTCGCCCTCCTTGACCGCCAGCTCGCCGCCGTGGGCGAACACCCACGAGATGCCGTTGCGCCAGTCCTGCCCGCCCATCGCGAACCCGGCCTGGTTGCCGACCCGGAGGGACTTGACGGTCTCGCCGAACTCGTCGAGCGTCTTCGGCACCTCGGCGCCGGCCTCCTTCCAGACGTCCTTGCGGTAGAAGACGTAGCGGGACCCGAAGTAGTACGGCAGGGCGTACACCGTGCCGTCCACCGACCCGGCCTCCACGAACGACGGCAGCAGGTCGTCGCCGCCGAGCTCCTGGTACAGCTCCGGGGAGATCTCGCGGAACGCCCCGGAGCCCGTGAACGTCGGGGCCTGGGTGTTCCCGAGCTCGACCACGTCGGGGGTCAGGGCCGGGTCGCCGAGCGAGGCCTCGAGGTCGTCGACGAGGGTCGGCCACTCCTTCTGCTCGATCGTCAGCGTCGCTCCCGGGTTGCGCTCCTCGAAGGTCGCCACGAGGTGCTCGCGCAGGTCGTCACCGGTGTCGGCACCGACCAGCCAGAGGACGATGTCCTCGGAGGTCTCGGGGACGACCTCTTCGGTGCCGCAGGCGGTCAGCGCCACGAGGGCCAGGGCCGCCGTCAGAGCGGCGACGGCGCGTCGTCGGGTCACAGGGGTTCCTCTCGGTCGTGACGCAGGGTTGGGCCGAGCCGTCAGCCGGCGAGGTCGCGTGCCCGCAGGACGGTGCCCCGCCCGACGACGGCGGCGCCCACCGCACCGACGGCGACCCGGCCGGGGGCCAGCCGCACCCGTCCGGGCAGGTCGAGCGACCGCAGGAAGCCGGACGCCGCCGACTCGTCGGTCAGGGCGTCGCGCACCGCGTCGAGCAGCGGCTGCCCGAGCTGGGACACGCCGCCACCGAGCACCACGTGCTGGACGTCGACGGTCAGCACGAGCATGCGCACCGCCGCGGCGACGGCTCGCGCGTACGTCGAGCGGGCCGCCACGGCGTCGGGGTCACCGGCGGCCGCCGCCTCGAAGAGCTCGACCGGAGCCGGCCGGCCGGAGGTCGTCGGCCACAGGGCCGTCACCGCCGAGCCGGAGGCGTACAGCTCCAGGCAGCCACGCTGCCCGCAGGCGCACGGCGGGCCCGCTGGGTCGACGGGGACGTGGCCGATCTCCCCGGCGGCGCTGTGACTCCCCCGCCGCAGTCGTCCGTCGAGCACGATGCCGGCCGCGAGACCGGTGCCGAGCGCCAGGAACGCGAGGTCGGCGGGCGTGCTGTCGCCCTCTGCCTCGACCAGGTGCGCGGCGCCGACGGCGGCCACGTTGAGGTCGTTCTCCACCGCCACCCCGACTCCCCCGAGACGTGCCGAGAGCAGGGCCGAGAGGTCGAGCGCCGCACCGTCGAGCCCGAGGTTGACGGCGTGCCGGACCGTGCCGACGTCGGCGTCCACGAGGCCGGGGACCCCGACCCCCACGCCGGTCACGGCGTCGAGCGCCACGCCGGCCTGCCGGGCGACGCCCTGCACGGCCCGGGCTGCGCCGTCGACGACGCCCACGGGGCCGAGGGTGGTGCTCAGCCGGGACTGGGCCAGCACCTCGCCGTCGCTGCCGAGCAGCACGGCGAGGGTCTTGGTGCCCCCGATGTCCAGGCCCACGCTGAGGCGGGGCGACACCATCGGTGTCGCCGGTGCGATGTTGCTCACGTCAGCCCTTCACCGCTCCCGAGACCAGTCCACCGGTCATGCGGCCCTGCACGAAGAGGAAGAAGACGATCACGGGAATCGCGACGAGCACCGATCCTGCCATCAGGGCCCCGTAGTCCGTCGCCTTGGTGGCCTGCTGGAACGTGCGCAGCCACACGGGCAGCGTCATCGACTCCGGCCTCGACATGATGACCAGCGCGAGGACGAACTCGTTCCACGCCTGGATGAAGGCGAACACACCGGTCGAGACGAGGCCCGGGGCGAGGAGCGGGAAGGTGACCTTCCAGAACGCCCTGGTGCGCGAGCAGCCGTCGATCATGGCGGCCTCCTCGAGCTCCACCGGCACGGCCGTCACGAACCCGCGCAGGGTCCAGACGGTGAAGGGCAGCACCATCGCGACGTAGAGGATGGTCAGGCCGAAGACCATGTTGAGCATGCCCCAGCCGTCGATGAGCTGGAAGTACGTCAGCAGCATCGCCTCGCCGGGGATCATCTGCACGACGAGGATCGCCACGATGAACTGCTTGCGTCCCCGGAACCGGTACCGCCCGATGGCGACCGAGGCGAGGAACGCGATGACCAGCGCCGCGACCAGCGTCAGGAACGTGACCGTGAGCGAGGTCTGGAGCGCGGGCAGGAAGTCCGCACGGGTGTCGTCGGTGACGGCCCGGACGTAGTTGTCGACCGTGAAGTCGGAGCCGGGGAAGAACGTCGGGACGGTGGCCCGGACGAGGTTCGTCGGCAGGAACGACGAGGAGACCATCCAGTAGACGGGGAACGCCGAACAGACGAAGACGACGGCGCCGAGGACGCCGAACAGGACGTTCGCCGCGATGCGGCCCGGCGGGACCGGCCGCTTGGTGGTGACGACGACGGGGGCCGCCGGTGCCGTGGGTCCGGCGGTGAGGGTGGAGGCAGCCATGGTCAGTCGTCCTCCTTGAGCGTCTGGCGCACGTAGTACAGGGAGATGAGGAGCATGATGAAGACCATCACCACGGCGGCTGCCGCGGCGAACCCGAAGTCACCGCTGGCGGTGCCCTTCTGGTAGATCCAGACGCCCAGGGTGGACGTCTTCTCGTAGAGCCCGCCGATGCCCTGCAGGGCGTAGACCTGGGCGAAGACACGCAGGTCCCAGATCACCGACAGGACGATCAGCACGATGATGATGCTGCGCACGAACGGCACCTGGATCTGGAAGAAGCGCTGACGGGCGTTGGCACCGTCGAGCTGGGACGCCTCGAGCGTCTCGACCGGCACCTGCGTGAGCCCGGCGTACATCGTGAAGGCGATGAAGGGCACGCCCATCCACACCACGATGAGGCCGAGCACGAGGAAGAAGGAGAGCGGCTCGATGAGCCACGAGTGACCGGCCCAGTCGGAGCCGGTGACCTGGGTGAGCAGGTAGTTGACGACGCCGTAGCGCGTGTCGAACATCCAGCCCCAGACCATCACGGTCGACAGGGCCGGCATCGCCCACGCGAGCAGCAGGCCGACGGTGACGAGCATGCGCATCGCCTTGCCGAGGCGGATCATCAGCAGGGCGACGAGCGTCCCGAGCGTCATCGTCAGCACGACCGCCACGACCATGAACCCGACGCTGCGGGCGAGGACGGCGTAGAACTCGCCGGAGGTCAGGACCTCGACGTAGTTGTCCAGGCCCACCCACTCGGGCGGGGCTCCGAAGGCCTGGGCACGGCCGTACTCCTGGAACGACGTGACGAGGAGCTTGAGGATCGGCCAGGCGACGAGGACGGCGAGCACGGCCAGCGCCGGGGTGAGCAGCGCATAGGGGAACGGCGACGACTTCTTGGTCCGCAGCTCTTGCGGTGGCCGGACGAAGGCCTCCGGGGGCGCCTTGGGCGCGGCAGGGGTGGTGGTCACGAGGTGCTCCCTGATCGAGCGGGTGGGGAGAGGGGGGGGGGGGGGGGGGGGGGGGGGCGGCCCCCCCCCCCCCCCCGGCGTGCTGACGGACGTCAGCCGTTGAGCATCTCCTCGATCTCGGCGTCGAGCTCGGCCGCGACGGTGGCGACGTCCTCGCCCTGGGCGAGCTTGACGAACGAGTCCTCGAGCACGCCGGAGGCCTCCACGTCCGCCCACAGGGGCGAGGCCGGGGTCAGCTGTGCGGCGGCAGCGGCGGCGGCCGACGCCTGGCTGAACGCGTCGTCCGCCATGAACTCGGCCTGCGAGACCTTGGCCGGGACCAGGCCGTTGGCGGCGAGGATCTCCTGGTAGTCGTCCGAGAGGATGATCTCCAGGGCGCTCCGGGCGAGCTCGGGGTTCGGGGCGTTCGTCGGGATGGCGATGTTCGAACCACCGGCGAGCACCGGGGCGTAGGTGCCCTCCTCGGCGCCCGGGATGGCGAACGCGGAGAGCTTGTCCTCGGCGCCGTACGTCTCGAGGCAGCCGGGGACCTCGGCGTCCTCGGCGGCGGCGATCGACCAACGGACCCAGCTCGGGGCCGTGAGGTAGCCGATCTCACCGGCGCAGAACGGGACCTGGGGGTCGGTCTCGTCGGAGTCGGCCGGTGCGTGGTTCGAGTTCAGCATGACGTCCTGCAGCTGCTCGAGGCCGGTGATCGACTCGGGCGAGGAGAATCCGCCGGTCCAGGTGCCCGAGTCGTCGACGGTCGCGATGTCGCCGCCGTTGGCCCACACGAAGACCATCCCGTTGCGCCAGTCCTTGCCCGGTGTGTAGAGCCCGGAGACCTCGTCGCTGGCCAGCGTCTCGATGTTGGCGAGGTACTCGTCCCAGGTCGCCGGCACCTCGACGTCGCCGGTGATCTCCGTCGAGTAGATGCCCACGCGGGCACCGGAGTAGTACGGGGCGGCGTAGAACTGCCCCTCGAACGACCCGGACTCCACGAAGCCGGGGAGCAGGTCGTCGCCGCCCAGCTCCTCGTAGCTGTCGGTGAGGTCGAGGAACGCGCCGGCCGAGGTGAAGGCGGGTGCCTGGGTGTTGCCGATCTCGACGAGGTCGGGGCTGTCCGAGCCGGACAGCGCCGTCGTGTACTTGTCGACGAGGCCGGTCCAGGACTGTTCCTCGATCGTGAGGGTGGAGCCCTCGTTCTCGGCCTCGAACGTGGTCTTGAGGTGCTCGCGCGCCTCTTCCGGTGTGTCGGAGCCGACGAGCCAGACGCGGATGTCGCCCGCGGGGGCTTCTTCGGCCGCGGTCTCACCGCTGTCGTCGGCGGGGGTGTCGCCCGACGCGCAGGCGGACAGGGCGAGGGCCAGGGTGACGGTCGTCGCCGCGGCGACGACGTTGCGTGCTCTCTTCACTGGTTCGGTTTCCTTCCAAATTGGGGCGAGGGTCGGCCGGTACCAGATGGCACCAGCCGGGAGGTCGGTCGGGTGGCTTGCGGCGGGTCAGGCGGGTCGGTCGGTCAGGAGACGCCCAGCTGGGCGCCGAGGACGAGCACGGCAGCGCCGGCGAGGACGACGTCGTCGTCCAGCGCGGCCATGCGGAGGTCGAGGCCGGCCGCGGTGGCCGGCATGATGCGGGCGACGAGCGCGTCCCGGGCGGCGGTACGCAACGACCCGGCGAGGAGCTCCGGAGGTCCGGAGAGCAGCACCTCGGCGAGGTTCAGCGCACCGACGACCGGCGCGAGGGTCTTGCCGAGAGTGCGGCCGACGTCCGCCAGGACGGCGTCCGCAGCCTCGCGGTCGAGCCCCTCGACGGCACGCCGCAGCGCGGGTGTCGACAGGACGGTCTCCAGGCATCCCCGCCGTCCGCAGGCGCAGGGCTCGCCGTCGTCGACGACGGTGACGTGGCCGAGCTCGCCGGCCGCGTCGGCGGCGCCGTGCACCCGCGCGCCGTCGACCATGACGCCCGCTCCGACACCCTGACCCACGGTCAGGACGAGCATGGAGTCCGCCGCGCCGCCGTAGGTGTACTCGCCGAGCGCCGCGGAGTTCGCGTCGTTGGCCACGTGCACCGGCAGGCCGAGCCGGTCGGTGAGGACGCGAGCGAGGGGCAGGTCCTGCCACTCGACGTTCGGCGCCTCGACGACGCGGCCGGAGTGGTCGACGACGCCGGGCGAGCCGATCCCGACGCCGATCACGGGACGGGTGGCCGCCGCGACGAGCCGCCGGGCGAAGCGTGCGAGCAGCTCGACCAGCTCGTCCCCGCGCCGGTCCCCCACCTCGAGCGACCGCCGGTCGACGGCCTCGCCCGTGAGGGTCAGCACGGCGCCGCGCATCACGGTGTCGTCGGAGAGGTCGACGGCCACGATCTGGTAGGCGTCCGTGCGCATCCCGACGAGGATCGCGGGCTTGCCCACCCGGCGCCCCGGCTGGGTGCCGAGCTCCTCGACGAGGTCCTCCGCGAGGAGCACCCCGACGAGGTCGGAGATGGTCACGCGGGTCAGTCCTGTCGCGCGGGCCAGCCCGGCCCGCGACGTCGGCCCCTCGTGGAAGAGGTGCTGGAGCACGAGCGACCGGTTGTGCGCCCTGGCGTGCTCGGGGAGCACCTTCGAGGTGGCCCGCAGGCCGCCGCCCAGTCCTCGTCGGCTGGTGCGCGTCGTCGTCGTGGTCATGTTTGTTAGTAGAGCGTCTTAACAGACGTGGTGTCCATCACCCGTCGGCGTTCGTTACTTGATCGTTACCCCACGCCGTCACGGCCGTCGGAAACGCAGATCACGGTCTCGCCACGGTCGCATCACGATATCGATCACAGCGCGCGTCCGGGCAGGTCAGCACCCTAGAGTCGAGCCCATGCCCCTGCGACCCCGACCTCGCCGCGCCGTGACCGCTGCCCTCGCCGCGGTCCTCACCCTCGGTCTCGCCGCCTGTACCGGCACCGGGGCGGACGGCGCCGCGGAGTCCGGCGTGGAGGTCTCCACCGCCGAGGACGCGGCCGGCGAGGCGGCGGCCGTGGCCGACGAGACCGCTCCCGCGGACGGGGAGGCCGACACCGTCGTCGACCGCGAGGTCGTGGTGACCGGCTACCTCACGCTGCTCTCCGAGAACCCGGCCACGACGTCGGCCGAGCTGGTCCGCCTCGTGGAGCAGGCCGGCGGGCACGTCGAGGAACGCCACGAGGACCCGGGCGACGACGACTCGGCCGGTTCTGCCGAGCTGACCGTCCGCGTCCCGGCGGACCGGACCTCGAGCGCCGTCGAGGCGCTGCGCGGGCTCGGCACGGTCCAGGACATCGAGATGTCCAGCGAGGACGTGACGAGCCGGGGCCAGGACCTCGACGCCCGCATCTCCGCGCTGACCACGTCCACCGACAGGCTCACCGAGCTCCTCGCCTCGGCGGGATCCACCGCCGACCTGCTCGAGGTCGAGCGCGAGCTGTCCCAGCGCCAGGCCGAGCTGGACTCGCTGGTAGCCCAGCGCGAGGCGCTCAGCGACCTGGTCGCCATGTCCACCCTCCACGTGCGGATCGACGCCCCGGCAGCGCAGCTCGCCGGCCCGCGCGGCGGCTTCTCCGGCGGCCTCGCCACCGGCTGGAACGCCCTGGTCGCCAGCGTGGAGACCGTGGTGCTGGTCCTCGGGGTCCTGCTGCCCTGGCTCGTCGTGGCCGCGGCCGGCTACGTCGTGTACCGGCTGGTCCGGCGTCGCCGTGCCGACGTGCCGGGCGGACCCGGCGGCACGTCCGGCGGACCGGGCTCCGGGCCCGACGGCGGCACCGACGGGCCCGGCACGAGCGAGTCGCGGCGCCAGCCCGAGCTCACGCACTGAGCCTCAGGCAGCGGCGGAGGTCACCGCGAAGGCGTCGATCTCGACCAGCATCTCGGGGCGCGGCAGCCCGACCATCACGGTGGTGCGGCTCGGCAGCACGCCGGACGGGCAGTGCTGCGTGACGAAGGCGCCGTACGCCTCGTTCATGGCCGCGAAGTCGTCGCGCGACGTCAGGTAGACGCGCAGCATGACCACGTCGTCGAACGTCGCACCCGACGCCTCGACGATCGCACGCACGTTCTGCAGCGTCCGCGTGGTCTGGGCCGCGACGTCGCCCGGGAACAGGTACTCCCCCGTCGCCGGGTCGACCGGCCCCTGCCCGGACACCTGGACGAACGGCCCGGTACGCACGCCCTGATGGAAGGTGTGCGCCGGTGCGGGGGCGTCGGGCGTGCTGATCGCCGTCTTGGTCGTGGTCATCGATCCTCCGTGAGCTCGAACGTCAGGGTGCCGACGACGTCGTCGCCGTCGGTGAGCAGCCCCGTGCGGTACTTGTCGAACGTGGTGCACGGGTGCGAGATGCCGAACCCGACCACGTCGCCCGGGGCGAGGTCGTCGTCCGGGACGTGCAGGTAGGCGTGCTGGTCGTCGAGCGCGGTCACCCGCGCGTCCAGCGCTCGGGCAGGCCCGAGCCGGCCCGCGGCGTCCGTGCCTCGCGCGACCAGCGGCAGGGGCAGGTCGAGGTCGAACGAGACGTCGCGGCGCCCCATCCCGCACACCGCCAGGCCGGTCTCCGGCGCGGAGAGCACGGACGCCCACACGGTGATCGCTGGGCGCAACGAGGCGACCCCGAGCCGGGTCCACGGGTCGGCGTGCGCGTAGTGCCCGTGGTCGTGGGCGACGTAGGCACCGGAGCGGACCACGACGCGCGCTCCCGGCGCCACGGTCAGCCGGCGCACCACCACGTCCGCGAAGGCGCTGCCCCCGGCCGACAGGACCACCGGGCCGTCGACGAGGTGCGCGACGGCGGCGCCCGCCTCGCGCAGCAGGACGCACCAGCGCGCGACGGCGTCCAGCTCAGGCACCGAGGTCCCCCCGGCGACGGGCCCCTCGTAGCCGCTGACACCCATGAGCCGCAGCCCGGCGCCGGCGACCGCTGCGGCCAGCGCGGCGACGCCCGCGACCGTGCGGACGCCGGTGCGCCCGCCGTCGACCCCCAGCTCGACGAGCACTCCGAGGCGGCGGTGGGTGACGCCGTCGAACGCGTCGGCCAGCACCTCGACGCCACGGGCGGAGTCCACGCAGACCCAGACCTCGTCGGCGTCGCCCGCGTCGAGCGCGGCCCGCAGCCGGGTGGCGTCGCGCGGGTCGACGAGCTCGTTGGCCAGGAGCACCCGCCGCGCGGAGCCCCACGCCAGGACCGCGCGGAGCTGGGCGGGCGTCGCGACCGTCGCCGCCCAGGCGCCCGCGGCGCGCTGCCGCTCCCACAGCCCACGGGCCATGTGCGTCTTGACGTGCGGGGCGTGCTCGACGCCGGCCGCCGCCAGCGCCGACGCCACGGTCGCGACGTTGTGCTCGACGGCGGCACGGTCGAGCGTCAGCAGCGGCCAGGACAGGTGCGGGTCGTCGATCCTCATGATGCTGTTCTCCCTCGGGCGGTGGGTCGCAGGCCGCGGCCGGGGCGGGCTCCGGTCAGCTCGCCGCCGGCGAGCACGGGGGTCCCGGCGACGAGCACGTCGTCGATCCCGACGGCGGGCGTGCGGGGGGCGTCGTACGTCGCGCGGTCGGTCACGGCGTCCGGGTCGACGAGCACCAGGTCGGCGACGGCGCCCGGGGCCACGCGCCCGCGGTCGGTCAGCCCGAACCTCCGCGCGGCGCGGGCCGCGAGGTGCTCGGCGGCGTCGTGCCAGGTCCAGTCGCCGGTGGCCCGTACCTGCTCGGCGAGGAAGCGGGCGAACGCGCCCCAGCCCCGCGGGTGCGGCCGTCCTTCGTCCGCGTGCCCGCCGACGGGCTGGTAGACGGCGTCCGAGCCGGCGAGGTGGGCGGGGTGGGCGGCCAGCGCGCGCACCGACTCCGCGGTCCCGGTCGGCGGCTGGGCGAACACGCAGCTCGCTCGCAGCCGTGAGGCGCGCAGCACCCGCAGGGCCGCCTCCGACGGCGGCACCCGCCAGCGCGCGGCCACGTCCACCAGAGCGTGCCCCGCCACGTCCCCCTCGCCCGGGTCGAGGCCGGGCACCCAGGCGAGGGTGACGCGCGGCCACAGCTCGTCCAGGTCCGCGAGGTGCGCGCGCAGCCGGACGCCGTGCTCCGGGTCGTCGATCGCGGCGAGGGTGGCGTCCGGGTCGGCGAGCGGCAGCCACGTGGGCAGTGCCACCATCGCGAGGATCGAGCAGCCCCGCAGGTACGGGTAGGAGTCGAAGGTGACGTCGAGGCCGTCCGCACGGGCCTCGTCGAGCAGCGCGGCGATCGGTCCGGCGGGGCCGTGCAGGTGCGAGACGTGGGTGGCGGCGCCGGTCGCGGCGGCGAGGCGGAACAGCTCGGTGAGCGCCGGACCGGCCTGGTCCTCGTAGCCGCGCATGTGGGAGACGTGCGGCAGCCCGTGCTCGGCGGCCACGGCGACGAGCGCGACGAGCTCGGCTTCCTGCGCCCACGCCGCCGGGACGTACTCCAGCCCCGTGGACAGCCCCACCGCCCCGTCGGCGAAACCCCGGCGGGCCAGGGCGACCATCTCGGCGGTCTCGGCCGCGGTCGCCGCCCGCTGCGCCGTGCCCATCACGGTCCGGCGCAGCGTGCCGTGCGGCACCAGCGCCGAGACGTTGACCGGGGTGGCGCCGTCGTAGGTGGCCAGCAGCTCCGCCACGGTGCCGCCGTCGAACCTCGGGTGCGCCCCGTCGATCCCGGCGAAGTACCGGGCGGCCCACGCGGCGCCGTCAGCCGACGACGGCGCGTACCCCACGCCGTCGGACCCGGTGACGATCGACGTGACGCCCTGCCGCAGCAGCGCGTGCTGGACGGCGGGGTCGTGCACCGCGCTGCCGCCGTGGACGTGCGCGTCGACGAAGCCGGGCAGCGCGAGCCGGCCACCGCCGTCGAGCACCCGACCGGGACGGCGCGTGGTCGAGGGCTCGACCGACCGCACCGTGCCGGCGTCCAGCAGCACGTCGTGCGGTGCGGAGAGGCTCCCGTCCGGGCGGGGCAGCACCACGCCGCTGACGACGTCGACGGGCCGGTGACTCATGCGAGGGCCTCCGGCTCGGCGCCGTCGCGGCCGGCGACCCAGCCGCCCGCGCCCTCCCACCCGGCGGCCGCCCGCTCGGCCGCGAGGTCGCGCGGATAGCCCGCGACGCCCGGCCGCGTCTGCCACGGGAGCGGACCTCCCGGCGGGCGGAACTCCACGCCCGCCGCGGCGAGCCGCGGCAGGTGCGCGCTCTCGAGCCGTTCGAGGAACGCGTTGCCGGCCGGGCCGCCCACGTGCCGCGGCGCGGGGTCGGTGGTCCACACCGCCTCCGCGAAGGCCGCCAGCCGAGGGAAGGCCGCGTAGTCGATGCGCCGCGCCGAGTCGAGGTGCTCGGTCCACACCTGGGCCTGTGCGCCCAGGAGGGCACCGGGCAGCTCGGTGGGCAGGTCGGGCCGGGCGTCCCGTACGGCGGGCGGCAGCGGGTCGAACGCATAGACGTCCGCCGTGGTCCGGACGAACCCCACCGGGACGGGCTCGTCCGGACCGTCGGCGGCACGGTGGTCCAGGTAGACCTCCTGCTCGGGCGCCATGACGACGTCGTGCCCGGCAGCCATCGCGTCGAGCGCCACCGCGTGCCCGCGCCAGCACAGGACCACGGCGTCACGCGGCAGGTCGGGGCCGAACGCCTCGTCCCACACCACCGCCCGGCGCCCCCTGGTCCGCAGGTGGTCGGCGAGGCGGGCGACGAACCAGCCGTGCAGGCGGGCGACGTCCGGGGTGCCGTCGTCGGCGACGAGACCCAGCCCGGCGGCGCGGTCGACGACGTCGGGCCGTTCGCTCCACGCGGTGGTCGGCACCTCGTCGCCGCCGAGGGACACGAACGGTGCGTCGAAGACGCGGCACACCTCGTCGAGCACGTCCCGGAAGAACCCCAGCGTCGCCTCGGAGGGGTCGAGCACGTCGTCGCTGATCCCCCAGATGGTCGAGACCTCGTGCGTGCCGGAGCGGGCGGCGAGCTCCGGGTAGGCCGCGAGCACGGCGCGCACGTGCCCCGGCACGTCGATCTCGGGGACCACCATGACACCGCGCTCGCGGGCGTAGCCGACGATCTCGCGCAGGTCGTCGGCGGTGTAGTACCCGCCGTGCGGGCGGCCGTCCGCGGTGCCGGTACGCCACGTGCCCACCGTGGACTCGCGCCGCCACGCGCCGACCTCGGTGAGTCGCGGGTACCGGTTGATCTCGATGCGCCAGCCCTGGTCGTCGGAGAGGTGGAGCTGGAGCACGTTCAGATGGTGCGCCGCGGCGAGGTCGACGAACCGCAGCACGTCGGCCTTCGGCAGGAAGTGCCGGGCGACGTCGAGCAGCACCCCGCGCCAGTGGTGGCGCGGCGCGTCCTGGAGGCGCACCGCCGGCAGCACGAACGGCGCCCCGGCCGACCGCCGGAACGCCTGGGCACCGGCAAGCTGGCGCAGCGTCTGCGCGGCGGCGAACGCACCGGGCAGGTCGGCGGCGGTCACGTGCACGACGGCGTCGCTCACGTCGAGCGCGTAGGCACCGGCGGCGAGGGTTTCGTCGAGCACGAAGCGGACGGTTGCGACCGTGGCGCCGTCGCCGTCCTCGACCTCGTCCGTGAGCGTCGCCGGGACGAGGTCGAGGCCGAAGCTCTCCTCGGTGACCCGGCGCCACCACCGTGCCGCCGGGGCGAGTGCTGGATGGGAAGCCACGCGGGAGCCGTCCGCCGGCGTGAGCTCGCCGGGGCGCGGCTCGGCCGAGGCGGGGCAGGGAACAGTAGGGACCGTCGTCGGCGGTGTGTCGTGCGGCACACCGTCACCCTAACGAATTGGGTAACACTCCTGACAATCAGGGCTGACCGTTCGTGTCCTCGGGCGGCGCTTCCTCGACGGGTACCAGCGGTTCCTCGTCGGCACCGCGGTTGCGGCCCCGGCCCGCGACCTTCGGCCGGCCACGGGACTCAGCACGGTCGCGCTTGGCCAGGACGCCCGCGAACTGCGCCTCGATCGCCGCGCGGCGCTCCGAGGACAGGGACTTGATCATGGCGACCATCATGAGGAACACGAGGACGAAGATGGGCAGACCGATCACGGTGATGACCTGTTGGAGGGCCTCGAGGCCCTTCGCACCGGTGACTCCGCCGAGGATGATCAGCGAGGCGGCCAGCGCACCCTCGCTCACGCCCCAGAAGACGCGCTGACGCGTGGGGCCGGCGTCCGGGGTCCCCGCACAGAGCATGTCGACCACCAGGGACGCCGAGTCCGAGGAGGTGGCGAAGAACAGGGCGACCACCACCACGGCGATCCCTGAGATCAGCGTCGCAGCGGGAAACTGTTCGAAGAACGTGAACATCGCCAGGGCCACGTCCTCCGAGACCGCCTCGGAGATCACCCCGCCCGACCCGCCGATGCCGTCGATCTCCATCGCCGACCAGCCGAAGACGACGAACCACACCACCGTGAAGAGCGTCGGCGCGAGCAGCACGCCACCGACGAACTGACGGATGGTCCGCCCCTTCGAGATCCGCGCGAGGAACACGCCCATGAACGGCGCCCAGGTCACCGTCCAGGCCCAGTAGAAGACCGTCCAGTCGGCCTGCCAGCCCCAGCCGCCATCCTTGGTGAACGGCGACATCGCGTCGTTCCAGAACGCCAGCCCTGTCAGGTCCTGCAGGTAGACGCCGATGCTCTGCGGGATCTGGCGCAGCAGGAACACGGTGTCACCGCTGATGAGGATGAAGATCATCAGTCCGACGGCCATGAGGATGTTGATGTTCGACAGGCGCTTCACGCCCTTGTCCAGCCCCGCGACGATAGAGGTCACGGCCACCGCGGTGAGCACCGTGATGATGCCCACCTGGAGCAGGGTGCTGTTCTCGATGTTCGGCAGCAGGTGGTTGATGCCGGCGCCGATCTGCGAGGTACCCAGGCCCAGCGACACCGCCAGACCGAACAGCGTGCCGAGCACCGCGAAGATGTCGATCGTCCGGCCGATCGGTCCGTGGATCCGCTCCTTGAGGAACGGGTAGAACACCGAGCTGACACGCAGCGGGAGGTCGTACCGGTAGACGAAGTAGCCGAAGGCGAGGCCCGGCAGCGTGAAGATGGTCCAGGTGTGCAGTCCCAGGTCGTACAACGAGACCGACATCGCGTCCTCGGCCGCCTCCGCCGAGTACGGCTCCACCCCCGCGAACGGAGGCGTACCGAAGTGGGAGATCGGTTCGGCGACGCCCCAGAACATCAGCACCGTGCCGATCCCGCCGGCGAACAGCATCGCGAACCACGACAGGTTCCCGTACTCCGGCCGGGCGTCGTCCGGCCCGAGCCGCAGGTGACCGTAGCGGCTCAGCGCGACCCAGGCCAGGAACAGCAGCCAGACCGTCACGCCGAGGATGAAGAACCAGCCCAGGTTGGTGACGATCCACTCGCGCGCGCTCCCGAACGCCGACCCGATCGGCGCGGGGAAGATCATCAGCACGACGAGGAACAGCACCATCAGTGCGGCCGAGACGAAGAAGATGATCGGATCGGTCCGCAGACCCAGCCGCCTCGCGACGACGTCGAGCTTTCCCTCGGCCATGGCTACCACTCCTCTGTGACGATCATCACGTCCCACCCTGAAGGTGGTGGAGTCGATAGTCCAGCACCGGGCCGCTCCCCGCGCGTCGTGAGGCGCCGGACGCGGTCTGTCGGCGCGCCGCGGCCTCAGCCGCGCGAGGCCTTCTTGGTCCGGCTCGTCGCGCTGGCGGCCGCCGGGTCCTCCGGCCACGGGTGCTTGGGATACCGCCCGCGCAGCTCGGCCCGGACCTGCGGATACCCCGTGCGCCAGAACCCGGCGAGATCGGCGGTCACGGCGGCCGGCCGACGAGCCGGCGAGAGCAGCTCCAGGACCAGCGCCACACGGCCCCCGGCCAGGGCGGGGGCGCCCTGCCAGCCGAACACCTCCTGGATCCGGACGGCCAGGACAGGACGGTCCGGGTCGGAGTAGTCGACACGCAGGGCCGAGCCGGTGGGGACGACGACGCGCTCGGGGGCGAGCACGTCGAGCCGGGCGGCCTCGGGCCACGGGAGCAGCCGGCGCAGCGCCGTCGTCGTGTCCAGGCGGCGCAGGTCCCGGGCCGTCCTCACCCGGTCGAGGTCCGGCCCGAGCCACTCGGGCACACGATCCTCCAGCGCCGCGTCGGAGACGTCCGGCCACGGTTCGCCGAGTGCCGCGTGCAGGAACGCCAGCCGACGCCGCAGCGAGATGGCTGCCGGAGGCCACGGCACCAGGTCGAGCCCTTCCGTGCGCAGGCCCTGCTGCACCGCTGTGGCGACCAGGTCCGCCGGAGGGTGGGTCAGGGGCTCCGCGGACAGCTCGATCGCCCCGAGTCGCGCCACGCGGCGTGACACCAGCCGGCCGTCCCGCCACGCGACGTCGTCCACCGTGCCCAGCAGCCCGGCAGCCGCGTCGCTGGCGGTGGCCTCGTCGATCGGCACCGCCGACCGGACGAGGGCGTCGGGCTGCCCGGGTGACCGGGTCGCCTCGGCGACGGCGAGCCACTCGCTGCCGGCCAGGGCGCCCCCGGACAGGCGCGCGCCCGCTCCCCCGGCCATGAGGTACCGGTCGGACCCGGGCCGCCTGCGGGCGATGCGGTCGGGATGGGCCAAGGCCGTCACGGTCCCGACAGCGAGGTCCAGACTCATCCCCGGCACACCGGACACCTTCCCGGCCCGGCCGACGCGCGAACCTCGGCCCGGTCGCGAGGCAATCCGCTCCCAGCGGTCCGCCTCGCGCCTCCACGAGCCGCCTCGCCCCGGTGCGGAGCGCAGGCGGCGCAGCGCCGCCGTCAGGTCGACGTCGCTCGGGCCGCCGTCGGCAGCGAGCAGGGCGACCGTCTCCGCCGCGATGCGGGGGCCGACCACCGCCGCGCCGTCGAGCAGCGCCCGTGCCAGCCGAGGGTCCATACCGACCGCAGCGATCTCCCGCCCGCGCGCGGTGACGGAGCCGTCGGACGTCACGGCGCCGAGCTCGGCGAGGACGGCGTGAGCGGCCTCCGCGGCAGCGGGCGGTGGCGCGTCCAGCAGTGCGAGCCCTCGCCCGCCCGGTGCACCCCACACGGCGAGCTCGAGCATCGGGCCGGTCAGGTCCGCGGTGAGGATCTCGGGTCGGGGGTGGCGCACCATCTGGGCGTGCTCACCCTCGGACCAGCACCGGTACACCGCCCCGGGGCCCTGGCGCCCGGCCCGTCCGGCGCGCTGCTCGGCGGCGGCCCGGCTCACGCTGACGGTGACGAGCCCGGCCAGACCACGGTGGTGGTCGGTGCGAGGCTCGCGGGCGAGTCCGGCGTCCACCACGACCCGGACGCCCGGGACGGTGAGCGAGGACTCCGCCACCGCCGTGGAGACGACGACGCGCCGCCGGGACGTCGCCTGCAGCGCACGGTCCTGCTCCCGTCCCGGCAGCCGGCCGTGGAGCGGCAGCACGTCGGCATCAGGCCACGCCGCGCGGGCGCGCCGCACCACGTCGTCGACCTCCCGCGCACCGGGAAGGAAGACCAGGACGTCACCGGTCTGCTCCCGCAGAGCCCGTCCCAGGACGTCGGTGACATGGCCGAGGAACTCGCGACCGGTACCCGCCGGTGTCAACCGCGGTGCCGAGCGCGGCGTCGGGCACCACACGGTCGAGACCGGGTGGAGAGCCCCGGACACCGTCACGACCGATGTGCCGGCCCCGAGCAGGTCCGCGACCCGGCCCGCCTCGACCGTGGCCGACATGGCCACGACGGCGAGGTCGTCGCGCAGCGCCGCACGGACCTCGACCAGCATGGCGAGCAGGAGGTCGGCATCGACCTGTCGCTCATGGATCTCGTCGAGCACGACGGCGCTCACGCCCGGGAGCTCCGGGTCGTGCTGCAGGCGGCGCAGCAGGGTGCCGGCGGTCACGAACTCCACGAGGGTCTCGGGACCGGTCTGCCGATCCCCACGCACCGAGAAGCCGGCCGTGCGGCCCACCGGCTCGCCGAGGAGGCCGGCAAGCCGGCGAGCGCCGGCGCGGGCGGCGATCCGACGCGGCTGCGTGACGACGACACGGCCGCCCAGGGCGACGGCGAGCGCGGGTGGGACCAGGGTGGTCTTCCCGCTTCCCGGCGGGGACTGCAGCACCGCAGACCCGGAGGCCTGCACCGCCGCGTCCAGCTCGCCGAGCCCGTCGACGACCGGCAGCGTCGGTGGGGCGGCGAGGAGGTCGACGAGTGCGGACACGGACATGCGCACCAGTGTGACGCGCCCGGCGCACGCGGCTCGACCGGGTCCACGGATCGCCCTCGCCGCCCGGGCTCGGAAGACAGCCGTGCCCGAAACACCACAAGGCCCGGACTCCTGCCGGCGAGTTCGCTGGCAAGTGTCCGAGCCTTGTGCACGGGGTGGAGCTGCCGGGAATCGAACCCGGGTCCGGTGACGCTGTTCCAGGACTTCTCCGGGCGCAGTCTGCTGTGATTTTCTCGGCCCCCACACTCACGCAGACAAGGTGTGGACGGGCCCAGTCGTCGAGAAGTCCCCGCAGTCCCGACGACGAGGACTGCGAGCAGTGGCTCTCTAGATGACGTGAGCTACCGGGTCGAGAGCAATCCCGGGCTCACGGACTTCGAGGCTCGCTCAGGCGGCGAGGGCGAAGTCGGTGCGCTTGTTATCGGCACCTATAGGTTTGCAGGCATCGTTCACGAGATGAGCCTGCCTCCTCGGCCCGCTTCTCCTGGAATCACGACCACCGTCGAAACCGATCAGCCCCTGTGGTGTTGTCAAAGCCCGCACCCCCACCTGCCCCGACGTGCTGGGACGTGGTGGTCCGGGTGCGACCAGTCTAGATCATCAACCGGGCGGGCCGCGGGTTTATTTCGGTGGCCGGCCCGGTCGGGTGGGAGCCGTCAGCTCAGGAGCTCCTTCTGGCGCATCGCCCGCTGCGCCTCGCGCACGTCCTGCTTCTCACGCAGGCTCTGCCGCTTGTCGTACTCCTTCTTGCCTCGGGCCAGGGCGATCTCCACCTTGGCCCGGCCGTCCAGGAAGTACAGCCGCAGCGGCACGATCGTGTGCCCCTTCTCCCGCGACTTCACGCCCAGGCGGTCGATCTCGTCGCGGTGGAGCAGGAGCTTGCGCTTGCGGCGCGGCGTGTGGTTGTTCCACGTCCCTTGGAAGTACTCCGGGATGTGGACGTTCTCCAGCCACGCCTCGCCATGATCGATCGCGACGTAACCGTCCAGCAGCGACGCGCGCCCCATGCGCAGCGCCTTGACCTCGGTCCCCGACAGGACGATGCCGGCCTCGAAGACGTCCTCGATCGTGTAGTCGTGGCGCGCCTTCTTGTTGTTCGCCACGACCTGGCGGGGGTCGTCCGACTTCTTCTTCTTGGCGCCCTTGGCCTTGGTGGACACGGCTCCTCCTCCCTGGTCGTGGTACCGCAGCGTCTCAGGATACGCGGCCGACGGCGGGGGTCCAGGTGTTTCCGCGCTCGGCGATCAGGGGGGTGGCGCGCGCCGGTCAGTTCAGCCAGCCGCCCATCGGGTCCACCGTGCCGCCGTTGACGTACACCTCGAAGTGGAGGTGGCACGCCGTCGAGCTCCCGGAGGTACCCGAGTAGCCGATGATCTCGCCCTTGCTGACCTTCTCCCCCACGCTGACGACGTCGCGCGACAGGTGCAGGTAACGGCTCATGACGTTGTCGCCCTTGTGCCGGCCGTGGTTGATGAGCACGTTGTTGCCCGGGCCGCTGCCGTAGTACGCCTGCTCGACGTACCCGCTCTGGGCGGAGTAGATCGGGGTGCCGCAGTAGGAGCGGATGTCCGTCCCGGCGTGCAGCCGCCACGCGTTGTAGATCGGGTGGAAGCGCTGACCGTACGAGCTGGTCACCACGTGGTAGTTCGTCGGCCACCCCAGGAACGGGCCGGAGGATCCGCCACCGCCGGAGCTGGACCCGCCTCCGCCTCCACCGCCGCCGGAGTTCGATCCGCCGCCACCGCCGGAGTTCGATCCGCCGCCACCGCCGTTGCCCTTGTTGGCCTTGCGGTCGGCCTCGCGCTGCTTGCGCTCCTCGGCCTCACGCCGCTTGCGCTCCTCCTCGAGACGGCGGTCCCGCTCCTCCTGCTTGACGATGATCTGCTGGATCTCGTCCTTGAGGGCCGCGCGCTGCGCCTCGTTCTCCTCGAGCTCGGCGACGGTCTCGTCGCGCCGCTCCTCGATGGTCGCCTTGAGCTGCTTCTGCTCCTCGATAAGCTGCTCCACCTCGGCCTTGCGCTCCGCCGCGTCCCGCTCCGCCTTCTCGGCGACGAGGACGTTCGCGTCCGCCTCCGCCTTGAGCTCGGTGATGGTCTCGCGGATCGCGGCGAGGCGCGCCTCCTGGTTGCGCGCCACCGTCTCCGCCTCCTGCAGCTCGGCGACGGCGCGGGACTGGCTGCGCGCGGCCGACGAGTTGACGGCCACGTCCTCGAGGAACTCCCGCGTGGACTGGGCGCCCGTCACGAGCCCCAGCGTGCTGACGTCGTCACCGCGGCGGTATGCCTCCCGAGCCATGGCCACGACGTCGGTGCGGGCCTCCTCGGCCTTGCCCTCCCCGGCCGCGATCTCCTCGGAGATCCGGGCCTCCTCGTCCTCGGCGTCGGCGAGGCGCTGGGCGAGCACCTCCGCCTTGCGTCGCGCCTCGGCGAGCGTGGCCTGGGCCTCGGCCAGCTCCGCCTGGGCGACGGGCAGGCGTGCCTCGACGGTGTTGAGGTCGAGCACGGCCTGGGCGAACTCGGCGTTCGTGTCCTCGAGAGCGACCTCGAGCTCTTCGCGCTCAGCGTCCTTCTCGGCCTTCTCCCGCTCGGCGGCGGCTCGCTGGTCGTCGATCTCGTCGGAGAGCGCGGGCGCGGACGGCCCGAGCACGAGCAGGCCGACGACGGCGGCACCGACGATCCGGCGCAGGCGGGAGGCGGGACGGCGGGTCACGGGATCACACCCTCGTGTATCGGTGCAGAGTGACGACGGAGGACACCACGGCGAGCGCGACGGCGACACCGAGGAGCAACGGTGCGATGGCGAGCACGTCGGCGGTCGTGACGTAGTTGACCCAGTCGACGGACTGGGCGAGCCAGTCGACCACCAGGTACTGCACGGCGAGCCAGAGCCCGCCCACGGCGAGCACGGCGCCGACCAGCGCGGCGATGGCGCCCTCCAGCATGAAGGGGAGCTGGACGAACAGGTTCGATGCACCCACGAGTCGCATGATGCCTGTTTCTCGCCGTCTCGACACGGCGGAGAGCCGGATCGTGGTGGTGATCAGCAGTGCTGCGGCCAGGAGCATGACGGCGGCGAGGCCGACGGCGACGAGGGACGCGCGGTTGAGCGCGAGGAAGAGTGGTTCGAACGCGGCGCGCTGGTCCTCGATCACCTCGACGCCGTCACGGCCGCTGAGGACCTCGTCGACCACCTGGTACTGCTCGGGGTCGGCGAGCTGGAGCCGGTAGGACGCCTGCATGTCGTCCTCGGTGAGCTGCGTGCCCTGGTAGCCGTCCGGGTAACGGGCCTCGAACGCCTCGAACGCCTCCGCCTTCGACTCGAAGTACGTCGTCGCGACCACGTCGCCGAGCTCGGTGTCGATGGCCCGTTCGATGGTGGCGATCTGTTCCTCGGTGGCCTCGCCCTCCGCGCACGTCGGCTCCGTGGACCCCTCGGGACACAGGAAGACGGACACCTCGACGAGGTCGTACCAGTCGCCCTTCAGCTTGGTGACCTGCGCCTGCAGGAGCGCTGCGGCGCCCACGAACGTGAGGGAGACGAACGTGACGAGGATGACGGAGATCACCATCGTGGCGTTGCGCCGCAGACCCTGGAGGACCTCGACGAGGATGAACTGCAGCCGCACCGCTCAGGCCTCCTCGTGCCCGGTACCGGCGCCGGACATCGCACGACGGGACCGGCGCGACGGGAGCTCGGAGGTGTCGGGCTCCCCGGTGCCGTCCTCGGGCGGTGCCTTCTGCGAGCCGTCGTGCTCGAACGCGCCCTGCTCGACGGCGGCCTCTGCCGCCTCCTCGGCGGCCACGTCGCCCGGCTCGGGCTGGACGACGATCCGTGGCGTGGCGCCGCGGCGCGGGACGCCGCGGCCGGGGGCGTCCAGCACGGGGGCCGGGCCGACCAGCGGGAGGATGTCCTCCCGCCGGCCGTACTGGGCGTCGGCCTCGTCACGCACCACGCTCCCGGTGGAGAGCTCGACCACGCGGCGGCGCATCTCGTTGACGATCTCGTCGTCGTGCGTCGCCATGACCACGGTGGTGCCGGTGCTGTTGATCCGGTCCAGGAGGCGCATGATGCCCAGCGACGTCGTCGGGTCGAGGTTCCCCGTGGGTTCGTCGGCGAGCAGGATCTGCGGGCGGTTGACGAAGGCTCGCGCGATCGCGACCCGCTGCTGCTCGCCGCCCGAGAGCTCGTGGGGGCGGCGCTTCTCCTTGCCGTCCAGGCCGACCCACTCCAGCACCTCCGGCACGGTGGTGCTGATGGTGTGCCGCGGGCGCCCGATCACCTGCAGCGCGAAGGCCACGTTCTCGTAGACGTTCTTGTTGGGCAGGAGCCGGAAGTCCTGGAAGACCATCCCGATGCCGCGCCGCAGCGAGGGCACCTTCCAGCCGGACAGGCGGGTGAGGTCGCGGCCGGCCACGTAGACCCGCCCGCCGGTGGGCCGCTCCTCGCGCAGCACCAGCCGCAGGAACGTCGACTTGCCGGAGCCGGAAGCGCCCACGAGAAAGACGAACTCACCACGCTCGACGTCGACGGAGACCTCGTCGAGCGCCGGCCTGGCCCCCCTGGCGTAGACCTTCGAGACGCTCTCGAACCTGATCACTGCGTGCCCCTCCCCCCGACGGGCACCACTCGACTCGGGTGCTCGCCTGGTTGAGAGTCGCACGACGGCACTGCCCGCCCGACGGAGGACACGCCGGTAGGTCGAGGGTCGAGTTGTTGCTTGGCGCAACAACGGACAAACCGCGGAAATCCGCCAAACGCCGAGGTAGTACCCATTCCGCCGAGGGAGAGCGGCGCCCCGCGATGTAGTACCGGATCGGCCGAGGTAGTACGCGACGCCGCGAGGTAGTGGGCGCGGTCGCGCTCAGGTCAGCTCTCGCCACCCGAACGACGCCAGCGGATGCCGGCCTCGATGAACTCGTCGATCGCGCCGTCGAACACGTTCTGCGTGTTGCCCGACTCGTGCTCGGTCCGCAGGTCCTTGACCATCTGGTATGGGTGCAGCACGTAGGAGCGCATCTGGTCGCCCCAGGACGCCTTGATGTCCCCGGCCATCTCCTTCTTCTTCGCGGCCTCCTCCGCCTGGCGGATCAGCAGCAGACGCGACTGCATGACGCGCAGCGCGGCGGCGCGGTTCTGGATCTGCGACTTCTCGTTCTGCATCGACACGACGGTCCCCGTGGGGATGTGCGTCATGCGCACGGCCGAGTCCGTGGTGTTCACCGACTGGCCGCCCGGGCCCGAGGAGCGGAAGACGTCGATCTTGAGCTCGTTCTCCGGGATCTCGATCGAGTCGGTCTGCTCGATGAGCGGGATCACCTCGACCGCGGCGAACGACGTCTGCCGGCGGCCCTGGTTGTCGAACGGCGAGATGCGGACCAGGCGGTGCGTGCCGGCCTCGACCGACAGGTGACCGAACGCGTACGGCGTGTCGACCTCGAACGTCGCCGACTTCAGCCCGGCCTCCTCCGCGTAGGAGGTGTCCATGACCTTGGTGGGGTAACCGTGGCGCTCGGCCCAGCGCAGGTACATGCGCATGAGCATCTCGGCGAAGTCCGCGGCATCGACGCCACCGGCACCGGCACGGATCGTCACGACGGCGGCACGGGCGTCGTACTCACCGTTGAGCAGCGTGCGGACCTCGAGCGACCGCAGGTCCTTGCGGATCGCCTCGACCTCGGCCTGTGCCTCGTCGAGGGAGTCGGCGTCCTCCATCTCGTTGCCGAGCTCGACGAGCGTCTCGACGTCGTCGATCCGGCTGGCGAGACGCTTCACCCGCTCGAGCTCGCTCTGCGCGTGGGACAGCGCCGACGTGACCTTCTGCGCGTTGTCCTGGTCGTCCCACAGATCCGGCGAGGCCGCCTGGTCGGACAGCATCTCGATCCGCTCCTGCAGCTCAGCGGGGTCGCTCACCGACTCGATGGTCTTGAGGGTGGAGCGGAGCGCCTTGATCTCGGCGGGAAAGTCGATGGTGGCCACGATGTTCAAGCCTACCTGCCGCTCAGGAGGCTCCCGGCAGGGTCCGTCCGAACATCGCGGCCGTCGCCCGGGCGCTCGGCTCCCCCGCGTCGACGTCGGCGCCGGCCTCGATCAGGGCCTCGATGACGTCGGGCTCGCCCTTGAACACGGCTCCGGCCAGCGGCGACTGACCGCGGGCGTTCAGACGATTGACGTCGGCGCCACGGTCGGCCAGACCGCGGACGAGCGTGGCGTGCCCGTGGTAGGCGGCGAGCATGAGCAGGGTGTTGCCCTGGGCGTCGGCGTGGTCGGCCGGGACGCCGGCGTCGACGAACTCCAGCAGCAGGCTCTCGCCGGCGCGGGCGAGGTCGAACATCTGGTCCAGGTCGACGGGCAGCTTGTCGTTCATGGGGGCCAGTATGGCGTGTGCACGATGGCGCGACTCATCCGGCTCTTCGCCGATCCGGTGGGGAGTAGCCCGGGCGGGGTGACGGGCTGGAGGTAGGGGTCGAGGTCCCCGATGATCAGAAGCGCCAACCACTGATCGCTCTCGAGGACCTCGACCTTGTCCAACGCTACGGGGTGCGCTGGCCAGAGTGGTGTAGCGCGGTCGCTGGGGTCGTCTTCGACGAGACTTAGAGCGGCCACCGCGTAAGCGAACCCTTCACAGCACTCACGATGAGCGAGTCTCGGACATAGTGGTCGAGCAGTCCTCCGCGAGGGCCTCGCCAAGCAGGCCAGTAGGGTCGACAAACACGCTGCCGATCCGTCGGCTCGGGCTGGCGGTCGGCGAGTTCGCGGACATCGTGACGGTGTACGTGGACCACGAGTCGTTCACGGTCACCACCGACCCGCAGCGGTAACCCCACTCGACACCGACCGATACCTGTACGAGTCCCGCGACAGCGACTTCCGGCGCGAGATCACCGTGGACGGCGACGGGCTCGTCGTCGACTATCCGGGCCTGTTCGAGCGCGCATCGCGAAGTGGCTGACGCGCACGCCGCCGACAGGCGCAGGCGCTCGTCCCCGCGCTGCGAGGGCATGTCCGAGGAGCGGCAAGCCGCACGGGTGGCGCGCTTGCCCGCTGATTATCCGGAGGGATACCGTATCCACATGGATACTCTCACCGCTGGTCGCCTGGTGCGCGAGGCGCGCTCACGCGCTGGCGTCAGTGCGCGGGAACTCGCCGAGCGAGCTGCGACGTCGCGGACCGCCATCTCGGCATATGAGAACGACCGCAAGATACCGACGGCCGACACACTGCTTCGGCTTCTGCGTGCGGCCGGAACGGATGTCGCGCTTGCGGACACGGCCCCGACATTCAGGCGCCACGACATCGGTCGCGGCCGCTACGTGTGGGTACCCGACCGTCTTCCCCGCCTCGATACGGCGGAAGCACTGCGCACCGTCAAGGTCCCACGCCGCATCTTCTGGTCGTCCCACCGCGACTCCTTCGACCTGTCCGTCCCGGACGACCGTGCCGAGGTCTACGCGGCAGTGCTCAGCGAGGGTGAACCGGCAGACATCCTCCGGCTCGTTGACGGCTTGCTCCTCTCCGAGATGTGGGATCGCATGTGGTTGCCACCGGCGGTCCGCAAGGCTTGGCAACCACTGGTGGACGCCGCGCGGACGATTCCCGCATGACCGGACAGCCCGATCCGCAGGCGAAGGACGAGGTCCTCACGACCACCGAGACGCACGAAACCCTGTCGCAGGCACACGTCGCCGTGGCGACTGCATTCTTCGACCTGGCGTCCTCGCGAGGCTTCATGGTCGTCGGTGGCTCGGCGCTGATCGCCAGAGGTGTCGTCTCTCGGACGACGGATGACCTCGACCTCTTCACCGCGACCGGCGCGGGTAGCATCGAAGAAGCGAGTCGAGAGCTCATCGCGACCGCGACCGCCCACGGCTGGGTGGCCGAGACCGTGCGTTCGAGCCCGACGTTCGTGCGACTCTTGCTGACCGTCGGCGGCGACGAACTCGTTGTCGATCTGGCCGTCGATGCGCCGCCTCTGACCGTTCCGACGCTGACCGTCCTCGGTCCCACCATCACGGTGGAAGAGAGTGCAGGGCAGAAGATGCTCGCACTGTTCGGCCGGGCTGCCCCGCGCGACTTCGTCGACGTCTACGCGCTCGCAGCGTGTTTCACGCGGGACGACCTCATCGGTCTCGCTCGAGAGCGTGCCCCCGGCTTCGATACCAGTGTGCTGCGCGAGATGTTCGGAGAGCTCGACCGGCTGGGCGATAGTCGACTGCCCTTGCGCGCCGATCACGTCAGCAAGCTCCGCACGTTCTTCGGTGATTGGCGACAGGAGCTGGCCACCTGAGGCTACTCGCGCACCCGAATGCCGACGACGTGCCGGTGGCGGCTCTGGTCGACTATCCGGCTCGCGCGGCCGCCGTCGCGGTCACCGTGATGCCGCCACCGAACGAATCGGTGAACCACCGGATCAGCGGCGGATGCGACCTCGCCACCAGGCTCACACGCGCGCCACGTCCGTCCGGGCTGACCGCCTCGACGACCTGGACGTCCCGCAGACCGGGCGACGTCGAAGCCGGCTGACGCGCGAGGTGCTCCCCCACCGCGCGCCGGACGTCGCCGTCGGACAACGTCAGTGTGCCGGCTGCCCCGGGCTTGCCCACGTTCTCGAGGTCGTAGTAGGTGGCCTCGCGCATCGAGTCGGCACCGGCGACGGCCAGGGAGTCGGCGAGGTCGAACAGGTGCTTGCGGTCGAGGTGCACCGACGCCGCGGAAGCCACCATCCCGACCAGCATCAGCCCGACGGCGACGAACCCTGCCGTGAGCAGCATGATGCGCCCATCCTCCCGCGCCCCGGTCATGGCCGCACCGCCACATGCTCCTCGACAGGCGCCACGTGAGCCGCCTCGACCGGGACCGCCAGCGGCACCCATCCGCGCAGCCCGGCGGGCACGAGGGGCAACGGCACCTCGTAGCGCACGGAGACGCCGATCGTCGCGCCCGGCGTCAGGCACGGGTCGGCGGAGCACTCCACCGTCAGCAGCTCCGCGCCGTCCACGTCGAAGCCCTGATCGCCCAGCGCGAGGCGGGTCGCGGCCGCCGCTCGCGCCGCGCCCTCGGACGACGAGTCGGCGGTGACCACCGCCCTCGACGCCTCACGAGCCGCACCCTCGACCGCGAACGCCGCGGCATGCACCTGGGCCAGGGCCACGACGAGGTAGACCAGCGGCACCAGGAGGAGCACGCTGACGCCCAGGAACTCCACCACGGCTGCACCAGACTCGGGGTCGCGTCGCTCGGTCATGCCGCCTCCTCCAGGGCGTGGCCGGAGACGGTCATCGCCCCCGACGGTCCCAGCACCCCGACCACCGGCAGCGGCGCGCGCACCGTCACCTCGACGACGGCGAGGCCCTCTTGCACGGTGTCCCGTGCGACCACCTGGTCCGCATACCGGCTGCCGAGAGAAGCCGACAGCAGATCCCGGGTCCGCTGTGCGCCCGAGGCGAGGTCACGGTCTGCGCGAGCCGCCACCCGCGCCCCCTCGGCCGCGGCGTCGATCGTCAGTGCACGGACGTGCAGCGCGAGGGTCACCTGGACCACGCCGAGGAACAGGGCGAGCAGCAGCGCGGAGATCATCGCGAACTCGGCGACCGCCGACCCTCGCTCGCCGTCCGTCGCGGACGAGGGCTCGACCCCCGAACCGGCCGTCACGGTGTCAGCGCCCGGTGACACTCTGGATCGCATCGGTGAACGCGCTCTCGAGCAGCGGCCCGGCCAACGCCCACAGCGCGACGACGAGCCCTGCGGTCATCAGCGTCACGAGGACCCAGCCGGGGACGTCACCCCGTTCAGGGTCGTCGGCCGCCGGTCGCCGGACCGGGCGCAGTTTTGCCTCGAGCGGTCGGCGGGCAGAGTTTTCGTGCGACATGGTCAGCCTTTCGGTGGGTCAGAGGCCTATCTGCAGGGTGGCCAGGGACGGGAAGACGGCGAAGACGACGGTGATGGGCAGGATGAGGAAGACGACGGGCACGAGCATCACGACCTCCTTCTTGCCGCCGGCCTCCATCAGGGCGCGACGGCCCGACTCACGGACGTCCTGCGCCTGGGCGCGCAGCACGTCGGCCAGCGGGGTGCCGCGCTCGAGTGCCACGGCGACCCCCTCGGCGAACCGCGTCAGCGACGGCAGGTTGGTGCGGTCTGCCATCGCTGTCAGCGCCGCGGCAATGGGTGCCCCGGCACGGACGTCGGCGAGCATCGTGGAGATCTCGGTGGAGAGCTCGCCCCGGGCCGTGGAGGCGACCCGTTCGAGGGCGGGCATGGGGCCCTCTCCCGCGGTGACGGCGAGCGCCAGCAGCTCCGCCACCGTCGGGAACTCGGCGAGCATCCGTTCCTCGCGCTGCTGGGCGAGCGTGCTGAGCCGCCGATCGCAGGCGACGAAGCCGAGCGTTCCCGCCAGGAGCACGAGAGCGACGAGCGGGATCACCGCCGAACCGCGGGTGGCTGCGAGAAGCACCGCCGAGGCCAGGCCCGTGACGAGCCCGAGGACCGTCCAGACGAGCTGGCGGGAACGGAACTGCTCCACGGTCTCGGCCCGGCCCGCGCGGTCGAGCCGACGCTGGACCTCCTCACGGGTCGAGCCGAACCGTTCGAACCAGTGGGCGGCGTCGGACACCCAGGGTGCGAGGAGCTTCTCGACCACGCCGAAGGGACTGTGCACCGTGTGGTCGCGCAGAAGTCCGGAGGACGCGTCGCGAGGACGCAGAGCGGGGGCGAGGCGCTCGTCCAGCGTGATCCGCCGCCCCCGCAGCCCGGCGATCACCAGCAGGAGGCCGACTCCCCCGAGGAGCCCCAGCAGGGCCCCGGCGACGGCGAGGCTCATCGCAGCACCCGGCTCTCCTCGGGCAACCGCCCGATCCGACGCATGAGCTGGTAGGCCAGCACCGAGCATCCCGCCCCGGCCGCGAGCACCGCCACACCGGCCGCCGAGTCGTACGCCCGTGCCGTCTCGGGTCGGGTCGCGAGGAACGCGAGGACCACCCAGGGTCCGGCGGCGGCCAGGCGCGCACCGTTGACGGTCCACGACTGCCGCGCCTCGAGCTCGCCCCGCGTGCGCGCGTCCTCACGCAGGAACTCGGAGAGGCTCTTGAGCAGCCGTCCGAGGTCGGTGCCGCCCACCTCTCGGGTGAGCCGCAGCGCCTCGATGATGCGGTCGGCCACCGGGTCGGCGAGCCTCGCCTTGAGCAGGTCCAAGCACTCGCCGAACCGCCCGGTGGCGCGGTAGTCGGCGGCGAATCGAGCGAACGGCTCGCGCAGCTCCGCGGGCCCGCGCTCACCGAGCTGTGCGACCGCCTCCGGCAGCGAGAGCCCGGCACGCACACCCGAGGCGAGGTGGTCGACGGCGTCCGGCCAGACGTCCCGCAGACCCTCGCGCCGCCGTCGTGCCCGCACACGGAGCAGCACCTCCGGCGCGGCGGCCGCCATGAGCGCGAAGCAGCAGGCGATGGCCGGGGACCGGGTCAGGGCGAGGCCGACGAGCATCACGATGACGCCGACGCCGGCGCTGAACGCGTAGAGAGCGCCCGGCCCGACGTGGGGCACGCCGGCCTGGACCAGGACGTCCTGCAGCACCTGGTTGCGCCTGCTGCGACGCACCCGGGACGTCGTCGGCTCCCAGCAGGAAAGCCAGACGAGCACGAGGCCCACGCCCGCGACCAGGCCGATCAGCACTCCCATCAGGACTCACCGGCCAGCAGCGCGTTGACGTCGATCCCCGCACGGTGGAAGCGCTCCACCCCCGGCGGGAACCCGTCACCGCGGACGAGCTCGCCACCCAGTGCGACCGGTCGACGCTGGAAGATCTGCGCGGTCTCGACCCGGCTCTCCTCGACGCGCCCGGTCACGGCGACGATCTCGCGGACCTGCCGGACGCCGTCCGCCGAGACCCCGAGGTGCACCACCAGGTCGATGGCCGAGGCGACGGTGGGGGTGACGAAGCGTTCGGAGACGTTCTCCCCGGCGAGCAGGGGCAGCGTGCACATCTTGGTGATCGCCTCGCGCGCGGAGTTCGCGTGAATCGTGCAGGCGCCGGGGATTCCTGCGTTGAGCGCCACGAGCAGGTCGAGGCTCTCCGCCTCCCGCACCTCACCGATGATGATGCGGTCGGGGCGCATCCGCAGCGACTCCTTGACGAGCCTCCGCAGCGGGATCTCGCCGGTGCCCTCGAGGCTCGGCTGGCGGCACTGCATCGCGACGTGGTCGCGGACCGGCAGCCGGAGCTCGAACACCTCCTCGCAGGACACCACCCGCTGCCCTGCCGGGATCGATCCGGCGAGCGCGTTGAGCATCGTGGTCTTGCCGGACTGGGTGGCCCCGGCGACCAGGATGTTCAGACCTGTCCGCACCGCCGCGTCGAGGAACGTCGCGGCGTGGGGCGTGAGCGCGCCGAGGCGTGTCATGTGGTCCACGTGATGGGCGCGCACCACGTGCTTGCGGATGTTGACCGCCATGTGCTCGCGCGTGACGTCGGGGATCACGACGTGCAGACGTTCTCCGCCCGGCAGCGTCGCGTCGACGAACGGGCTGCTGAGGTCGAGGCGACGGCCGCTGGAGGTGAGCATGCGCTCGACGAGGTCGCGCACCTGGGAGGACGTGAGGAGCGTGGTGGTCAGCTCGCTGACGCCCCGCCGGGCGACGAACACCTGCGCGGGCGCGTTGATCCAGATCTCCTCGACCTCGGGATCATCGAGGTACGGCTGCAGCGGCCCGAGGCCACCGAGCGCGTCGGCCACCGCCCGCACCGAGGCGGAGGTGTCGGCCAGCGGAGGCACGACGCCGAGCGACACCCGTTCGGCGTAGTCGGCGGCCGCCTCGGCCACCAGCCGGTCGAGGCCGGCACGGTCACTGACCGGGTCGATGCCGCGGCGGCGGATCAGCTCGCGAACCTCGTGATGCAGGATGCTCGTGGCATCGTCGCGCAAGGGCACGTCGATGGTCACCGGCAGACCTCTCCCTCGGGGGTAATCCGGACCTTCCAGGCGTCGCCGACAGTAGCGAAGAATGCGCCGCCCTGCCGCCGCTCTGTGGACAACTCTCGGCGGCGCGATCTCCCGCCGTGGTCCTCGCGACCCTCATCGGGCGTTTTCCCAGGTCAGAGCGCTGCAGCCAGGCCATCGGCCCCGCACCGTCCCCGATCCCCTCCCTGACCGGGTCACGCACGGCGTCCGCATCGTGGATATCGTCCGCCAGCACCGCAGGGAGTCCGCACACCGCCTCGCCCTGATCACCGGCAGCCCTCCGCCAGGTGTGCGCACCGCACGGCCACCGAGGTATCGGGAGGATCCGAGCCGAGACGTGTGTGAACCCCGGACTCAGCGAGCCGGAGGGCCGGATGACGAGCTGTCCGTCCGGGAGACAGGTCAGCCACCTCGTGCACAGCACCCTGGACTTCTGAATACATTCAGAATACGATCTGACCATGCTCACCCAGACCGCCCGCTTCTCTGACCTCTCGCGCGACTCCAAGTCGGTCGCGGCTGCCGCCGACCGCGGCGCTGTCACCATCACGCGCCGAGACGGTGAAGACCTCGTCCTGGAACGCGCAAGCGTCGTCGAGCAGCGCCGCGCTGGCCTACAGCTCGCTGCGCAGATCGTCGCGGTTGCCGTCAGCGAGTGGCCGGGCAGCTTCGCCGAGCGCCTCAAGGCACCGTTCCCCTGGATCCGGTTCCTGCCCGAACCGCACCGCGAGGACTTCGCCGCCGAACTACTCGAGGTCGCGCGTGCCTGCGCCGCCGTCTCCGCCTTCGAAGACCTGGCCACCACGATCCACGCCTGGCAGTCCACCGCGGAGGCCTACGCCGCCGGCCTGGTCGGGGTCGAGCCCGAGTGGCTCGACGAGCCGAGCACCGTCGATCGTCCCGTGGCCTGACCGTGGCCAAGGCGAGCCGCGTCCCCCGTCCCACCCGCAAGAACGAGTACGACCTCTACTTCGCTAGCCGCGACGCCGAACGAGGCTGGCAGGACCTCAGGGCAACCGTGCTCAACCCCCTGGCTACGGCGTGGGACCACCTCACCAGGACTCCACGAGATCGCTCCGAACGCTGCCACGAGATGAAAGCCGATCTCGCATACATCCACCGTGACGGCAAGCAGCACGAGCGCTGGCAGTATGAGCTGCCCGGAGGGGCACGGATCTGGTACTGGGTGATCGCACCTGCCGACCGCAGACCAGGTCAGGTCTGGCTCGAACAGGTCCACACGCGGCACCCCAACCAGACGAAGTAGGCCGCCGACCCACACTCGGCCTGTTCCGGAGTCCCGGCCCTGCACCGGGCCAGAGTGCTCGTGTGCAGATCCGCTGCCACTTCACCGACAACCGACGGCACAGCGGCGACATGCTTGTTCACAACTCGCGGCGGCGTGATCCTCCGCCGTGGTCCCCGCACCGACCCCCTCGATGATCGAGAACACACCGCGCGCGTCCGCATCGTGGACCCGGGTGCCCCAGGTGCGCTCAGACGGCGGTGGGCGCAGCCGCACCCGGGCCGACCGCCTCCCCGCCGACGCCGACCGCCGTCGCACCCGACGCGTCGTACGGACCCCAGGCGGGCTCGCGCAGCGCTGGGCAGTGCTCGGGCGTCGGATGGTTCGCGATGTGGATCATGCGGTCCAGCGCGTCACGTGCGGCGGTGAGGTCCGCCATGGCGGCGGTGATGCGGTCACGCTCGGCTGCCAGCAGCTCGAAGAGCTCGGGCGAGGCGTGCCCGGTCTCGACGCAGGGCAGCAGCTGCAGGATGGTGCGGCTGGGCAGACCGGCGGCGAAGAACTGCTGGATCAGCCGGACCCGTTCGACGGCCGACTCGGGGTAGGTGCGCTGGCCGCTGGCCGTGCGCTCCGAGGTGAGGAGGCCCTGCTCCTCGTAGTAGCGGAGTGCTCTGGTGCTGACACTCGCCTGGTGCGCCACCTCGCCGATGCGCATCCGCACCTCCTGTGATTCTGGTCTCAAAACTTGCCCTTGACGTCAACGTGAGGTTTTAGCGTAGCCGACGCCGGGCCGGACACGACCCGGTCGAACCTGAGATGCCGCACGCAGAAAGCTGGGAACCCATGGACGTCACCGGTCAGATCGCCCTCGTCACCGGAGCCAACCGCGGCATCGGGCGCCAGTTCGTGCTGGAGCTGCTCGAGCGTGGAGCCAGCAAGGTCTACGCGACGGCCCGTCGTCCCGAGAGCCTCGACCTCGACGACCCGCGGGTGGTGCCGCTGCGGCTCGACCTGCTCGACCACGAGTCCGTCGCCGCGGCCGCCGCGGCGGCCCAGGACGTGACCCTCCTGATCAACAACGCCGGCATCGCGACCGGCGCCACCCTCGTCACGGGCGACCTCGCGGACGTGCGCCGCGAGCTGGACACGCACCTGTGGGGCACGCTCGACGTGATCCGCGAGCTCCGCCCCGCCCTCGCCGCCAACGGCGGGGGCGCGATCGTGAACGTCCTCTCGGCACTGTCGTGGTTCGTCGCACCGGGCACCGGCTCGTACGCCATCGCCAAGGCGGCGGAGTGGAGCATGACCAACGGCGTGCGCCTCGAGCTCGCCGGTCAGGGCACGCTCGTCCAGGGCGTGCTCCTCGGCGCGGCCGACACGGCCATCGCCGCCGGCTACGACGGGCCGAAGATCGACCCGCGTGAGGTGCCGCGCACGTCGCTCGACGGCCTGGCCGCCGGCTCGATCGAGGTGATCGTCGATGACTGGACCGCGATGGTGAAGGCGTCCCTCGCCGGCGACCCCGCGGCGTTCTACGCCGAGCTCGACGCCCTGCTGGCCGGCTGAGCAAAGACGGCTGTTCGTCCGGGCCGCGGCTCACACGGCCCAAACGATCAGCAGCCCCACCCACAGCAACGACGACACGCCGCCACCCTCGCCCGGCGCGCCGACGGAACACCAGTGCCGGAGGTCATGGTCGGTAGTGTCAGGTGCATGACCTCCACCCCTCGCTGGCGCCAGGTCGCCGCGGCGACCGGTCTGCTCGCGCCCGACGGCACCGTCGGGCAGACGATCTTCGCGGAGATGACGGTGCTGGCGAACCGTACCGGCGCGATCAACCTGGGCCAGGGCTTTCCCGACGTGGACGGTCCCGACTACGTCAAGGAGGCCGCGAAGGCCGCCATCGACGCGGGCCGCAACCAGTACCCGCCCGGCGACGGCGTCCCCGAGCTGCGCCGCGCGATCGCCGAGCACCAGCAGCGCCACTACGGCCTGGACGTCGATCCGGACACGGAGGTCCTGGCCACCACCGGGGCGACCGAGGCCCTGACGGCCGCAATCCTGGCCCTGACCGGTCCCGGCGACGAGGTCATCACCCTCGAGCCGTTCTACGACTCCCACGCCGCCGCGATCGCCATGGCCGGTGCCACGCACGTGCCGGTCCCGCTGACCGTCGACCTGCGCCTGGACGCGGCCACCCTGCGCGCGGCCGCCACCGATCGCACCCGCATGATCCTGGTCAACACCCCGCACAACCCGACCGGCACCGTGCTGACGCGCACCGAGCTCGAGCAGGTGGCCGCCGTCGCCCGCGAGCGCGACGCCGTCGTCCTCACCGACGAGGTCTACGAGCACCTGGTCTACGACGACGCGGAGCACGTCCCGATGGCGACGCTGCCCGGCATGGCCGGGCGCACGCTGACGGTCTCGAGCTCCGGCAAGACGTTCAGCCTCACCGGCTGGAAGGTGGGCTGGTTGCACGGCCCGGCCGAGCTCGTCACCGCCGTGCGCACCGTCAAACAGTTCATGACGTACACCTCGGGCTCGGCGTTCCAGCCGGCGATCGCGCTGGCCCTCGCGGACGACGAGACGCCGCGCGCCCTCGCCGCGTCGCTGGCCGCACGCCGGGACCTGCTGTGCGAGGGCCTGGAGGCGGCGGGCTTCGACGTCGTGGTCCCGCGTGGCACGTACTTCGTGGTGGCCGACGGCGCCCCGCTGGGCTTCGAGGACGGCCACGACCTGTGCCTGCGCCTGCCGGAGCTCGCCGGCGTGGTCGGCGTCCCGGTTTCGGCGTTCTGCCGCGAGGGGTCGACGGCGGCCGACGCCTTGCGTTCGCGCGTGCGGTTCACGTTCGTCAAGCGTCCCGAGGTGCTGCGTGACGCCGTCGGGCGCCTCGCGGCGCTGGGGCGGTAGCGGGGCCGGGCCGTACCGACGACCACCTCGCCGTGAGCGGTACCACCTCGGGGTCAGCCGAGCACCAGCGAGGCCGCCACCGCGACCATGATGAGCGCGATCACGCCGTCGACCACCCGCCAGGCGCCCGGCCGGCGCAGCAGCGGCGCGAGGTACCGCGCCCCGTAGCCGAGCCCGGCGAACCACAGCACGCTGGAGACCACGGCGCCGCCCGTGAACAGCCAGCGGTCGTCGCCGTACCCGGCCGCGATCGAACCCTGCAGCACCACCGTGTCCAGGTAGACGTGCGGGTTGAGCCAGGTGAGGGCGAGCGCCGTGAGCAGCACCGGCCGCAGCCGTCGTCCGGCGTCGGGCCGGACGGCGTCAACCGCCTCGAGCTCCTCGCCGCCGCGCCACGCCCGGCGGGCGGCGAGCGCGCCGTACCCGAGGACGACGGCAGCGCCAGCCCAGCGCGCCACCTCGACGAGCCCCGGGTGCTGCTCGACGAGGGCGCCCAGCCCTGCACCACCCGCGGCGTAGAGCAGCGCGTCCGAGACCGCGCACACCAGCACCACCACGCCCACGTGCTCACGGCGCACGCCCTGGCGCAGCACGAAGGCGTTCTGCGCGCCGATGGCGACGATGAGCGACAGACCGAGGCCGAGCCCGGCGAGGAAGGTGAGCACTCCTCCGACGCTAGGCAGGCGCCGCGATGAAGTCCAGCGAAACATTCTGCGCCTGATGAAGCGATACTTCAGATATGCGATGGGACTCGGGCCAGCTCGCGGCGCTCGCCGCCGTCATCACCGAAGGATCGTTCGAGGCTGCGGCCCGGGCGCTGCACGTCACCCCGTCGGCCGTGAGCCAACGGGTCCGGGCGCTCGAGAACGCGACGGGCACCGTG
The DNA here is from genome assembly GCF_048065335.1 of Isoptericola maris. Lineage (NCBI taxonomy): Bacteria > Bacillati > Actinomycetota > Actinomycetes > Micrococcales > Promicromonosporaceae > Isoptericola > Isoptericola maris. The sequence continues at coordinate 136,888 of NZ_JBLUNY010000004.1, read as the reverse complement.
CTGGTCCGCCGCACGCGCCCCACGGTGCCGACCGAACCGGGCCGCACCGTGCTCCGCCTGGCCCGGCAGGTCGAGCTGCTCGGCGCGGAGGCCGCGGCGGAGCTCGGCCCGGCCGACGACGACACCGGCCGGCCCGTCACCGTGCCGATCGCGGTCAACGCCGACTCGCTGGCGACCTGGATCATGCCGGCGCTCTCGGCCGTCGACGGCGTCTGCTTCGACGTGCACGTCGCCGACCAGGACCGCACGGCCGAGCTCCTGCCGGCCGGAGTCGTCATGGCGGCCGTGACCTCGCAGCGCGAGCCTGTCCAGGGTTGCACCTCGGTGCCGCTCGGCGTGACCCGCTACCGCCCGGCCGCCGCCCGGGGCTTCGTGTCCCGCTGGTTCCCCGACGGCGCCACCGCGGAGGCGCTCGACGCAGCGCCGATGGTCGTCTTCGCCCGCACGGACGACCTGCAGGACCGCTGGTTGCGCGACGTCGCGTACCGGGCCGGCGTCGACGTGCCCGACCCTCCGCGCCACCACGTGCCCTCCACCGCCGAGTTCCTCGCCGCCGTCCGCGCCGGCCTGGGATGGGGCATGTGGGGGCCGCTGCCCCGCGACGGCGCACGCTTCGACGTGCTCGCACCGGACGACGACGTCGTCCCCCTCGCGCCCGAGACCGTCGACGTCACGCTCTACCTCCAGCAGTGGCGGCTGCGGTCGACCGTGCTGGACCGCGTCACCGCGGCGCTGCGGGAACAGGCCCGCCGCGTGCTGCCACCGGCCGGCCCACCGGGCTGAACCACCGCCTCAGGCGCAGACGCCCTCGCGCAACGACGGGCTGGGCGACGGTGCCGGCGAGGACTTCTCCACGCTGACTTCCTCGGCGTCCTCGGCCTCGTCGCCCTGCCCGCCGCCGTCGCCCTTGCTCGACGAGGACGTGCTCGGCTCCGGCTCGGCGACCAGAGGTTCGTCGGCGGCGAACTTCTCCCACATCTCGGCCGCCTCCACCGTCCACACGACGCGGTTCGCGTCGGACGGTGCGTCGACGACCGGGACCGACTCGAAGACGATGTCCGCGGGGTCCACGTTGCGCACGCTCCAGGCGAGCCCCGCGAGCGCCCGAGGGCTGGCCAGCTCAGGACTGGTCGAGATGGCACGCAGCGCACCCTGGACCATCCGGTACAGCGCCGGGGTGTCGGTGATGACGTTCTGGGCGAGCACCTCCCGCATCATCGAGTCGATGAACGCCTGCTGGCGCTCGATGCGCTGCAGGTCGCTGCCGAGCTCGAGCCCCATGCCCTCGCCCTTGCGCACCCGCAGGAACTGGATGGCGGTCTCGCCGTCGAGCACCTGCCGCCCGGCCGCGAGTTCGAGATCGCTGTAGCGGCTGTCCCCCACGACCGGCTCCGGCAGGCACATGGGGACGCCGCCGATCGCGTCGACGATGTCGACCACGCCGTTCATCTTGACGACCACGTGGTCGTCGATGGTCAGACCCGTCAGGGCCTCGACGGTGAGGATGGTGCAGGCGGCCGCCCCCGTGATGTTCTGCTCCGGCCCGCCGCCGAGGGCGAACGCGGAGTTGAACATGGCGCCGTACTGCGGCGAGGTCGTGCTGCCGTCCGGACGCGGGCAGGCCGGGATGTCCACCAGCGAGTCACGCGGGATGGAGATGGTCTCGATCCGGCTGCGGTCCCCGCTGATGTGCACCACCAGCGTGGTGTCCGAGTGGAACTCGTCCCCGGAGCCGGCCAGCTCGGCGTTGGCGGCGTCGCGGAAGTCGGTCCCCATCACCAGGATGTTGAGGGACTCGCCGGCGAACGGGTCGGTCGGGTCCTCCGGCTCCTGGGGCTCCGCCTGCGGCTCGGGGTCGCCGTCGCGTCCCAGGAGGGAGTCGACGTCGGACACCTCGATCTGGTTCTGCAGGTCGATGTATCCCGCGACCGCCCCTGAGCCGACGAAGGCCAGGACACCCGTCAGCCCGAGAGCCGTCCACCGCAGGACCTTGTGCCCGGCATGAGGTCCTGCGTGCCGGGGATTGGCGCTCTCCACACCGTCACCCTAAGCCGGTCGCCGGATTCAGGCCTACCGGGCGTGTCAGGACAACGACCCTTTCACGGCACCTTCACCGGGCGGCCGGGGCGCTCACCGGCCGCGGGGCCGTCCAGGGCCGCGACGGCGACGTCCGGGTGATCGGTGAAGAGCCCGTCCACCCCGGCGTCGAGGAACGCGCGGATCTCACCCGCGAGGTCGCCGTGCTCGGCCGGGTCGTCCGACGAGCGGAGCTCGGCGGGCAGGAAGGTGTTCTCCGCGCGGAACGTCCAGGCGTGAACCTCCAGACCGGCACGGTGGGCGTCCCGGACGACCGCCGTCGCCTCACCGAGCGTGCCGTCGGCCTCCCGCGGGACGAGCACGTCCTTGGCCGCACCGATGCCGTCCGCATACCGGGAGATCTGCCGCAGGCCGCGCCGCGTGACCAGGTCTTCGTACGTCGTGTCCTCCCCTGCGGCGACCAGGTCGTACGGCGCGCCGCTCGCCGAGACGAGCTGCGCGAGGCGCACGTCGGTTGTGGCCTTGGCCGTTATGTGGCGGGGTTCTGTCGCCGCTTCGTGAGTTCCCTGATGATCGGGCGAATCGTCCCGTGGGTCGATCCCCAACTGACACAGCCTCGTTCGCACGCTTAGCGACTCCGGGCTGCGTAAAACCACTTCAGTCCTCGCTGTATAGTTCAGCGCATGCTGACCATTGCTTCTCGCCTGGACGTGATGAACCGGTTGGGCCGCGCGCTGGCCGACCCGACCAGGTCCCGGATCATCCTGACGCTGCTCGACCGGCCGGCCTACCCGGCAGAGCTGGCCCGCGATCTGGACCTCACACGCTCCAACGTGTCCAATCATCTGGCGTGCCTGCGCGACTGCGGCATCGTTGCTGCCGAACCCGAGGGCCGCAAGACGCGCTACGAGATCGCCGATCCCCACCTGACGCAGGCGCTGACCGCCCTGGTTGACGTCACCCTCGCGGTTGACGAGAACGCCCCGTGCATCGATCCTGCCTGCTCGGTGCACGGATGCGACGCAGCAGAGGCGGGCGCGTGATCCTGGCTGCGGTCCTGCAGGCAATCGGCCTGTTCATCGCGACCAACATCGACGACATCATCGTGCTCTCCTTGTTCTTCGCCCGCGGCGCGGGCCAACGCGGGACGACCACCCGCATCTTGGTCGGCCAGTACGTGGGGTTCGCCTGCATCCTCGGTGCCGCTGTGCTGGTGACTATCGGAGCCGGAGCATTCCTGCCCTCAGCAGCTATCCCGTACTTCGGGCTCATCCCCCTGGCCCTCGGTCTCTGGGCTGCATGGCAAGCCTGGCGCGGAGACGATGACGACGATGACGCCAAGGTCACGGGCACGAAGGTCAGCGCGTGGACCGTCGCAGGAGTCACCTTCGCCAACGGCGGAGACAACATCGGCGTCTATGTCCCCGTCTTCCTCAGCGTGGAACCCATCGCAGTGGTCGCCTACTGCCTCGTCTTCCTCGCGCTCGTCGCGGTCCTGGTCGTAGTCGCCAAGTTCGTTGCCACCCGGCCGCCGATCGCTGAAGTCCTCGAGCGCTGGGAACACATCCTGTTCCCCATCGTCCTGATCGGCCTCGGCATCGTCATCCTCGTCAGCGGAGGAGCGTTCGGTCTCTGACGGAGCCAAAGCGAACGAGAGAGGTCGCCAGGCTCGACGCTCCGGTATAGGGATCCCTGTGCGGGTTCATGCTGCGCAGCAGGAGAGTTTGGTGATGTCGGTGGTGAAGGTTTGGGCGGTGAGTTTGAGGCCTTCGGCCATGGTCAGGTAGGGGCTCCAGAGGTTGGCGACCTGGTCGGTGGTCATGCCGGCCTCGAGAATGTAGACGCCGGCGGCGGCGAGGTCACCGGCGTCCTGGGCGAGGGCGGTGATGCCGATGATGCGGCCGGTGTCGGCGTCGGTGACGATCTTGATGAGCCCGCGGGTGTCACGGTTGACGATGGCGCGCGGGACGTGCGCCAGGGGCAGGACGCGGCTGTCGCAGCGGATCCCGGCAGTGCGGGCCTGCTGGTCGGTCATTCCGACGGAGGCCAGGGCGGGGCTGGTGAACACGACCCGGGGCAGGTGGCGGTAGTCGACCTCCCGGCCGGCTCCGGTGAGGGCGTTGTCGGCGACCAGGGCGCCGTGGGCCGCGGCGACGTACACGAACTGCGGGTGGGCGGTGACGTCACCCGCGGCCCAGATCCGCGGGTTCGTGGTGCGCAGGTGGCTGTCGATGATGACCTCGCCGCGCTTGCCGGCGCGCACGCCGATGGTGTCGAGGCCGAGCGTGCCGGTGACCGGGCGGCGGCCGGTGGCAACGAGGAGCTCGGCCGCGCGGAGCTCGTGTGAGCCGTCGGCGGTGGTGGCGGTGACCGTGACCTCGCCGGTGGCCGGGTCGCGGCGCACCGCGGTGGGCACCGCGCCGCGGATGATCTCGATGCCTTCGTCGGCGAGGATTTCTTCCAGGGCGGTGGCGGCCTCGGGTTCCTCGTGGGAGGCCAGCCGTGAGCGGACGAGCATGGTGACCTGGGCACCGAGGCGGGAGAAGAGCTGGGCCTGCTCCATGGCGACGTAGCCGCCGCCGATGACCAGCAGCGACTCCGGGACGTGGTCCAGCTCCATCGCGGTCGTCGAGGTCAGATAACCGGCCTCCTGCAGGCCGGGGACCGGCGGCGCCCAGGGCGTGGAGCCGGTAGCGATGAGGTGGTGCGCGGCCCGGACGGTTTCCGCCGTGCCGTCCGGGCCGGTCACGCGGAGTGCCGGCTCAGTCGGTGTGCCGACGAAGGTGGCCTCGCCGGGGTGGAGGGCCCACCCGTACTCGGCGGCCAGGGCCGCGTACTTCTCGCTGCGCAGCGATCCGACGAGCTTGTCCTTGCCGGCGACCATGGCGGGCATGTCGACCGGTGGGGCGTCGGGGAGTGGCAGACCGGGGAACCGGGCGGCGTCGAGTGTGACGTGGCGGGCCTCGGCGGCCGCGAGCAGGGCTTTGGAGGGCACACACCCGGTGTTCACGCAGGTACCGCCGATGGTGCCGCGCTCGATCATCACCACCCGCTTGCCCAGGGTGGTGGCGCGGATCGCGGCCGCGAACGCCGCCCCACCGGACCCGATCACTGCCAGGTCATACGACCTGCCCTTGTCCGTTGCCGTCATGAGTCCTCCCTTGTTGCCGCGCCTCAGGACCAGGATCGACCTTCCAGTGCACTGGAAGGTCAAGGCAGAATGAGTGGCATGCGGATCGGTGAGGTGGCTCAGGCGTCGGGCACGACAGCTAAGACCCTGCGGTACTACGAGGACGTCGGACTCCTCCCCGACCCCGACCGCAGCCCGGCGGGGTACCGGGACTACGGCCCCGAGGTGCTCGACCGGCTGCACTTCATCCGCCGGGGCCAAGCCGCCGGGCTGACCCTGGCCCAGATCGGCCAGGTGCTGGCCATCCGAGACCGGGGCCAGGCCCCCTGCCAGCACGTCACCGACCTGCTCGACACCCGCCTCGCGGTCATCGACCGGCAGCTCGCCGAGCTCGCGCAGCTACGCACCACGATCGCCATCCTGCGCGAGCACGCCACCACCGGCGACCCGGCCACATGCTCCCCCGAGGACGTCTGCCGCTACCTGTGACCCGCGAAGGTCACCGGCCCGTGGCACCATCGCGACATGGCCGATGACACCCAGCAACGATGCTCGTGCTGCGGCCGCCAGCGGCCACGAAGGTCGCTCCACGCACTCGGGAGCGAACCGGCCTACATCTGCCGAAGGTGCGCGCTCTGGGTCGCCCTTCGCATCGCTCGCGACTGAACGACTCCGCCCGCAACGCGGGCACGCCGCCGGCCGCGGCGAACATCGTCGGATGGTGCGCGAAGGAACCAAAGGGCGCGAATGACGACCAATCATCACGCCGCCAGCGCGATCGCGGGCGCCCGTTGCCGCACTCCTCATCCGACGGTCTGAGCTCCACCGCCTGGCAGCGGTCCGAAGCCTGGAGAGGGCATCGGAGCCGGACGGGACCCCCTAACGCTCAGTGGTCCGCCCTCGCAGCGGTTGCGGTCGGTCCAGTTGTCCGTCCCGTAGGAGGAACCCGTTGCGGAGGCGGTGCAGGTCATCGGCGGAAACCCACGCCCGAATGTTCGCAAGACTGTGGCACACGTCGGTCATCTCGTCGAGCTCGCGCAGGTTGCCGGTCTCGAACGACTGCAGGATCACCGGGTCGCGCCGCGAACCGAGGTCGTTCGCCTCCAGCTCGGCCACCAGCGGCTCCTCGAGCGACAGGCCGATCGAGTCGAAGTACGTCGGGTGCTTGGTCTCGGGGTAGACGCCCACCTGCCGGCCGTCGCAGGTCTCGGAGCGACGCGCGAGGTCGAGCACCTCGTCGAGGGTCGGCACCTGGTAGAGACCGTCGAACACGGCGCTCTCCGGGCGCAGGTCGCCGAGCCGCTCGACGGCCCGCAGGGTCCGCAGCTCGGCCAGCGTGAAGTCCTCGGTGAACCAGCCCGTGACGTCCCGGCCGTCGATGGTCCTGGTGGTGCGCCGGTCGGCGAACTCGGGGTGCTCCGCGACGTCCGTGGTGCCTCCGATCTCGTTCTCGTGGCGCGCCACGAGCACCCCGTCCTTCGTTGCCACGACGTCGGGCTCGATGTAGTCCGCGCACTGCAGGATGGCCTGCTCGTAGGCGGCGAGCGTGTGCTCGGGCCGGTACCCGGACGCGCCGCGGTGCCCGACGACGGTGACGCCGTCGTCCCGGGTGCGCTGACGCTGCAGGTCGACGACGACCATCTCCGTGTCGTCCGGGGTGCCCGGCACGCGGGCGTCGTTGCCGGGGTAGTTGTTGTCGTTGCCGATGAGGATCCGGCCGTCGCGCAGGCGCAGAACCGTCTCGAAGGACTGCACCGGCAGCGCGAACCTCTCCCCGAGGCCGTAGCCCTCGCCCGCGTCGATCCCGCGGGGGTTGGCGATCTTGAGCGCGTCCAGCACGAGCTTCTTCGCCACGAAGCCCTCGGCGTCCGTGCGGCGCAGGTCCACCTCGTACACGCGCTTGGTCACCGAGGACGCACCGTCGAAGTTGTCGCGCTCCACGAACCAGAACCTGTCCTTGCCCACGGTGAACGAGTCACCGATCACGTTGCCCGGCAGGTCCGTCTGGTAGCTCCAGGTGCGGCCGGTGTACTCGCCCGAACGGGTGTCGAGCTCGTAGACGACGCGGCGGCGCTCGTCCTCGGCGCCGACCAGCGCGTTCTCGATGACCGGGTACAGGTACCGGCCGTTCTTCGAGGCGCTCATCGCCTCGAAGCCGCTGCTGGCGCGCACGCCGGGCGTCTCACCGTCGCCCAGGTACGGGTTCTGCGGGGACCGCAGCCCGCCGGGCAGCGGGATCGGGGCCTCGAGGAGCGTTCCGCTCGCGTCGAAGTGCAGGACGAACGGTCCGAACTCCTCGCCGACCCAGAACGAACCGTCCTTCGCGCGGACCACCGACTCGATGTCGAAGTCCGCCCCGGTGAGCAGCCGCTCCTCGGTGTCCTCACCGACGATCGGGAAGTCCAGCACGTGGTCGGCGTCGTCGTAGTCGATGCGGTCCAGGATCTCGATGTCGCCCGACCCGGAACGCCGCGTGCCCGTGTCCCAGTCGGGCTCGACCAGGTAGCTGCGCAGCAGGAAGTCGGCGCTGTTGTCCTGCGTGCCGAACCCGTTGTCCGGCTGGGCCCAGAACGTGCCGTCCCCGTTGTCGACCATCGCGGAGAAGCCCGGGATCACCTGACCGTCCCAGGGACCCTGCCGACCGTTCGCGGACGAGGCGTCGGCGCCCGACGGCGGACCCTCGGCGAGGAAGTCGGCGCTGAGGGTCGCTCGACCCTCCAGGACGGGGATCTCGTGGTGGTGCCGACCCGGTCCGGGGCGGTCGCCGGCCGCGGCCGTCCCGGCGGTCGCGGTGCCGGCAGCCGCGAGGGCGACGGTGAGCAGGAACGTCGCGGCGGTGCCGGCCGCGACGGTACGGGCAAGGTGTGCGGACTTCGCTGTTCTGCGCATGGCCACATACCACTGAGCCAGGGCGTCGCCCGGCCCAACCCCGGGTGAAACCTGGAGGGCGACCGGGTGAAGTGCTGCTATGTGAGCTGGACCCAGCCACCGCGCCGGAACGCGGGGGTGGCGATGGCCAGCACGCCGATGGCGCACGTCCAGGCCCCCAGCATCACGGCCGTCATCGCGACGGCGTCGCCGCCGAGCGCCCCGGCCAGCGGCGACACGATGCCCGCGACGCCGGACTGCACGGCGCCGATGACCGCGGCGGCGGTGCCCGCGCGCTCCCCGTGCCGGGACAGCGCGATGGCCGAGGCGTTGGCCGGGATGAGGCCGGTGAACGCGACGGTCACCCAGAGCGCAGCGAGCAGCCCCACCAGCCCGCCGGCTCCGGTGATCGCCACGACCAGGAGCGCCACCGCCGCCACGCCCTGGAGCACCAGCGACGCTCGCAGGATCCTGATCGGCGCCACGCGGCGTACCAGGGCGGCGTTGATCTGCGCCGAGCCGACCAGGCCCACGCCGTTCAGGGCGAACAGCAGGGAGAACTGCGCGTGGCTGAGCCCGTAGACCTCCTGGAACACGAACGGCGAGGTCACGACGTAGCTCATCAGCACGGCCATGCCGAGGCCGGGCAGCAGTGCCAGCGCCATGAAGTGCTTGTCCCGCAGCAGGTGGCGGTAGCCGCCCACGACCGTGCGTGCCCCGCCGGCCCGGCGGCGCGACACCGGGTGCGTCTCGGGCAGGAACTTCCACACGACGAAGCCCATGGTGACGCCGATGATGGCGAGCACCCCGAAGACCCAGCGCCAGGACGCGACGCTCGCGACCAGCGAGCCGAACGTCGGGGCGAGCAGCGGCGCGATGCCGATGATGAGCATGAGGCGCGACAGGATGCGGGCGGCCTCGGAGCCGACGAACCGGTCGCGCACGATCGCCATCGCGGCGACACCGCAGGCGGCGTTGAAGAAGCCCTGCAGCAGGCGCAGCGCGACCAGCATCGTGATATTCGGCGCGAACGCGCACAGCAGCGAGGTGACGACGTGCATCGCCAGCCCCCACATGAGGGGACGGCGTCGGCCGTAGCGGTCCGACAGGGGCCCGATGACGAGTTGCCCGGCCGCACCGCCGACGAGCATGATCGAGACCGACAGCGCGGCGAACGAGGCGCTCGAGCCCAGGTCGGCGGCGACCTCCGGCAGCGACGGCAGGTACATGTCGACCGTGAAGGCCGGGACCGCGGCGAGCGACCCGAGCATGACGACCCAGCGGAACGACGAGCGCGCACGCTGCGGCTGGGTCGGGTTCTCGGGCATGACCGCCATCGTATCGAAACGATTTGAGAAGGGCGACGGGAAGGGTCGGTGAGCCCGCTCACCACCGGGCGACTGACGGTTGTCGGTGGCGTGCGCCACCATGGGCACATGTGCGGCAGGTATGCCTCGTTCACCGACTCCCAGGCGCTGGCCGACGATCTCGCGATCGCCGAGATCGCCGAGGACGCCCGCGTGCTCGGCCCTCGCTGGAACGTCGCCCCGACGGACGACGTCCGGATCGTCGTCGAACGCCCGCGCCGCGAGCGCCTCGCGGACGGCAGCACGACGTCGGGCGAGATCACCCGCTCGCTCCAGGCGGCACGGTGGGGGCTCGTCCCGGGCTGGGCGAAGGACCCGAGCATCGGTGCCCGCATGATCAACGCCCGCTCCGAGACGCTCCTCGACAAGCCGGCGTTCGCCCGGCCGCTCGGCGTCCGCCGCTGCCTCGTCCCGGCGGACGGCTACTACGAGTGGCGCAAGCTCGACCTGCCGACCACCACGAAGAAGGTCCCGAAGCAGGCCTACTGGATCCACCCGGCCGACGGCGGCGTCGCGGCCTTCGCCGGCCTCTACGAGTTCTGGCGCGACCGCAGCCGCGCGGACGACGACCCTGACCGTTGGATGGTCTCGGCCACGATCGTGACCCGGGCCGCCACCGGGGACCTGGAGCGCATCCACGACCGCACCCCCGCGACCCTCCCCCGGTCCGCCTGGGACGCCTGGCTCGACCCGGCCGTCGGCGCCGAGGAGGCCTACGGCCTCCTGGACACGACGGAGACGCCGATGGCCGTCCGGCCGGTCCGGTCGCGCGTCGGCAACGTCCGCAACGACGACCCCGGCCTGCTCGAGCCTGACCCGGAACCGCTGGACCCCGACGTCGTCGGCGCCGCCTGAGCTCGGGTCAATCCTCGAGATCCGCGACCCGCAGCGGGACGACGTCCCCCAGGGACTGGCGGGCGATCTCGATCATGGCCGGGCTGCCACCGAGCGCCGTCGGTGTGCGGAACGCTATCGCTCAGCTCCTCGGGATGGACGGTCAGCAGGTGTGCGCAAAGTGCTACGCTTGCGCACATGACCACGATCGCCAGCCGCGACCTGCGGAACCACACGTCGGAGATCCTGCGACGGGTCGCCGGCGGCGATCACGTCACGGTCACGCAGCACGGCACCCCGGTCGCCGAGATCGGGCCCGTGAGCTCGACCCGCCCGCGCTCGCTCCGGCGTGCCGAGCTCCTCAAGATCCTCGGCACGGTCCAGGCCGATCCGGACCTCCGCCGCGAGCTGGCCGAGCTGGCAGGGGACACGACCGACGACCTCGGTCCCGTCCGGTGACCGCCGGTGAAACGCGAGGACTGCTCGACACGAGCGTCTTCATCGCTTCCGAGTCCGGTCGACGGCTCGACGGCACCGCGCTCCCCGAGGAGTCGTTCGTCTCGGTGATCACGCGGGCAGAGCTCCAGGCCGGAGTCCTGGCGGCCAAGAGCTCGGAGACCCGCGCGCGCAGGCTGACCACCCTCGACGCGATCTCACCGCTGGCGCTGCTGCCGGTCGACGCGGCCGCCGCGTCACACTGGGCCCGCCTCCGCGTGCGGCTCGCCGAGTCGGGACGCCGGATCAACGTCAACGACCTCTGGATCGCCTCGATCGCCCTGGCCAACGACCTGCCCGTCGTCACCCAGGACGACGACTTCTCGCCGCTGGCCGAGCTGGACGCGCTGAGAGTCGTCCGCGTCTGAGCGCGGACCGTCGCCGCTCGCCGGGCTCCCGCACCACGGCCGCCGGGCGCCCGACGCCATAGGGTGACCGCCATGAGCCACGTGACCTGCACCGTGACCGACGGCGTCGCAGACGTCCGTCTCGACCGCCCGGACAAGCTCAACGGCCTGTCGCTGGCCATGGTGCACGACCTCGGTGCCACCGCTCGCCGACTGCGTCGCGACCGCTCGCTGCGTGCCGTCGTCCTCTCCGGTGCGGGGCGGGCCTTCTGCGCCGGGATGGACCTCGGGTCCGCCGCCCGGGACCCGCGCGGCACCGCTCGCGCGTTCGTGCCGACGTGGCGCGGCACGAACCCGCTGCAGGAGGCCTGCTGGGCGTGGCGACGTCTGCCCGTCCCCGTCATCGCGGCCACGCACGGCGCCGTCCTCGGAGCAGGGCTCCAGCTCGCGCTCGCCGCCGACCTGCGCCTCACCACGCCCGACGCACGCTGGTGCGTCATGGAGACCGCGCGGGGGCTGGTGCCGGACATGACGGGGATCCGTTCGCTGACCCAGCTCGTCGGGATCGAGACCGCCAAGCGGCTCACCTTCACCGCCGACGAGGTCAGCGGCACCGAGGCGGTCGCGCTCGGGCTCGCCGGCACGGCGTCGGCCACGCCGTACGACGACGCCCACGACCTCGCCGCCCGGTTCGTCGAGCGCCGCCCCGAGGCGCTCGCGGCGGCGAAGCGACTGTTCGACCGCCGGTGGTCGGCGGGCGACCGGCGCACCTTCGCCGCCGAGCGGCGAGCACAGCTCAGGCTGCTGCCAGGGGCGCTGGGAGCGTTGAAGAACCTGCAGGGCGGGCACGCCGGGAAGACCGCCGACCGGGCGGTATGACCCGCGGTCCCGTCAGGGCACCCTGGTCAGGACGCCGTGAAAGCGCGGTGCAGGCGCACCGGGGTGATCTCGCCGAGGCCCTGGACCTCCTGCGGCGCCTGAGCGGTCAGCGCGTACCTCGACGAGGAGGCCAGGAGCGCCGCCGTCGGCGGGTCCACCAGGACGCTGGCCGGCTCGGCGAGCTCGGTGATGCGTGACGCCAGGTTGACGTCCGGGCCGAACACGTCGCCGAACCGCGACAGTACGCGGCCCCACACGAAACCGACCCGCACGGGGATCTCCTGCTCCGTGGCGTGGGGCGCCGCGAGGCCGAGAGCGCACTCCGCACCGGTGGTGACGTCGTCGGCCACGAACAGCACGGCGTCGCCGATGGTCTTGACGACCCGGCCGCCCGCCTCGGTGATCACGTCGCGGGCGCGGGCCTCGAACTGCTGGACGAACTCCGAGAGCTCCTGCGAGCCCAGGCCGGCGGTCCGCTTGGTGAACGAGACGATGTCGGCGAAGCCGACCGCGCGCCGCAGGGGCAGCTCGTCCGGCACGGGGCGCGCGCCCTGCGATCCCCCGAACTCGGTGGCGAACCTGCCCATGAGCGCCGCGAGCTGACGACGCCACGCGTGCTCGAGCTGACGCGCGAGGATGTCGGCGAACCCCGGGATGCTCTCGAGCGCCGCGAGCCGCGCGCTCACGTCGTCCAGCTCGAACCGACGGCCGAGGTGCTCGACGAACGCCTCGACCTGCCACAGCGCGAGCCGGTCGGCCGTGTGCCCCAGCGAGCGCACGAGGGTCATCTGCGCCTGCTCGTCGAGCTGCCCCTCCTCGATCAGCGCGCCGATCTCCCGCAGGGACTCCATGTCCGCCGCCGTGAACCGCGCCTCGTCCCCCCGCGTGACGGGCAGCCCGAGCCAGCGCCAGTACGACTCGACGAACTCCCGGGACAGGCCCGTGCCCTGCACGAGGTCGTCGAGGGTGTAGGTGCGCGGACCGCCGAGGATGGCCTCGTCGGCGCGGCCGGCGGCGTCGTCGACCGCCGCGGCGCTGTTCTGGGGGGTGTCGCTGGTCACCGGGCCACTGTAGCCAGCGTCACCTGGGAGATTCCTCGACGTCCGGGCTACGGATGCTCCCGCAGATGGTGCACGTCGCCCGCGCTGACCACGCGCTCGCCGCCAGGGGTCGCCAGGACGAGGGCGCCGTCCTCGGCCACCCGGTCCGCGATGCCCACCACGACGTCGTCGCCGCCGGCGAGCTCCGCCCGCACCCGCCTGCCCAGGCTCGCCGACGCCGCCGCGTACTCCTGGGCGAGGTTGGCTCCGGACGCGTCACCCGCCGCCGCCTCCAGGCGTCCGACCGCGTCCGTCAGCTCGTGCGCCAGACCCACCAGCAGCGCGTTCCGGTCGGCCGCGGCACCCGCGAGCGCGAGGGACGTGGCGGTGGGCACCGGCAGCTCGTCGGCCTGCTGCGAGACGTTGGTACCGATGCCCACGACGACGAGAGGCGGCTCGTCGGCCGGTGCCCCGCCGTCGGGCACGACCTCGGCGAGGACTCCCGCGACCTTGCGATAGGCGCCGAGCCCCTCGACGGGCGTGGACGCCTCCAGCAGGACGTCGTTGGGCCACTTCAGCCGGGCCTCGCAACCCAGGACGGCGAGCGTGCGCAGGACGGCGACCCCCGCGGCGAGCGGCACCCAGCCGAGCGCCGCGCGCGGCACCTGCGGACGCAGGAGGAACGACACCGTCAGCGCGGCGTGGGCGGGCGTCCGCCACGTCCGCCCCGCCCGTCCGCGGCCCGCCGTCTGATGCTCGGCCACCAGGGCTGCGGGCACCTGGGCCGACCCCGCCCGAGCCCGGTCGGCCAGGTCGGAGCTGGTCGAGGCCGTGCTCCCCACGACGTCGAGCCGCGCGAGCGGACCGTCGGGACGGCAGAGGGCGTGGCGGAGGGCGTCGACGTCGAGCGGTTCGCGGTTCACCGGTCCATCCTCGCGGGTGCGGCCGGTGCACGCCACGGCGGTCGGGTTGTGCGGTCCCCACAAAGATCCCGGAGGCCTCAAGGTCTGTCGCGCATCGATTCGTCGCTTCCCACCATCTAGGGTCGCTTGCGTGAACACCACTGCCGCCAAGCTCGCCGAGCTCGAGCGCCGCCGCGCCATCGCCGTCGCGGAGCCCGAGGAGAACGCCCGGACCAAGCAGCACGCCCGTGGCAAGAAGACCGCCCGCGAGCGCATCGACGCCCTGCTGGACGAGGGCAGCTTCACCGAGCTCGACGCGTTGGCGACCCACCGCAGCCGCAACTTCGGCATGGACGCCAAGCGGCTGCCGGGCGACGGCGTCGTCGTGGGCCACGGCACGATCGACGGCCGCCAGGTGTGCGTGTTCTCCCAGGACTTCACCGTGTTCGGCGGTTCGCTGGGCGAGGTGCACGGCGAGAAGATCGCCAAGGTGCAGGACCTGGCGCTGCGCACCGGGGTGCCGATCATCGGCATCTCCGACGGCGGTGGCGCACGGATCCAGGAGGGTGTCGCGGCGCTGACCCAGTTCGCCGAGATGTTCCGGCGCAACGTCGCGGCGTCGGGCGTGGTGCCGCAGATCTCCCTGATCCTCGGGCCGAGCGCCGGCGGCGCCGTCTACTCCCCCGCCCTGACGGACTTCATCGTCATGGCGGACAAGACCTCGAACATGTTCATCACGGGCCCGGACGTCATCAAGACGGTCACGGGCGAGGACGTGGACTTCGAGACGCTCGGCGGCGGGCGCACCCACAACGCCACCTCCGGCGTCGCGCACTACCTCGGCGAGGACGAGGACGACGCCATCGACTACGTGCGCCACCTGGTCGGCTACCTGCCGCAGAACAACCTCTCGGACGCCCCGACGTTCCCGCCCGAGGAGGAGAGCGAGCTCGAGGTCACCGACTCGGACGCCACCCTCGACGAGATCGTCCCGGACAGCGACAACCAGCCGTACGACATGCGCTCCGTCGTCGAGACGGTGCTCGACCCGGACTCGTTCCTCGAGGTGCAGCCGCTGTTCGCGCCCAACGTGCTGATCGGCTTCGGGCACGTCGAGGGCCAGAGCGTGGGCATCGTCGCCAACCAGCCGCTGTCCATGGCGGGCACGCTCGACATCGACGCGGCGGAGAAGGCCGCACGGTTCGTGCGCACCTGCGACGCCTTCAACGTGCCCGTCCTGACGTTCGTGGACGTGCCCGGGTTCCTGCCCGGCGTCGGCCAGGAGCACAGCGGCATCATCCGCCGCGGGGCCAAGCTCATCTACGCGTACGCCGAGGCCACGGTGCCGCTGGTCACGGTGATCACCCGCAAGGCCTACGGCGGCGCGTACATCGTCATGGGTTCCAAGCAGCTCGGCGCGGACGTCAACCTCGCCTGGCCGACGGCGCAGGTCGCCGTGATGGGCGCGTCCGGCGCGGTGAACATCCTGCAGCGGCGCGCGCTCAAGCAGGTCGCCGACGACGGCGGGGACGTCGAGGCGGAGCGTCAGCGGCTCACCGACGAGTACACCGAGCGGATCGTCAACCCGTGGGACGCGGCCGAGCGCGGCTACGTCGACGCGGTGATCCGCCCGTCCGAGACCCGCGTGCAGGTCGTGCGGTCGCTGCGCGCGCTGCGCACCAAGCGTGCGAGCCTGCCGCCCAAGAAGCACGGCAACATCCCGCTGTGAGGTCTGAGAAGATCGACCGATGAGCCACGAGGACGCCACCCACGGCCCGGCCCCGCTGGGAGACGTGGACGCCGAGCCGATGCACCGCGCCGTGGAGGCGCTGACGGCCGCGCTGCACCAGTACGTGGACACCGCCGTCGGCGTCCGGGCGGAGTTCGGTGCGTCCGAGGCGGACGACGACCCGCGCATCCTCGCGCTGGAGAACCGCGTCGGCACGCTCAACGCGGCGGTGTTCGACCAGCTGCACGACGCGCTCGGGATGCACCCGGACCTGACGACGTCCGTCTGGGAGCCCGGTCCGGACGCGGAGCACACCGAGACCGACGAGGACCTGCCGGAGGGCACGGTCCCCGCCGAGGCGTTCTACCTCGGTTTCGTGGTGGCGGACCCGCCCGCCGGCGCGTCGATGACGCTCGACGGCGTCATCGAGCTGTTGGACGAGGCCGGCCAGGAGGCTGCGTCCCGCCTCGTGACCGGCGGGTACCACGTGCTGGAGTGGGCGGCGTCGCGCGGCCTCGCGCCCGCGTTCGGCGACGACCCCGACGACGAGGAGGACGAGTGAACGCCCAGTTCCGTGTGGTGCGCGGTGAGCCCGACGACGTCGAGGTGGCCGCGCTGGTGGCGGGCCTCGCCGCCGTGTCGGCCGACGGTGACGAGCCCGACGACGTCGCACCGGTCGACGAGTGGACCAACCACGTCCGCACGCTGCGCGGCAACGGCGCCGGCGCGACCGCCCGGAGCTTCGGCGGCCGCGCGGGCCGGCACAATGCCGACGCGTGGCGCTGGAGCCTGCGCTCGTGAGCGTCGTCTGGCAGCAGGTGGACGCACCGGAGGACGTCGAGGTGCCGCTCGGCGACGTGCCCGGACCGGAGCGCCCCGGTGTGGTCCGCCGGTGGCTGTGGCTGCCGGCCCTGGTCGCCACGGTCGCCGTGTACGTGGCCCAGCGGCTCGTGGAGAACCCGTCGGGCGAGCTCGAGATGTGGCTGATGCTCGCCCTGATGGCCGCGCTGGCCGTCACCGCCGTGGCGGCCCTGGTCCGCTACCGCGACGACCAGCGGTTCGCGCAGGAGGACCGGTCCGCCGCTGCCCTGCAGTCCGACGCACGCGCCGTGACCGGCTCGGTCACCGTCTCGACCCGCGAGCTGAAGGACGGCACGATGCTGCGCGGCCTGCTCACCTACCCACGTGGCGACGAGACGGCGGAGGACACCTGGTCGCTGCTGCGGGCCGACGGTGACGCCCCCGGCCCGCGACCCGACGACCCGGTCGCCGTCTGGTGGGCGCCGGGCTCGGACACCGTCGTCGTCCGCTACCACCGCGGCTGGGCCGACGACGTCCGTCGCTCGCAGCATCCGTGAGCGGCGACGCCATCCGACCTCGCGGCCGGTTCGCTGTCCTCGGCTCAGGCGGCGGCACGACGGCTTCCCGCCTGCTCGATGCCGTCGACGACGGCACGATCCACGCGGACGTCGCCATCGTGGTCGGCAACAACAGCCGGTCCGGGATCCTCACCCGTGCACGCGACCGCGGTGTCAGGACCCTTCACCTCAGTGGCAGGACCCACCCGGGACCGGACGTGCTGGATGCCGCGATGCTGGACGCCCTCGACGCAGCCGGGGCCGACCTCGTCGTGCTTGCCGGGTACATGAAGCGGCTCGGTCCGCGGGTCCTGGAACGGTTCGAGGGCGCGGTCGTCAACACTCATCCAGCGTTGCTACCTGCCTACGGCGGCCACGGGATGTACGGCGACCGGGTGCACGCAGCCGTCCTGGCAGACGGCGCGACGCGAACCGGCGCGACGGTCCACCAAGTCACCGCGGAGTATGACGAGGGACCGATCGTCGCCCAACGGGAGGTCGAGGTCCGGCCGGACGACGACATCGAGCAGCTGCGTGCCCGCGTGCAGGCAGCAGAGAAGAGCCTCCTCGTCGACGTGGTAGCTGCCTGGTTCGCCGACGCTGCGACTCCAGCGGGCGACGTAGCGGAAGATCAGGCATCGGAGGTTCATGCGTGAGTCCCCGCTACACGACCGGACGGTGACGCTCGTTCTCCTCCTCCGCGCCGCACGTGCGTGACCAGGCGTTCTTGGCGATGATCGAGGGGACGCGGGCGTCCCGTCGCCCGGGATTGGAGGCACGCTGATGGGTATCGGAAGCGGCATCTTCCTCATCGTGGTGGGGGCGATCCTCGCCTTCGCGATCGCGCCGGACACGTGGGAGGTCGTCAATCTCAACGTCGTCGGCTACATCTGCATCGCCGCAGGTGTCCTCGCGCTGATCCTGGGGCTCGTCTACAACAGGCAGCGCTCGCACACGAGCCACCGGGTCGAGCGGTACGACGACCGCACGCCCCCGCCGGTCTGACGGTCTCCGAGCCACCGCGAGCGTCTCTGTCCGTCCCGTATCAGCGGTCCATGAGGGCCGGACAGAGACGCTCGTGGCGAGGTAACCGGTTGCTGGCGCTGAGATAGCCTCGGGCGGGTGACCCACGACACGCCTGCCACCACCAGCGCCACGACCACCGGCGCGACCACCGGCGACCACCCCGGCACCGCCCGGCCCCGCACCCCGCTCGACGACGTCGCCGACGCGTACGTCCGCGACGTCGCGGCGCTGCGGCCCAACGCCGCCACGATGATGGGGCTGCCCGGCCACGACCACGAGCTCCCCGACCTCTCCCCCGCCGGCCACGACGCCCGCGCCGACGTCGACCGTGCGCTCCTGCGCCGCCTCGACGAGCTCGAGGCCTCGGGCGCCGCACCGGTGGACGACGTCGACCGGGTCACCCTCGCCGCGATGCGCGAGCGCGTGGGGCTCGCCGTCGAGCAGCACGAGGCCGGCGACCCGCAGTCGTCGCTGAACAACATCGAATCCCCGGTGCAGCAGCTCCGCGACCTGTTCGACGTGGTCCCCACCGGCACCGTCGAGGCGTGGGAGAACATCGCCGCGCGGCTCGACGGAATCCCGCAGGCCCTCGCCGGGTACACCGAGTCCTTGACCTGGAGCGCGGAGCGCGGCCGGGTCGCCGCGATCCGGCAGGTGCGAGCCGCCGCCGCGCAGGCCCGCGAGCTGGCGGGCGACAGCTCCACGTTCACGGCGCTCGTGCGGAGCGAGCAGGCCGGCCTCGTGCTCGACGAGTCCTCCGCCTGCAGCCTGGTGCGTGCCGAGCTCGAGCGCGGTGCCACGGCGGCTCGCCAGGCGTACGGCGAGCTCGCCGACTTCCTCGAACGCGAGCTCGCTCCCCGCGCTCCGCACGCCGACGCCGTCGGCCGCGAGGCCTACACGCGCCACTCGCGAGAGTTTCTCGGCGCGACGGTGGACCTCGACGAGACCTACGAGTGGGGGCTCGAGGAGCTGGCTCGGATCGTGGCCGAGCAGGAGGAGCTGGCCCGCACCATCGCCGGCCCCGACGCCACCGTGGCCGACGCCGTCGCCGCCCTCGACGCCGACCCGGCACGCCGGCTCGTGGGCAGCCGTGCCCTCCGGGCCTGGATGCAGGAGTGCGCGGACGAGGCCGTCGCGGACCTCGCCGGGACGCACTTCGAGATCGAGGGACCGGTCCGCACCATCGAGTGCATGATCGCCCCGACCCAGACCGGCGGCATCTACTACACCCCGCCCAGCGACGACTTCTCCCGGCCGGGCCGCATGTGGTGGTCCGTGCCCCCGGGCGTCACGGAGTTCAACACGTGGCGGGAGAAGACGACGGTTTACCACGAGGGCGTCCCGGGGCACCACCTGCAGTGCGCGGCCGCCGTCGCCGCCCGCGACACGCTCAACTCCTGGCGCCGCCTGGCCTGCTGGGTGTCCGGGCACGGCGAGGGCTGGGCGCTGTACGCCGAGCGGCTGATGGCCGACCTCGGCTATCTCGACGACGCCGGCGACCGGTTCGGCATGCTGGACGCCCAGCGGCTGCGCGCGGCCCGCGTCGTGCTCGACATCGGCGTCCACCTCGGCAAGGACCTCCCGGCCGCCTGGGGCGGGACCGGCGAGACCTGGGATGCAGAGAACGCCTGGCGGTTCCTGCGGGCGAACGTCAACATGCCCGAGGAGTTCGTCCGGTTCGAGCTGGACCGCTACCTCGGCTGGCCCGGCCAGGCGCCGTCGTACAAGGTGGGGCAGCGGCTGTGGGAGCAGGCGCGCGACGAGGCCCGTGCGGCCGCGGCCGCACAGGGCGAGGAGCTCGATCTGCGCGCGTTCCACGCCCGCGCGCTCGGGCTCGGTTCGGTCGGGCTGGACGTGCTGCGCGAGGCGCTCGCCTGACGTGCAGGGCATCCTCACCGGCTTCGCGATCATCGGCGTCGTCATCGCCGCCGGGTACGTCGCCGGGAGGCTCCGGCTCGGCGGCCCGGAGGCGGGGACGACGCTCAACCGGATCGGCTTCTTCGTCGCCAGCCCTGCCCTGCTGTTCACGGTCGTGGCGGACGCCGACCTCGGCGCCCTGCTCGGCGCGCCGCTGCTGGTCCAGGCGATCGCCGGCGCCAGCGCCGCGGCGGTCTTCGTCGCGGTCAACCTGCTGTGGCTGAGGCTGCGCGTGCCCGAGGCCACGATCGGCGCGCTCGGTGCCGGCTACGTCAACGCCGGCAACATCGGTCTTCCCGTGGCCCTCTACGTGCTCGGCGACGCCACCGCGGTGGTGCCGGTCATCGGCCTGCAGCTGCTGATCGTCTCGCCGCTGGTGCTGCTCCTGCTGGACTCCAGCACCAGCGAGAACCGTGTCTCGCTGGGCTTCGTGCTCAGCCAGCCCGTGCGCAACCCCATCATCCTCGGCGCGCTGGCGGGCGGCGCCGTGTCCCTGACCGGTGCCCGCGTGCCGGACGTGGTCTTCGCCCCGCTGGAGATCCTCGGCGGTGCAGCGATCCCGATGATCCTGCTCGCCTTCGGGATGTCGTTGCACGGCTCGAGGCCGTTGCGCGGCCAGGAGGGACGCGCGGCGGTGGTCGTCGCGGCAGCGCTCAAGGCGGTGGTGATGCCGGCCGTCGCGTTCGTCGTGGCGCGCTACGGGTTCGGGCTCGACGACGACGCGGTGGTCTCCGCGGTCACGCTCGCCGCGCTGCCCGCGGCGCAGAACATCTTCAACTACGCGGCACGCTTCCGGCGCGGCGAGGTGCTCGCCCGGGACACGATCCTGGTGACGACGCTCGCGTCGCCCGTCGTCCTGCTGGTCGCCGCGGCGCTGCTGACGTAGCAGCCGCGTCGACGTGTGAACATAGGCACGCCGTCGCACCACCACCCCCGGTCGACGGCGCCACCCGCCCCGACCCCGGAGGGATCTCGATGAGCACCGCACCCCGTCAGTCCGACCTCAAGCCGGAGGGCGTCAGGCACAGCCTCCTGGAGGACGCCCTCGGCCTCCTCACCGGGACGTTCGTGGTGTCGCTGGGGCTGTTCCTGCTCCAGTCCGTCGGGGCGGTCACCGGGGGCACGGCCGGGCTGTCGCTGCTCGTGAGCTATGCCGTCGACCTCCCGTTCGGTTGGCTCTTCGCGCTGGTGAACCTGCCGTTCTTCGCCCTGGCGATCTGGAAGAAGGGGTGGGACTTCACGCTCCGCACCGGCCTCTCGATCGCGCTGGTGTCGCTGTTCAGCTCCCTGCAGGCCGCGATGTTCGGCACGATCGACGTCCCGACCCTCTTCGGCGTGCTCGGCGGCAACGTGCTGGCCGGGGTGGGCCTGCTCATCGTGTTCCGGCACCGCTCCAGCATCGGCGGGTTCAACATCGTCGCGCTCGTCGCGCAGGAACGGCTCGGCTGGCGCGCCGGGTACGTGCAGATGGCCCTCGACACCGCCGTGGTGCTGCTGGCCCTCACCGTCGTCGAACCGCTCACCGTGCTGGTCTCCGCCGTCGGCGCCGCGCTGCTCAACCTCGTGCTCGCCCTGAACCACCGGCCGGGCCGGTACATGGGCTACTGAGAGCGCGGCGCCGTCGGCGTCAGGAGCTCGAGCAGGTCAGGTCCGGGGTGGTCGGCTCGCCGCTGGCGAGGAAGCCGAACGTCGCCGTGCCCCCCGCAGGGAGCTGGCCGTTCCACGACGCGTTGCGGACGACGACGGTCCCGCCCTGTGTGGTCACCTCGCCGTTCCACACCTGGTCGACGCTTCCGGACGGCTCCCAGCTGACGCTCCAGGACGACGTCGGCGCGTCGGCTCGGACCGTGACCTCGCCCTGGTACCCACCCGACCAGGAGTTCGCGGTGCTGTACGTCGCCGTGCAGTCCTCACCAGGCGTGGGGTCCGGGTCCGGCGTGGGGTCCGGGTCCGGCGTGGGGTCCGGGTCCGGCGTCGGGTCCGGGTCCGGCGACTCGGAGCCCAGGGCCGTGAAGAACTCCCAGATCTCGCCCGGCACCCAGGACTGCGCCTGCCCCTGGTCGCGCGCGTCCCACATGTGCCCGCTGTCCGAGGCGATCCACACCACCGGGTAGCCGTCGTCGCACGAGTAGGTGGTCTTGACGTGGGTACCGCTGCCCGGGGCAGGCTCGGGCGCGTTCTGCGCCTGGCACCCGTTGGTCTGCAGGGCGCGGTCACGCAGCTGGCGGCCCTGGGAGATGTTCAGGACGTCGTCGACGACCCCGTGCGAGCCGAGGTAGGCGATCGGCTCGGACCCGCCGGCGCACCCGGACAGCTGCGCGCCGTTGAGCACCGCCACCCCGCGGAACACGTCGGCGCGCGCGCACGCCAGCGCGTTGCTCATGCCGCCGCCGTAGCTGAAGCCGGTGGCGAACCGCTGGGAGGTGTCGATGCACAGTGCCGACTCGACGGTGCTCAGCACGTCGTCGATGAACGCGACGTCCTGGCCACCCGAGTTGGGCCACGCGTTGTCGATGCCCTGCGGCGCGACGAACACGGTGCTGTCGCCGGCCTGCGGCTCGAGACCGTAGTAGCGCTGATTCTCCACGTCCGCCGAGGTCCCGTGCCACCAGTGCAGCCCCACCACGAGGCGGTGAGCCCGGTCCGGGTCGTACCCGTCCGGCACGTCGAGGCGGAACGAGCGGGCCTGCCCGCCGCTGTTGATGGTGTGGTTCCCCGTGGTGAGGCCTGCGGGCTGACCGCAACCCTCGGTCGCGGCCTGTGCGGCGCTCGTCTGCTGCGCCGTGGTGCTCGGCGACGTCGCCGAGACGGGTGCGTAGGCTCCGCCGAGGACGAGCAGTGCCGCCGCGGACGACAGCAGCGCCCGACGGCCTCGGGTCCTGATGGGTTGTCGCATGATGACGCTCCCTCCGGTGGGGTCCTCGGCGACGCTGCCGGGACGGTGACGCGGGGCCGGTGCCAGCCTGGTCCGCGCCACCCGAATGTAACGTTAAACGCACGCGCCGAAAGGGCATGAAACGGTTCGGGCGACGTCCTGGCGGTCGACTAGGCTCCCTGACGTGCCGCACCTCGTCCTCGCCTCGAAGTCCCCCGCCCGCCTCGCCACCCTGCGTGCCGCGGGCATCGACCCCGGCGTCGACGTCTCACACGTCGACGAGGACGCCGTGCTGGCCGCCGCGCGCGGACGCTTCGACGACCTCGGCCCCGCCGACGCCGTGCTGGTCCTCGCGCAGGCCAAGGCCGAGGAGGTCGCCGCGCGCACCGAGGGCGCGCTCGTGCTCGGCTGCGACTCGATGCTCGAGATCGACGGCGAGATCGTCGGCAAGCCCGGCACCCCCGAGATCGCCCGCGAGCGCTGGCGGCGCATGCGCGGCCGCTCCGGCGTGCTGCACAGCGGGCACTGGGTCGTCGACTGCCGGGCGGACGACGACGGCGGCACGGCGGCCACGCTCGGCGGCTCCTCGTCGACGACGGTCTACTTCGCCGACCTCGACGACGCCGAGATCGACGCCTACGTGGCGACCGGCGAACCGCTGCAGGTGGCCGGGGCCTTCACGATCGACGGGCTCGGCGGTCCGTACGTCGAACGGATCGAGGGTGACCACCACGGGGTGGTGGGTGTGAGCCTGCCGCTGCTGCGCGAGCTCCTCGCCGAGATCGACGTGCCCTTCCATCTGCTGCGAGCGCAGCACGGCCCTTCCTGACGAAACCGCCAACGCGCCCTGTGCACCCGGCACGATCGGCCCACGGTCCATGTGGGATGTGTACAAACGCCTTCGATCCGCGTTGGCACCCGGCACAGACTTCCCCGGCCGGGCCGCACGGAGTGGCGGAGCGGGGACCTCGGCACGTTACCGTGAGCCGTGCCCACCATCACGAAGGTCCTCGTCGCCAACCGCGGTGAGATCGCTGTCCGCATCGCCCGCGCCTGCGCCGACGCAGGCATCACCTCCGTCGCCGTCTACGCCGACACCGACCGTCGGGCACTGCACGTGCAGCTCGCGGACGAGGCCTTCGCCCTCGACGGCACCCGCGCCGCGGACACCTACCTGAGCGCGGACAAGCTGCTCGACGTCGCCCGCCGGTCAGGAGCGGACGCCGTCCACCCGGGGTACGGGTTCCTGTCCGAGAACGCCGGCTTCGCCCAGGCGGTGATCGACGCCGGGCTGGTGTGGATCGGCCCGCCGCCCGCGGCCATCGAGTCCCTCGGCGACAAGGTGAGCGCGCGGCACATCGCGCAGCGCGCCGGCGCCCCGCTGGTCCCGGGCACCAAGGACCCTGTCGAGAGCGCCGCCGACGTCCGCGAGTTCGCCGCGGAGCACGGCCTGCCCATCGCCATCAAGGCGGCCTACGGGGGTGGCGGGCGCGGCCTGAAGGTGGCCCGGTCGCACGAGGAGATCGACGAGCTGTACGACTCCGCGGTGCGTGAGGCCGTCGCGGCGTTCGGTCGCGGCGAGTGCTTCGTGGAGCGCTACCTCGACAGGCCCCGGCACGTCGAGACGCAGTGCCTGGCGGACTCGCACGGCAACGTCGTGGTGGTCTCCACGCGTGACTGCTCGCTGCAGCGCCGGCACCAGAAGCTCGTCGAGGAGGCGCCCGCACCGTTCCTGACGGCGGAGCAGGAGGCGGAGCTCGACCGCGCCTCGCGCGCCATCCTCACCGAGGCTGGCTACGTCGGCGCGGGGACCTGCGAGTTCCTGGTCGGCACGGACGGCACCCTGTCCTTCCTCGAGGTCAACACCCGCCTGCAGGTGGAGCACCCCGTCACCGAGGAGGTCACCGGGATCGACCTCGTGCGCGAGCAGCTGCGGATCGCCGCGGGCGAAGAGCTCGGCTACGACGTCGCCACCGTGCGGGGGCACTCTCTCGAGTTCCGTATCAACGGCGAGGACCCGGCCGCCGGGTTCCTGCCCGCACCGGGCACCGTGACCACGCTGCGCTGGCCGTCCGGCCCGGGCGTTCGCGTCGACACGGGGGTCGTCGAGGGCGACACCGTCTCCGGCCTGTTCGACTCGATGATCGCCAAGCTGATCGTCACCGGCGCCACCCGGGCCCAGGCGGTGGAACGCGCCCGCCGCGCCCTGCGCGAGCTCGAGGTCGCCGGGATCCCCACGGTCGTCCCGTTCCACCGCGCCGTGCTGGAGTCCGAGGACTTCGTGCCCCGGGAGGCCGACACCCCGTTCCGCGTGCACACCCGCTGGATCGAGACCGACTTCGCCGACGCCGTCGCGGCCCTCGGGCCCTCCGACCCGCCGATGGCCGAGGCGGCGACCGAGGGGCCGGAGGAGCCTCCGGAGCGGGTGGTCGTCGAGGTCGGCGGGCGCCGGCTCGAGGTGGTCCTCCCGGCCGGGCTCGGCATGGGCCGCGCCGGTGGCACCGGCAAGGCCGCTCGCCGTCCTGCCCGCCGCGCAGCCCGGGGCGGCAGCGGGGGCGCGAGCGGCACCACGCTGGCCTCACCCATGCAGGGCACCATCGTCAAGGTGGCTGTCGCCGAGGGCGACGAGGTCGTCGAGGGCGATCTCGTCGTCGTGCTCGAGGCGATGAAGATGGAGCAGCCGATCACCGCCCATCGGGCAGGGACCATCAAGAGCCTGAGCCTCGCCGCCGGCGCCGGCGTCTCCGCCGGTTCCGCCATCTGCGAGATCGCCTGATCGACGTGTCCGGCGGCGCGCACCACCGGCACCCCGGCGACGGCTGGGTGCAGTGCGGGGACCACCGCCACTGGGGCCTGCACGGCGCAGCGGGGCTGTTCCTGGTGCGCCGGGCCGTCCCTGCCCCCGACTGCACGCCCGGACCCGTGACCGACGTCGTCCTGCAGCACCGTGCCGCGTGGTCGCACCACGGCGGGACGTGGGGCATCCCGGGTGGGGCCGTCTCCCCCGACGAGACGCCGACCCAGGGGGCGCTGCGCGAGGCCGCCGAGGAGGCGGGCATCGATCCCGCCTCCGTGCGGGTGACCGCCGAGCACGTGCTCGACCACGGCGTGTGGACCTACACCACGGTGCTCGGCGAGACCGTCTCCGGAGAACGCACGCCCGTCGAGGCCACGGACCCGGAGAGCATCGAGGTGCGCTGGGTGCCGGTCGGCGAGGTCGCCGGCCTTCCCCTGCACCCGGGCTTCGCCGACGCCCTGCCGCACCTCGCGCGCCTGCTCGACACGGACCGGCAGCGCCGGCCCTGACCCGCTGAGCGCTCAGCGCGGGGTGAGCTGGCCGTGCAGCACGCGTGCCGTCTCGCTGATCGTCCCCGACAGCGACGGGTAGATGGTGAACGTCTCGGCGACGTCGTCCACCGTGAGCCGGTGCGTGACCGCGAGCGTCACCGGGAAGATGAGCTCGCTCGCCCGCGGGCCGACGACGACGCCGCCCAGGACGGCGCCCGCCTCCGGGTGGGCGAACAGCTTGACGAAGCCGTCGTGGACGCCGTGCATCTTGGCCCGCGGGTTGCGGGCGAGCGGCAGCGTCGTGGTCACGTAGCGCGAGCCCTGCGAGCGCAGCTCCTCCTCCGAGTAGCCGACCGTCGCGATCTCCGGCGCCGTGAAGATGTTCGCCGCGACCTTGCCCAGGTGCAGCGGGGCGACGGCGTCGCCCAGCGCGTGCGCCATCGCGAGGCGGCCCTGCATGGCGGCGACCGACGCCAGCGGCAGCACACCGGTGCAGTCGCCGGCCGCATAGACGCCGCGCACCGACGTGCGCGAGACGCGGTCGACCTGGATGTGCCCGGAGTCCTTCAGGAGCACGCCGGCCTCCTCGAGGCCCAGACCCGTGGTGTTGGGGACGCCGCCGACGGCGATCAGCACGTGGGAGCCCTCGACCACGCGGCCGTCGGAGAGGGTGACGGCGACGCCGTCAGTGGTGCGCTCGGCGGCCGCGGCCCGCGAACGTGACATGACCGTCATCCCGCGGCTGCGGAAGACGCCCTCGAGCAGCTCGGCGGCGTCCTCGTCCTCACCGGGGAGCACGCGGTCGCGCGAGGACACCAGGACGACCTCGGAGCCGAGCGCGAGGTAGGCACCGGCGAACTCCGCCCCGGTGACGCCGGAGCCGACCACGATGAGCTTCTCGGGCAGCTCCGCGAGGTTGTACAGCTGCGTCCAGGTGAGGATGCGCTCGCCGTCGGGCTCCGCGGTGGGCAGGGTACGCGGCGTGGCGCCGGTGGCGAGCAGCACGATGTCCGCGTCGAGCGTGACCTCGGGTCCGCCGTCGGACGGCGCGACGGCGACCCTGCTGGGTCCGTCCAGGCGGCCGCTGCCGTCCATGATCCTGACCCCCTCGCGGTCCATGCGCGCCCGGATGTCGGCGGACTGCGCCGCGGCGAGGGCCAGCACGCGCTTGTTGACGGCCTGGAGGTCCACGAGAGCGCGCCGTGCGTCCGGGTCGTCGCCCGGCGTCACGCTGCCGCCGGTCCGGATGCCGAGCTCGGGCGCGGACTCCGCGATGGTCAGCCACTCGGCCGTGGCGATGAGCGTCTTGGAGGGGACGACGTCGGTCAGGACCGTCGCGCCGCCCATGCCCGAGCGCTCGACGACGGTGACGTCGGCCCCCGTGCGGCGGGCGACCAGGGCCGCCTCGTAGCCTCCCGGGCCGCCGCCGATGACGACGACGCCGTGGTTGGGTCCGGCAAGGATGCTGTTCTCTGCAGGCACGGGTGCCATTGTGTCAGCACCGGCGGGCCCCTGCGGGCAGAGATAGTCTCGGGTCCATGAGCACCACACCTGCTACGACGCCGGACCTCGATGACCCGGGGACCGATCCGTTCGACGTCGCGCGCGCTGCCGCCGACCACATCGCCGAGGCCACCGGGGTCGCCGGGCACGACGTCGCCCTCGTCCTCGGCTCCGGCTGGGGCGGCGCGGCCGAGCTGGTCGGCGACGTGGTCGCCGAGCTGCCGACGCACGAGATCCCGGGCTTCGCCCGCGCCGCGGTGGTGGGCCACGCCTCCACGACGCGCTCGATCCGCGTCGAGCGGCCCGACGGTTCGACCCGGCACGCGCTCGTCATCGGCGGCCGCACCCACCTGTACGAGGGTCGTGGTGTCCGGCGGGTGGTGCACGGTGTGCGCACGGCGGCGGCGACCGGCTGCGAGTCGGTGGTCCTGACGAACGGGTGCGGCGGCCTGCACATGGCGTGGCGCCCCGGGCAGCCGGTGCTCCTGCGCGACCACCTCAACCTGACCGCGACGTCGCCGCTCGAGGGCGCGACGTTCGTCGACCTCACCGACCTGTACTCCCCGCGCCTGCGCGAGCTGGCGCAGGGCGTGGACCCGGAGCTGCCCGAGGGCGTGTACGCCCAGTTCCCCGGACCGCACTACGAGACCCCCGCCGAGGTGCGGATGGCCGGCATCATGGGCGCCGACCTGGTCGGCATGTCGACCACCCTCGAGGCGATCGCGGCGCGGCACGCCGGCATGGACGTGCTCGGCATCTCCCTCGTGACGAACCTCGCGGCCGGGATCTCCCCGCAGCCGCTCTCCCACGAGGAGGTCCTCGAGGCGGGCCAGGCCGCAGGCCCCCGGATCAGCGACCTGCTCGCGAACATCGTCAAGGCGCTGTGAGGAGGGCGTGATGACCGAATCGACGGACATGCTGCTGGACCGCGTCGAGGAATGGATGCGCCACGACGTCGACGACACCGACGTCGCCGAGCTGACCCGGCTCGTCGAGCACGCGACGGCCGACGACGGCGCACGGCACCCGACGGCGCTCGCCGAGCTGCGCGACCGCTTCGCCGGCACGCTGCAGTTCGGGACGGCCGGGCTGCGGGGCGCGATGGCCGCCGGACCGAACCGGATGAACCGGTCCGTGGTGATCGCCGCGGCGGCCGGGCTGGCCGCCTACCTCGCCGACGTGCTCGGTCCGGGCGCGGGGCCGCGCGTCGTCGTGGGCCACGACGCCCGCCACCGGTCGCAGGACTTCGCCCACGACACCGCTGCCGTCCTCTCCGCGGCCGGCGCCGAGGTGCTGCTGCTGCCCGGCCCGCTGCCCACCCCGGTGCTCGCCTTCGCGGTGCGGCACCTGTCCGCCGACGCGGGCGTGATGGTGACCGCGAGCCACAACCCCGCCGCCGACAACGGCTACAAGGTGTACCTCGGCGGGCGGGTCGTCACCGACGCGGGGCAGGGTGCGCAGATCGTCCCGCCCCACGACGCGTCGATCGCGGAGCGGATCGCCGCCGTCGGGCAGCCGGACGAGGTCCCCCGGGCCGAGGACGGCTGGACCCTGCTGGACCACGACGTCGTGGACGCCTACCTCGCCTCGGTGCGGGGCGTCACGACGCCCGACCCCGTGGCCGCGGACGCGCTCCGCGTCGTCACGACGTCGCTGCACGGCGTCGGCGGCCGCACCCTGGCCCGCGCCCTCGCCGACGCGGGATTCAGCCAGGTCGTGCCCGTCGAGGAGCAGTCGTTCCCGAACCCTGACTTCCCCTCGGTGTCGTTCCCCAACCCGGAGGAGCCCGGGGCCATGGACATGGCGCTCGGGCTGGCCGTCGACACCGGTGCCGACCTGGTGATCGCCAACGACCCGGACGCCGACCGGTGCGCCGTCGCGGTGCTCGACGTCACCCAGGGGACGCACCTGGGCGTGGAGACGGCGCGCTCGAGCGGCTGGCGCATGCTGCACGGCGACGAGGTGGGGGCGCTGCTCGGCGCGGAGGCCGTGCGGCGTGCCTCCGGCAGCGTCGACGCCACGGTCGCGTGCTCGGTGGTCTCCTCCCGGCTGCTGGGCCGCCTGGCCGAGGACGCCGGCGTCGCGCACGCGACGACCCTGACCGGGTTCAAGTGGATCTCCCGCACGCCCGGCCTGGTGTTCGGCTACGAGGAGGCGCTCGGCTACTGCGTCGACCCGGCGCACGTGCGTGACAAGGACGGCATCAGCGCCGCCGTCGTCGTGGCGACCCTCGCGGCCCGGCTCAAGGCGTCCGGACGGACGCTGGTCGACGCGCTCGACGACATCGCCCGCGCGCACGGGCTCTACGTCACCGACCAGCTCGCCGCGCGGTTCGACGACCTGGCGCAGATCCCCGGGACGATGTCCCGCCTCCGCTCCGCCCCACCGTCGTCGCTGGGCGGCTCGTCGGTGCGCACGGTCGTGGACCTGTCCGACGGCTACGAGGGGTTGCCGCCCACGGACGGCATCCTGCTGCTGGCCGAGGACCGCACGCGGGTGATCGTGCGACCGTCGGGCACCGAGCCCAAGGTCAAGTGCTACCTCGAGGTGGTCGCGGACGTCGCACCGGACGCGTCCGCGTACGACGTCGGCAAGGCCCGGGTCGCGGCGCACGAGCGGCTCGACGCCCTCCAGCGCGAGATGGCGTCCGTCCTCGGGCTCTGAGGGTGCCGCCGCGCCTCGTCAGCGAGGCGCGGCGAGCTCGGCGTCGTCCTGCGCCACCTCGGCCTTCCACCGTGGCTTCGCGGCCCGCCACGCCTCGTCGTCGTGCCCGCGGCGCCAGTACCCGGAGGCGGACAGCCGGTCCTTGTCAACGCCCAGCTCGGCACGGACCCAGCGGCGCAGCTCTCGCACGACCGAGGCCTCGCCGTGCAGGAACGCGTGCGGCACACCGGTGGGCAGCCGGCCGGCCGCGTGCGCTGCACGCACCGTGTCGGTCAGCTCGGCCGCGCCACGGTGGACCCACGTGAGCCGCAGGTCCGCGTCCGTGACGATCTGCTGCTCGTCGGCCGGACCGGGGACCTCGACGAAGGCGTGCGCGACGGCTCCCGGCGGCAGCGACTCCACGGCCGCCGCGATCGCCGGCAGCGCGGCGTCGTCCCCGACGAACAGGTGCCAGGGCGCCTCCGGGTCCGGGGCGTAGCCGCCGCCCGGGCCGAGGAACGTCACCGGGTCTCCGGGTCGAGCCCGGGCGGCCCAGGGGCCGGCGAGCCCTTCGTCCCCGTGCACCACGAAGTCCACGTCCCACTCGCCGGCGCGGACGGCCCGGACGGTGTAGGTGCGCACCACGGGACGGGATCCGGGCGTCGAGGGCTCGCCGACCACGAGCTTGAGGTACAGGTCGGTCACCGCGGGCCGGTCGATCGCGTCGAGTGCGTCCCCGGCGAACGTGAGGCGGACCATGTGCGGTGTGAGCCAACGCACGGCCGAGACGGTCGCGTGGTGCGGGGTGCGCCGCCCGGCCGGCGGGCCGTCCGGGCGCTGGGTCGCTGCAGTCATCAGAGGTAAGCCTAACCTCCTTCGCGGTCAGGTCCGCGCGAGGCGTCGCACGGTGGACCGCACGAACCAGGCGGCCGAGAGCACGATCACCACGGCGACGGCGAGCAGCGCTCCGGTGCCCGCCCCCGCCCCGCGGTACGCCGACCACGCGAGAGCGACGACCATCAGCCACCCCCGCACGAACCACGCTGCGACGATCAGCGTGGAGGCGTCACCACCACCCGGCACGCTCACCGGCGTGAACAGCTCGGTCGGGACGGTCGTCGCGCCCGCGACCCAGCACCGCACGGCGAGCACCAGCACACCCGTGGTCACCGCGACCACGACCGCCGTGGCGCCGTCGTCGGGCAGGCCGGCGAGACCGACGGGGACCGCGAGCGCCAGGCCGGCCCCGACCGCGACGACGCCGAGCGCCGTCGGCACCACCAGATGTGCCGCCACGAGGCGGCCGACGCCGCCGGGCAGCAACCCGCCCGGCCTGGCCTGGGAGGCCATGTCCCGCAGGCCGGACGCCCAGGACGACGTCGCCGCGTACAGCACGGCCGCTCCCAGGACGACGCCGAAGGCAGACCCGGGGCCTTCCGGCGACGGGATGCTCACCAGGACCAGCAGCGTGCCGCCCGTCCCCGCCACCAGCGAGCCGAGGACGGTCCACGCCCGCCGGCGCAGCCCCAGCAGGTCCCGCGCCACCACGGGCGCCCGGTACAGCAGCGGGGGCCAGAGCGTCCGGCGGCGGCCGTGCAGCCGCACCGGGCCCAGCAGGTCGGTCAGGCCGCCCGCCTCCCCGCCGATCAGGGCCTGGGACGTCGCGACCGTGTTGCGCTGGGCCGCCGCGGTCGCGTCGACGTCCATCTCGGTGGGCAGCACACGCACCGTCAACCACACGGCGAGGAGCGCCGCCACACCGGCGACACCCAGCAGGCCCGGTCCGGGCACCGTCGCCAGCGAGCACGCGACCCCGGTCGCCGCGGGATCCGCGCAGACCTGCCCGACGGCGGTACGCACCTGCGGGGCGACGACCTCCAGCACCGGTGCGAGAACTCCCAGGCCGAGCAGCACTCCTGCAGCCCGCCGCGCCGCCGTGCGCCAGCGCGGCGCCTGGGCCGCCACGCCCAGCATCAGCGGGACCTGGACGGCGAACCCCGCCAGCAGTGCCCAACCCGCCACGTCCGCAGGGCCGACGCCGTCGGCGGGCACCACGCCCGCACCCCCGGCGAGGCCCAGCGCGCCCGCCGCGAGAGCGGACCCCCCGAACGCCGCGACGACCGCCGCGCCGACGGCGAGCAGCACGACCCGCCGCCAGAGCACCGCCACCGGCGGGAACTGACCGGCGAGCACGAACGTCGCCTCGGACGGGCTGGTCCACAGCGGTCCGCCGGCGCGGGCGGCGTTGACCGCCAGGAGTGCGAGGACACCGCCGACGCACAGCCCGACCACCACCAGGCCGTCGAACGAGCTCGAGCTCCACCGCTCGGCCGCCACGGCACCCTCGCCGCCGCCCGCACCGCCGAGCGGGACGCCCACGACGGACAGCGCCGCCCACAGCATCGGTCCGTAGACCAGGGCCAGGAGGACGACGCCGTAGACGAGATAGACGCGGTCGCCCGGGTCCGCGCCGGACGCGGCCGCGCGAGCCAGCGCAGAGCGGCGGCGCAGCCGGCCCAGCCAGCGCCGCCACGGCGTGTAGAGCACGCGCGCAGGGCCCGCGTCGTCCGGGTCCGCGCTGCCCGTCCCGGTGCCTGCAGGAGCGCTCATCGCTGCCCTGGCTCGGCGAGCTCGACCACCTGACCGCGGGCCGCGACGTCGTCGCGCAGCCCGCTGTCGTGGGTCGCGACGAGGACGGTCCGTCCGGCGTCGAGGGCACGCCCGACGAGACGGCGTGCCACGGTGCGCCACCGGGCGTCGAGACGCTGCTCGGGCTCGTCGAGCAGCACGAGCCGCGCGGGCCGGTAGAGCGTGGTGGCCAGCGCGAACAGCTGGCGCTCCCCCGACGACAGCTCGGACGGGAACTGGTCGCGCACACGGTCCAGCTCGGCCTCGGCCAACGTCTCGGCGACGTCGGCCAGCGTGTGCCTCCCCGCCCAGGCGGAGCTGACCAGCCGCAGGTGCTCCGCCACCGTCAGGTCGCGGTAGGTGGGCAGACCGCCCATGAGCAGCGTGACGTCCTCGCGCCGGCGCAGCCGGGCACGCGCCGCCGTCAGCCCGAGGGTGCGCACGCTGCCCGACGTCGGTTCGTCCGCCCCGGCGACGAGCCCCAGCAACGTGGACTTGCCGCTCCCGTTGGCCCCCACGACGGCGGCGGCCTGGCCCGCGTGCAGCGTCAGGGACGTCGGGGCGAGCACCTGCACGCTGCCGTGCGTCCGCGTCGCCTCACGCACCTCGACGAGCGGTTCATCTGTGTCGGCGCTGGTCATGGCGCCGACGCTAGGTCGTGTCCCCCGAATCTTCGGTGAGGCGCGCGGCGGGCCGTCCGGCACAGCCTCGCGGTGACCTGCATCACGGCCTCTGCCCCTCGCTTCGAGCGGCGGCCAGCACGGCGGCAAGGCCGTGCTGCAGGTCCCTCACGAAGTATTCCGGCACCTCCAAGGAGGGAAAGTGGCCCCCGGACTCGGGCAGGTTCCAGCGGACGATCTGTCGATACCGCTCCTGGGCCCATGCTCGCGGGGTGCGGGACTCGACGTCACCGGGGTACAGGGTGATGGCTGACGGGACGTCCACCCGGAGGTCCGGGTCGAGCGAGTGAGGGCTCTCGGCGTAGATGCGTGCGGCCGACGCACCGGTGCGCGTCAGCCAGTAGAGCGTGACGTCGTCGAGAATCCTGTCGCGGGAGATCGTCTCGAACGGGCTGTCCTCGGTGTCCGACCACTCGGCGAACTTGTCGACGAGCCACGCGAGGAGCCCGACCGGTGAGTCGACGAGCGAGTAGCCGATGGTCTGGGGCCTGGTCGCCTGCTGCTTCGCGTACGCCCTGTGGTTCTGCCAGAAGTCTCGTGCCTCCTCGACCGTCGTGCGCTCGACTGCCGTCAGAGACTCCGTCGTCATCCCCGGCGGTGCCGGCGCGAACGTGGTGTGGATGCCGAGGACGTGCTGCGGGAAGCTGCCGCCGAGGATGGTCGTGACGTTTCCTCCCCAGTCACCGCCGTGCGCGACGAATCGGTCGTATCCCAGCCTCCCCATCAGCTCCACCCAGGCGGCTGCGATCTTCTCGACCCCCCACCCGGCCGTGCTCGGCCTGTCGCTGTAGCCGAACCCCGGGAGCGACGGGGCCACGACGTGGAACGCCGGTGCGCCGGCATCCTGCGGGTCCGCCAGCTCGTCGACCACGTCGACGAACTCGGCGACGCTGCCCGGCCAGCCGTGCGTCATGATCAGCGGGGTGGCATCGGCGCGCGCGGACCGACGGTGCAGGAAGTGGATGCCCAGCCCGTCGACGGTCGTGCGGAACTGACCGATCCGGTCGAGGCGCGCCTCGAAGGCCCGCCAGTCGTACCCGGTGCGCCAGTAGTCCACGAGGTCGACGAGGTCGGCGAGCGGAACGCCCTGCTCCCAGCGCCGAGGGCCGGGCGCGGAGCGCACGACGGTCTCGGGCTCCGGCAGCCGCGCCGTCGTCAGTCGCGCGCGCAGGTCCTCGAGCTCCGCGTCGGGCGCGTGCGCTTCGAAGACGTGCACGTCGTCGGCTGATCGGACCACAAGACCCCCTGGTGTCTCGGCAGTCAGTAGCCGCCGTCGGTCGCGGACGCCTCGTCGGCGGCCGCGGCCCCGTCAGCGACCTCGTCGAAGCCCGCCAGGACGGCCGCCGTGCCGGACAGCCCCAGGCGGGTGGCGCCCGCGGCGATCATCGCCTGGGCGTCGGCGAGCGTGCGCACCCCGCCGGAGGCCTTGATCCCCAGCCGGCCGCCCACCGTTCGTGCCATCAGCTCCACGGCATGCACCGAGGCGCCGCCCGTGGCGTGGAATCCCGTGGACGTCTTGACGAAGTCGGCGCCCGCGGCCTCCGCGGCCCGGCACACCTCGACGATCTCGTCGTCGCTCAGCGCGGCGGACTCGATGATGACCTTGAGGACCTTGTCGGCCGGCACGGCGGCGCGCACCGCCGCCACGTCGGCCTGCACCAGGTCGAAGCCGCCGGCCTTGGCGACGCCGACGTCGATGACCATGTCGACCTCGTCGGCGCCGTCGAGCACCGACCGCGCGGCCTCCGCCGCCTTGATGTCGCTCGCGTGCTTCCCCGACGGGAAACCGCAGACCGTCGCCACCGCGAGCCGCCCGGCCGCCGCCTCGACGGCGTGCGCCACGAACGTGGGCGACACGCACACGGAGAAGACCCCGAGCCCGGCGCCCTCCTCGACGAGCGCCGTGACGTCGGCCGAGGTCGCCTCGGGCTTGAGGAGCGTGTGGTCGACGTACCGGGCCAGCTCGGCCCTGGTCGTCGGCGTCGGGTGGTCGGCGTTCATCGGAGGGCCCCCTCGATCTTCTGGTACCCCGGCAGGATCAGCTCGTCGACGAGCTCGCGGCGCTCGTCGTGGTGCATGAACGCGCTCCACGCCGCGGTGATGGTCACGTCGGCCAGGTCGTCGATGGTCCAGCCGGCCTCCGCGACGAGCCGGCGCATCTCGTGGGACATCGAGGTCTGCGACATCAGGCGGTTGTCGGTGTTGAGCGTGACCGCGAAGTCGAGCTCCTTGAGCCGCGTGATCGGATGCTCGGCGATCGACGTCGCCGCCCCGGTCTGCAGGTTGGACACCGGGCAGACCTCGAGGGCGATCTGGTGGTCGCGGACCCAGTGCGCCAGCTCCCCGAGCTCCGCCGTCCCGGAGCCGTGGTCGAACGTGATGTCGTCCGCGATGCGCACGCCGTGGCCGAGCCGGTCCGCCTGGCCGAGGTGCACGGCCTGACCGATCGAGTCCAGCCCGGCCGCCTCACCGGCGTGGATCGTCGTGGGGAAGTTGTGCTCCGCCAGGAACCGCCACACCTCGACGTGGCGGTCCGGCGGGAACCCGTCCTCCGGCCCGGCGATGTCGAAACCGACGGAGCCGGCCCCGCGGTAGGCCACCGCCAGCTCGGCGATCTCGATCCACCGGTCGGTGTGCCGCATCGCGGTGACGAGCTGGCCCACGCGGATCGTCCGTCCGGCGGCCGCGGCCTCGCGCACGCCCTCGTCGATCCCGGCCTGCACGGCCTCGACCGTCTCGGGCAGGCTCATCCCCCGCTGCAGGTGCTGCTCCGGTGCCCACCGCTGCTCGGCGTAGACGACGCCGTCGGCCGCCAGGTCGACGACCGCCTCGCGTGCCACGCGGGCGAGGGACTCCGGGGTCTGCATGACCGCGATCGTGTGGTCGAACGTCTCCAGGTAGCGCGGCAGCGAACCCGAGTCGGCCGCGTCGCGGAACCAGGCGCCGAGCGACGCGGCGTCGTCGGCCGGCAGCTCGTGGCCCACCTCGGCCGCCAGCTCGAGCACCGTCTGCGGGCGCAGGCCACCGTCGAGGTGATCGTGGAGGAGGACCTTCGGCAGGTCGGGGATCGCGTCGTGGAGCGCTTGCGTCATGCCCCCCAACCTACCGGTCAGACGGCGTCCGGGTCGTCCTCGGACGAGGTGACGATGCTCGCCTGCTCGGCGACGTCGGCCTCGGACGCCTCGCCGTCCAGGTCGGGACGGGGCGTCGCGGGGCGGTACTCGTCGGTCTCCTCCGGGTGCTCCGGGGTGGCAGGCGGCGTGCTCGACTCCTCGACGAGGTTCGTGGTGTCGTCCGGGGCTTCCAGGCCGGCGTCGCGCCAGGCGTCAGAGGGTGTCGTGCTCATGCCCCCATGCTGACCCCGATCGGTCCTCCTCGCGCGGCAGGACCGCCCAGACCACGTGCGGCCAGCCACCGAGCGCCCGGCCGCGGCTCGCCTGCGCCCCCGGGGCGCCGCCCGGCCCGCGCAGCGCGTCGACCGGCAGGGCGTGCATCGCGCCCGACGACGGCTCGTACAGTGTCGCGATCGGCCCGGCGGAGGTGTCCCGCACCGCCGTCAGGAGGACCACGTGGCGCGGTACGGCCGTCGTCGCGCCGTGGCCCAGGTCGCCGCCCGTGTACAGCGGCACCGGCACCCCCGCCGCCGCGGCGACGACGGCGGCACGCAGGACGGCTCGCGACCCCTCGGACGGTTCGTGACGACCGACCACCCGGTGCGTGTAGCGCACCGAGCCGAACCGCGCCTCACGGGCCGCACCCCACGGCGGGGTGCCGAGCCTGCGCGGCCAGACCCGGCGCGCACGGGCGTGGATCTGCCGCTGCAGCGCGGCGAACGCGTGCCGGGCACCGCGGGGGTCCCGGGCCAGGGCGAGCGCGGCCGCCGGGTCGCCCGCCAGGCGGAGCACCGCGAGCACCGCCGCCCCGCACGTGGTCTCGTCGACCTGGCGTGCCTCCGGCGCGAGCCGTCGCGGGCCTGGTCGTCCTGCTGACCGTGGCCCTGCCGTCAGCTCCGGCAGGAACAACGGGACCGGCCGGCCGGTCCGCGGGGCGCCCTGATCGCGGCCCAGCGGGTCGAGCACGCGCTGGCGCACCCGCGGGTCGGCGTCGCGCAGCGCTAACTCCACGGCGTACGGAACGCGTGGCGTGGTGCGCGCGCCCGCGCGCTGCGCGACCGGTGGGGGTACGGGGCCGCAGAACAGCCCCGCGGCCTCCAGGAGGTCGGTCAGCCGCAGCGCGTCCCGCCCCGCCCGCACGCCGTCCGCCGCGTCAGTGGATCCGGTCGAGGACGATCGGGCGCCGCGGCACCGACGTGCCCGACGGCGCGACCTGCCACCCGTCGTCGAGCGCCGCCCGCGCCCGGGCGAACCGCTCCGGGGTGTCGGTGTGCAGGGTCATGACGGCCTGCCCGGCGACGACCTGCTCGCCCGGGCGGACGTGCACCTCCACGCCGGCGCCCGCCTGCACGGGGTCCTCCTTGCGCGAGCGTCCCGCCCCCAGGCGCCACGCGGCGACGCCCACGGCGTAGGCGTCGAGCGCGGCCAGGACGCCGGTCCGGTCCGCGCGGACCTCCTCGGTGTGCGCGGCCACCGGCAGCTCGGCGTCCGGGTCTCCGCCCTGGGCGCTGATCATCCGGCGCCACACGTCCATCGCGCGGCCGTCCTGCAGCGCGGCGCGGACCTCCGCCTCGGCCGTCGGTCGTCCCGCGGCGTCGAGCATCTCCACGGCCAGCGCGACGGTGAGGTCGACGACGTCCGCCGGCCCGCCACCGGCGAGCACCTCGACAGACTCGCGCACCTCGAGGGCGTTGCCCGCCGTCCGCCCCAGCGGCACGGACATGTCCGTGAGCAGCGCGACCGTGCGGACCCCGGCGTCGGTGCCGAGCTCGACCATCGTGCGCGCGAGCTCGCGCGCGTCGGCGATCTCTTTCATGAACGCACCGGAGCCGACCTTCACGTCGAGCACCAGCGCGCCCGTGCCCTCGGC
Organism: Isoptericola maris; assembly: GCF_048065335.1. NCBI lineage: Bacteria > Bacillati > Actinomycetota > Actinomycetes > Micrococcales > Promicromonosporaceae > Isoptericola > Isoptericola maris. The sequence continues at coordinate 98,359 of NZ_JBLUNY010000004.1, read as the reverse complement.
GATCTTCTTGGACATGATCGAGCTGGCGATGAGGGGGATCGCCTCGACCGTGCCCGTGACGTCGCGCAGCGCGTAGAGCTTCTTGTCCGCCGGCGCGAGCCCGGTGCCGGCGGCACAGATGACGGAGCCGACGTCGTCGAGCTGGGCCAGGATCTCCGCGTTGCTCAGGCCCGCGCGCCAGCCCGGGATCGACTCGAGCTTGTCCAGGGTGCCGCCGGTGTGCCCCAGCCCGCGGCCGGACAGCTGTGGCACGGCCACCCCGAACACCGCCACCAGCGGTGCCAGGGGCAGCGTGATCTTGTCCCCCACCCCGCCGGTGGAGTGCTTGTCCGCCGTCGGGCGCGACAGCTCGGAGAAGTCCATCCGCTCGCCCGAGGCGATCATCGCCTGGGTCCACCGGGCGACCTCACCGCGGCTCATGCCGTTGAGCAGGATTGCCATGGCGAGCGCCGACATCTGCTCCTCGGCGACCGCGCCCCGGGTGTACGCGTCCACGACCCAGTCGATCTGCGCGGCGGACAGGTGGGCCCGGTCCCGCTTGGTACGGATGACGTCGACGGCGTCGAACGGTTCGTTCATCGGTTCAGGTCCTCCGGTCCGAACGCCTGCGGCAGCATCTCGGACATGGTGACGACGCCCCGCGGCGTCTCGACGAGCAGGCCGGGGCCGCCGTGCTCCCACAGGAGCTGGCGGCACCGCCCGCAGGGGGTGATCAGGTCGCCGCGGCCGGTGACGCACGTGAAGGCGGTCAGCCGCCCCCCACCACCCGTGACGAGCGCCGAGACCAGGGAGCACTCGGCGCACAGCGTGACGCCGTACCCGGCGTTCTCGACGTTGCAGCCCACGAGGAGCCGGCCGTCGTCGGCGTATGCGGCCGCCCCCACGGGGTAGCCCGAGTACGGCACGTACGCGCGCTGCGCGACCTCGTGGGCGGCGGCACGCAGGGCGTCCCAGTCCATGGCGGTCTCGTGCGGTGCCACCGGCTACTCCTTGGTGTACGGGGTAGCGAGGGCGGCAGGCGGCCGGGACCGGCCGACGAGCCCCGCCACGGCGAACAGCGTGACGATGTACGGCAGCATGAGCATGAACTGGCTGGGCACGGGCGAGCCGACCACCGACAGCACGTTCTGCAGGTTCGTCGCGAACCCGAACAGCAGACCGGCCAGCGCCGCGCGGACCGGGTCCCACTTGCCGAAGATCATCGCGGCCAGTGCGATGAAGCCCGCTCCCGCCGTCATCTCACGGTTGAACTGGTTGATCGACACCACCGTGTAGAACGCGCCTCCCATGCCGCCCACGGCACCGGCGACGAGCAACGCCCGGTACCGCGTGCGCAGCACGTCGACGCCGACGGTGTCGGCCGCGCGGGGGTGCTCGCCGACCGCCCGCAGCCGCAGGCCCCAGCGGGTGCGGAAGAGGGCGTACCAGACGACCGCCACGATGACGAACATCAGGTACACGATGATCGTCTGGTCGAACAGCACCGGGCCGATCACCGGGATCCGGTCCAGGAGCGGGATCGGGATCCGCTCGAACCGGACGGTGGTGTTCAGCGTCGCCGTGTTCGGCACCAGGACCAGCGAGTAGAAGAAGCTCGTCAGGCCGATGACCAGCACGTTGAGCACCACACCGACGATGATCTGGTTGACGCGGTAGGTGATGGTGAACACGGCCAGCACCAGCGCGACCAGCGCCGCGGCGGCCATCGCGGCCAGGAGCCCGACCCACGGGCTCTTCGTCAGCGACCCCGCGATCGCGGCGGTGAACGCACCGGCCAGGAGCTGGCTCTCGATGGCGATGTTGATGGTGCCCGACCGCTCGCCGATGACGCCGCTCAGCGCCCCGTACACGAGCGGCACCGACAGCACGAGGGCGCCACCCAGGAGCCCGACCACGGAGAGGTCGCGCGGGCTGCCCGCCGCCGCCCACGCGAGGAAGCCCACGAGCAGGACTGCGGCGAAGACCGACGGCACCCACACCGAGGTGCGCCGGGCGCGCCGGGTGGCCCCCACCGAGAGCGCCACCATGACGGCGGCGAGCGCGCCGCAGATCCAGGCTGTGGCCATGCCGGGCACCACGTACACGGGGATCTGGAAGAAGTCGGTCGGCGTGGAGAGCGCGAACCTCGCGCTGCCCTCGTGCGGAGCGAGGACGAGCAGGAGCGCGTACAGGGCGAGGACGACCCCGAGCGAGATCGACGTCTTCCACGTGACGGTGCTCAGCGTGCGCGGGGCGTCCGGGGCGGCTGTCGTCCCGTCGACGGTGGCGGCGCTCATGCCGAGACCTCCTTGCGGGCGGTCTGCGACCGCTTCTTCTTCGGCGTGCTGCCCGGCTGCGGGAGCCGGAAGATCGCCCGCACGAGCGGCGGGGCGGCGATGAACAGCACGATGAGGGACTGCACGACCAGGACGATCTCGATGGGGATCCCCTCGGCCGCCTGCATGGCGGAGCCACCGGCCTTGAAGCCGCCGAACAGGATGCCCGCGCCCAGGACGCCCACGGGGTTGGAGTTGCCCAGCAGCGCCACGGTGATCGCGTCGAAGCCGATGCCGGCGTCGATGTCCGCGCCGAACCCGGTCGTCACGGTGCCGAGCACCTGCGTGATGCCGGCCAGGCCGACCAGGGCACCGGCGACGAGCATCACCGACACGGTGGCCCGCGGCACGTCGATGCCCGCGACCCGCGCCGCACGCGGGTTCTCGCCGACGGCGCGGTAGGAGAAGCCGACCGCGGAGCGGTTGAGCAGCCACCACACGACGACGACTGCGAGCAGCGACAGCACGAAGCCCCAGTGCAGGTTGTAGCGCTCGCCCAGCAGCGGAGGCAGCGTCGCCGACTCGGGGGTGGGCGGGGTCTTCGGGTTGGCCGAGCCGGGGGCCTGCATCAGGCCCGGCGTCGCCAGGAAGTACGACACGAGGTAGTACGCGACGTAGTTGAGCATGATCGTGACGATCACCTCGTGGGCACCGGTGCGGGCCTTGAGGAGACCCGCGATGCCCGCCCACAGCGCACCAGCGAGGATGCCCGCGACCATCGCGACGATCAGGTGCACCACGACCGGCAGGCCGGTGAGGCCGAACCCGACCCAGCCGGCAGCCGCCGCGGACACGAGCATCTGGCCCTGCCCGCCGATGTTGAGCAGACCGGCACGGAACGCGATGGCGACGCCGAGCCCTGCCGCGATCAGGGGCGTGGCGTTGGTCAGGGTCTGCGTCAGCGGCCGGATCCCCGCGGCGAACGTGTCCGCACCGAAGTTGTACACGGCACCCTGGAAGAGCGCCGAGTAGGCACCGCCGACCGCCTCCGCGGCCGCCGTGAGCATGTCGCCCGGCCGCGCGAAGAAGTACCCCGCCGCCGCCTGCACGGCCTCGTCGGTGACGATGATCATCAGCGAGCCGGCGATCACCGCCAGCAGGATGGCGCCCAGGGAGACGGCCCAGCCGCCCGCGGCGACGCGTCGGAACGCGTCGCGCCAGCGGTCGTCCGTCTCCTCGATCGCCGGAGCGGCCTCCCGGGCCCGTTCCTGCTCCAGTTCCTCGGCCAGCCCGGGCTCGTGCTCGGCGGCGGCCCGCTGCGCGGCCTCGTCGAGCGGGTTCTCGGGTTCCTCGGCCGGGTGCCGGCCCGACGCGTCGCTCACGCGGCCTCTCCTTCGGTCTCGGGGGCGATGCCCGCCATCATCAGCCCGAGCACGTCGCGCGGGGTGTCTGCCGGGACGATGCCCACGACCTTGCCGCGGTACATGATCAGGATGCGGTCGGCCAGGGCCACCGCCTCGTCCAGCTCGGTGGAGACCACCACGACCGGGATGCCGGTGTCACGCGCGGCCACGATCTGCTTGTGGATGAACTCGATGGAACCCACGTCCACGCCACGCGTGGGCTGGGCGGCCACCAGGAGCCGCAGCTCGCGGGAGAGCTCGCGGGCGAGCACCACCTTCTGCTGGTTGCCGCCGGAGAGCCGGCCCACGGGCAGGTCGATGCCGATCGTGCGGACGTCGTACTCGTTCACCTTCTCGCGCGCGAACTCGTCGCGGGCCGCGAGCTGGAGGCTGCCGGCCCGCACGAAGGGCGGCCCGGCCGTCCGGTCCAGGATGAGGTTCTCCGCGATCGTGAACTCGCCGACCAGGCCGTCCGTGCTGCGGTCCTCGGGCACGAACCCGACGCCCGCGTCGAGGATCTGGCGCACCGAGCGACCTCGCAGCTCGTTGCCGTCGAGGCTGATCGAGCCGCTCCCGCCGGGGTGCAGCCCGAGCAGCGCCTCGGTCAGCTCCGTCTGCCCGTTGCCCTGCACTCCTGCGACCACGAGGATCTCGCCGCCGTGCACGGTGAAGCTCAGGTCGTCGACGACCACCTGGCCGTCCTGGCGTGCGACGACCAGGTTGCGCACCGCGAGCTCGTTCTTCCGCGGGCGTGCCGCCTGCTTGTCGACGGTGAGCTGGACCGCGCGCCCCACCATGAGGGAGGCCAGCTCGTTGTCGGACGCCGTGGGCTCCGCCTCACCGACGACCTTGCCGTGGCGCACGACCGTGATCCGGTCGGCGACCTCACGGACCTCACGCAGCTTGTGCGTGATGAAGACGATCGCCTTCCCCTCGTCGCGGAGCTGACGCATGATCGACATGAGCTCGTCGGTCTCCTGCGGGGTGAGCACCGCCGTCGGCTCGTCGAAGACGAGGACCTGGGCGTCACGGCTCAGCGCCTTGATGATCTCGACGCGCTGCTGCACACCGACCGGGAGGTCCTCGACCACGGCGTCCGGGTCGACGTGGAACCCGAAGCGGTCGGCGGTGTCGCGCACCGTGGCGCGGGCCGACTCCAGGTCGAGCAGACCGGGGCCGCGCGTGACCTCGTGGCCCAGCATGACGTTCTCGGCCACGCTGAAGACGGGCACGAGCATGAAGTGCTGGTGGACCATGCCGATGCCGGCAGCCATCGCGTCACCGGGACCGTCGAAGTCCTGCACCTCCCCGTCGAGGAGGATCTCGCCCTCGTCGGCGTCGTACAGCCCGTACAGGACGTTCATCAGGGTGGACTTGCCCGCCCCGTTCTCGCCGAGGAGACAGTGGATCTCCCCGGGTTCGACCACCAGGTCGATGTGGTCGTTGGCCACCAGCGCACCGAAACGCTTGGTGATCCCCCGTAGCTCGAGCCTCATCGTGGCGCGTCCACCTTCCTCACGATCCCCCGGCCAGCCTAGGCCGCACGGCGCGGCGGGACCCGGGTGAGATCCCGTGCCCCGCCGCGTCGGCGGTGATCTTCAGCTCCTCGTCACTGGTCCAGGTAGGACGTGACCTCGAGCTCGCCGTCGATGATCTGCTGGCGCAGCTCGTCGACCTCGGCCATGAGCTCCGGGTCGACCTTGTCCTCGAAGTCGTGCAGCGGGGCCAGGCCCACGCCCTCGTTCTCCAGGGTGCCGACGTAGGGCTCGGGGTCGAAGGTGCCCTCGCCGGAGGACTTCACGGCCTCGTAGGTGGAGACGTCCATCTTCTTGAGGATGGAGGTCAGCACGTACGGCTGCGTGGTCGGGTCGGTCTCGTAGAAGTCCGCGTCCACACCGATGAGCGCGACGTCGCGGCCCGAGTCCTCGATCGCGGCGATCGCGGACTGGTAGATCGGCCCGCCGACCGGGAGGATCACGTCGACGCCCTGGCCCAGGATGTTCGTCGCCGTCGTCTTGGCCGTCTCGTTGGCCGCGAAGCCACCGGTGAACGCGCCGTCCTCGCCACCGGCGTAGCCGATGACCTCGACCTCGGCGTCGTTGACCTCGTTGAAGTGCTCGACGCCCTGCTTGAAGCCGTCCATGAAGATCGTCACGGTCGGGAACGGCTGGCCGCCGAACGTGCCGACCTTGCCGGCCTCGGAGTAGCCCGCCGCGAGGTAGCCCGCGAGGAACGCGGCCTCGGCCGTGTTGTACAGCAGCGGCTTGACGTTCTCCGCGTCCGCCTCGCCGTCGAAGTCGTTGTCCGCGGCGTCGTCGACCAGGATGTAGTCGATGTCCGGGTTGCTGTTCGCCGACTCGACCGTGTCGGCCGAGAGCGCGAAGCCGACGGCGACGATGGCGTTGCAGCCCTCGTCCACCAGGGCCTGCACGTTGGGCTGGTAGTCGGTCTCCGACTGGGACTGGACCTCGTTGAACTGGGCCCCGAGCTCGTCGGCCGCCTTCTTGGCGCCCTCGAAGCTCAGCTGGTTGAAGCTCTTGTCGTCGAACCCGCCCTCGTCCGAGACGATGCAGGCGGTGAAGTCGGACTGCGCCGCGCCGTTCTCGGTCGATTCGCCGGTGGACTCCTCGGGGGCAGACCCGCACGCCGCGAGGGTCAGCGCGGCAGCGCCTGCGAGGGCGGTGAGCTGGATGGCTCTCTTCACCTGTCACTCCTGTCGATGAGGGTGGGTGAGCGCGGGCGCTCGCCCGTCTCACGATCAGAGACGGCAAGCGTAACCATCGCTCGGCGTCCTCGATGCCACCGGGGCCTCCCGTGGCCGAGTCGTTACCGAAGCGGTACGTCCGCGGCCGGGCCCGGACCGAGGACGAAACGTGCCAGCAACCTCGCCCCGATCCCGATCGCCCGCTCGTCGACGACCAGGTCACCCTGGTGGATGTCGTACCGCCGGCCGCCGGGGGTCGCGGTGCCGAGGCGTGCCATCGCGCCCGGCACCTTCGTCAGGTACCAGGCGAAGTCCTCGCCACCGAGCGACTGCTCGGTCAGGACCACTCCCTCCTCGCCCAGGACGGCGGCGCCGGCGGCCTCGAGCCGCGCGGTCACGTCGGCGTCGTTGTCGACCGGCGGGACGCCGCGGACGTGGTGCACGCTCACGTCGACGTCGTAGGGGGCCACGACCTGCTCGACGGCGTCGTGCAGCACCTGGCCGGCCTTCTCCCACGCGCGCACGTCCAGGCAGCGCAGCGTGCCCCGGGCGACCCCCGACATCGGGATGGCGTTGTGCGCGTTGCCCGACTCGACGGCGCCCCAGGTCAGGTTGACCCCCGAGCGCGGGTCCAGCCGCCGGCCGAGCACGGCGGGCACCTGGGTGATCACCTGCCCGAGGGCGTAGACGACGTCGCCGGTCAGGTGCGGGCGGGACGTGTGCCCGCCCCCGGACGACAGCCGCACGGTCACGAGGTCGGACGCCGAGGTGATCGGCCCGATCCGGGTGCCGATGCGCCCGACGTCGAGCTTCGGCTCGGCGTGCACGGCCGCGATCCGGTCGACCCCGTCGAGCACGCCCTGGGCGATGACCTCGTGCGCCCCGCCGGGCATGGACTCCTCCGCGGGCTGGAAGACCAGGCGGGCACCGACGTCGAGCAGCCCCTCGGCGTCCAGCCGGGCCAGCGCGAGCCCCGCACCGAGCACGACGGCGGCGTGCACGTCGTGGCCGCAGGCGTGGGCGACGCCCGGCACGGTCGAGGCGAAGTCGCACCCGCACAGGTCGTCCAGGGGCAGCGCGTCGATGTCCGCGCGCAGCGCCACCCGACCCTGTCCGGGGACGTCCGGGCCGACGTCGCAGACGAGCCCGGTCGTCTCGAGCGTCCGGGGGTGCAGGCCGGCCGCGCGCAGACGCTCGGCGAGCACCGCCGTCGTCCGGACCTCCTCGCGAGCGACCTCCGGGTGGGCGTGCAGGTCGCGCCGGACCGCGACGAGCTCCGGCTCGAGCTCGGCGACCACGGCGTCGAGACGCCCCGCCGCCGCACCGACGCCGCTCACAGCAGGTCCTCGCGGCCGTGGTCGCGCACCGCGTCGACCATGCGCCGCACCTGCTGGGCTCGCGCCCGCGTCGTCACCAGCAGCGCGTCCGGGGTGTCGACCACCACCACGTCGTCGATGCCGAGCAGCGTCACCGTGCGGCCGCTCGCCGGGACGACCACCGACCCGGCGCTCTGCACCCGCACCACGTCCGCGCCGTCGCCGAGGACCTTCGACCCGGAGTCGTCGTCCGCCGGCAGCAGCGCCGCGAGGGAGTTGAAGTCGCCGACGTCGTCCCAGCCGAACGAACCGGGCACCATCGCGACGCCGCCCGCCGCGGCCACCGGCTCGGCCACGGCATGGTCGATCGCGACCTTCTCCAGGCCGGGCCACACCTCGGCGAGCACCCGCGCACGGTCCGGGGTGTCCCAGGCGTCCGCCACGCGGCGCAGCCCGTCGTGCAGAGCGGGTCGCTGCTCGGCGAGGTGGCCCAGCAGCACGCTCGTGGACGCGACGAAGATGCCGGCGTTCCACCGGTACTCCCCCGAGGTCAGGTACTCCCGCGCGGTCGCGGCGTCCGGCTTCTCGGTGAAGCCCTGCACGTGCACCGCGCTCGGCGCGCCCGCGACGTCGAGCGGGCTCCCGCCGCGCACGTAGCCGAACGCGGTCGAGGGCCGGGACGCGGCGATGCCAACGGTCGTGACGTACCCGGCACGGGCCGCCTCCACCGCCTCGCGGACCGAGCGCTCGAACTCCCGGCTGCCGGTCACGACCTGGTCGGCCGCGAAGGAGCCGAGGACGACGTCGCCCGCACGGCGTTCCAGCACCGCCGCGGCCAGGCCGATGGCCGCCATGGAGTCGCGCGGGCTCGGCTCGGCCAGCACCTGGTCCGCCCCGACGCCCGGGAGCTGCTCGCGCACCGCGGCGACGTGCCGCTCACCGGTGACGACGAGGATCCCGTCGTCACCGGCCAACGGCGCGAGGCGGTCGGCGGTCGCCTGCAGCAGCGTCCGCCCGGATCCCGTCAGGTCGTGCAGGAACTTCGGGCGGTCGGCGCGCGAGACCGGCCAGAGCCGCGTGCCGGACCCTCCCGCCGGGACGACGGCGCGGAATCCGGGAATGGCAGACGAAGGCATGTTCGCAGCATAGTGACGGGTTCCCGCCGGCCGACACGAAGCCTGTGGAATGTGTCACAGAAACCGCGCAGAGACGCCGTTTTCGGACACTCCGTGACCCGATCGCGACTCGGTGTCACTACAGTGACTTCACGTAACCCGCCCGAATCCGCCAATGGAGGCTCCCCCCGTGCCGACTGCTCCCGCTGGCACGCTCTACCGCGGCCGCGAAGGCATGTGGTCGTGGGTCGCGCACCGCGTGACCGGCGTGCTCATCTTCTTCTTCCTGCTCGTCCACGTGCTCGACACGGCGCTCGTGCGGGTCTCCCCCGAGGCGTACAACGCCGTCATCGGCACGTACCAGACGCCGATCATGGGGCTGGGCGAGGCCGGCCTGGTGGCCGCCATCGTCTTCCACGCCTTCAACGGCATCCGCGTCGCGCTGGTCGACTTCTGGTCCCAGGGAACGCGGTACCAGCGGGTCATGCTGTGGGTCGTCCTCGGCCTGTTCGTGGTGACCATGGCAGGGTTCCTGCCCCGCCACCTCTCGATCGTCTTCGGAGGCCACTGATGAGCACCCAGACCGCGATCCCCACGCCGCGCTCCCCGTACGCGCGCCGCAAGACCACCCGCGGCAACTTCGAGCTGTACTCGTGGGTGTTCATGCGGGCCTCCGGCGTGCTGCTCGTCGTGCTCGTCTTCGGCCACCTGTTCGTCAACCTCATGGTGGGCGACGGCGTGCACGCCATCGATTTCGCCTTCGTCGGCGGCAAGTGGGCCAGCCCGTTCTGGCAGACGTGGGACCTGCTCATGCTGTGGCTGGCGATGATCCACGGCACCAACGGCGTGCGGACGATCATCAACGACTACGCCGAGCGGGACGCCACCCGCGGTGTGCTCAAGGTGCTGCTCTACCTGGCGTTCACGATCACCGTCGTGCTCGGCACCCTGGTCATCTTCACGTTCGACCCGTGCCCGTCCGACGCGCCGGCCGAGCTCCTCGCCTCGTTCTGCACGGCCTGAGCCCGCGCATCTCCCCAGCCCGCTGATCCACCACTCGCCGCAGGAGGCATCGGAACCGATGCAGACCCACCAGTACGACGTCGTCATCGTCGGCGCAGGCGGCGCCGGCATGCGCGCGGCGCTCGAGGCCTCGAAGGGGGCCCGCACCGCGGTCATCTCCAAGCTGTACCCCACGCGTTCCCACACCGGCGCCGCCCAGGGCGGCATGTGCGCCGCCCTGGCGAACGTCGAGGAGGACAACTGGGAGTGGCACACCTTCGACACCATCAAGGGCGGCGACTACCTCGTCGACCAGGACGCCGCCGAGGTCATGGCCAAGGAGGCCATCGACGCCGTGCTGGACCTGGAGCGGATGGGTCTGCCGTTCAACCGGACGCCGGAGGGTCGCATCGACCAGCGACGGTTCGGCGGGCACACCCGCAACCACGGCGAGGCCGCGGTGCGCCGCGCGTGCTACGCCGCGGACCGGACGGGTCACATGATCCTGCAGACGCTCTACCAGAACTGCGTCAAGCAGGACGTCGAGTTCTTCAACGAGTTCTACGTGCTGGACCTGCTCACGGACCACGACCTCACCACCGAGGACATCGAGGACGGCGCCGAGGTCAACGCGACCGGCGTCGTGGCCTACGACCTCGCCTCGGGCGAGATCCACGTGTTCCAGGCGAAGGCGATCATCTTCGCCACGGGCGGCGCGGGCAAGATCTTCAAGACCACGTCGAACGCCCACACCCTCACGGGCGACGGGATGGCTCTCGCCTACCGGCGCGGCCTGCCGCTCGAGGACATGGAGTTCTTTCAGTTCCACCCCACCGGTCTCGCGGGGCTCGGCATCCTGCTCTCCGAGGCGGCACGTGGCGAGGGCGGCATCCTGCGCAACTCCGAGGGTGAGCGGTTCATGGAGCGCTACGCCCCCACCATCAAGGACCTCGCTCCGCGCGACATCGTCGCCCGGTCCATGGCGAACGAGGTGCGCGAGGGTCGCGGCGCCGGCCCCGACAAGGACTACGTGCTGCTCGACCTGACGCACCTGGAGCCGGCGCACATCGACGCCAAGCTGCCGGACATCACCGAGTTCGCGCGTACCTATCTCGGTATCGAGCCCTACACCGAGCCGGTGCCCGTGTACCCCACCGCGCACTACGCCATGGGCGGCGTGCCCACGAACATCGAGGGCGAGGTGCTCCGGGACGGCCACAACGTGGTCAAGGGCCTCTACGCCGCCGGCGAGGTCGCCTGCGTCTCGGTGCACGGGTCGAACCGCCTCGGCACCAACTCCCTGCTCGACATCAACGTCTTCGGCAAGCGCTCCGGCCGGTCGGCCGCCGCCTACGCCCAGACGGTCGAGCAGCACCTGCCGATCCCCGAGAACCCCACCGCACGCGTCGAGGCACAGCTCAGCGAGATGCGGGACCGCCCCGAGGGCGAACGGGTGGCCGAGGTCCGCAAGGCGCTGCAGGAGACCATGGACGCCAACGCCCAGGTCTTCCGCACCCAGGAGTCGCTCGAGCAGGCCGCGGCCGACATCCGCGAGCTGCAGAAGCGGTACAAGAACGTGTCCGTCCAGGACAAGGGCACCCTGTTCAACACCGACCTCCTCGAGGCGATCGAGTTGGGCTTCCTGCTCGACATCGCCGAGGTGACGGTGGTCGCGGCACTCAACCGCCGTGAGTCGCGCGGTGGCCACTACCGGGAGGACTACCCGGACCGCGACGACACCAACTACATGCTGCACACGATGGCGTACCGCCGTCCGACGTCGGCTCCCGACGCCGCCGACGGCCACGTCGAGGGCTACTTCGACCACGTCGAGGACTTCGGGGACTACAAGGTGGTCCTGGGGTCCAAGACCGTCACCCAGACGCGCTACGAGCCGATGGAGCGGAAGTACTGATGACTGCTGTTCTTGACAACACCGCGAACGCCGCTCCGGACGGACAGGCGGGCGCTGTCGCGTCCTTCGAGGTCACGCTGAAGATCCGCCGGTTCAACCCGGAGGTCTCCGACGAGGCGACCTGGGAGGAGCACACCGTCACCGCGCACGGGACGGACCGCGTCCTGGACGCCCTGCACAAGATCAAGTGGGAGCTGGACGGCTCCCTGACGTTCCGCCGCTCCTGCGCCCACGGCGTGTGCGGCTCGGACGCCGTGCGCATCAACGGCCGCAACCGGCTGGCGTGCAAGACGCTCCTCAAGGACGTCAACCCCGACAAGCCGATCACGGTCGAGCCGATCAAGGGCCTGCCCGTGATCAAGGACCTCGTGGTCGACATGGAGCCGTTCTTCGCCTCCTACCGCGAGATCATGCCGTTCCTCATCACCTCCGGGAACGAGCCGAGCCGTGAGAACATCCAGTCACAGGCCGACCGCGACCGGTTCGACGACACGACCAAGTGCATCCTCTGCGCCGCGTGCACCTCGTCCTGCCCGGTGTTCTGGACCGACGGCCAGTACTTCGGCCCGGCAGCGATCGTCAACGCGCACCGGTTCATCTTCGACTCCCGTGACGAGGGCGCCACCCAGCGTCTGGAGATCCTCAACGACAAGGAGGGCGTGTGGCGCTGCCGCACGACCTTCAACTGCACCGAGGCCTGCCCGCGCGGCATCGAGGTCACCAAGGCGATCCAGGAGGTCAAGCGGGCGATGATCACCCGCGCCTTCTGAGTCTTTCGTCCGCTCGGCACGCCCGGTGTCGAGACGATGTGCACAGTCGCGTTCACGGGCGCTGCGCGCCCTCCACTTCGGGGATGACGACCGTGCACATCGTCTCGACACCGGGCTTCGTCGTCCCCGCGAGGTAGCGCACCGCTCGTCGAGGTAGCGCACCACGGCGCGAGGTAACGCACGTCAGAAGGCGTAGAGCCCGCGGCGCACCCCCCGCACGACGGGACTGTAGAGCCTGCCGCTGCCCGGCCCCTGGCGGACCTGACGCTCGATCTCGGCCTCGCGCCGCATGGCCGCGACCGTCTGCTCCGCCCTCTCGATCTCGTCGAGCCGGGGCGGGTCGTACACCCACGCGCACACCAGCAGCAGGACGCGGGCGACGAAGTTGACCAGCAGCAGGATTGTCGCGAGCGTCACGAACGACGCCAGGATGACGTTACGCGACGCGCTGGCCGTCACCAGCGAGGTCCCGGCCCAGCGCAGACCGCTGGTCGCCAGGCCCGCCACCAGGCAGCCGATCACCAGGTCCCGTTTCCGGCGCGGTCGCACCTGGCCGACGACCCGGACGATCAGGTACACGAGCACGGCGTCGAGGAGCACCCCCACGACGAAGGTGCCGACCGCGAAGGCCCATCCCAGTACCACCGTGTCGCCGAACCATCGGGTCACCAGCTGGTCCACCCTCTGGGAGACGATGCTCGCCGCCGCCGCGGTGACCAGCATGACCCCGAGGATGAGGAACCCCGCAAGCTGCCACACCTTCGAGAGCACCGGGTTGACGCCTACCACCGGGGCATCGAACATCGAGCGCACCGAGTGCCGCAGCGCCCCCATCACGCTGATCGCGGTCCACAGGAAGACGACGGCGGCGACGACGGTCGTCCAGCTCCAGGCCGTCGCCCGGACGAGCTGGTCGGGATCGACCAGGCCCTGGTCGTCGCCCGGGCTCTCCTTGAGCAGACCGGGGACCCATTTGTCGATCTGTTCGTACACCTCGTTCTCGAGTTCCGCGTTGTTGCGGAGAGTGGTGGAGAAGACACTCACGCCGATCGTCAGGGCGGCGCCCAACGAGAACAGCGCCGAGTAGGCGATCCCGCCGCAGAGCAGATTCCCGCGGCGCGCCAGGTACCACTTGACGGCACGGACGGAACGCAGGTCGAACGCCCACTGGACGAGGCCGACCACCAGGTCACGGAGGCGGGCAAGTCTGTCGGGCACGCCCCGACCCTATCGAGCCGTCCCGCGGTCGGCAGGTCGGTCAGGCAGGGCGGTCATGAGTGGCCGGCGGCCGGGCTCCCCCGGAGGGCGAAGGACCGCTGCGGCCGCCACACGCCGTCGTCGCCGTGCTCGTACATCGAGAGGGCTGAGACGTGGAAGACCGCCTCGAAGCCGCTCATCTCGTCGAACGCCCGGTCGAGCGCCTCGTCGGGTACCTCGTGGGCGACGGTGACGTGCGGGTGATAGTTGAACCGCAGCTCTTGCGCCAGCACGCCGGAACGGGCCTGCTCCTCCAGGAGCTCGCACTCTGCGATGCCCTCCGCGAGGGCGACGAAAACGACCGGCGAGATGGGCCGGAACGTCGCCGTGCCACGCAGGTGGATGCGGAAGGGCGGCGTCTCGCCCGCGATCTTCTCCAGGTGCTCGCACACGGCGGGCAGCACCGACGAGTCGACGACCGTCGGCCCGATCACGGTGATGTGCGGCGGGATGGCGGCGGCCAGCGGGTCGCCGACGGCGGCACGCGCGTTCTGCAGCTGCGTGGCGTACGGCTCGGGGATCGCGATGGCGATCCCGATCCTGACCTGCTCGGGGCCTCGGGCGGGCAGCTTCACCGGGCGCCTCGAGGCAGCAGCCCGAACCGGTCGAAGTACCGGTCACGCACCTCACCGGCGATCTCGCGCGCCCGTGCCGCGCCGTCGTCGAGCACCTTGTCGAGCTGCGCCGGGTCGGCCAGGTAGGTGTTCGCGCGGTCCTGGAACGGCTCGAGGAACGCGACGACGGCATCCGCCAGGTCGACCTTGAGGTAGCCGTAGCCACGGCCGTCGTACTCGGTCGCGATCTCGTCGACCCCGCGACCCGTGACGGCGGAGAAGATGGTCAGCAGGTTGGAGATGCCCGGCTTCTTCTCGCGGTCGAAGTAGACCGCGTAGGACTCGTCGGCGTCGGTCACCGCCGACTTGATCGCCTTCGCAGCCTTCTTGGGGTTCTCGAGCAGCCAGATGACGCCCTTGCCGCCGGCATTGGACTTCGACATCTTCGCGGCAGGGTTCTGCAGGTCCTGGATCTTCGCCGTCGCGGTGACGATGTACGGGTCCGGCACGACGGCGGTCCCCGCGCCGAACCGGGCGTTGAGCCGCTCCGCGAGGTCACGCGTCAGCTCGAGGTGCTGGCGCTGGTCCTCGCCGACCGGCACCAGGTTGGCGTCGTAGACGAGGATGTCGGCCGCCATGAGCACCGGGTAGGTGAACAGACCGACGGTGGTGCCCTCGGTGCCCTGCTTGGCCGACTTGTCCTTGAACTGCGTCATCCGGCTCGCCTCACCGAAGCCCGTCTGGCAGCTCAGGAGCCAGGCCAGCTCCGTGTGCTCCGGGACGTGCGACTGCACGAACAGCGTCGAGCGAGCCGGGTCGACCCCGCCGGCGAGGTACTGGGCCGCCGTCGCGCGGGTGCGCTCGCGCAGGGCGACGGGATCCGGGTTGACCGTCAGGGCGTGCAGGTCGACCACGCAGTACAGCGCGTCATGGTCCTCCTGCAGCGCGACCCACTGCGTCAGGGCTCCGAGATAGTTGCCCAGGTGCAGCGAGGAGTCGGTCGGCTGCATGCCGGACAGGATGCGAGGCCGGGGCGCCGTCGGCGATCCCGGGACGGTGACGTCGGACATGAGGTTCATTCTGACAGGTCGGGAGGGCAGGCCGGAAACGCCGGACAGGTCGGTGCGCGGTGGGTGGTCGATCTCACGTGGCCTCGTCGTCGAACGGTGCGGGGCCAGCCGACGCGGCCACCGACGCGGCGCCGGCCGCGGCCCCCGCCGCGACGCCGTCGCCGGCATACCCGGCCGTGCGCGGCGTCGTGCGGGGCGCCGGCTCGTCGTCGAGCAGGGCCTCCTTCACGATGCGTCGCGGGTCGTACTGGCGGGGGTCGAGCTTCTGCCAGTCGACGTCCTTGAGCTCGTCGCCGAACTCGTCACCGATGCGCTCCTTCGCGCCCTGCAGGGCCGTCTTGCCCTGACGCACCAGCGACCCGAGCTGGCCGGCATAGTGCGGCAACCGCTCGGGGCCGATCAGCACCAGAGCCAGCACGATGATGACGACGAGCTCGCCGCCGTTGATCCCGAAGAATCCCACGCCGGACAGCCTAGCCCGCCGTCGATCCGGCCCGGTACCCGCTCACTCGCTCGGGCTCGCCTGCAGCACGAGGCGCACGTCGCGCTCGTCGTCCCCGCTGCGCACCCGCAGGGTCACCGCGTCGCCGGGCTGGCTGGCGCGGATCGCCACGATGAGCTCGTCGCTCTGCGCGACGGGGCGGCCGTCGATCTCCAGGATGATGTCGCCCGGTTGGATGCCGGCCACGTCGGCCGGGCCGTCGTCGGTCACCGGAGAGGTCCCCTGCTGCGCCTCCTCGGCGACCTTGACACCTTCGCCGGTGTAGCTCGTGTCGAGCAGCACACCGATGACGGGGTAGGTGGCGCGGCCGGACTCGATGAGCTGTTCGGCGGTCGTCCGCACCTGGTTGGCGGGGATCGCGAAGCCGAGCCCGATGCTGCCGGTCGCCTGCATGGCGCCGGGCGGCTGCGCGATGGCCGAGTTGATGCCGATGACCTCGCCGGCCGCGTTGACGAGCGGGCCGCCGGAGTTCCCCGGGTTGATCGCGGCGTCGGTCTGGATCGCGTCGATGAACGCCGTCGTCGCCTGGTCCCCCGCCTGCACGGGCCGGTGCAGCGCGCTGACGATGCCCGAGGTGACGGTCGAGTCGAGACCGAGCGGCGCGCCCACGGCGAGCACCTCGTCGCCGACCACGACGCCGTCCGAGTCGCCCAGCGTGAGCGGGGTGAGGCCGTCGACGTCGATCTTCACGACCGCCAGGTCGTAATCGGAGGTGCGGCCGACGACGTCGCCCTCGTGCTCGCTGCCGTCGGCGAGCACGACGACGACCTCACCCCCGCCCGTCCCGGCGGCCACGACGTGGTCGTTGGTCAGGACGTAGCCGTCCTCGCGCAGCACGAACCCCGACCCGCTGGAGCGGCTGTCGTCGGAGCCCGTGACCTCGAAGGACACCACCGACGGCAGGACCTCCGCCGCCGTGGCCGCGAGGGATCCCTCGGGCCGGTCGAACCCGGACGCCGCCTCGGCGTCGTCCGTCGCGACCGGCAGCCGGGCAGAGGTCTCGCCGTCGGACGTGGCTCCGGAGAGCCGGTCGCCGGCGAACCCCCCCACGAGGCCGACCAGGAGCGCGAGGACCAGGATCCCCGTGACCCGAGCGCCGCCGAGGCGGGCACGCGGGGCCCCCGGCTTCCCGTTCCCGGCCGACGGCGCGGTCTCGGTCGGCGCGGTCTCGGTCGGCGCGGACGCGAGCGGCCGGGACGACGTCGGCGGGGCCGACGGCGGCACCGGCGCGGACGGTGCCGGTTCGCTGCTGCCCGACGGCGGGGCCTGCGGACTGCTCCCCGCTGCGGCCGGGTACGGGGCCGGCGTCGGCGGCACCTCCACCGGTGCCGGGTCCGGCCGCCGGGCCGGCGGCTCCGGCGTCGCGAAGAGATCCGAGGAATCCTGGTGCGTCATGGGCGGGAGAGTGCTCCTGTCACGGTGGTCCAGCCGCGGGTGATCCGGGGCACGACCCCCGCATCGTAGGCATCGTCGGGGAACGCGGCGATCACGTCGACCAGCACCGCGTGGGGGACGTCGGTCGTCGCCTCGACCACCGTGTCACCCGCCTGCCACGCGACGTGCCACGGGTCTCGGGTCAGCACGTGCACGCCCTCCCGGCCGGGAACGTCCAGCAGCACCTCGGAGTCGACGACGTCGGCGAGCCGGCCCGGTCGTTCACGGACCACGACAGGTCCCTCGGGGCCCGCCAGGTGGATCTCGACGACCTCGCCGTCGGTCCTGACGTCGGTGAGCTCGTAGCCGGCGGGCAGCGCGCCCGGCGCGACGAACGCCTCGGGGTCCGGAGCGTCGGCGTCGGACACGCTCGTCGAGACCTCGTCCGTCCCGGCGAGCATGCTCAGCGCCGCGGCGCGGGACGTCTCCGGCGAGACGACGGGCGCCTGACCGAGCACGAACAGGGCACAGCCCAGCACGCCCGCACCGCTCGCCCCCACGAGGACCAGCCGACGACGTCGCCGACGACGCGCCGAGCCGGCGATGTCACCGGTGAGGGTGGACCGCCAGGCCTCCGGCGTCTGCCAGGTCGTGTCCCGGTCGGGTGCGCGCAGCGGGTCGTGGTCGGTCGACGGGATGGACGCGGACAGCGCGAGCAGCCGCGCCGTGAGCTCCGGCGCCGGCGCCACGTCGCAGGCCTGCGAGAGACGACGCCGGGCCGCCCGGGCGGACTCCAGCTCGGCCGCGCACAGGCGGCAGGCCGCGACGTGGCAGAGCGCCCGGTCCGTCTCGGCCGGACCGAGCTGGCCGTCGGCGAGGGCGCTGACCAGGTCCCCGAGGTGACCTCTCATCGCACCACCTCGGTGCGGCGATGCTCGAGCGCGTCGCGCAGCTGCGCCCGGGCGCGGTGGATGCGGGACCGGACCGTGCCGATCTTGATGCCCAGCGTCACCGCGATCTCCTCGTAGCTGAGACCTTCGATGTCGCACAGCACGACGGCGGCGCGGTACTCCGGCCGCAGGGCGTCCAGCGCCGCCTGCACGTCGTTGTCGAGGTGGGCGTGCTCGAACCCGCGTTCCGGCCGCGCGCGGTCGTCGGTGGCCTCGACCCGGGAGGCGTCCTCCCCCATGATCTCGAACCGGATGCGCTTCTTGCGCCGGACCTGGTCGAGGAAGAGGTTCGTGGTGATGCGGTGCAGCCACCCCTCGAACGTGCCGGGCGTGTAGCTGGACAGCGACCGGAACACGCGCAGGAACGTCTCCTGCGTCAGGTCCTCGGCGTCCTGCTTGTCGCCGGTCAGGCGGTACGCGAGACGGTACACACGGGCGGAGTGCTCACGGACGATCTGGTCCCACGTCGGCGGGACCCAGCCTGCGGCAGGGTCCGGCGCTCCCGGGTCGGTACGGTCTGAGGTCTCGGTCATCACCTGCATGGTCCCATGCGAACGTGTGAGCGCCCTGAGTGGTTCCCACGTACGATCACAGCGCATCAATTCGAGGGGGCCGCCATCACCATCGGGGTCGGAGCCCAGGACGACCCGACGGCCGCCTGGGCCTTCAGCGAGACGTACCTCGCCGAGGACGTGACGATCCTGCGCGCCCGCGAACGTGCGGCCGAGCTCGGTTGCACCACCGTCTCCCCCGGCACGGGAGCGCTCCTGCAGGTGGTGGCCGCAGCGGTCCGCGCCCGCGCCGTCGTCGAGATCGGGACCGGCGCCGGGGTGGCTGCGCTGTGGCTGCTCCGGGGGATGGCCCCGGACGGCGTGCTGACCACCATCGACCCGGAGTCCGAGCACCAGCGTGCCGCCAAGGTCGCCTTCGCCGAGGAGGGTGTGCCGGTGCACCGCACCCGGACCATCGTCCGACCGCCCCTCGACGTCCTGCCCCGGCTGACCGACAGCGCCTACGACCTGGTGCTGGTCGCGATCGACCCCCAGGCCTACGCCGACTACGTGGAGGCCGCGGTGCGCCTGCTCCGGCCCGGCGGCGTCCTCGTCGTCGTGGACGCCCTGCTGGGTGGGCGGGTCGCCGACCCGGACCGGCGCGACGAGACCACCGCGCTCGTCCGTCGCCTCGCCCAGGTGGTGCGCGACGACGAGCGCCTCACCCCCGCGATGGTGCCGGTCGGCGAGGGGACGCTGCTGGCGGTGCGCCGGTAGCGACGGGTCCTGGGCAGCACGACGGGCGCGGAGCAGGTGCCTGCTCCGCGCCCGTGAGTTCGTACGTCGTCAGCCCCGGGCCGACTCAGCCGGTGACGGCCTGGAGGGCCTCGCCCAGCTCGCCGGCCTCGGTGGCGTTCAGCTCGACGACCAGGCGACCGCCGCCCTCCAGCGGGACACGCATGACGATGCCGCGTCCCTCCTTGGTGACCTCGAGCGGTCCGTCGCCCGTCCGCGGCTTCATCGCAGCCATGTGTGGCTCTCCATTTCCGTTGTCCGGTTCCCCAACTGCCTCAGCCCGCCCGTCGCCCCGGCGACGGGTCAACGCTGCCGGCACGGCCACGCAGCTTGAGGCGTGCCTCACCATTCTACTGCGGGCGAGGTCGTCCCTCGGTCACGCCATCCCGCGCAGAGCCGCGCGGGGCGGCGCCTCGTCCCGGACGGCCGCCACCATCTCGAGCGCCTGCCGCGTCGCCGCGACGTCGTGCGCCCGGAAGACCCTGGCACCGTGCCAGGCCGCGAGCGCCGTCGCGGCCAGCGTGCCGGGCAGCCGGTCCGCAGGCGGCAGACCGAGGGTCTCCCCCACGAAGTCCTTGCGGCTGAGCGCCATCAGGACGGGGTACCCGAGCTCGGCCAGCGCCTCGGTGCGGCGCAGCAGGTGCAGCGAGTGCCACGTGTTCTTGCCGAAGTCGTGCGTGGGGTCCACGAGCACCGACGACGGGGGCACACCGCTCGCGACGGCCCGCTCGGCCGCGCTGCGCAGCCTCCTCAGCACGTCCTGGGTGACGCCGTCGCGCGGGTCCTCGCCGTCGAGCGTGCCGGCGGTGGCCGGGTACTCCACGCGCCAGGGGTCCGTGCGGGGCTGCGCCCCACCGGTGTGGGAGCAGACGACGCCCACCCCGGCCGCGCCCGCCACCTCGACGAGCGCGGGGTCGTGCCCGGCCCAGGTGTCGTTGATCAGGTCGGCCCCGGCGTCGACGGCGGCGCGGGCGACCTCCGAGCGCCACGTGTCGACGCTGACGAGCAGGTCGGGGACCTCGGCGCGCAGGCGTTCGACGAACGGCACGACGCGGTCGATCTCCTCCGCGACGCCCACCTCGGGCCCCGTACCGGCCCGCACGCCGCCGACGTCGAGGATCGCCGCGCCGTCGTCCCAGGCGACGTGCGCGGCCTCGAGGGCGGGGCCGTCGTCCGCGAACCGGGCGGGCGCGTAGAACGAGTCGCTGGTCCGGTTGACGATGGCCATGACGACCGGCCGCACCACGCCGTCCGACTCCCGGCCGACCTCGCGGCCGCGCAGCACGAGCGGCGCGCCCGCGGGCGGGATCACGAGCGGAACTCGGCGGCGAGCGCCCGGCCCCGCTCGACGACGTACTCCACCGCGTCCTGCGCGGAGTCGGTGAGGTGCAGCAGGTCGAGGTCGGTGGGGTTGATCATGCCGCGGTCGACGACGGCGGTGCGCACCCACTCGAGCAGGCCGCTCCAGTACTCGGTCCCGACGAGCACCAGCGGGAACCCGGTGACCTTGTGCGTCTGGACGAGGGTGATCGCCTCGAAGAGCTCGTCGAAGGTGCCGAACCCGCCCGGCAGCACGACGAACCCCTGGGCGTACTTGACGAACATCGTCTTGCGCGCGAAGAAGTACCGGAAGTTGACGCCGCGGTTGACGTACTCGTTCATGCCCTGCTCGAAGGGCAGCTCGATCCCCAGCCCGATCGACGTGCCACCGGCGTCCGAGGCCCCCTTGTTGGCGGCCTCCATGATGCCTGGCCCGCCGCCGGTCATCACGGCGTAACCTGCCTCGACCAGCAGGCGCCCGATCTCGACCCCCAGGCCGTAGTCGTCGTGGTCGGGCCGGGTCCGCGCGGACCCGAAGACCGACACGGCCGGACCCACCTCGGCCAGGGCGCCGAATCCCTCGACGAACTCGGCCTGGATGCGCATCACCCGCCAGGGGTCGGAGTGCACCCAGTCCGTGCCGTCTCCGGGCGCCAGCAGCCGCTGGTCGGTGGTCGTGTCGGGGATCTGGGTGCCGCGCAGGAGGACCGGGCCCTTGCGGTAGCCGCGTCCCGCCTCCGGGACGCCCTCGTCGGTGCGTTCGCTCATGGGCCGAGACTACTGACCGCGCAGCCAGGTGCGCAGCGCGTCGCGGCACACGGCGAGCTCGCGCACGGGCACGCGCTCGTCGTCGGCGTGGGCGAGCGACGCGTCGCCGGGGGCGAAGTTCACGGCGGGGATGCCCAGCTGCGCGAACCGGGCGACGTCGGTCCACCCGAACTTGGGCTTCGGGCGTCCCCCGGTGAGGGTGAGCACGGCCGCGGCGAACTCCGCCGCGAGCGGGTCGTCCAGGCCCGGGCGCGCCGCGGGCGACGCGTCGGTGACGGTCACCTCGTAGCCGTCGAAGAGCTCGCGCACGTGCGCCTCGGCCTCGGCGAGGTCGCGCGACGGCGCGAACCGGTAGTTGACGGTCACCGTGCACTCGTCCGGCACGACGTTGCCGGCGATTCCTCCACGGATCCCGACGGCGTTCATCCCCTCGCGGTAGCGGAGCCCGTCGACGTCGACCTCGACCGGCTCGTACGCGGCCAGGCGCGCGAGGACCGGTGCGGCGGCGTGGATCGCGTTCTCGCCCCGCCAGGAGCGGGCCGAGTGGGCCGCCACACCACGGGTGCGCACGTCGACCCGGATCGTGCCCTGGCAGCCGCCCTCGATGTCGGCGGACGTGGGTTCGCCCAGGACGGCGAAGTCCCCGGCGAGCAGCTCGGGGTGGTTGCGCGCCAGCCGGCCCAGCCCGCTCTTCGACTCCTCGACCTCCTCGTGGTCGTAGAAGACGTAGGTGAGATCGACCACGGGCTCGGCGCTCTGCTCGTGGCCCTGCCGGCCCAGCTCGACGGCGAGCGCCAGCATGACGGTGATACCTGCCTTCATGTCGACGGTGCCACGCCCCCACAGGATCCTGTCGTCGCCCGTGCCCTCCAGCCGCGTCGGCAGGTTCGGCGGGTCGGTGAGCGGCACGGTGTCGAGATGGCCCGCCAGCACGACGCGACGGTCCCGCCCGAGCAGCGTCCGCGCGACGACGGCGTCCCCGTCGCGGGTCACCTCGAGGTGGGGCTGCTCGCGCAGGAGGGCCTCGACGGCGTCGGCGAGCGCCGTCTCGTCGCCGGAGACCGACTCGATGTCGCACACGGCGCGGAGCAGGTCCACGAGGTCGGACGCGGGGATCGTCGCCGGGTCGACGAGGTCTGCATCGAAGCGGTTCTGCTGGCTGGTCACGCGTACATCGTGCCACCCTGCGCCGATAGGCTGATCCCATGACGACGCCCACCACCTCCGCCCGTTCCGCCTGGGGACTCGGCCTCGCGACCGTGGCCGACGACGGCGCCACGCTCGACGTCTGGTACCCCGCCCCCACGCTCGGAGACGCCCCCGACGACGTCGACGTGCCCGCCGATCTCGCCGCCCTCTCGCAGCGGGACGACGCGCGGCGGGTGGACGTGGCCGTCGTGCGCACCGAGATCGACCTGGACGCCCCACCGGCCGACGCCGCCGACGCCTACCTGCGCCTGCACCTCATCTCGCACCGCCTCGTGCCACCGCACGGGGTGAACCTCGACGGTCTCTTCGGCAAGCTCACGAACGTCGTGTGGACCTCGCACGGCCCGTGCAGCGTCGAGGGCTTCGAGATCACCCGGCTGCGCCTGCGCGCCTCGACGGACAAGCCCGTCACGGTCTACGGCATCGACAAGTTCCCGCGCATGGTCGACTACGTCGTGCCGTCCGGCGTGCGCATCGCCGACGCCGACCGCGTCCGGCTCGGCGCGCACCTCGCCGAGGGCACCACGGTCATGCACGAGGGCTTCGTGAACTTCAACGCGGGCACCCTCGGCGCCTCGATGGTCGAGGGCCGCATCTCCGCGGGCGTCGTCGTGGGCGACGGCTCCGACATCGGCGGCGGCGCCTCGATCATGGGCACCCTGTCCGGCGGCGGCAAGGAGATCATCTCGATCGGCGAGCGCTGCCTCCTCGGGGCGAACGCCGGCCTCGGCATCCCGCTCGGGAACGACTGCGTCATCGAGGCCGGGCTGTACGTCACGGCCGGGACCAAGGTCACCATGCTCGGTGAGATGGGCGACGAGGGTGAGCCGCGCGTGGTCAAGGCGCTCGAGCTCGCCGGACGCGACAACCTCCTGTTCCGCCGCAACTCGCGCACCGGAGCCGTCGAGGTCCTCGCCCGTGCGGCCGGCTTCGAGCTCAACGCCGCCCTCCACGCGAACTGATGACGGGGCGACGGCGCTCCGCCGCCGGTTCGGCGGTCGCCGTCGTCGTCATCCTGGCCGTCGGTGTCGCCGCCGTGGCCGGTGTGATCTGGTACCTGTCCACCCGCGAGCCGGCCCTGACCCGGGAACGGTGCACCGCCGTCCTCGACGGCACGGCCTGGGAGCTCTCGCCCGTCCAGGCGCAGAACGCCGCCCTCGTCGTGGGCACGTCGGTCCAGCGCGGCCTGCCAGCGCGGGCGGGCACGATCGGGGTCGCGACCGGGATGCAGGAGTCACGCCTGGTCAACATCGACTACGGCGACCGCGACTCGCTGGGGCTGTTCCAGCAACGCCCGTCCCAGGGCTGGGGCACCACCACGGAGATCATGGACCCGGTCTACGCCACGAACGCGTTCTACGCAGGCCTCGAGCGCGTGGACGGCTGGCGGGACCTGGAGATCACGGTGGCCGCACAGGCGGTGCAGCGCTCAGCGTTCCCCGAGGCCTATGCCCAGCACGAACCTCTCGCCCGCACGTGGGCCTCGTCGCTCACCGGGCACTCCCCCGGCTCGTTGACGTGCGAGCTGTTCGCCGTGTCGGCCGAGGACGAACCGGTCGACCTGCCCGCACGCCTGGAGCGCGACCTGGGGGTCCCGGCGGACGCCGTGTCTTCCGACGGGCCGCTGAGCCAGATCGACGCGGGAGTCCTGCCCTTCGAGAGCGCCGAGCGGTCCACGTGGGCCGTGGCCCACTGGGCGGTGGCAACAGCGAAGGCGACCGGTGCCGTCGAGGTCCGGGCGGAAGGACTCGTCTGGACGCGGGAGTCCACGGTCTGGGCACCCGTCGACCGGTCGGACCCGCTCGACGTCGGCACGGTCACTGTGACCACGGGCACGCCGACCCCCTGAGCCGCCGAGGTGGTACCCGGTGGCGCGAGTAGTAGGCGGTACTACCTCGCGCTGGGCGCTACTACGTCGGCGGGGTCAGCGCTGGTCGAGCGAGACGTAGTCGCGCGCCGTCGGGCCCGTGTAGATCTGCCGCGGGCGGCCGATCTTGGTCTGCGGGTCCTTCATCATCTCGCGCCACTGGGCGATCCAGCCAGGCATGCGGCCCAGCGTGAACAGCGGCGTGAACATGGCCGGCGAGAAGCCCATCGCCTGGTAGATCAGGCCCGTGTAGAAGTCGACGTTCGGGTAGAGCTTGCGCTCGACGAAGTAGTCGTCGCTCAGCGCGATCTCCTCGAGGCCGCGGGCGATGTCGAGCAGCTCGTCCTCGGCACCGAGCTCGTCGAGGACGGCGTCCGCGTGCTTCTTGACGATGGCGGCGCGGGGGTCGTAGCTCTTGTAGACGCGGTGGCCGAAGCCCATCAGGCGGACGCCGTCCTCCTTGTTCTTGACCTTCTTCATGAAGGTCTCCACGGAGTCGTCGCCGGAGCGGATCTTCTCGAGCATGAGCAGGACGGCCTCGTTGGCCCCGCCGTGGGACGGGCCGGACAGCGCGTTGATCCCCGCGGACACCGAGGCGTACAGGGTCGCGTTGGAGGACCCCACGATGCGGACCGTCGACGTCGAGCAGTTCTGCTCGTGGTCGGCGTGCAGGATGAGCAGCTTGTCCATCGCCGAGACGACGGTGGGGTTCGCCTCCCACTCCTCGTACGGGCGGGCGAAGGTCATGCGCAGGAAGTCGTCCACGTAGCCGCGGGCCGCGTCCGGGTAGAGCAGCGGCTCGTCGCGCATCGACCGGTGGACGTACGAGGTGATGGTGCGGATCTTGGCGAGGATGAGCACCGTGGCGAGCTCGACGGCGTCGTCGTCGTGCGGGTCGAGCGACTCCGGGTAGTACGTGGCCAGCGCGTTGACGGCCGAGGCCATGATCGCCATCGGGTGCCCGCCGCGCGGGAACGTACCGAGGAAGGTGCGGAACGCCTCCGGCACGAGGGTGTGGCGGTTGATGCGGTCGGTGAACGCCGTGAGCTGCTCGGCGGAGGGCAGCTCACCGTGGATCAGCAGGTAGGAGACCTCGAGGAACGACGAGCTGTCCGCGAGCTGCTCGATCGGGTAGCCCCGGTAGCGCAAGATGCCCTGGTCGCCGTCGATGTAGGTGATGGTCGACTCGCACGACGCGGTGTTCGTGAAGCCCGGGTCGACCGTGACCATCCCGGTCTCCTTGAGCAGGGACGAGACGACGATGCCGTCGTTGCCCTCGGTGGCCGGCACCACCGGCAGGGCGCGGCCCTCGCCCGCGACGGTGAGCTCGACCGTGGCGGTCTGCTGGGTGGACGTCATGTCTTCCTTCCCTGACGAGCCCCCGGAGTCCCGTCGTCGGGACCTGGGACACGCGAACTCATGGCAATGTCATGGACTACCGCTCGGGACCACCTGAGGGCGTCTCCGCAGGGCAGCCTCGGCCTGCGGATGAAACTACCCCTCAATCCCATGCGGTTCCAATCCCCGCGTCAAGCACCTGTGATGCGCGCCACAGCACGTGCGACGGCGTCGTCGCCCGCCGTGAGCGCCACCCGGACGTGGTGCGCTCCCGCGACACCGTAGAACTCGCCCGGCCCGACGAGCACTCCGTGCTGCGCGAACCATCGCGCGAGGTCGCGCGACCTCGTCGGACCTGCGTCGTCGCCCCGCGAGCGCGCCCAGAGGTACAGCCCGGCCTCCGAGTCGTCGACGACGAGGCCCGCGGTGCGCAGCGCGGGCAGGAGCGCCTCACGACGTCGCCGGTACCGCTCGCGCTGCGCGCGGACGTGGGCATCGTCACCCAGCGCCACGACCATCGCCGCCTGCACGGGAGCGGGCACGATCATCCCGAGGTGCTTGCGGGTCGCCACGAGATCCGCCACCAGGGCGGGGTCGCCCGCCACGAACGCCGCCCGGTACCCCGCGACGTTCGACTGCTTCGACAGGGAGTAGGCGACCAGGAGGCCCTCGTGCGTACCGCCGCTGACCCGCGGGTCCAACAGGCTGGGGACGCGGCTCGTGCCGTCCGGCGCCAGCCACCGCGGCTCCCACGGCAGCTCGGCGTAGCACTCGTCGCTCACCACGACGGCGCCGATCTCGCGAGCCGCCTCGACCACCGCGCGCAGGTGCTCGACGTCGGCCACCGCCCCCGTGGGGTTGGAGGGCGAGTTGACCCAGACGAGCCGGACGTCGGACCGTCCGGCCCACGTCGCGACGTCGTCGGCGGGGAGGGGGGTAGCGCCGGCGAGGCGGGCGCCGACGTCGTAGGTCGGGTAGGCGATCTCAGGGTGGACGACGACGTCGCCCGGCCCGAGGCGGAGCAGGCTCGGCAGGAGGCCCACGAGCTCCTTGGACCCGATCGTGGGCATGACGCCGGCGGGATCGAGCCCCTGCACGCCCCGGCGCCGCGCGAACCACCCGGCGACGGCCTCGCGCAGCGCCGTGGTGCCGTAGGTCAGCGGGTAGCCGGGAGCGTCCGCGGCGCCGGCGAGGGCGCCGCGGACCACCTCCGGCGTCGGGTCGACGGGCGTGCCGACCGACAGGTCGACCATGCCGCCGGGATGAGCGGCCGCCGTCGTGCGCACGTCGTCCAGCGTGTCCCACGGGTAGGCGAGGGACCTCAGGTCGGCGAACCCCATCCGCGCGTCAGACGGCGGCGCTCAGGCCTGCGGGGGCAGGTCGGCGATCATGGGGTCGTCCTTCTCGATGAGCCCCATCTTCGCCGCACCGCCGGGCGAGCCCAGGTCGTCGAAGAACTCGACGTTCGCGCGGTAGTAGTCCTTCCACTCCTCGGGGACGTCGTCCTCGTAGTAGATGGCCTCCACCGGGCAGACCGGCTCGCAGGCGCCGCAGTCCACGCACTCGTCCGGGTGGATGTACAGCGAGCGGGAGCCCTCGTAGATGCAGTCCACGGGACACTCCTCGATGCACGCCTTGTCCTTGACGTCGACGCACGGCTGAGCGATCACGTAGGTCACTGCAGTTCCCTCCAGGTCACGGGGTGGAGCACGCTCCGGTCGTTCTCGAAGCACGTTCTCGAAGCACTCTAGTATCGCTCACGTGACAACCCCGAACCCGCTCCCCGGATCGTCCGACTGGCGAGACTGGCCGGCAGGGACCCGGGCCGTGGTACGCCGTCGGCTCTCCCCCGCGGAGGCCGGCGCGTCCGGGCAGCGCTGGACCGACGTCGTCGGCGTCGTGGTGGCGACGGACGACGACGGGATCACCCTGCGACGCGACCCCGCCCGCCCGGACGCGCCCGGCGCCGGGGAGCGGGTGCTGGTGCGGGCCGCCGACGTCGAGGCCGCCAGACCGCTGCCGCCGCGCCCTGTCCGCAGGCCGGCGCGGCCGCAGAACTGATCGCTCGTCTCGACGCGAGCGGTACTACCTCGCGCCCTCCGCTACCACCTCGGCATGGGTGGGGGTGAGGCCGACGACGACGGCGCCCGCCGTGCACCGCTCGACCAACGACGTCGGCCATCCTGTGACCAACGGCACCCGCTCCACCCGGACTGAGCCCGCACCGACCGGCGCCGGTGGGCGGCCCGCCGCACGGAGGTCGTCCGCGGCCCGGAAGAACGCGTGCGTGGAGCCGTTGCTCTCGAGCGCCTCGATCACGAGCTCCAGGTCGCGCACCACCTTGCGCAGCGCCGGGGCCACCCACGCGGCGTTCTGGGTGACCATCGCCTCGGTCCGCTCGGGGTCGGTGAACGCGACCCGGGTGCCGTCGCGGAAGCTGCCCGCTGCGAGCCCCAGCGCCACGTCACGCACCGGCGCGCCCACGACCGTGTTCAGGAGCTGGGTCGCGACCACGTGGGGCACGTGGCTGACCAGCGCGGCGGCCTCGTCGTGCACGTCGTCGGTCAGGACGACGGCCGCCCCGGAGCACGGCCCGGTCACCAGGGCGAGCACCCGGACCAGCCGCGCCGGGTCCACGTCCGCCTGGATCGTCACCGCCCAGCGCACCCCGTCCAGCAGGCCGGCGTCCGAGGCGTCGAACCCGCTGTGCTCGGTGCCCGCCATCGGGTGCGCGCCGACGTACCGGTCGGCCAGCCCGGCGGCGCGGACCTCGTCGCGCACCGGGCCCTTGACGCTGCCCACGTCGGTCACCGTGGCCGACGCCGGGGCGTGGGTGGCGACCTCGGCCGCCACCCCGGGCATCGCGCGCAAGGGGGTGGCGAGGACGACAAGGTCGGCCTGCGCCACGCACGCCGCCACGTCGTCGGCCACGGACAGGCCGGCACGGCGCGCAGCGGCACGCGTGGCCGGCGAGACGTCCGTGGCCACGACGTCGACACCCCGGACCGCGAGCAGGCGGGCCAGCGACCCGCCGATGAGTCCGAGCCCGACGACGGCGACCTGCCGCGGCGCGCCCACGACGTCCTCGGCGCTCACCACAGCAGGCCCCGGTCGATGGCGGCGGCCGGGTCGACGGCGCGCACGCTGCCGGTGGGCACGTGGTCGGCCAGCAGGCCTTCCAGGCCGCCCTCCCCCGGCTCGGCGGGGTAGACACCGAGCACCTTGAGCGCGTCGCCGGCATCGAGGAGGTCACCGAACAGGTCCCGCACGCCCGGCTCCCAGGGTGCGGCGTCGAGCGTCACGACGAACGCGTACTGGCCCTCGCGTGCCTTGAGCGGCCGGGCCATCAGGCTCGACATGTTCACGGCACGCGCGCCGAAGGCGTCGGTGACGCGGGCGAGGACCCCGGGGCCGGTCACCACCGGAGTGACCGCGAGCATCGTGCGCCAGGACGTCTCGTCGGACGCCGCGTGCCGCGTCGCCGCGAAGTGCTCCCCGGCCCGCTCCCGCCGGTCGAGCACCAGGAACCGCGTCCGCGCCCCGGGGAAGTCCTCGACGGCCTCGGCGAGCGTCTCGAGCCCGTAGAGCTCGCCGCACAGCCGCGGACCGAACGCCACCTGGTCCGGACCCACGTCGCGACAGGCGGCCGCGTTGGACGGCGCGGGGACCGCGACGAGCCCGCGGCCCGTCACGAACCGGTGGCACTGAGCCAGGCCGTGCGGGTGGGCGGTCGCCTCGACGAGGTCGCCGTGCCCCGGGCGCACGAACGCGTCGAAGGAGACATCCAGCACCACCTCGTCGACCGCGACGACGTCGGCGCTGTCCAGCAACGCGTCCAACGAGGGCACGACGTGCCCCTCGACCGAGCTCTCGATGGCGACGACGCCCCGGTCGGCCCTCCCGGACGACACGGCGTCGTGCACCGCGGCGACCGTACCGAGGGGCACCTCCTCGACGGGCGCACCGGCGGTCCGTTCGGTCCAGGTGCGGGTCGCCTGATGGGTGAACGTCCCCTCCGGCCCGAGATAGGCGATCCTCACACGCCCGCCCACCGCGGCGTCAGCGCGTCCGGTCCCGGCTCGAACCGGTCCCCCGGCAGGACCGCGAGCGTGCGGTGCGCCACGGACCGCGCGTCGAGCTCGGCCACGAGCGCGTCCAGCACCGTCACCCGCGGGCAGCGGAAGGACGTGAGGAAGACGTGCGGGCCGAACGTCGAGGGATGGCTGCGCAGGTGCTGCAGGTCCACCCCGGCGTCGGCGAGCACGCCCAGCGTCTCGCGCAGGGACCCTCGGTGGTCGTCCGACGGGCCGAAGGCGAGCCACACCTGCGCGGACCCGTCGAACCGCGGCCACGCGCTGCCGGACTCCAGGAGCCCGTACCAGACCGGCCCCTGCTCCGCGAGGCGCTCGCCGCCGGGCACCTCCGCCCAGCCGGCCGGCACCCGGCTGCGCTCGACGACCAGCGAGCCGTGGTCGCCCGCGAGCAGGGCGCGCTCCTCCACCGGCGTCGCCGTCGGGACCAGCCGCGGGCTGACTCCCACCGACCGGAGGGTGTCCGCGCAGTCGCGCATCCCGGCCTCGTCGACCACGACCTGCCCGCCCACGACGCCCGGCGGTGCGACCCACACCCACTGCGGGCGGACGGGCACGGCGGCGGTCACCAGCAGGCTCGGGTCGCCGGCGAGCAGGGCCTGCTCCAGCGTCGGCGACGGCTGCTCCGGGTGACCCAGGTGCACGATGGCGGCGAGATCGTCGATGCTCGCCACGGTGTCGAGCGTCTGTGTCGTCGTCCCGAGGTCGAGCAGCTCGCCTGCCTCGTCCGGCACGGCCGACGGGACCGACGAACCCGCGGCGATGCCGGACCAGCCCGCCTCGTGAGCGGCGAGGGCCGCGTGCGCGGAGGACTCGCGGGCAGTGCGTCCCAGCATCAGTCGTCGTCCTTGTCGTCGTTCTTCGGCTTGCTGCAGCTCACCGCGTCGTCCGGCTTGTAACGCCAGAAGTTGGACTCGTCCTTGACGAGGTCGCCGTCGAGGTAGACCTTGCGGTAGACGGTGATCGCGAACCCCGCCTGCCCCCCGGAGTAGGGCTCGCAGTCCGGGCTGCCCGACTTGTCGACCGTCTTGATCGGCACCACGTCCTGCTTGCCGGAGTCCGACTCCTCGACGTCGTAGTGCTCCGTGGACCAGATCTTGACGTGCAGCCGCCCGCCGGAGACGTAGCTCTGCATGAGCGCACCGTAGGGCGTGTCGTTCTTGAACTTCATGTCGATCGCCCCGACGTAGATCGTCGCCTCACGACCGGCCGGGTACCGGCTGAACCAGTAGCTGTGCTGCCGGTGCTCGACGTCGTCGAAGCCGGCGAAGAACCCGGCGTTGTAGGTGGTCGTGGCCATCTGCGACAGCCCGCCGCCGACAGCGTCCACGTGCACCCCGTTGCTCACGACACCCGCGGCGTGGAAGCCGTTCGAGGTGTCGATCGGTGAGAGCGCATCGATCAGGGAGAACGTCTCGCCGGGCTTGATGAGCGTCTCGTTGACCAGCTCGGCGCCCCGCACCAGGTTCTTGGTCCGGACCGGCTCGCTGGTGAGCGGCGTGGAGAACTCGGACACCACCTCCTTGATCCCCAGCTCCTCGAGGGAGGCCTTGGAGTCCTCGGGATCCTTCTCCACCAGCTCGACGGTGGTCTCGCGCTCGGTGCTCTGCGCGGCCTCCCCGACGGCTGCCGCGACGTCCTCCGGGTCCAGCGTCGTGCCGGTCTCGCCGCCCACGATGGTGGGCTCGCCCCCCGAGAACTCGAAACGGGCGTCGTCCGGTTCGCGCAGCAGGTCGTCCGTGCGGTCGATGAGGGCACTGGTGAGCCGGTCGCCGTCGAGCTCGGCCACCAGCGCGCCGTCCGCGGGGACGAACGACGTCGAGCGGGCGAGGACGCGCTCCGGCAGCTCCGGGTTCTGCTCCCCGACGGACACGACCACCGGACCGGAGACGATCTGCTCCGCCTGGGCGTAGGCCTCGTCCGTGGCCGCCTGGTCGATCGTCGGCGGGACCGGCTCGACGGGCAGCTCGATCGGGCCGGTGGTCACCAGCCACGACTCGACGAGCGCCTCGTCGGCGGCGTCGACCACGACCTGGGTGCCGTCGACGGCCTCGGTGGCGGCCGGCTCGCCGTCGGCGAAGCGCACCGTCCCGTCGACGGGCTCCGTCGCGAGCGACGTCGCCACCGAGGTGATGGCTGACGTCAGGGCAGCACGGTCGACGTCGACCACCGGCGGGCTCTCGGACCCGCCGGCGAGGTGCGCGACGAGCCGGGAGGGGTCCAGCGAGAACCCGGTCAGCTCCCCGATGGTCGCCGCGGCGTCGAGCGTCAGGCCGGCCTCGGCAGGGTCGACGGTGCTGGAGACGTCCCCGGCCTGGACGGTCACCGGTTCCGCCGCCCGCGGTCCGAGCCCGCTGTCGAGCGCGGTCACGGCCTGGTCGGCGTCGAGCCCACCGATGTCCACGCCGGCCACCGTGGTGCCCGAGGGGACGGAGTCCGCGACGAACCACTGAGCGCCGACGTAGAGCCCGCCGAGCACGACGACACCGCCTGCGACGCCCAGCAGCACCTTCGGCCAGCGGCTGGGCGCCCCGTCACCCTGGAGACCCTCCAGCGGCGTTCCGGTGGTGCCCGACGGCGGCGCGGAGCCACCGGCCGGGGCGTTCACCGTCTGGATCGCCTCGGTCGGCGGTGCCGCCGAGACAGCCGGGGCAACGGCGTCCCTGACCGTCGCGGTGCCGATGACCCGGCGCTGCTCGTAGGCACGGACCGCCGGCTGGTAGGGGGTGTCGTCCTCGTCCGTCTCGACCGTCGGGGCGGCGCGCGGCGGCTCAGGCGTGGGGGTCGGCTCGGGCCTCACCGAGGGCTCGGGCGTCGGCTGCGGGGTCGGCTCAGGCTCCGCCGGTGGCTCAGGCGTGGGCTCAGGCTCGGGCTGCGGCGCCGGGGCCGGGGTCGGGGTCGGCTCCGCCGGTGGCTCAGGCGTGGGCTCAGGCTCGGGCTGCGGCGCCGGGGCCGGGGTCGGGGTCGGGGTCGGCTCCGCCGGTGGCTCAGGCGTGGGCTCAGGCTCCGCCGGCGGCTCAGGCGTGGGCTCGGGCTGCGGCGCCGGGGCCGGGGTCGGGGTCGGGGTCGGCTCAGGCGTGGGCTCAGGCTCGGGCTGCGGCGCCGGGGCCGGGTTCGGGGTCGGCTCCGCCGGCGGCTCAGGCGTGGGCTCGGGCTCCGGCGGCGTCGCGGAGACGCCCGGGACCTCGGTCACGAGCGTGGGCTGCGAGCTGCCGACGTCCGGCGTCCGGGTGGACTCCGGCGTCGGCTCCGGTCGGTCCGGTGACGCAGAGCTGCCCGGTGACGCGGCACCACCCTGTTCGGGCAGGTTCTCGTCGCTCTCGGTCGGCTTGCCCATCGACACGCTCCGTGCTGGTCTCGTGGGGCCGGCGCCGACCCCGCTCACGTCCTGGGCGCGGATCCCCGCGCGCCCACGAATCCTACTCGGCGCGCTGGGTCACGGCTGTTGCTCGGAGCCATCTTCGGCGAACCACCAGCGGGGCAGGAACGCCGCCACGGCGAAGATCAGCAGTCCACCGTAGGTCCAGAGGTAGCCGACCGCCTGAGCCGGCACCAGGACGTCACCGCCCGGTCCGGACGCGGAGAGCAGCTGGACGGCGACGAGCCAGCCCGCTCCGGCCGTCAGCAGCGTGACCGTGCCGGACCAGGCGCGGCAGAGCACGGCGGTGGACAGGGTCAGCAGCAGCGCCAGGGCCAGCCCCGTGGGCAGGCCGGCCCACTCGCCGCGGTGCGAGACCGTTCCGATCACCCCGACGGTCGCTCCGAGGAGCAGCGCGAGCACGCCGCGGACGACGAGCGTCCGGCCGGGCACCCGGGGCGGCGCGGACTGGGCGTGGTGGGGTGCGGGCGAGCTCACCGGACCGAGCCTACCGGCGTCGTGGCGGCGGCGGCCGCGCGTCGCAGGTGCGCCGTCGCGAGCACGGGAGCGAGCACCCCGTTGCTCAGCGCGTACCGGGCGAGCACACCGCCCCCGGTCGAGGCGACGCGGCCGACGTGCTGGACCTGGGTGGTGTGCGCGGACAGCGCCGCCAGGACCTGGTCGAGCACCGGGGCGACGTCCACCGCCACGGTCCCCGCGCGATCCATGCCCGTAGCGGGCACGGCGACGGGCGGCAGGTCGCCGTCCGGGTCGGGGAGGGTGAGCCCGCAGCCGTCCACGAGACGGCGCACCGACGTGTCGGACGCGAGGGAGCGGCGGGCCGCTCGCACGTCCGGCGCCGGGTCGACGACCTCCCAGCGCTCGGGCACCGCCCACGGCTCGCCGACGACGGCGGCCCGCGGGTCGGCGGCCAGCTCCAGCGCCCGGACGGTCACCTCATGGGTCCGGACGTGGTCCGGGTGGCCGTAGCCTCCACCGGCCTCGTAGGTCGCCACCACCGCGGGTCGCCGGTCCCGGACCACGGCGGCGAGCCGCCGGGCGGCGATGTCGAGCGGGACGCGCGCGAACGCCGTCGGACCGGATTCCGGTGCCGGCCCGGCGATGCCCGGCGCCACCCACGCCATCCCCGAGTCCTCGAACCGGGCCGGCTCCGCACCCGGACGGTCGGCGACGTCCACCGTGTCGAGGAAGAGACGGTCGGTCACGCCCAGCGCGGCCAAAGCACGGTCGAGCTCGGCCTCCCGGTGGGCGGCCAGCGCCGGGCCGTCGCCCTCCAGGTGAGCCAGACCGGTGGGGTGCGACGGGGTGTCGATGACCTCGCCCCGCTCGCCGCGGGTGCACGTCACGACGGTCACCCGCTCCCCCGCCGCCGCCCGCGTGGCGAGCAGGGCCCCGGTCGCGAGCGACTCGTCGTCCGGGTGCGCGTGCACCGCGAGCAGGCCGCCCCGCACGGCTCAGCCGCGCTTGGCCCGCGCCGTCGCCCGCGCACGCTCGGTGGCGTCGAGGTTGACCTTGCGGATGCGGACGATCTCGGGCGTGATCTCCACGCACTCGTCCTCCGCCGTGAACTCGAGCGACTCCTCGAGCGTGAGCTTCTGCGGCGGGATCAGGTTCTCGAAGCTGTCCGCGGTCGACGACCGCATGTTCGTCAGCTTCTTCTCCTTGGTGATGTTGACGTCCATGTCCTCGTTGCGCGAGTTCTCGCCCACGATCATGCCCTCGTAGACCTCCTGCGTGGGCTCGACGAAGAACGTGCCGCGCTCCTGCAGGTTGATCATCGCGAACGGCGTCACGACGCCCGCGCGGTCGGCGACCAGCGAGCCCGTGGAGCGCGACTCGATGGGACCGTGCCACGGCTCGTAGCCCTCGGCGTACGACGACGCGATGCCGGTGCCGCGCGTCTCCGTGAGGAACCGGGTGCGGAAGCCGATGAGGCCGCGTGCCGGCACGACGAACTCCATGCGCACCCACCCGGTGCCGTGGTTCGCCATGGTCTCCATGCGGCCCTTGCGGGCGGCCATGAGCTGCGTGACGGCGCCGAGGTACTCCTCGGGCACGTCGATGGTCATGCGCTCCATCGGTTCGTGCCGCTTGCCGTCGATGTCCTTGGTGACGACCTGCGGCTTGCCGACCGTGAGCTCGAAGCCTTCGCGGCGCATCTGCTCCACGAGGATGGCCAGGGCCAGCTCGCCACGCCCCTGCACCTCCCACGCATCGGGGCGCTCGGTGGGCAGGACGCGCAGCGAGACGTTGCCGACGAGCTCCGCGTCGAGCCGGTCCTTGACCTGGCGCGCCGTGACCTTGTGGCCCTTGCCGCCCTTGCCCGCCAGCGGCGAGGTGTTGATCCCGACCGTCATGGAGATCGCCGGGTCGTCGACCGTGATGACGGGCAGCGGGCGCGGGTCGTCCGGGTCGGTCAGCGTCTCGCCGATCATGATGTCGGCGATGCCTGCCACGGCCACGATGTCGCCGGGGCCCGCGGACTCGGCCGGGACGCGGGTGAGCGCCTCCGTCCGGAGCAGCTCGGTGATCCGGACCTGGCTCAGGGTCCCGTCGTGACGCGCCCACGCGACCGTCTGGCCCTTGCGCAGCGTCCCGTTGAAGACGCGCAGCAGGGCGAGCCGGCCGAGGAACGGCGAGGCGTCGAGGTTGGTGACGTGCGCCTGCAGCGGCATGTCGTCGTCGTACGTCGGCGCGGGAATGGTCTGCAGGATCGTCGAGAACAGCGGCTCGAGGTCCTCGTTCGCCGGCAGCACGCCGTCGGCGGGCTGCTCGGTGGCCGCGCGGCCCGACTTGGCGGAGGCGTAGACCACCGGCACGTCGAGGACCGCGTCCACGTCGAGGTCGGGGACCTCGTCGGACAGGTCGCTCGCGAGGCCGAGCAGGAGGTCGGTGGTCTCAGCCACGACCTCGGTGATGCGCGAGTCGGGCCGGTCGACCTTGTTGACCACCACGATGACGGGCAGCTTGGCGGCGAGCGCCTTACGCAGCACGAACCGCGTCTGGGGCAGCGGCCCCTCGGAGGCGTCCACGAGCAGCACCACGCCGTCGACCATCGACAGGCCGCGCTCGACCTCGCCGCCGAAGTCGGCGTGACCCGGGGTGTCGATCACGTTGATCGTGATGCCACCGGGCTCGCCCGCCTCGGCGGCGGCGGGCCCGGCGTACCGGATCGCGGTGTTCTTGGCGAGGATCGTGATGCCCTTCTCACGTTCCAGGTCGCCGGAGTCCATGACGCGTTCGTCCACCTGCTGGTGCGCGGCGAAGGCACCGGCCTGCCGCAGCATGGCGTCGACCATGGTCGTCTTTCCGTGGTCGACGTGGGCGACGATCGCCACGTTGCGCAGGTCGGAGCGCACAGACATCTACGGTTCTCTTTCCGTGGGAGGTGGGCACCCGGGAACCCGGAGCCGCTCTATCCTACCCGGACGAGCCACGCCTCCATCGCGGTCGGCGTGCGCCACCGCCGGGACCGCGTTCCGCGGACCGCCCGCTGATCTCCGCGAAGTTCTCCGTGACGTGCTCGGTCACGTGCTCGGTGACGCGCTCCGTGAGCTCTCGGCGGCGCAACCGTCGCTCGGCCCGCGTGATCGTCTGATGCTCCTCGTTGAGGGCCTTCCACACGGCGAACATCATGGCGATCACCACGAGCGAGAACGGCAGGGCCGTCAGGATGGACGCCGTCTGCAACGCCTCGAGGCCGCCCGCGTAGAGCAGGGCGGCGGCGACACCGCCCTCGAGGATGGCCCAGAACAACCGGCTCCACAGCGGCGGGTCGGGGTCGCCGCCGTTGGCGAGCATGTCCACCACGAACGACCCGGAGTCGGACGAGGTCACGAAGAAGACGACGACGAGGACCATCGCGACGACCCCCATCCAGGCCCCGCCGCCGGGCATCGACTCGAAGAGCTGGAACATCGCCGTGTCGCTGTTGACCGCCAGATCACCGGTCTCCGGGTCGGGCAGCAGCATGGAGCCCGGCTCGTTGCGCTCCTGGTGGATGGCCGAGCCCCCGAAGACGCTGAACCAGATCGTGCTGACGAACATCGGCACCAACAGGGTCCCCAGGACGAACTCGCGCACGGTGCGGCCGCGGGAGATGCGGGCGATGAAGAGCCCGACGAAGGGCGCCCAGGAGATCCACCAGCCCCAGTAGAAGATGGTCCAGCTCGACTCCCAGGCCAGGCCGGCGTCGCCCTGGAACGCCAGGGTGTCGAACGTCATGAACATGACGTTCTGGAAGTAGTAGCCGATGGACTGCACCCACTCGCGCAGGACGAAGAGGGAGGCGCCCATGATGAGCACCGCGACCATCAGAGCCCCGGCGAGCATCATGTTCACGTTGGACAACCACTTGATGCCGCGTTCGAGCCCGGAGGCCACGGAGACCGCGGCCACAGCGGTGATGCCGGCGATGAGCCCCATCTCCAGCGCCACGCTCGGGTCCACGACGCCGAGGTATCCCAGCCCGGCGGCGATCTGCAGCACGCCCAGGCCGAGAGACGTCGCGACGCCGAAGACGGTGCCGAAGATCGCCAGCACGTCGATGACGTTCCCCAGCCAGCCCCGCACCCGCTTCTCGCCCAGGATCGGCTCGAGCGCCCACCGGATGGACACCGGCCGGCCCTTGCGGTGGATCGAGTATGCGAGGGCCAGGCCCACCACGACGTAGATCGCCCACGCGTGGAAGCCCCAGTGCAGGTACGTCTGCCCCATCGCCGCCTGCGCCAGCGCCGGGGCCTCCCCCGCGACGCCGGGCTTCGGCGAGGTGAAGTGCGACAGCGGCTCGGCGACCCCGAAGTAGACGAGCCCGATGCCCATGCCGGTCGCGAACAGCATCGCGAACCACACGGGCAGCTTGAAGTCGGGGGCCTCATCGTCGGGACCGAGCCTGATCTCACCGAAGCGGCTCAGGCCCATCCAGATCGCGAAGAGGACGAAGGCCGCCACGATGACGACGTAGTACCAGCCGAAGCCGTTGATGACCTTGCCCTGCAGCTCGCCCATCACGCGTTCGACGGTGTCGGTGGCCAGCATCGTGACCAGGACGAAGAGCAGGATCAGCCCGCCCGCCGGATAGAACACGGCGGGGGCGATCGTCGATCGTCGGCGTGTCATGGTCATCACCTTCGCGCTGTTCGTCCCCCGGGGCCCGCCGACGGCCGGCGCGAGGCGACAGAGCGGTCAGCCGGCCAAGGCGTCGCCCTCCAGGCGTGCGCCGGGGATCGCTGCGAGCAGGTCGCGCGTGTACTGCTCGCGGGGCGTGTCGAAGACCTCGTCCGTCGAGGCCTGCTCGACGACCTTCCCGGACTGCATGACCACCACGTCGTCGGCGATCTGGCGCACCACCGCGAGGTCGTGGGTGATGAACAGGTAGCTCAGACCGAGATCGGTCTGCAGGTCGCCCAGCAGCTCGAGGATCTGGGCCTGGACGAGCACGTCGAGCGCCGAGACGGCCTCGTCGAGCACCACCACCTCGGGCTTCAGCGCCAGGGCCCGCGCGATCGCGATGCGCTGCCGCTGGCCACCCGACAGCTCGTTCGGGAACCGCCGCATGGCCGACTGCGGCAACGAGACCATGTCCAGCAGCTCCCGCACCCGGGCCTCGCGCTCCTTCGCCGAGCCGACGCCGTGCAGCTTGAGCGGCTCCTCGATGGACCGGAAGATCGAGAACATCGGGTCGAGCGAGCCGTAGGGGTTCTGGAAAACCGGCTGCACGCGGCGACGGAAGGCGAACGCCTCCTTCGTGCCCAGCGAGGCGACGTCCACGCCGTCGAACTCCACGGCCCCGGACGTCGGTTCGAGCAGACCGAGGACCATGTTGGCCGCCGTGGACTTCCCCGAGCCCGACTCGCCCACGATCGCGAGCGTGCGCCCGCGACCGAGCGTGAACGAGACGTCGTCGACGGCCGTGAAGTCGGTCGACGAGCCGGGTCGCGGTCCACGGATCTGGAACACCTTGGTGAGGTTCTTGGCCTCGACCACGGTGGCCGGTCCCGCCACGGCGGGCGGCTCGTCCGTGTGGTGGGCGAGCAGCTCCGCGGACTCCTCGCCGTGCACGTGCGCGGTCTGGATGCGGCGCGAGGCCAGGGACGGGGCGGAGGCGACCAGCCGCTGCGTGTACGGGTGCTGCGGGTCGGCGAGGATCGCCTGGGCGGGGCCGGACTCGACCACCTTGCCCTTGAACATGACCAGCAGGTGCTCGGCACGCTCGGCGGCCAGCCCCAGGTCGTGCGTGATGAACAGCAGCGCCGTCCCGAGGTCTCGCGTCATGCCCTCGAGGTGGTCGAGGATCTGGCGCTGCACGGTCACGTCGAGGGCCGACGTCGGCTCGTCGGCGATGAGCAGCTGCGGCCGCGAGGCGAGGCCGATGCCGATCAGCGCCCGCTGCCGCATCCCGCCGGAGAACTCGTGCGGGTACTGCCGGGCGCGGCGCGCGGCGTCGGGCAGGCCGGCCTCGGCGAGCACCTCGGCGACCCGCGCGCGCAGCGCGGTCTTCGACCCCTTGAACCCGTTGGCCTTGAGGGCCTCCTCGACCTGGGTGCCGATACGCCACACCGGGTTGAGGTTGGACATCGGGTCCTGGGGAACCAGGCCGATCGCGCGTCCGCGCAGCGCCTCCTTCTCGGCCCGGGAGGCCGTGACCAGGTCGCGGCCCTCGAACCGGATGGAGCCCTCGGTGACCTTGCCGGTGCCCGGGAGCAGGTCGATGATGGCGGCCGCCGTGGTCGACTTGCCGGAGCCGGACTCGCCGACGATGGCCACGCTCTGCCCAGGGTAGACGGTGAGGTCCGCCCCGCGGACGGCCTTCACCTCGCCGGCACCGGTGGTGAAGGAGATCTCCAGGTCGCGGATCTCGAGCAGCGGCTTGCTGGGGTCGAAGGGCGCGGGACCGGCGGTGCCGTCGGCGCCCTCGTTCGTCACGGGGAACTGGGTCGTCATCGCTTGCGAGCCTTCGGGTCGAGGGCGTCGCGCACGACGTCGCCCATCATCATGAAGCCGAGCACCGTCAGGGCGAGGCCGCCAGCCGGATAGAGGAGGATCTCCGGCGCGGTACGGATCGCACCCTGCGCGGCGGAGATGTCACCACCCCAGGAGACCGTGGACGGCGGCAGGCCGATGCCGAGGAAGCTCAGCGTCGCCTCGGCGACGATGAACTGACCGAGCGCGACCGTCGCGTAGACGATGATCGGCGCCGCGGAGTTCGGCAGCACGTGCTTCCACAGGATCTGTCCGCGGCCCATGCCGAGGGACCGGGCAGCGGTGACGAACTCGTTGTTCTTCACCGACAGCACGGTGCCGCGGGTGATCCGGGCGATCTGCGTCCACCCGAACAGCGCGAGGACGAACGCCACGGTGAAGGACGTGCGGTTGGTCGTCACCGACATGATGACGATGGCTGCGAGCACCAGCGGGATGGCGAAGAAGATGTCCGTGATGCGGCTCAGGATCGT
This sequence comes from Isoptericola maris, assembly GCF_048065335.1. NCBI lineage: Bacteria > Bacillati > Actinomycetota > Actinomycetes > Micrococcales > Promicromonosporaceae > Isoptericola > Isoptericola maris. The sequence goes on along the minus strand of NZ_JBLUNY010000004.1, from coordinate 57,460 downwards.
GTCGAACCACTTGCCGTAGTACCCGGCGACCGCGCCGATCGCGGTACCGAGGACCACGACCATCGTCGTGGCGAGCACGCCGACGACGACGGACGCCCGCGCCCCGAAGATGGTGCGCGTGTAGATGTCGCAGCCCTGCCGGTCGAACCCGAAGGGGTGGCCGGCCTGCGGACCGCCCAGCGCGTCGGCCAGGTTGCAGACGCGCGGGTTCAACGACGTGAAGAGCCCGGGGAACGCGGCGACGAGGACGACGAGGACGATGATCGCGGCCGAGATCCAGAACAGCCACCGGCCACGCATCTGGTGCCAGGCGTCCCGCCAGAGGCTGGTCGGTGCGTCGTCGGCCTTCACCGCGTCGACGGCGCCGAGACCGCCCTCGTCGATCGGTGCGACGTAGCGTTCCTGCCCGGGCCGCGGGGTCGGCGTCACCGACCCGCCCGGGTTCTCGTAGCGGTTGTCAGGCATAACGGATCCTCGGGTCGAGGGCGGCGTACAGCAGGTCCACGAGCAGGTTCGCCGCGATGTAGACCAGCACCAGCACGGTGGTCAGCGACACGACGGTCACGCTCTCGCCGCGGATGATCGCGTCGTAGAGTGTGCCGCCCACGCCGTTGATGTTGAAGATGCCCTCGGTGATGATCGCGCCGGACATCAGGGCGCCGATGTCGGCACCGAGGAACGTCACCACGGGGATCAGCGAGTTGCGCAGCACGTGGCGCCCGGTCACCTCGGAGCGGCGCAGGCCGCGCGCGCGGGCCGTGCGGACGTAGTCGGCCGACATGTTCTCCGCCACGGAGGTGCGGGTGAGCCGCAGCACGTAGGCGAAGGAGACCGCGGCGAGCACCATCGCAGGCATCAGCAGACTGATGAAGTCGGGATCTCGTCCGGCGCTGACGGGCAGCCAGCCGAGCCGGACGCCGACGACGATCTGCATGACGAAACCGACCACGAACGTCGGCACCGCGATGAAGATGAGGCTCACCACCAGGGCGCTGCCGTCGAAGATCCCGCCCTTGCGCATGCCGGCGACGAGCCCGAAGCCGATGCCGAAGATCGCCTCGAAGGCCAGCGCCATGAGGGCGAGCTGGATCGTCACCGGGAAGGCGTTGGCGATCACGTCGGTGATCTCGCGGCCCCGGAAGTCGACACCGAAGTCGAGCGTCACCACGCCGCGCAGGAACAGCAGGTACTGGATGACGAAGGGCTTGTCGAGGTTGTACTCGGCGCGGATCTGCTCCTGCACCGCCTCGGGCAGACCGCGTTCACCACCGAGCGCGGCCACCGGGTCGCCGGGTCGCAGGAAGACCATGGCGTACAGCAGGAGGGTGGCCCCCAGGAACACAGGGATCACCTGCAGGAGCCTGCGTCCGAGATACCAGAGCATGCGAAGTTGTCTCCTCGTGTACCTGGAGGTTCACCCCAGGTTACGGGTTCTGTCTCGTCACGGCGTCGCAGCCGCGAACGGCGGGAGGGGCGGAGGGCGTCGGTGGACGGTCCGTGGCCCCGCACGTCGAGTGGTCGACGTCAGACCGTACCGGACGACGCCGACCACTCGGAAACTCTCGCGACAGGACGCCGCCCCCGCAGGTGCGAGGACGGCGTCCGGTCAGCGGGTCACTCCTTGGTGATCTGGTACAGGATCGGGTCGCTGTCCCAGCCGAACTGAACGTTCTCGACCGTGTCGGCGTAGCCACCGGTCGCGTTCTGGTACCACAGCGGGATGCCCGGCAGGTCCTGGAACAGGATCTCCTGGGCCTCCTTGTAGAGCTCGGTCGCCGTCTCGGTGTCCGGGGCCGCGCCGGCCTCGGCCAGCTTGGCGTCGAACTCCTCGGAGGAGTACTGCGCGTCGTTCGAGCCGGCTCCCGAGCCGTAGATCGGGCCCAGGAAGTTGCTCATCGACGGCCAGTCGGCCTGCCAGCCACCGCGGAAGAGGCCCTCGACCTCGCCCGAGTCGCGGGCGTTGAGGAACTCGTCGAACGTGGTGTACGGCGCGAACTCGCAGCCGATCTCCAGGTCCTGGCGGATGGTGTTGCACACCGCGTCGACCCAGTCCTGGTGGTCGGAGTCGGCGTTAGAGGCGATCTTCAGCGTGTAGTCGTCGCCGACGGACTCCATGCTCTCGGCCTCGTCCCACAGCTCCTTGGCGCCCGCGGGGTCGTACTCGAGCACCTCCGAGCCGGGGATGTCCTCCGAGTAGCCGTCGATGACCGGCGAGGTGAAGTCGGTCGCCGGGGTGCGCGAGCCGTTGTAGAGCGTCTCGGTGATGGTGTCGCGGTCGATCGCCATCGAGATCGCCTGGCGGCGCATCACGCCGGCCTCACCCTGGAACTCGGGGAGCCACTCGGGCACGTTGACGACCTGGATGAGCGCGGCCGGCTGGTTGACCGCCCGCTCGCCGAGCTGCTCCTCGAAGGTCGCGAACGCCGACGACGGCACGTTCGGCAGCACGTCGAGGTTGCCGTCGAGCATGTCGTTGTACGCCGTGTCCTCCTCGGTGTACGCCACCATCTCGATGCCGCCGTTGGCGGGCTGGCGCGGACCCTCGTAGCCCTCACGCGGGATGAGCGTGATGAGGCTGTCGTGCTCCCAGCTCTCCAGCTCGTAGGGGCCGGCGCCGATCGGCGTCTCGCCGAACGAGTCCGGGTCCTCGAAGAAGGCCTCGGGCATCGGGAAGAACGCCGTGTAGCCCAACCAGAGGGGGAAGTCGGCCGACGGCTCGGCGAGCTCCGCGGTGAACGTGGTCTCGTCGACGGCCTCGACCTCGATGTCGGAGGCCTCCGAGTCCGAGAAGCCGGCGAAGCCGTTGAAGAAGTACTGCTGGTTCTGGGCGTTGTCCAGGTTCGCGATGAACTTCCACGCGTCCACGAAGCTGGCGGCCGTGACCGGCGTGCCGTCGGAGAAGGTCCAGCCGTCCTGGATCGTGATCGTCCAGGACTTGTTGTCCTCGGTCTCGATCGACTCGGCGATCTCGTTCTGCGCGGCGCCGTCGGCGTCGTAGTAGACCAGACCGGAGTAGATGTTCTTCACCACGAGACCGCCGTAGACCTCGTTGGTCATGCCGGGGGTCAGGGGGTTCTGGGGCTCACCGCTGTTGACGGAGACGATGCCGGTGCTGGCGCCGTCGCCCTCCGCGGTCGAGTCGCCTTCGTCGGAGCCCGAGTCTCCGCACGCAGAGAGCAGCAGTGCCGAGGCCAGGGTGAAGGCGCCGATGCCTGCTAGACGTCGTCGAGGTGTCACGTGTCCTCCTGAGTAGGTGTGCACGCTCCCGGCATGGATGTCCGGGCGCGGTGGTGCCCTGGCGCGGATGGGCGCTCACGGCACGATGCGGGAAGGAGCCTAACCCCTCGATCGTGTCCCGGGTCACTCGTCGGCGACAGGGTGCCTCGATCGTGACCCGATTGGAACGCTGACGAAACCCGGGGGCCTGCGCAAGCGCTTTCCGAGGCGCCGGATGCGACATTCGTCCGGTTCGCGACCGGGACGCACGTCACATCAGCCGACCGTCGTGCAGGTCCACCACACGGTCGGCCCGCGCCACCAGCTCCGGGTCGTGGGTGGTCACCACGGCCGCCACCCGCTGGGTGTGCACCAGCTCGCGCAGCAGGTCCATCACCCGCAGCGCCGTGGCGGAGTCGAGCTGACCGGTCGGCTCGTCGGCGAGCAGCACGCGCGGAGCCGCCACCAGGGCCCGGGCGATCCCGACCCGTTGCTGCTGCCCGCCCGAGAGCTCGTAGGGCCGCTGGGCGGCGTGCTCCGACAGGCCGACCCGGTCCAGGACCTCGGCCACCCGGCGCGCCCGCTCGGCCGGGGGTGTGCGCCGCAGCCGCAACGGTACCTCCACGTTCTCCGCCGCGGACAGCACCGGCAGCAGCCCGAACGCCTGGAACACGTAGCCGATCTCGTCCCGGCGCACGGCGAGCACCTCGTCCGGACGCATCGCCGTCAGCTCGCGCGTGCCCAGCCACACCTGGCCCGACGACGGCGCGTCCAGCCCGCCGAGCACGTTCAGCAGCGTCGTCTTGCCCGACCCGGAGGGGCCGCGGACCACCAGCAGCTCACCCGGCCCCACCGTGAGGCTCACCCCGCGCAGCGCGTGCACGGCGGCCGGCCCGCTGCCGAAGGTGCGCGTCACCTCCGTCGCCGCGAGCGCCGTCGTCGTGCCCGGTACCGCCGTCATCGGTCCCCCTCCTCGGAAGCGTCCGGCCGGACCTGGACGTGGTCCGGCTCCAGGGCGAGCCGCACCCGGTCGCGCAGGTCCAGCGCCGCGACGAAGTCCGTCGGCAGCTGCAGGCGCCCCACCCGGTCGAGCACCGCGAACTCCTGCGCGACGTGCCGCTCCACGCCCTCGTCGTCGGTCTCCGTGCGGCGCAGCACCTCGGTGGCGGTGCGGCCGTCGCGGATCTGCACGGTGCGGGCCACGTGCTCGGAGACGGTGGGGTCGTGGGTGACGATGAGCGTGGTCACCCCGGTGGCCGCGTTGACGGCGCGCAGCGCCTCCAGCACCTCCACGCTCGTGGCCTCGTCCAGCTCACCGGTCGGCTCGTCGGCGAGCAGCACCCGGGGACGGTTGGCGACCGCCACCGCGATGGCCACGCGCTGCTGCTGGCCGCCGGACATCTCGGCCGGGAGCCGGTCGGCGAGGTCGGCCACCCCCAGCAGGTCGAGCAGCTCGGCCACCCGCTCGTCCCGCTCGCCCCGCGGCGACCGGGCCAGGTCCAGCACGAGCCGCACGTTCTGCGCGGCCGTCAGGTACGGCAGCAGGTTGCGGGACGTCTGCTGCCAGACGAACCCGACGGCGTGGCGCTGGTAGCGCACCCGCTCCCGCCTCGACATGGTCAGCAGGTCCGTACCCGCCACGACGGCCGATCCCCCGGTCGGGGTGTCCAGCCCGGACAGGATGCCCAGCAGCGTGGACTTCCCCGAGCCCGAGGCCCCCACCACGGCGACCAGCTCTCCCGCCTCGAGGCGCAGGTCCAGCCCTTGCAGGGCCTGCACCTCCACGCCGTCGGTGGCGAAGATGCGCACCAGCCCGCTGCACAGGATCTCGCTCATGCGTCCGTCCCTCCCGGTTCCATCGCCTCAGTCCGTCCCGGCCCGCAGGTGGTCGACGTCGTGCCGGCGCCCCAGCGTCCCCGCGACGGCGGTCCCGGCCGCCACGACGAGGAGCAGCCCGAGGCCGAGCGCCCCGAGCCAGAGCGGGTCGGCGGCGAGCGCCGGAGCGCTGTCGCCGCCGGTCAGCGGGGTGAGGTCGACGACGGCGAGCACGAGCGCGGGCACGGCCCAGCCCAGCGCTCCCCCGGCGAGCAGGCCGGCCGCCGTCCACGGCGCCGTCTCCCACGCCACGATCCCCCGTTCGGCCCCGCGGGGCAGCCCGAGCGTGCGCAGCACGGCCAGCAGGCGCCGCCGTGCCGGTGCCGCCAGCACCAGGGCGAGCAGCACGACCGCGGCGCTCAGCAGGACCGACAGGGCCACCGCGAGCACGAAGGCGACCTGCAGGCCTGCCGCCGACGGCGAGGCGAGCAGCTCCTGCTCGCCGTCCGTCGGGTCGTCGACGACGGCGTTCGGCTCGACCGCCAAGATCTCCTGCTCCGCACGGGCCCGGTCGGCTGCCGTGGCGCCGTCGTCGAGGCCCAGCAGAGCGAGGCGGGAGAAGCCCGGGTCGACGTCGAGCCGCTCGACGGCCACGGCGTCGACGAGCAGCGCGGCGGTCGCCGGCGGGAAGCCCGGGAGCCGGTCGACCTGCTCGAGCACCTCGATCTCCGCCCCGCCCGGCCACCGCGACGGACCTTCCGCGAGGTCGCCGGCCACGATCGCCGGCAGCGCGTCGCCGGCCGGCTGCACGAGCTCCGCCGACCGGGTCGGCGCGCCCGGCACGTCGGCCTGCACGGCCGCGAGGGCCGCGGCATCGGTCGCGTACACGGTGACCGATGCCGTCCCGCTCGCGGTCCCGACCTGGACCCGGCCCAGGTCGAGCACCGGCGCGACCGCCGCCACCCCGGTGACGCCGGCGAGCGCCGAGACCGTCTCGTCGTCCATGAGCGGGCCGGCCACCCGCACGTCGGCGCCGACCGTGCCCCACGCCTGGCGGGTGACGCCGTCGCGCACCGTGGTGGCCAGCACCGTCGAGGAGGCGGCGACACCCACCGCGAGCACGAGGGCCAGGGCCGGCACCAGCCCTCCGGCGGCGTCGCGCCGCACGCGGGCGGCACCGAGGAACGGCACCAGGTCGGCCCGGCGGGCCAGCACCTGCTCGATCCCCCGCACGGCGGGCGGCACCAGCCGCACCACGACCAGCGCCGCCGTCAGGCTGACCAGCAGCGGTGCGGCGACGATCAGCGGGTCGACGGCGGGCCCGGTGCCGGCCGCGCCGGTGACGACACCCCGGTCGAGCGCCAGCCACGTGGTCAGGCCCGCCGCGAGCGCGACGGCGCCCTCCGCGAGCAACCGGCCGCGCCGCCGTCGGGCGGGCACCGCGTCGAGGTCCGCCCGCTGGTCGCGCAGCCCGCGCGAGGACGCGACGGCACCCAGCGCGACCGCCGGGGCCAGCCCGCAGGCGAGCACCGCGAGCACCTGGCCCGGCGTGACCGCGCCCGGCACGGCGGCCAGCCCGAGCGCCGCCCCCGCGACGGCCGCGGGCAGGCCGGCGACGAGGCCCTCGGCGGCCACCACCCCCCGTACCCAGAGGCTCGACGCCCCACGCGCCCGCACCAGCGCCAACGCGCCACGGCGGCGCTCGAGGACGAGCCGGGCCGCCAGCACCAGCACCGCCACCAGGGCGCCGAGCGGGCCGACGGCGAGCACCGCGACGATCGCGTCCACCCCCTGACGCTGGCCCAGCACCCGCTGGAGCACGTCGACCAACCCGGAGTCCGGTTCCAGCACGACGGCGTCCCCCGCCACCGGCGTCGACGTCGTGGCGGTGAGGCCCCGGAGCTGGGCCAGGAGCGTGAGGGCCTGCGCCGACGTGACCGCGCCGGTGTCGACCGGGTACCAGATCCGGGTGGTCGGGCTGGCGACCCAGGCGCCCAGCGTGCCCGGGTCGGCGAAGACGGCGGCCGTGGCGATCTTGCCGATGTTCGGGTCGATGACGACCTCCGGCGTCACCGCGAGCGGGCCGTGCACCCAGTAGTCGGAGCCCGCGTCCCGAGGCTCCCAGATGCCGACGAGCTCGGCGGGCGGCAGCAGCGGGTCGCCGGTCGGGTGCACGGAGCCGAGGGTCCAGCCGAGCTCCGCGGCGCTCGCCGTCGACATGGCGACCTCGACGGGCACGGGCTCGACGTCCACCACGCCGTCGGCGCCGGGCAGCAGCGCGTGCCGGTCGGACACCACGGGGGTCGGCTCGGGCCACCTGCCCTCGACGAGCTCCACCTGGTCGCGCGCCGTGGGGCCCGCGCGCAGGATGATCCACGGCGAGGCGACGTCGTTGCCCTCGACCCGCTCGACGTCGACGCGCTCGCCGGAGGTGATGAGGTCCGGCTCACCCAGGACGCCCGCCAGCGGCTGCGGCTGGCCGGCGGCCAGGTCCCGCAGACCGTCGCGGTAGCCGGCCAGGTCCGGCTGGGGAGGTTCGACCGGCGCGGCCCCCGCCCCGCCCAGGACCGGACCGTCGTAGGCCACGTAGCCCTCGCCGTACCCCGGGACGCCGGGGCTCGTGGCGATGACGTCCCGGGCGATCGCCGAGGCCTGGGCCGTGGCGTGCGCGAGCTGCTCCGCGTGCAGGCTCGCGACGGCGCGCGGCACGGCCGACGTCACCGCGGCCGCGAGCAGCGCGACGACGGCGAGCGCGACGGTCGGTCCGGCAGCCGTGCGCAGGTGGCGGCGGACCAGCAGCAGGAAGCTCATCGCACCTCCGGGCGGTAGGTCGTGTCTCGCGCCTGCACCGCGACCCGTACCGCGACGACGGCGGCGACGGCGGCCGTCCCCAGGGCTGCGGTGCCGGTCAGGGCCACCACCGTGCCCGCGTCCACGACGAGCGCGGGCTGCGCGGTGCCGACGGCGAGGCTGCCGAGCGTGGCTCCCACCAGGCCGGGGACCGTCGCGGCGGCGACGGACCACCCCGCCAGGATCCCGGCGCCCAGGGCGACGACGCCGACCACCGCCGCCTCGAGCGCGCGCCCGGCCGCCTGGGAGCGTGGCCCCAGGCCCGCGGCGCGCAGCACGACGACCTCGTCCCGCCGGCCCGACAGACCGGCGACCGCCACGACCGCCAGCCCGACGACGGCGAGCGCCGCCGCTCCTGCCGCGGCGAGCGTGAAGGCGAGGCGCACCGGCGCGGCGGCGTCCACGCCACCGCCGCCAGCCGTGACGACCTCCACGTCCTGCGGCTCCGCGGCCGACGCCGCGGCCGCGGACCGGGCCGTGGCGGCGAGGCGTTCCACCGCGCCTGCGTCGTCGGGGTCCGACGCGGCCAGCCAGACCTCGGCGGGCCGCGGGAGCTGCGCGGCGGCGCGCAGGAGCGACGCGTCGAGCGTGGCGAGGTCCACCAGGGCTGCCTCGGGGTGCGTCTGGCCCGGCACCGCCGCCGTCACACCGACCACCCGCAGCGGGACCGTGGAGCCCGCCGTCGTGGCCTCGACGGTGTCACCCATCGCGAGGTCCCACCGTTGGGCGGCCGCCTCGCTGACCACCGCGGGGACCGGCGTCGCGGCGGGGGTAGCAGGGTCCGTGGCGACGAGGCGCAGCCGCGAGGCGTGGTTCGAGTCCAGCACCGCGTCGATCCCGAGCGTGCCGTCGGCCGGCGTCTCGAACCGGACCGACCCGATGTCCGCCGGGGCCCAGGCGGCGGCCGACACCTCGAGCGGCACCTCGGCGGACGCGCCGCCGCCCGGCACCGTCGCCGCGACCGACACGGCGAGGGCCGTCTCGCGCGGCCAGGGCACGCCGTCGAACCCGACGTCGAGCGCCACCAGGCGAGCACCGGGCGGCACGCCTGCCGGGAGGTCCGCCGTCAGGCTCGCCGTGCTCGACCCCTCGGGCAGCTCGGTGGTGCCCGCCTCGACGACCGTGAGGGACCCGTCGGCCGCGGCCAGCCAGGCCGACACCTCGACCTCGATGGTCTCCGTGGCCGCCGCCTCCTCCAGCTCCTCGAGGACGTCAGTGGGCAGCTCCTGAGGCGCCTGCAGGTCGACGTCGCTCGTCACGGACGCGTCCAGCGCCAGGACCAGGCCCGTCGCGTCGTCCGGCACCGACGGGGCCGTGGCGAACGGGTCGTCGCCGCGCAGCATCGCGGACAGCGGGGCGGCGTCGGGGGTGCGCACCACGGCCGACACCCGGTCGGCCGCCAGGGCCGTGAGTCCGACGGTCGCACCCTGGACGGTCGCGTCGGCGACCAGCGCCGGCGCCGCGGCGGCCACGCCGTCGAGGGCCGCCAGCTCGTCGGCGCGTGGCGGTGGCCGCTCGGCACTCAGCCGACCGGGCGCCGGCACGGTCACCCGCACGTCGGTCCCGACCCGCTGCGCGATCGCGTCGGCGCGCGCCTGCTCCGACGTCCCGGCGTAGGCGCCCGCCAGCACGGCCGAACCCGAGGCGAGCACCAGCAGCACCACGCCCACGACCACCACCCGCAGGCGCCGCGCCACCTGCCGGGCGGCGAGCACCGCCGTCGTGCCCCGCCCCCGTGCGGCCAGGGCCGACCACAGGCGCGCGCCCGGACCGAGCAGCGCGAGGACGACCACGCCCAGGGCCGCCAGGACCAGCGCCGGGGCCGCGGCCGCGAGCGGGTCGGTGCGGGCGCCGTCGGGCACGACGACGAGCGGCGAGCCGAGGGTTCGCAGGCGCAGCAACCCGGCCGCACCGAGCGCGACGGCGGCGACCACGGTGCCGAGCGCGGCGACCTGCCGCAGGCGCCCCGACCGGTCGGTGACCTCGCGACGGGCGACGGCGCGCGCCTGCAGCGCGACGACGGCGGTCAGGACGACGACGGAACCCACCGCCGTCAGGGCGCCCGTCCACGCGACGCTCGCCGTCGGTGCCGCGCCACGGACCGCGAGCACGCCCACCGCGAGCGCCGTGCCGGCGCCCGACGCGAGCACACCGACGACGGCGGCCTCGAGGAGGCCCGCCGCCGTGAGCTGCCGCGGCGCCGCGCCACGGGCCACGAGGATCTCCGCCTCGGTCTCGCGGGTCGCCGCGAGGAGCCGCGCGACCTGTGTCAGCGCCACCACCGCGGTCAGGGCGAGCAGGACCACGGGCACCGCGGCGACCGCGCCCGCGTCCCGCTGGGCGGCGTGCACCACCGCGGCCCGTTCGCCGAGGTCGCCCTCGACGACGACGCCACGCACCGCCACGCCGTCGGCCTCCCGCAGGGCGGTCCGCAGTCCGTCACCACCGGCGGCGAGGCCGGCGGCGTGGCCCGACGTGAACGCCTCGAGGTCCGGCGTGACCCGCCACGTGGCGAACGGGGTGTCGGTGCCGTCCGGGGTCTCGGACCGGGCCACGTCGAGCGGCGCGCCGTCGAAGACCTCGTCGACCAGGTCACGGACGCGCGCGTCCTGCGCGGCGGCGTCCGGCGCGACGCGCGTCGTCACGGTCAGGGTCGCCGGCTCGGGCTCCGCCAGGGCCGTGCGTGCGGCGTCCGTGGTCGACGCGACCACGGCGCCCAGCATCACCCCGCTCGTCGCCGCGACCACGGCGACGAGCAGGGCGACCAGGCTCAGCAGGCCGAGGTGAGCCCCGGCCCGACGCCGCAGATAGCCCATTCAGCCGCCGACGCGCAGCTCGACGATCTCGTCGCCGAGCTCGGCGAGGAGCCGGTGGCGGTCCTCGCGCCGCTGCTTCTGCTCGGCAGGGTCCGGCACCGGAGCAGCCGCCAGCAGCCGCCTCGTGTAGTCCTCGCGCGGGTTGCGCAGCACCGCGTCCCGGTCCCCCTGCTCCACGATGCGCCCGCCCTGCAGCACGACGACCTTGTGGGCCAGCAGGTCGATGACCGCCAGGTCGTGGCTCACGAACAGGCAGGCGAACCCGAACTGCTGCTGCAACGACGTGAACAGGTCCAGCACCGAGGCCTGCACCGAGACGTCGAGCGCCGACGTCGGCTCGTCCGCGACCAGGAGCTCCGGCTCCAGGGTGAGCGCCCGCGCGATGGAGACGCGCTGACGCTGCCCGCCGGAGAGCTCATGCGGGTAGCGGTTGTAGAACGAGCGCGGCAGCTCGACGGCGTCCAACAGCTCGAGCACCCGGTCGTGACGGGACGCGGCGTCACCCACCTGGTGCACGGCGAGCGGCTCCGCGATCGCCTCGCCCACCGGGAACCGGGGGTTGATCGAGGCGGCCGGGTCCTGGAACACGACGCCGATCCGGCGGCGCAGCGCCTTGAGCTGCTTCTTGCCGAGCGCGGCGTAGTCCTCGCCGAGGATCCGCACACCGCCCGAGACCGCCGGGATAAGCCCCAGCGCGCACTTGCCGATGGTGGACTTGCCCGAGCCCGACTCGCCGACCAGACCGACGATCTCGCCCGGACCGACGGTGAACGAGACGTCGTCGACGGCGCGGAACGCAGGCTTGCCCAGACGGTGGTACTCGATGACCAGGTTGTCGAGGGCCAGCGCCGGCTTCACACGACCGGGCTCGCTCGCCTGCCCCGCGGCGACCTCGGCCTGGCCGACGCCCTCCCCCAGGTGGGGCACCGCACCGAGGAGCTTCTTCGTGTACTCGTGCTGCGGGTTCGTCAGGACCTGCTCGGCGGTGCCCGTCTCCACGAGGTCGCCCCGGAGCATCACCGCGACGCGGTCGGCCATGTCCGCCACCACGCCCATGTTGTGGGTGATCAGCAGGATGCCGGTGTCCAGCTTGTCCTTCAGCGATCGCAGCAGGTCGAGGATGTCCGCCTGCACCGTGACGTCGAGGGCCGTGGTCGGCTCGTCGGCGACGATGACCTTGGGGTCGCAGGAGATCGCCATCGCGATGACGACGCGCTGGCGCTGCCCGCCCGAGAGCTCGTGCGGGTACTGCTTGAGCCGTCGCTCCGGTTCCGGGATGCCCACCATCCGCAGCAGGTCCGCCGCACGGGCCATCGCCTGCTTGCCGTAGGCGATCCCGTGGAGCTGGAGCGCCTCGGTGAGCTGGTCGCCGATGGTCAGCACCGGGTTGAGCGCCGTCATCGGCTCCTGGAACACCATGGCGATGTCGTTGCCGCGCATCGTGCGCAGGCCCGCCTGGTCCAGCTCGCCGACGACCTTGTCGCCGACCCGGACCGTGCCGGAGACCCGGGCGTTGGCCGGGAGCAGCCCCAGCGCCGTCGTGGACGTGACGGACTTCCCGGAACCGGACTCGCCCACGAGCGCGACGACCTCGCCGGGACGGACCTCGAGCGAGACCCCCTTGACGGCGTGGACGTCACCGAACTCCGTGCCGAACGTGACCTCGAGGTCGGTGAACGACAGGACGGCGGCGCCGGTGGAGGTGGCGTCGGACGACGAGGTGATGTCGAGGGTGGTCATCAGGCCTTGGTCCTGTTCTGGCGGGGGTCGAAGGCGTCGCGCAGGCCGTCGCCGATGAAGTTCACGGTCAGGGCGATGGCGAGGATCATCAGACCCGGCCACCAGAACAGCCACGGGCGCGTGGTGAACGCCGTCTGGTAGTCGGAGATGAGCAGGCCCAGCGAGGTGTCGGGTGCCTGCACGCCGTAGCCGAGGTAGCTCAGCGACGTCTCGAGCAGGATCGCGGAGGAGATGGTCAGCGTCGCCGAGACGATGATGGTGCCGATGGCGTTGGGCAGGATGTGCTTGAAGATGATGCGGCCGCTGCCGGTGCCGACGGCCGTGGCCGCGACGACGAAGTCGCGCTCCCGCAGCGAGAGCATCTCCCCGCGCACCAGCCGGGCCAGGGACGTCCACAGCACGATGCCGAGCACGATGGTCAGCCCCCAGATCCCCCAGGCGCTCGCCATCTTGCCGAGGACGGCGGCGAGCACCAGCAGCGGGATGACCAGGAGCAGGTCGGTCAGGCGCATGAGCAGCGACTCGAGCCAGCCGCGGAAGTAGCCGGCCACGGCGCCGACCACCGTGCCGATGAGCGTGGAGATGACGCCGACGCCGAACGCGATGATGAGCGACTTCTGGGTGCCGAGCATCACCAGGGCGAAGTAGTCCTTGCCGATGGTGTCCTGGCCGAACGGGTGCTCCCACGTGGGGGCGCCCGTGCCGATCTTCTCGTACGGAGCCTCGGGGACCTTGTCCCACCACCCCGGGATCGGGCCGATCCCGATGGACGTGAAGGCGACGAGGACGATGACGGCCAGCACGACCATGGCGACGATCGCGCCCCGGTGGCGGAAGAACCGCATCCGGACGAGCTGGCCCTGGCTGTAGGACTTCTCCTGCGCCGGAGGTGTCTGGAGGTCAGTCATGGCTCGCTCCGCGGGTGTGAGGCGTACGGGTTCCGGTCATGGGTCTCACCGCCGGATCCGTGGGTCGAGGTAGGCGTAGGCGATGTCGGCGAGCATGTTCATCAGGATCGCCGCGGTACCGGTCACCAGGAAGAACGCCATCACCGGGGCGGGGTCGACGCGGTCGAGACCCTCACGGAACATGGCCCCCATGCCCTTCCAGCCGAACACGCTCTCGGTGATCACCGCGCCGCCGATGAGCCCGGCGAAGTCGAACGCCACGATCGTCGTGATGGGGATCAGCGCGTTGCGGAAGGCGTGCTTGGTGACGACCGCCCGCTCGGAGAGTCCCTTGGACCGCGCGGTGCGCACGTAGTCCTGGTTCATCACCTCGAGCATGGACGAGCGGGTGTAACGGGAGTACGACGCGACCGAGATGAGGGTCAGGACCACGGTGGGCAGCACGAGCTGCATGCCGGTGTCCAGCACCGACTCCCAGAAGTCGCCCGAGAAGTTCGGCGTCTCCGAGCCGATCGTCGAGATCGGCCGCGACTTGAGCTGCAGGAAGCTCGCCCAGCTGGCCACGAGGATGTCGAACACGATGACCAGCGAGGTGATGGCACCGGTGATACCGGAGATCAGCATCGCCTGCTTGCGTGCGTAGCCGCCCCAGGCGGCGCCGATGCCGATCGAGACGACCACGGCGAGCAGGAACAGCCCGATGAGGACCCACCACGACGACGGTTCGAGCAGGATCCCGGCGAAGGCGAGGTAGCTGAGGGCGCCGACGACGGCGGTGGTCAGCGCCGCGTACAGCACGCGGCGGTTGCCGAGCCCGGCGACGATGGCGGTCACCAGGACGGCGGCACCGAGCGACGTCAGCAGCACCATGCCGAGGCCGAAGAACGGGTTGCGGAACCAGTCAAGGGCGTTCAGCACCCACAGCACGAGAGCGACGAACGCGAAGGTCACCGCACCGGTGCTCAGGATGCGTCGCCAGGAGCCGCCGAGCACCGCTCCGACGACCACTCCGGCGACGGCCGCTGTGCCGAAGATCATCAGCGGTTTCATGTCGCCACCGGCTATCCAGTCGTTGAACCGGATCGCGCCGTACTCCTTCAGGAGGACCGCCGCCCAGAACACCGGCAGCGAGAAGAAGAGGAAGGCGAGGAACGTCACCGAGTAGTCGAACCCGGAGTACTGGCGGATGGCGGAGATGATCCCGACGGCGATCCCGACGACGATGGCGAGAAGGGTGGCCGCCGTGACCAGCCGGAGCGTCGAGGTCGCGGCTTGCGCGGTCAGGTCGAGGACGTTGGCGCCGGTGACGGTGGTGCCGAGGTCGCAGGTGCCCGTGAAGCACTGGCCGACGCCGGCGAGCCAGTCCACGTAGCGGACCACGTCCGGGTCGTCGAGCCCCATGTGATCGACGCGCGCGTCGATGAGCTGCTGCTTGTTGTCCGCGTTGCTCTCGCGCAGGTCCTTGAGCGGGTCACCGGAGTTCACGGTGAGGACGAACATGAGGAACGACGCCGCCAGCAGGACGTGGGCGGAGATGCCCAGGCGGCGGAGGTTGAACTTGAGCACGAGGTGCCCCTTCACGATCGGGCAGGCGTGCGGGGACAGGGGAGCTCCCCTGTCCCCGCACGCGCGTGCCTCTCAGGCGGTCAGGACGTCAGGACGCGCGAGCCCACTGCTCCGCGTTCCACACGATGCCCGACTGCGCGGCCGTGTCACGCACGTTCTCGAGGTCGGAGCTGTACGCACCGACACCCGGGTGAGCGAACAGCGGGATGCCGAACAGCGTGTCCCAGAGCTGCTTCTCGATCACCTTGGTCTGCTCGACGTGCACCGCCTCGTCGGCGGTCGAGGCGAGGGTCTCCCACGCCTCGTCGACGACCTCGTCCGAGTAGCCGCCGTAGTTCTGCGGCTGGCCGGTCGCGTAGATGTTCTGACCGGAGGCCTTCTGGCCCGAGCCGGCCCAGGCGAACAGCGCGACCTCGTAGTCACCGTTGGGCAGGTCCTTGTCGAAGAACTCCGGCGAGCCGGTGTCGACGATGTCGAAGCCCACCTGGTCGCACGACGCCTTGATCGAGGCGATCTCGTCGGCGCGGCGCGGGTTGGGCGCGGAGTAGCCGATGCGGACCTCGGTGCCCTCCTCGAGACCGGCGGCCGCGAACTTCTCCTTGGCCGTCTCCAGGTCGACCTCGTCGTAGCGGCCGTCGTACGACTCGGCCACGATCTCGTCGTACTTCTCCGTCTGGAACGGGAACACCTCGCGGGCGTTCATGACCACGGCGGTGTCGTCGATCGGCTTGATCAGGTCGTCGACGATCTTCTGGCGCGGCACGCAGTAGGCGAACGCCTCGCGGGCGTCCAGGCTCTCGGAGAAGATGCCGTTGTTGAAGTTGAAGTCGAGGTGCTCCCAGGTCAGCGTCTGGCCGGTGGTGACGGTGACCTGCGAACCGAGCTGCTCGAGCTGGTCCACCGTGTCCACGGTGGCCTGCGGCTCGATGACGTCGAGGTCACCGTTCTGCAGGGCCTGGACGTGGGTGTCCGCCGCGGCGAACCGGAACGTGACGTCCTGGGTCGCGGCCGGCGGGCCCCAGTAGTTCTCGTTGGCCGTCAGGGTGATGGACTGACCGGCGACCCAACCGTCCTCCTTGAACATGTAGGGGCCGGAGGAGGGGACCAGCGCCGGGTCGGGCAGCTCGCCCGGCGTCTCGGAGAGCCAGCCCGTGTTCCAGAACTCGACGGCGTCCTCGAGGACGTCCATGTCGACCTCCTGGATCGCGGTGACGAGCTCCTCGGTGGTGATGCCGATCTGCTCGGCGACCACGTGCGCCGGGAGCGGGGTGCTGACCAGGATCTCCCAGTCGGCGTAGACGCGCTCGTAGTCGTACTGGAACGTCTTGGCGTCCGCGGCGTCGGCCTGCGGACCGTCCGGCACGTAGTCTCCGAGGGTCAGGCCGCTGATGCTGTTGAACAGCGCCTCCTCGCTCGCGTCCTCGGTGACGGCGCCGTCGGCGGTGATCGCCTGAGTGGCCCAGTCGAGCAGGAAGTCGGCGTAGGTGATGGGCGTACCGTCGGACCACACCGCGTCGTCCGCGATCGTGTACCGGACCTGCAGCGGGTCCTCGGAGATGGCCTCGTAGGTGCCGAAGTTCTCGTCGTGGCAGATCGTGCCGTCGACGCCGAAGTACCAGAAGAGACCCTGGATGCGCTCGGTCACGGCGCTGTTGTACGTGGAGTACGTCTCCGGCGTGAGGGTGTTGTAACCGAGGAACTCGTCCTCGCCGACGGAGTACTTGACCTCACCCTCCGCGGTCTCCGTGGTGCCGGTGTCGACCTTGCACGGATCGCTGATCTGCTCGGTCTCCATCGACTCCGCAGCGGTGTCCTCGGTCTGGGGCTCGTCGTCGGCTGCCGGGCTGGAGCATGCCGAGAACAGCAGGGCGCCCGCGGCGACGGCCGCGACGGCTGCGCTTGCTCGCCTGATCTTCACTGGGTTTCCTCCTCAGGGGAAGGACCCCCGTCGTGCTCGACCGGCGCGCGACGCGCTGTGTCCGGCCTCACCCTCGGAGGGTCCGTGGTGTTCGCCACACCGTACCCAGCAGAGAGTGATGCTATTCACCCTCTCGACACTTTCCGAGTTGATCGTTATGGATCTGAGACTGCCTAGAAGCACAACGCACGATTTCGCCGGTCGCACCGGAACACAAGCGAAACAAGGTGACCCTGTTCCATCACATCAACACCAGTATGGCGGTGTTATGGAAGGGGCACGAAAGGGAATCGACCCCGAATTCCCGCACCATCAGGGGCGATGGCCTCGCTTCTCGTTGCCGCGGCGGTAGTTCCCGGTGGCCCGCGCGAGGAGCTCCTGGTCCTGGGCGTCGTCCCGGCCCAGGAGCGAGACCAGCCGGGCCGCCTTCGCCCCGGAAACCACGACCACCAGCCGGCCGCCCCTGCTGACGAGGACCCGGCCGTCCTTCGTGACCCGGTAGTCGAACGGGTCGTCCTGCAGGCTCATCGGTCCGCCTCTGCGTGGCGCCGCCAGCGGTACGGCGTCGTCGTGGACACCTTCACCATGCCCGCCCGCTCCAGGATCGGCCGGGAGTGCTCGGTCGAGTCGCTGTGCATCAGCGGCTTGCCCGCCGCGAGCGCCGACCGGGCGCGGGCAGCGGTCAGGGCCCGGTAGATGCCGCGTCCACGCCACCCCGGGCGCGTCGAACCGCCCCAGACTCCCGCGAACTCGGTGCCGGCGACGGGCTCGAGCCGCCCCGCGCTCACGATCTCGTCGCCCGCCTCCGCGATCCAGATCTCCATGGCAGGGTCGACCGCCTGCCTGCGCAGGATCGCGTCGGCGTTCCCGGCCGACGGCGGGTCCCCGAACACCTCGTCCGCCATCGCCTGCATCGCGCGGACGTCCGCCTCGGCGTCGATCCTGCGCAGCGTCACGCCGTCGGGCGGCACGACGTCGACGGCCGCGAGCTCCTCGGTCCGGCCGACCATGATCGACTCGGTCCCGTCCGGGACGAACCCGGCACCGGTCAGCGCCTCGTGCAGCCCGGGTGCGTGGTCGTGTCCACGCGTCTTCCACTCGACCCGGACGATCTCCTCGTCACCGCGGTAGTGCTCCACCGCGGACGCGACGAGCTCGCGCACGCCCGCCGCGTCGGCGCCACCGAGATCCGGGTAGGTCACGAACCCGCGGCCACCGGGGAACGTGACGAGCCGCAGCGGGCCGAGACGGTCCACTCGCGACGCCGACGGGGTCTCGGCGTCCGTGCGGAGCTGGTCGTCATAGGCGGCGAGCAGCGGAGCGAGACCGGTCATGCCCGTGACGTTGCCACCCGGTCGCGGTGAGAGCAACGCATTTCCGCGGGTCGTCGGATCCGCCTACGAGAGCGGAGCCCTGAGGTCCTCGTCCGACCACAGGGCCGCCGCCGCGTGCCCGAGCAGCAGCTTCGGGTAGTAGGTCCACGCGAACCACGGGGCCCGGGCGGACGGGCCGAGCGCGGCGTCGAGCGCGAGACCTCCGACCGTGAGGGCCACGCCCAGCGGCCGCCGACGGGCCGGGAAGCGCCGGATGACCGCCGTCGACCCCATGAGGTAGGCGTAGTGGGCCGCGGCCCAGGTGACGCCGGGGACCCGGCGGCCGATCCCCCGGTCGATCCAGGCGACGACGGCCGGGTGCACGTGCAGCGCGGCGAACGTCAGGTGGTCCGCCTCGCCCTGGCCCGGACGCTCGTACCAGCGTGCGCACGCCCGGGTGTTGTTGACGTAGGCACCACCGCTGAGGTCGACGGCGAGCAGGCAGGCCGCGACGGCACCTGCCCGGCCGGCATCGTTCCTCCGGGCGACGAGCGGTGCCACCACCGCACCGGCCACCGTCGTGGCGACGGTCAGGGCGTGGTCGACGGGCGTCGCCTCCGGCCCGACGAGCTCGGCCCAGAAGCGCCGCACCTCGCCGCGTCCGAGACTCACGCTGCCACCG
This sequence comes from Isoptericola maris, assembly GCF_048065335.1. Taxonomy (NCBI): domain Bacteria; kingdom Bacillati; phylum Actinomycetota; class Actinomycetes; order Micrococcales; family Promicromonosporaceae; genus Isoptericola; species Isoptericola maris. The sequence goes on along the minus strand of NZ_JBLUNY010000004.1, from coordinate 38,636 downwards.
TGGCACGGGGCGCGACCAGGGGCAACGGCGGGCTCCCCCGGCGTGGCGGGTGCGGTACCGGCCGGGTCCGCACCGGAACGCGATATCGACGAGCGGTATCTCGCCGTCGTCACCGGAATGGACTCTCGCTATCGGCCGGGCGCATTGGCGCGCTGCCATTCATGACAGCTGTCGAGATGGTGCAGCCGACATGTCGACGACATGATCGTCGTGCGAATGGTGATTGCTGTGCGGCAATTCCGCTCGGTGGACGAGAGGGGGTCCATCAGGCCAGCGCCCCTGCGAGGAACGAGCGCACGGACGTCGTGACCTCGTCGAGCGCGGACTCGAGGAGGAATTGGCCGCCCGGGTACAGCTCGACTCGTGCCTCGGGCAGGTCGCGGGTGAATGCGCGCGACCGCCGGACCGAAGATCTCGCGGCCTCGCGGTCATAGACCCGATGTCCGTCGACGATGGTGAAACGATGGTGGACTGCAGGCGTGCTCCATGGCCACGCCTCAGGCGCCGTCGGCGGGCCGCGGCAGCATGCCGTCGACGAGCGCACGGACACCTGCGGCGTAGGTGTCCCGTGCCGCGATGTGCGGCCAGCGCGTCCCGATCTCCGCCAGGCGCGGCAGCAGCCGCGGGTCGCGTGACGCGAACCCTGGGTAACGGGCCCGCTCTTCGCGCGTGGTCGTCCGGGACCGCGCGCGGATCAGCACCTCGCCGACGCAGTGCGACCACAGGGCTCGAAACAGGTCCACGGCCTGCTCGCTCGAACATCCCGCCTCCACGGCGGCGGCCAGCACGACCTCGACGAGGCGCACCGAGGCGTCGTCGAGCCGACCGAGGAACCCGTCGACGGCGAGCACGTCCGCCGCCCACGGCCGGCTCGCGAGCGCGTCCCGCATGGCGACCGCGGCCACGACGACGCGCTCGCGCGGCGCCCGCGGCAGATCCGGCAGGGGCACCTGCTGCAGGAAGTCGTCCAGCACCAGGACCAGGAGGTCCTCCCGGTCACGGACGTGGCGGTAGAGCGTCGAGGGACCGACGCCCATCGCCGTCGCGAGACGCCGGAGGGTCAGCCGTTCCGCACCCTCGTCCTCGATGAGCCGGCGCGCGGCAGCGACGATCTCCGCGCGCGACGTCGTGGACGGACGGCCGCGACGACGGGTCTCGGGCTGCGCACGTGACATCGGCCCATCATCTCCCGACGCTCTCGGTACGAGCCGTCGCCCCGCCTGCTCCTGCTGCCCTCCGGGTAAGGCGTTGCGCACCGGCGGCGTCTTCCTTTATTTTGAGAACATGTTCACAAAACAGCCGAGCGCTACGCAGGAGGAACTCATGACCACACCGCCCCCGTCCCGCGCAGCCCTGTGGTGGAGCGCCCTCGGGCTCGCGACGACCCTCGTCGTCGCGCTCGTGACGATCCTCGACGCGACCGGTGACGGACTTCTCGCCGCCCATCTGCGCTCCGCCTACCCCGGGTACACCGGGGCCCAGGTCGCGACGGCCGTCGACCTCTCCGCGAGCATCCTCGTGTCGGTCGCGGTGCTCGGCGCGCTGGTCTGGACGACGACCATCGCCCTGATAGCGACTCGTCGCCGTGGGGCGGGCGTGCTCGCCCTCGTCGCGCTGGTCCTGGGCGTGACCGTCTCGCTGACCGTGATACTCATCCGGGACACCTCGGGCGAGCTCGGCTTCGCCCTGCCGATCAGCAGCACGCTCCTGCTCCCCTGCGCCGCCGGTGCCGTCGTGGCCCCGCTGCTCCTGCGCCGGCGCGGGCGCCCCGCACCGTCCGAGCGGTGAACGGCAGAGGAACCTCACGGCCCCACATACCCCACTTCCCGCTGCACCGTCCGGCCAACGCGCTTCACGTGCTGCTCAGGTGGGGTCGCATGCGAGATGTGCGGCGGCCACGGTTCCGTCGCCACGGCCGTGGGCGGGAGGTCGATGGCTCGGCGCGGACCTCACCCCCTCCGTATCGTGCGCTCATTTCGTGCTGAGGCGCGCGGCAAGTGCGTCTGCGATCTCGTCCGCAGTCCGCGCTGCCGTGTCGAACTCCACGACCTCATCGGACCATGCGGCGTCGTCAGCGCGCCGGCGCTCAACGTCCGTCCAGGTCGGCTCACCGACGAAGACGAGACCGCGATCCCTGCCGCTGAGCCTTCGCTCATGCTCCCGCGCATCGGAGATCATGAGGTACACGAACTCGATGTGTGCACCGGTTCGCGTGGCCGCAGTCCGCCAGGTCTGCCGAGCCTCTTCACTGTCGTTGACAGCATCGACGACGACATCGTGACCGAGCCGCAGATTCTGCTCCGCCATCGCACGCGCCGCCTCATACGCAGCGACGCCAACCTGCCACCCTGACGGCAGACCGCAGGCAAGGATCGACTCCTCGACCGCATCGATGGAAAGATGGACCGACCCCGTGCGCGCAGCGACGATCTCGGCGACGCTCGTCTTACCAACCCCGGGCAGACCGGAGACCACGACGAGGCGACCGGTCACGCGACGACTAGCGGTGTGATTGCAGCGACCTTCTCGCGCAGAGCGCGCCGCTCGAGCCGCAGCTCGTAGTGTGACTGCAGATTCATCCAGAGCTCCTCGGACGTTCCGAAGTAGCGCGCCAGTCGGATCGCAGTGTCTGCCGTGATCCCGCGCTTGCCATGAACAATCTCGTTGATCCGCCGCGGGGGCACGCCGATGGACACAGCCAGCTTGTGCTGCGTGATACCGAGGGCCTCGATGAAATCCTCCATCAGGATCTCTCCCGGGTGGATCGGCTCGATCAGGTCGCCCTCAGTGGTAGTCGACGAGTTCGACATTGTCCGCACCTCCATCTCTCCAGACGAAGCAGAGACGCCATTGCCCGTTCACACGGATGCTGTGCTGCCCGCGTCGGTCGCCGACCAGACGCTCCAGGCGGTTGCTGGGCGGGACCATGAGGTCCTCGACATCCTTCGCTGCATGGATCAACTCGAGCTTCCGTAAGGTCGCCCGCTGCACCGACCGGTCAACGCGCTTGACGTACTGCTCATGCCAGATGCGCTCGGTGTCCTTGCTGCCGAACGATCTGATCACGAGACCAGTGCATAACGGGCGCCATCATTAACGCTAGACGTTAAACCGGAACTCCACCACGTCGCCGTCGACCATCACGTAGTCCTTGCCCTCGATGCGGGCCTTGCCGGCCGCCTTGGCGGCCTGGACCGAGCCGTGCTCGACCAGGTCCTCGAACGAGACGATCTCCGCCTTGATGAAGCCTCGCTCGAAGTCGGTGTGGATGACGCCGGCGGCCTGCGGGGCAGTCCAGCCCTTGCGGATGGTCCAGGCCCGGGCCTCCTTGGGGCCGGCCGTGAGGTACGTCTGCAGGCCCAGGGTGTCGAACCCGACGTGGGCGAGCTGGTCGAGGCCGGCCTCCGTCTGCCCCGACTCCGCGAGCATCTCGGCCGCCTCGTCGGGCTCCAGCTCGACGAGCTCCGCCTCGAACTTCGCGTCCAGGAAGATCGCGTGAGCCGGCGCCACGAGCTCGCGCATGCGGTCCTGCATCGCGGTGTCGGCGAGCCCGGCGTCGTCGGTGTTGAAGACGTAGATGAACGGCTTGGCCGTCATGAGCTGCAGCGAGGCGATCTCGGCGAGGTCGAGACCGGCGGTCTTCGCGCCCTGGAACAGGGTGGTGCCCGCCTCGAGGATCTCCTGCGCCTGCTTCGCCGCGGCGAACAGGACCGGGTCGCCCTTCTTGATCTTGACCTCCTTCTCCATCCTCGGCAGCGCCTTCTCCAGGGTCTGGAGGTCGGCGAGGATGAGCTCGGTGGAGATCGTCTCGATGTCGCCGGCGGCGTCCTGCGAGCCCTCGACCCGCACCACGTCGCCGTCGTCGAAGGCGCGCGTCACCTGGCAGATCGCGTCGGCCTCACGGATGTTCGCGAGGAACTTGTTGCCGAGCCCCTCCCCCTCGGAGGCGCCCTTGACGATGCCCGCGATGTCGACGAACGACACCGTCGCGGGCAGGATGCGGTCGGACCCGAAGATCTCGGCGAGCTTGCCGAGCCTCTCGTCCGGCAGGGGCACCACTCCCACGTTGGGCTCGATCGTCGCGAACGGATAGTTCGCCGCGAGCACGGTGTTGCGGGTCAGGGCGTTGAAGAGGGTGGACTTGCCGACGTTGGGCAGGCCGACGATGCCGATAGTGAGTGCCACGTCGGCCCAGTCTACGCATCGTCCGCACCGCGACCGGTCAGGTCCGGGGCCTCAAGCCTCGACCGTGATGTCCCGGTGCCAGGACTCGGTGATGTACGCCGTGTGCCAGCCCAGCTTGGTGTAGAGCGCCTCGGCCCCGGTGGGGCTGTCCGCGTCGACCTCCAGACCCACCCGGCGACGGCCACGGGCGGCCGCGTCGGCGATGACGGCGTACAGCAGCGCGGTCGCCACTCCTCGGCCCCGCGCCTCGGCCAGCGCACCGATGTAGTCGATGTAGGTCCCTCTGCTGCCGGACGCGTCCGGCTTGGACTCCGATCCCACCAGGGCACCGGCGGGCACCGGCTGCGCCTCGGGGGCGGAGGGGTCGTCCGTGAACGCCAGCCACCAGTGGTCCCAGCGGTGCCCCGGGTCCTCGCGCAGGCGCTGCACGAACTCCGTGAAGTACTCCTGGTAAGAGTTGAAGTGGTCGGTGAACGCCGTCTCCAGGACCTGGTAGACGGCGTTGACGTCCTCGGCGACCGGGATGCCGTTGTCGTGCTGCGAGACGCGGCGCACGGTGACACCGTCCTTGGGCGCGGGGAACGCTCCGGGCTCCCCCTCGTGGGCCTCCACCGGTCGCGTCATGTGCCACCAGGTGCGCGCGCGGCGGAAGCCGGCCGCGGTCAACCAGCCGCGCACGACGTCGTCGCCGGCGAAAGCCCCGGCGTCGAGCTGCGTGGCCTCCAGGCCGCGGACCTGGGCGAGCTCCCGGCCGACGTCCGCCAGCCACGCGTAGCACCAGGCGGCCACCCGCTCCTGGACTTCGGTCGCCACGGTGCGGTCCACCTCGATCCCGATGACCGCGCGGCCCGCCGCCCGGTCGTGGGCGTGCGCCCAGGCACGGACGATGCCGTCGGCGTCACGCACCACGACGTGCCGACGCGTCCAGGACGCCTGGCCGGCGATCTCGTTCTCGACGGCCTGCACGTAGGCCTCCGTCGACCCGGTGTGCGGAGCGGCCTGCCGGGCGCGGAGCTCGCTCAGCCGTGGAGCGTCCGCGAGGCCGGGAGCCACCGCCGTCCAGTCGTCGGGAAGAGTCGCTGCCGGTCGGTCACTCGCAGAATTCACGCCGACCAGTGTGTCAGGTCCGTGCGACACGCCCGGGTGCGTGGGCACCGCGGGACAGGTCAGCGGAAGGCTGTGACCTGCGCCAACAGGTCCGGCAGGCGTCGTTCGTAGACCCGCGCGCCCCAGCGGGTGCCGGCGGCGAGCGCCCCCGCCGCCGTGGCGGTCCCGACGGCGAGCGCGGCCCAGCCGAACCCGGTCGCCCCACCCAGCAGGGCGACCAGGGCCAGCACGAGCGTCGGCAGCACGAGCGCGAGCACCACCAGGAACGCCACCGACTGCGCCACCAGGGTCGCGACGGTGGCGCCCTGCGGCGTCTTGAAGGCGCTCTCCCCCGGCTTCGGCACGGGGTACACGAGCCGCGCCGAGACGGCGCTCGACGTCCCGAGCGAGGCGCCCAGCACGCCGAGCGACAGGCCCAGCAGCGCCGGCAGGACGTCCCACCTCGCGGCGGCGCCCGCGGCCGCGACGGCCATCGCCGCCACCAGCGGCACGCCCACGACCAGGACCGGCAGCACCCTGCCCCACCGGTCCGCCCGACCCGGCACGCCCGTGGCCACGTGCAGCGCGAACGCCGTGTGGTCGTACCCCACGTCGTTGGAGATCCCGAAGCCCAGGATGAAGGCGACCAACGGCGCCACGACGAGCAGCATCCCGACACCCGCACCGGACGACAGACCGAACGCCGCGAGCGCGACCGGCAGCAGCGGTATCACCGCGAGCGAGACGGCGTAGCGAGGGTCGCGCAACCAGTACGTGGCGCACCGCGCGGCGACGGCGCCCGTGGGTGTCGCGGGGAACCGGCCGAACCAGCCCAGGCCGCGCACCTTCCCGCCGGCGCCGCTGTGCGGCGGGCTCACCAGGGCGCGGGCGAGTGCACGGTCCCAGACCCACCAGGCGACGCCCAGGGTGACGACGACGACGGCGAGACGGGCCAGCAGCAGCCCCCACGCGCCGTCGTGCACGGCCCCGGCGAAAGCCCAGGGCGCCCCGAAGGGGGTCCACGCGACCACGTCGGCCACCTGGGCCAGCGCGTCGAACACGGCCGGCTCGGGGCCGGACGCGGTGACCGTGACGCCCTCCGGACCGGCGGACCGCTCGGCTCCCGAGGTCAGCCAGGCGATGCCCGGACCGACCAGCAGGAGCGGGACGATCGCCACGACCATGAGGATCTCGCGGTACCGGCGGGAGTCGAGCAGCGGGGCGAGCGCCGTCGTCGTGGCCCGCGAACCGACCACGCACAGCGCGAGTGCGGCGACGGCGCCGACGAGCGCCGCGAGCAGCGCGAGCGGGTCGCTCGCCCATGCGAACGAGGTGCCGAGCGCGGCGAGCAGCGTCACCGCCGCCGGGACGGACACCACGCTCGCCACCGCGAGCCCGGCGAGCAGCTGGCGACGCGGGATGGCGAACGTGACGAACCGCATCGGGTCCAGCGTGGCGTCCACCCCGAACGCGAACAGCGGCACGACCCACCACCCGAGCACGACGACGGCACCCACCACGGTCAGGAGCTGCCCGGTGAGCACCGGGTCGTTCCGGCCGCCGGCGATCGCGACCGTCACGAGGAGACCGACGACGAACAGCCCGTAGAGCAGGGCGAAGCAGAGCCCGATGGTCTGCCACACGCTGCGCCGCAACGTGTTGACGAGGAGCCTCAGCTTGAGTCGGACGAGGTGCGCAACCACGCCAGGCCCTCCGTCCCTCGCCGACCGCCCACCAGGTCGACGAACCGGTCCTCCAGCGTCTGCTCGCCGCGCACGGCGTCCACCGTGCCCGCGTCGAGCACGTGCCCGCCGGCGATGATCGCGACGTGCGAGCACATCCGCTGGACGAGGTCCATGACGTGGCTGGACACGACGACCGTGCCTCCGCCGCCGACGTACGAGTGCAGGATGTCGCGGATGTTGGCGGCACTGACGGGATCGACGGCCTCGAACGGCTCGTCCAGCACGAGGACGCGCGGGGCATGGATCATCGCGCTCGCCAGCGCCACCTTCTTGGTCATGCCGGCCGAGTAGTCGACCACGAAGGTGTCGCGGTCCGCGGCGAGGTCCATCGCCGCCAGGAGCTCCTCGGTGCGTTCCGCCACCGTGGGCCGGTCGAGACCGCGCAGCAGGCCGGCGTAGGTGAGCAGCTGGGCGCCGGTCAGGCGGTCGAACAGGCGCACGCCGTCGGGCAGGATCCCGAGCCGGGCCTTGGCCTCGTCGGGGTGCGCCCACAGGTCGGTGCCGAGCACGTGCGCGGTGCCGAAGTCAGGGCGCAGCAGCCCCGTCGCCATGGACAGGCTGGTCGTCTTGCCGGCACCGTTCGGGCCCACCAGCCCGAAGAACGAACCGGCCGGCACGTCCAGGTCGATCCCCGCGACGGCGATCTTGTCGTCGAACTTCTTCCACAGGCCGCGCAGGCTGAGCGCTGCGGCCGGGTCGGGACCCCGGTGCGTGGGGTCGGGAGGCGCTGTCACGGGACCACCGTAGCCGTCCCGGCGGCGCCGGATCCGCCCGTCTCCCCGAGCGCCTCCCCCACCGGTGTCGGTGCCGCGTGGCAGCCTGAAGCACATGGAGACGACGACCGCTCTGCTGCTCTCGCTCGGCACCCTCGGCGTGGGGGTGCTCGTCGGCTGGCTCTGGCACGCCCTGCGCGCGACCGGCCAGGACCGGTCCGGGGAGATGGAGTCCGTACGCCTGCAGAGCGACCTCGCCGGGGCACGACGCGAGACCGCGACCCTGCGTGACCAGCTCCAGCAGGCCGGCCAGGAGGCCGAGCGCCGGCTCGTGGACGCACGCGAGCAGCACGCCCGGGAGCTGGCGGCGGCCCGTGACCAGGCGGACAAGCAGCTCGCCCAGGTCCGCCAGGACGCCGAACGGCAGGTCGCCGAGGTCAAGGGCGACCAGGAGCGCACGGCCCAGCAGTTCCGCTCGCTGGCCGGGGAGGTCCTGCAGTCCAGCAGCAAGCAGTTCCTCGACCTGGCCGAGCAGCGGCTCAAGCAGTCCGCGGTGCGGGGCGACGAGACCCTCGCCAAGCGCGAGCAGGCGTTCGCCGCCCTCGTCGAGCCGATCGGGAAGAGCCTGGAGCAGGTACGCCTCGAGGTCGCCGAGCAGGAGAAGAAGCGCATCGAGTTCGACTCGCGCCTCAGCGAGAACATGCGCAGCCTCGCCGAGGTCAACACCGAGCTGCGCAAGGGCACCAACGACCTCGTCACGGCGCTGCGGTCCTCGCAGGAGCGAGGCGCGTGGGGCGAGCTGCAGCTCCAGCGGGTCGTCGAGGCGGCCGGGATGATCGAGCAGGTCGACTTCGACGTCCAGGTCCAGGCCACCAACGACGACGGCGAGACGCTGCGGCCCGACATGGTGATCAACCTCGCGGGCGGCAAGAACATCGTGGTCGACTCCAAGGTCGCGTTCCTCGGCTACCTCGAGGCTCAGCAGGCCGACGACCCGAAGGTGCGCGCGGAACGCATGGCCGCCCACGTCCGGCACGTGCGCAAGCACGTCGACGACCTCGCGTCCAAGCGGTACTGGGACCTGTTCGACCAGGCTCCCGAGTTCGTCGTGATGTTCGTGCCCGCCGAGGCCTTCCTGTCCGCGGCCCTGGAGCGTGACCCGTCCCTGATGGAGGAGGCGGCGCGCAAGAACGTCATCCTGGCCAGCCCGGCCACCCTGCTGGCCCTCCTGCGCACCGTGGCCTACTCCTGGCGCCAGCAGGCGCTGGCGGACAACGCCCAGCGCGTGCTGAAGGTCGGCAAGGAGCTGCACTCCCGGCTGGTCACGATGACCGGTCACGTGACCAAGATGGGCCGCTCGCTCGAGGCGTCGACGAAGGCGTACAACTCGATGGTCGGCTCGCTCGAGCGGAACGTGCTCACCTCGGCGCGCCGGATGGTCGAGCTCGACGTCGTCGACGCGCGCGACGAGATCTCCGAGGTGCGCGGCCTGGAGGAGACGCCGCGCCCCATCACCAAGCCGGAGCTGCTGGCCGCCGACGAGGGCGGCGTCGTCGCGATCGACTCGGTGAGCGCCGACTCCGCGCTCGAGGCGCTGGTCGAGGCGGACCGCAGGGCGCTCGAGCGGGCGGCCGCGCGCCGCGAGGACCAGGACGGCGCCGCGGACTCTGCGGACGACTCCGACGCGGCTGCGGGCTGACGCCGCCGGGGCAAGTACTCTCGCTCCGTGGAGCGAGAAACGTGAGCGTCGACGCCTGGGTGACGCTGGCAGTGGTGGTGGGAGTGCTCGCGCTGCTGGTGCGAGGCCGCGTCGCGCCCTCGCTGGTGCTGCTCGGTGGGGCCGTCGCCGTACTCGTGCTCGGCGTGGTCACCCCGCAAGAGGCCTTCTCCGGGTTCTCCAACCCGGCCCCCGTCACCGTCGCCGCCCTCTTCGTGCTGGCCGCCGCGGTCGAGAAGACGGGCGCCCTGACACCGGTGATGCAACGCACGCTCGGCGACAACGGCACCTACCGGCGCCCGCTGCTGCGCAGCCTGACCCCGACCATGGCGGCCTCCGCCTTCCTCAACAACACGCCCGTCGTCGCGATGCTGGTGATGCAGGTGTCCGCCTGGGCGGAGCGGCGCGACATCGCCCCGTCGAAGTTCCTCATGCCGATCTCGTTCGCGGCGATCATGGGTGGCCTGCTGACGGTGATCGGCACCTCCACGACCCTGGTCGTCTCGAGCCAGATGACGACGTTCGGCCTCGAACAGCTGGGCTTCTTCGAGATCGCCCAGGTCGGGCTGCCGATCGCCCTGGTCGGCCTGGCCGTGCTCGTGGTGATGGCACCCGTCGTCCTGCCGGACCGACGGTCGGCCCGGGCCGAGGTCGAGGAGGAGGGCCGGCGGTTCTCCTTCGAGATGCAGGTCGTGCCCGGCGGCCCGCTGGACGGGAAGTCCGTCGAGCAGGCACGGCTGCGGCGCCTGGAGGGACTGTTCCTCGCCTCCGTCGACCGCGGCGACACGGTCATCGCGCCGGTCCGGCCCGAGACGGTCCTGCGTGGGGACAACCGTCTGCACTTCGTCGGCCCCGCGAGCCGGGTCGTCGACCTCCAGGACACCCCCGGTCTGCGGTCCACCGAGCTCGCGCACGTCCTGGACCTCGAGGAGCCGGCCGTCCGCTACTTCGAGGCCGTCGTCGGGCAGCGGTCGCCCCTCGTCGGCAAGACGCTCAAGGACGTCGGGTTCCGCTCCGCCTACCAGGCCGCGGTCCTCGCGATCCACCGGTCCGGACAGCTCGTCGCGAACCGGCTGGGCACGGAGCGCATCCGGCTGGGCGACACCCTCATCATCGTCAGCGACCCCGGGTTCCGGGACCGCTGGCGCGACCGGCCCGACTTCCTCCTCGTGGCCGAGCTCGACGGGAGCCCGCCCGTGGCGACGTCACGCGCCTGGGTCCCCGTGACGCTGCTGGCAGCCGTGGTCGTCCTGGCCGCCACGGGCCTCGTGCCGATCCTCGACGGAGCGCTGGTCGCCGCCGCCGTGCTCCTCGCCGCCAAGGTCCTCACCGTGACCGAGGCGCGCCGGGCGATCGACTTCGACGTGATCCTCGTCATCGCCTCGGCGTTCGGCCTGGCGGCCGCCATGGAGAGCTCCGGCCTGGCCGAGATCATCGCGGGCGGACTCGTGGAGGTGGCCGGCGCTCTCGGCCCCTACGGCGTGCTGCTCGGCCTCGTGCTCGCCACGATCGTGCTCACCGAGCTCATCACGAACAACGCCGCCGCCCTGCTCATGCTGCCGATCGCCGTCAACGCGGCCGCCGCGGGCGGCGTCGACCCGCGCGGAGCGGCCGTCGCCGTGGCGGTGGCCGCCTCGGCGTCGTTCCTGTCCCCCATCGGCTACCAGACCAACATGATGGTCTACGGCCCGGGCGGCTACCAGTTCACCGACTACGCGCGCCTCGGCTGGATGCTCACCCTGCTCGTGATCGTGGCGACCGTCGCGCTGGTGCCGGTGTTCTGGCCCGCCGTCGGCTGAGGCTCAGACCGGCTGGATCGGCAGCTCACGCCGCTTCTGCGGGCGCGGGCGGTCGTCCGAGGCGCCGGACTCCTTGAGCCCGGCCCGCAGCTCACGCGGCAGCGAGAACATCAGGTCCTCCGTCGCGGTGCGGACCTCCTGCACCTCTCCGTACCCGTGGTCCGCGAGCTTGCGCAGGACGTCGTCGACGAGGATCTCCGGCACCGAGGCGCCCGACGTCACGCCCACCGTGGTGACGCCCTCGAACCAGGCGTCGTCGATCTCCGTCGCCCGGTCCACCCGGTACGACGTGCGGGCACCGGCCTGCAGGGCGACCTCGACCAGCCGGACCGAGTTCGAGGAGTTCGCCGAGCCGACCACGATCACCAGATCGCACTCGGGGGCGAGCTTCTTCACCGCGACCTGACGGTTCTGGGTCGCGTAGCAGATGTCGTCGCTCGGCGGGTCCTGCATCTCGGGGAACTTCTCGCGCAGGCGCCGGACCGTCTCCATCGTCTCGTCGACGGACAGCGTGGTCTGCGAGATCCAGACGACCTTCTCGGGGTCGCGCACCACGACCTTGTCGACCTCGTCGGGCGAGTTGACGACCTGGACGTGGTCGGGCGCCTCACCGGCGGTGCCCTCGACCTCCTCGTGACCGTCGTGGCCGATCAGCAGGATGTCGTAGTCGTCCTTGGCGAACCGCACGGCCTCCTTGTGCACCTTGGTCACCAGAGGGCAGGTCGCGTCGATCGTGTCCAGGCTGCGGGCCGCCGCGGACTCGCGCACCGCGGGCGAGACGCCGTGGGCCGAGAAGACGAGCCGCGCACCCTCGGGCACCTCGTCCGTCTCCTCGACGAAGATCGCCCCCCGGTCGCGCAGCGTGTCGACGACGTGCTTGTTGTGCACGATCTCCTTGCGCACGTAGACGGGCGCGCCGTAGGCGTCGAGCGCCTTCTCGACGGCGACCACGGCGCGGTCCACGCCGGCGCAGTAGCCACGCGGCGCAGCGAGCAGGACACGCTTGGTGGTGGTGGGTGCGGGGGCCGGAGCAGTCGTCGTCACCCGACCAGTCTAGGAGGCCGGGTGTGGAGAGCCTGTGACGGCCCGCGAACGGCCTGCCGCACGTCCGCTGTGGGTGGTGTGCGGCATCCTGGGACGCGTGACCGACGCCAGCCCCGGACCCGCCTCCCCCCTGCCGCTGCCCGAGCGCGCCGCGGAGACCACCGCCGAGCGCCCGTGGCCCGTCCGCCTGCTGTCGACCAAGATCCGCGACTACGTCGCCCGGATGTCCCCGGTGTGGGTCGAGGGACAGGTCGTCGAGCACACGTACCGCCGGACCTCCGGGATGCAGTTCGTCACGCTGCGCGACACCGACGTCGAGGCGTCGCTGCCCGTGAACATGCTCACCCGCGCCTACGACGGTCTCGACCGCAAGCCCGACGTCGGCGACCACGTCGTGGTGCAGGCGAAGCCGGAGTTCTGGGTCAAGACCGGCCGGATGTCCCTGCGTGCCACGGCCATCCGGCAGGTCGGTGTCGGCGAGCTCCTCGCCCGCATCGAGCAGCTGCGCAAGGTGCTCGCGGCGGAGGGGCTCTTCGACGCCGACCGGAAGCGCCCGCTGCCGTTCCTGCCCGCGGTGGTCGGGCTCGTCTGCGGCCGGGAGTCCAAGGCGGAGCACGACGTCGTGGTCAACGCCCGGGCGCGGTGGCCACAGGTGCGCTTCGAGATCCGCGAGGTCGCGGTGCAGGGTGTCAACGCCGTGCGCGAGGTGTGCGAGGCGATCACCGAGCTGGACGCCCGCCCCGAGGTCGACGTGATCGTCGTCGCGCGCGGTGGCGGCTCCGTCGAGGACCTGCTGCCCTTCAGCAACGAGACGCTCGTGCGGGCCGCCGCCGCCTGCACCACTCCCCTGGTCAGCGCCATCGGGCACGAGACCGACACCCCGCTGGTCGAGCTGGTGGCCGACTACCGCGCCTCGACCCCGACGGACGCCGCCAAACGGATCGTCCCGGACGTCACCGAGGAGCGCCAGCGCGTCGTCCAGGCCCGCCAGCGGATCCGCGGTGCCGTCACGGCGCTGCTGGCCCGCGAGCAGCACGGGCTCGACTCCGTCCGGTCACGACCGGTGCTCGCCCGCCCCCAGACGATGGTCGAGGCCCGGGAGACGGAGATCGCCCAGCACCTGCGCCACGCGCGGCACCGTCTCGACGCCGCCCTGCTCAGGGGAGCCGGTGAGATCGGCCGTCTCGCCGGCCAGGTGCGGGCGCTGTCGCCCGCCTCCACCCTCGACCGGGGCTACGCCGTCGTCCAGCGCGGCGACGGTGCGGTGGTCCGTGCCGCGGCGGAGGTGGCCACCGGCGACCCGGTGCACGTCCGGCTCTCGGCCGGCTCCCTCGACGCGACGGTCACCGCCACCGCACCCTGACGGACGCGGGCTCCGCTCAGCCGGACGCGGTGCGCGCGGCGCGCCGCATCCGGGCGGCCAGCCGCGCGAAGGCGTCGGCGAGCTCCCGGCCCTCGATCACCTCCACGTCGGCGTCCAGCTGCGTGATCCACAGCGCGAGCCGGTCCGGGTCGTCGGAGCCCACGTCGACGCGGCACCTCCCCGGACCGACCGGCTCCACGTCGGCCGCCGCCCCGAGCGCCGCCTCGACCACCTCGGCCGGGGCGTGGACCTCGATGCGTGCGCGGTAGCGCCACGTCGCCCGCCGTACCCGCCCGGCGACGTGCTCGGCCACGCTGCCCTCCGGGAGCGGACGCGGCGTGAACCGCGCACCGGTCGGCGCTCGCGGCACCACCCGGTCGGCACGGAAGACGCGCCAGTCGTCCCGGTCGAGGTCCCAGGCGAACAGGTACCAGCGCGACCCCCAGCTCACGAGCCGGTACGGCTCCACGTGACGCGTGGACTCGGCGCCCGCATGCGACCGGTAGGCGAACCGGAGTCGTTCACGACCGCGGATCGCCGCGGCGACAGCGCTGAGCGCCCCCAGGTCGAGCGACGGGTCGGGACCGGGGACCGGTTCGCCGCGCACGGCACCGACATCGGCGCCGGCGTCGCCGGCCGGCTCGCCGCGCTGCACCCCGAGCGCGTGATCGGGACGCACGTCGGCAGCGACGGCAGGTCGCTCGGGATGGTCGGCGACCAGTTCCCCTGCCCCGACGGGCTGACCGAGGACGAGCTCGCACAGATCGAGGCCGTGCGCACGCAGGAGGCGGCCGAGCAGGGCTACTTCGCGATGCAGAACCACCGCCCGGACACGATCGGTGCCGCCCTCGTCGACTCGCCCGTCGGCCAGCTCGCGTGGATCGCCGAGAAGTTCCGCACCTGGGCCAACCCCGCCCACCGCACACCGGACGAGGCGGTCGACCGCGACCAGCTCCTCGCGAACGTCTCCCTGTACTGGTTCACGCGCAGCGGCGCCTCGAGCGCGCAGCTCTACTACGAGGCGTCCCACTCCGAGCTCGACTGGCTCATGGCCGCCGACGTGCCCTCCGCCTGGTCGGTGTTCGACACCCACCCGTTGATGGCCAAGGTGTTCAACGCGTGGGGGACCGTCGACCGGTGGGTCGAGCACACCGCCGGCGGGCACTTCCCCGCCATGGAGGTCCCCGAGCTGCTCGCCGACGACCTGCGCGCCTTCTTCGCCGACGTCGGTTGACCCCCGGGACGAGGGCAGGCTGGGCAGGGCGGTCAGCGCGCGCGGACCACCCGGCCCTCGTCCCAGACGGGCTCCGCCGACTCCCGGACCGTGCCGTCCTGGCCGAACACGAGGAACCGGTCGAAGCCGCGGGCGAACCACCGGTCGTGCGTCACGGCGAGCACCGTGCCGTCGAACGCCTCGAGACCCTCCTGCAGCGCCTCGGCGCTCTCCAGGTCGAGGTTGTCGGTCGGTTCGTCGAGCAGCAGCGCGGTGCAGCCCGCGAGCTCGAGCAGCAGGATCTGGAAGCGGGCCTGCTGCCCGCCGGAGAGCCGGTCGAAGGGCCGCTCGGCCGCCGTCGTGAGCTCGTAGCGGCGCAGCGCCGCCATGGCCTTGCCTCGATCCTGCGCATGGTCCTCCCAGAGGATGTCGCGCAGCGTGCGCCCCGCCAGCTCGGGATGCGCGTGGGTCTGGGCGAAGTGGCCCGGCACCACACGTGCCCCGAGGCGCGCCGAGCCGGTGTGCGCCACGTCGCCACCCGCGAGCAGCTGCAGGAAGTGCGACTTGCCCGAACCGTTGGACCCGAGCACCGCGACCCGCTCGCCGTAGAAGACCTCGAGGTCGAACGGCTCCATCAGACCGACGAGCTCGAGCGCCTCGCACATGACCGCGCGGGTGCCCGTGCGGCCACCCCGCAGACGCATGCGGATGTCCTGCTCGCGCGGCGGCTCCGGCGGCGGCCCGGCCTCGGTGAACTTGCGCAGCCGCGTCTGCGCCGCCCGGTAGCGCGAGGCCATGTCCGGGCTGTTCGCCGCCTGCTGGCGCAGCGCGAGCACCAGCTTCTTCAGCTGCGCGTGCTTCTCGTCCCACCGCCGGCGCAGCTCCTCGAACCGCGCGAACCGTTCGCGCCGTGCCTGGTGGAAGGTCGCGAAGCCCGCACCGTGGACCCACGCGTCCGACCCCGCCGGCCCGGGCTCGAGCGCCACGATCCGGTCGGCGGAGCGCGCGAGCAGCTCACGGTCGTGAGACACGAACAGGACCGTCTTGCGGGTCGCGCGGAGCTGGTCCTCCAGCCAGCGCTTGCCCGGGACGTCGAGGTAGTTGTCGGGCTCGTCCAGGAGCAGGACCTCGTCGGGGCCGCGCAGCAGCGCCTCGAGCACCAGCCGCTTCTGCTCACCGCCCGAGAGCGTGCGCACCTCGCGCCACTGGGCGCGCTCGAACTCCACGCCGAGCGCCGCCGTCGTGCACACGTCCCAGAGCGTCTCCGCCTCGTAGCCCTGGACCTCCGCCCAGTCCGCGAGCGCCTGCGCGTACCGCATCTGCGCGGGAACCCCGTCGGTGCTGTCGTCGAGCTCCATCACCTCCTGCTCCGCCGCCTCGACCGCGCGCGCGGCGTCGCGGATCCGCGGTGGCGCGACGCCGGCCAGGAGCTGGCGCACGGTGGTGTCGTCGCGCACCGAACCCACGAACTGCGGCATGATCCCCAGCCCGCCGCTCACGGTCACGGTGCCGGCGTCGGGCAGCAGCTCGCCGGTGACCAGACGCAGCAGCGTCGTCTTGCCCGCACCGTTCGGGCCGACGAGCGCCGTCGCGCTGCCCTCCCCCACGCGGAAGGAGACGTCGTCGAGCAGCGCGCGACCGTCCGGCAGCACGTACTCGACGTGCGCTACCTCGAGATGACCCATGGGTCGATGGTGCGCCGTCGGGGCCGCCCGGGGCAACGGGATATGCGAGCCGAGCGGGCCGGAGCGCGGCACGGCGTCCTGACGGACGGACAGACGGGCGGCATGTCGGTGCGGTGCGGTTAACTGTCCCCGTGACCGACGCAGAACCCGCCCCGCAGGCCGACGTCCCTGACGTCGGGACGCTCACGTACGAACAGGCTCGCGACGAGCTCGTCCAGGTCGTCGCGCGGCTCGAGGCCGGTGGCGAACCGCTCGAGGCCTCCCTCGCCCTGTGGGAGCGCGGCGAGGCGCTCGCGGCCCGCTGCCAGGAGTGGCTCGACGGCGCCCGCGAGCGGCTGGCCGCCGCCCAGGCGACGGCCAGCCCCGCCGGGGACGACTGATGGCGCGGCACGTCCTCGCCGTGGGCGAGGCGCTGGTGGACGTGGTGCACCGGGCGGACGGTTCCAGCGCCGAGCACCCCGGCGGCTCTCTCGCCAACGTGGCCCTGACCCTGGGCCGGCTCGGCCGGGACTCGCGGCTGGCGACGTGGCTCGGCCGGGACGACCGCGGGGACGCGGTGCGGGCCTGGCTGGCGGAGTCGTCCGTGACGACGACGGCGGGCAGCGACCGCGCGCCGCGGACCTCGGTCGCGCAGGCCACGCTCGACGCGGGCGGCTCGGCGACGTACGAGTTCGACCTCGAGTGGCAGGTGCCCGACGACGCAGGCGCCACCGCCGACACGCTGGCGGTCCACACCGGGTCGATCGCCGCGGTGCTCGAACCGGGAGCCTCCGACGTCCGCGCCCTCGTCGAGGCCGCGCGGACGACGTCGACGATCACCTACGACCCCAACGCCCGTCCCGTCCTCATGGGCGAGCCCGCGGTCGCACGGACGCACGTGGAGGCGCTCGTCCGGCTGGCCGACGTCGTGAAGGTCAGCGACGAGGACCTCGAGTGGCTGGCCGCCGGGACCGCCCCGCTGGACGTCGCGCGCGCCTGGGTGCACGATCTCGGCGCGGCCATGGTGGTCGTGACCTTCGGCGGCGAGGGCGCGACGGCGGTGACGACGTCGGGCGAGGTCCACGTCCCGTCCCGGTCGGTCCAGGTTGTCGACACCGTCGGCGCGGGCGACTCCTTCATGGGTGCGCTGCTCGACGGCCTGTGGTCGGCCGAGCTGCTCGGCGCAGACCGGCGCGACGCGCTGCGCGCGATCGACCACCACACCGTCCAGACCCTGCTGGCACGCTGTGTCGCGGTCGCCGCGGTGACAGTCTCCCGGGCGGGTGCGAACCCGCCGTGGTCCCACGAGCTGGAGGACGCATGACCCCCACCGAGGCATGGACCGCGCTGCGGTCCGGCAACGCACGATTCGTCACCGACTCCCCCGCCGAGCGGTCCCAGATGTCGCTGCGGCGCGCCGAGCTCACGTCGGCGCAGTACCCCCACACGGTGATGTTCGGGTGCTCGGACTCCCGGGTCGCGGCAGAGATCATCTTCGACCAGGGCCTGGGCGACCTCTTCGTGGTCCGCACGGCCGGGCACGTCGTCGACACCACGGTGATCGGCTCGATCGAGTACGGCACCGAGCTGCTCGGGACACCGCTGGTGGTGGTGCTCGGGCACGACTCGTGCGGCGCGGTGAAGGCCACGGCGGACACCCTGATGACCGGGGAGCAGCCGCCCGGCTTCGTCCGGGCCGTGGTGGACAAGGTCATC
Organism: Isoptericola maris; assembly: GCF_048065335.1. Lineage (NCBI taxonomy): Bacteria > Bacillati > Actinomycetota > Actinomycetes > Micrococcales > Promicromonosporaceae > Isoptericola > Isoptericola maris. The sequence continues at coordinate 20,391 of NZ_JBLUNY010000004.1, read as the reverse complement.
CCGTCGATCGCCGGGATGACGAGCCGCTGGGACGAGGTCTCCCACGACGGCGTGCCGCTGGAGGATCACCTGCGCACCGAGCACGTGCGGCACACCGTCAGGCTGCTGCGCGGGTACTCGGCCGCGCTGGACGCCGCGGTCACCGCGGGTCGGGTGGCGATCGTGGGGGTCGAGTACGACCTCGCCGAGGGATCGGCCCGGCTCGTGGCCGTGGACGGCGAGGTCGGCGAGGAACCGTTGGCGTGACACCTTTCACACGCTGACCGCGCCGCGGGTGCGGCACGATAGACGCATGACTTCCGACACCGTCGCCGGCGGCGCCGACGCGCCCGAGACCGAGTACCGCATCGAGCACGACACGATGGGCGAGGTCCGCGTCCCGGCCCGAGCCCTGTATCGCGCCCAGACCCAGCGTGCGGTCGAGAACTTCCCGATCTCGGGCACCCCGCTCGAGCGCGGCCACGTCCAGGCGCTGGCCCAGGTGAAGAAGGCCGCCGCCCTCGCCAACGCGGAGCTCGGCGTGCTCGAGCAGGACGTCGCCGACGCGATCGCCGCCGCCGCCGACCGGGTTGCGTCCGGCGAGCTCGACGAGCACTTCCCGGTGGACGTCTACCAGACCGGGTCCGGCACGTCGTCGAACATGAACACCAACGAGGTCCTGGCGACCCTGGCGACCCGCACCCTGGGCCGCGACGTGCACCCGAACGATCACGTCAACGCCTCGCAGTCGTCGAACGACGTGTTCCCGACCTCGGTGCACGTGGCCGCCACCGCCGGCGTCGTGCGGGACCTGGTGCCCGCGCTGGCGCACCTGGCCGACGCCCTGTCCGCCAAGGCGGAGGAGTTCGCCGGCGTCGTGAAGTCGGGGCGCACCCACCTCATGGACGCCACGCCGGTGACCCTCGGCCAGGAGTTCGGCGGGTACGCGGCCGCGGTGCGCTACGGCATCGAGCGCCTGGAGTCGGCGCTCCCCCGGGCGGCCGAGGTCCCGCTGGGCGGCACCGCCGTCGGCACCGGCATCAACACCCCGGCGGGCTTCCCGCAGCGTGTCATCGAGCTGCTGCGCGAGGACACGGGGCTTCCGCTGACCGAGGCGCGCGACCACTTCGAGGCGCAGTCCGCCCGCGACGGGCTGGTCGAGCTGTCCGGTGCGCTGCGCACGATCGCCGTCTCGGTGACGAAGATCTGCAACGACCTGCGCTGGATGGGTTCCGGCCCCAACACCGGTCTGGGCGAGATCGCCATCCCGGACCTGCAGCCGGGCTCGTCGATCATGCCGGGCAAGGTCAACCCGGTGATCCCGGAGGCGGTGCTCATGGTGGCCGCCCGCGTGGTGGGCAACGACGCGACGGTGGCGTGGGCCGGCGCGACCGGCACCTTCGAGCTCAACGTGCAGATCCCCGTCATCGCGCAGGGTGTGCTCGAGTCGATCCGCCTGCTGACGAACGCTTCCCACGTGCTGGCGGACAAGACGGTCGCCGGCCTGACCGCCAACGCGGAGCGGGCCAGGGCGTACGCGGAGTCCTCGCCGTCGATCGTCACGCCGCTGAACAAGGTGATCGGCTACGAGTCCGCGGCGAAGGTCGCGAAGAAGGCGGTGGCCGAGGGACTGACGGTCCGCGAGGCCGTCGTGGCGCTCGGGTTCGTGGAGCGGGGCGAGGTCACGGAGGCGCAGCTCGACGAGGCGCTCGACGTGCTGTCGATGACCCGCCCCCCGCAGGCCTGACCCCTCCCCCGCTTGTGGGTGCACGACACGCCGCTGTGCCGTTCGTGTCAGCGGCGTGTCGTGCACCCACAGCGGGTTCGGGCACGCTTCCCGCAGTCAGATCTCGAGCGACTCCAGCATCTCCGTGACCAGGGCGGCCACGGGCGACCGCTCGGACCGCGTCAGCGTGACGTGCGCGAAGAGCGGGTGGCCCTTCATCGCCTCGATGACCGCCGCGACGCCGTCGTGCCGCCCCACCCGCAGGTTGTCCCGCTGCGCGACGTCGTGGGTCAGCACCACCCGCGAGTCCTGACCGATGCGTGACAGCACCGTGAGCAGCACGTTGCGCTCCAGCGACTGAGCCTCGTCGACGATGACGAACGCGTCGTGCAGGGAGCGTCCGCGGATGTGAGTGAGCGGGAGCACCTCGAGCATCTCGCGATCGATGACCTCCTCGACCACCTCGGGCGACACGAGCGCGCCGAGCGTGTCGAACACCGCCTGCGCCCAGGGGTTCATCTTCTCGGACTCCGTGCCCGGCAGGTAGCCGAGCTCCTGACCGCCGACGGCGTACAGCGGGCGGAAGACGAGGATCTTGCGGTGCTGCCGGCGCTCGAGGACCGCCTCCAGCCCGGCGCACAGCGCGAGCGCCGACTTGCCGGTGCCGGCCCGTCCGCCCATCGACAGGATGCCGATGTCCGGGTCGAGCAGCAGGTCGATCGCGATCCGCTGCTCCGCGGAGCGGCCGTGCACCCCGAACACGTCCTGGTCGCCACGGACGAGCCGCACCTGCTTGTCCGCGGTGACGCGTCCGAGCGCCGATCCGCCGGCCCCCTGGATGACGAGACCGGTGTGGCACAGCAGCGGGCTCGCCTCCGCCACGACCTGCGGGTCGAGGGACGCCAGCTCGACGGTGGAGCCCTCGTACAGCGCCCCGACCTGGTCGTCCGTCATCGCGATCTCTCGCATGCCCGTCCAGCCGGAGTCCACGGCGAGCTCGTGGCGGTACTCCTCCGCGCGCAGCCCGACCGCGGAGGCCTTGACGCGCATGGGGAGGTCCTTCGAGACCACCGTGACCTCGCGTCCCTCGGCCGCCAGGTTGGCGGCCACCGACAGGATCCGCGTGTCGTTGTCCCCGAGCCGGAACCCGGCGGGAAGCACCTGCGGGTCCGTGTGGTTCAGCTCGACCCGCAGGGTGCCGCCGTCGTCGCCGATCGGCACGGGAGCGTCGAGGCGACCGTGCTTGATCCGCAGGTCGTCGAGCGCGCGCAGAGCGCTGCGGGCGAAGTAGCCCAGCTCGGCGTGGTGCCGCTTGGCCTCGAGCTCGGTCACGACCACGACCGGCAGGACGACGTCGTGCTCGGCGAATCGGTGGATGGCTCGCGGGTCGGACAGCAGGACGGAGGTGTCGATGACGAAGGTGCGCAGGTCGGTGCTGGTGTTCTCAGTGGCCACGATGTGCTCCTCGCGCAGAGCGGGACGGTGGTGTGGGCGGGCGACCGGCCGAGCGCACGTCGTGCGGCAGAGCCGGGGCCGGCCCTCCTGCGCGGAGCGTGCACTCCATCAGATGGCCTCCCGAGAACGCACAGGGAGTGCGTCCTGCACGTCACGCTACGACGACGACGGCGTGACGGACGTCACGAGACCGGCGCGTCGCGAAGTCGTCGTCGAGAGTTCATCTGCCCGTGCCCGTCGGCGTCCGACCGGTAGTCTGATCGGTGGTGAGCCGGGAAGTCTGGTCGGCGGTACCGGCTGGGACGCCGGCTCGACCCACGCCCTGAACGAACTGGAGCCTCCCCTGAGCACCGACGTCGACAACCAGACCTTCGGACGGCGCCTGTCGCGCTTCCTCTCGCGGGAGACCACCGGCGGCGCACTCCTCATCGGCGCCGCCGCCGTCGCGCTGATCTTCGCCAACTCCCCGTGGCGCGACGCCTACGAGACCCTCTCCCAGACCGTCGTCGGCCCCGCCTCTCTCGGCCCGCTGCACATCCATCTGGACCTGTCGCTGTCCGCGTGGGCGGCGGACGGGCTGCTGGCCATCTTCTTCTTCACGGTCGGCCTCGAGCTCAAGCACGAGTTCGTCGCGGGCTCGTTGCGCAGCCCCAAGCAGGCCGGCGTGCCGATGCTCGCGGCCGTGGGCGGCATGACCGTGCCGGCAGTCTTCTACGTGGTCGCAGTCATCGCACTGGGCGACTCGAGCGCGCTGCACGGCTGGGCGATCCCGACGGCCACCGACATCGCCTTCGCGCTCGCGATCCTCGCCGTCTTCGGCAAGGGCCTGCCGGTCGCGATCCGCACGTTCCTGCTCACCCTCGCGGTGGTCGACGACCTGCTGGCGATCATCATCATCGCGGTCTTCTACACCGACGCGATCCACGGCGCCTGGCTCGGCGGCTCGCTCGTCGTCGTCGCCGTGTTCGCCTGGTACATCCGTACGCGGCGTCCGCGGTGGTGGATCCTCGTCCCGCTCTTCGTCGTCGCCTGGGCGTTCATGCACGCCTCGGGCGTGCACGCGACGATCGCCGGTGTCCTCATGGGGTTCGCGGCCGCCGCCCGCCCGATCCACGGCGAGACCGAGACCCGGACCCACCACTACGAGCGAGCGGTCAAGCCGTGGTCGCAGGGCCTGGCGCTCCCGCTCTTCGCCTTCTTCTCCGCGGGCGTCGACCTGGTCGACGGCGGTGGTCCGGCCGAGATCCTCTCCCAGCCCGTGGTCATCGCCATCGTCGGCGGGCTCGTGATCGGCAAGCTGATCGGCGTGCTGGGCACCACGTGGCTCGTCACACGCGTCACACCGTTGCGGCTGCCCCCGGGCATCGGCGTCCGGGATCTGCTACCGGTGGCGTTCCTTGCCGGCATCGGCTTCACCGTGTCGCTGCTCATCTCCGAGCTGTCGTTCGGGCACGGCTCCGAGCACACGCTGGGTGCCAAGGCGGCCATCCTCATCGCCTCCGTGGTCGCTGCGACGCTCGGCGCCCTGACGCTGCGCTGGGACGCCAAGCAGGACCGCGGGCCGGACATGAACCGGGACGACCTGCCCGACGAGGTCACCACGGTCATCGGCGACGAGGAGGACCGCAAGGAGCACTGAGCTCAGCGGCCCAGCAGCGCGTCCCGCTGCATCTCGACCTGCCGTCGCAGGGCCACCAGGACCGCTGCGACGGCGGGACGGCGCCAGGACTCGGGGTGCACGAGCGCCCGGTACGGCAGCCGGTCACGCACCTCGTCCGGCAGCAGCCGGACGAGGTCCGGGTGCCGGTCGGCCGCCAGGCACGGCACGAACCCGACCCCGGCGCCCGCCCGCGTGGCCTCCACGTGCACGAACACGTTGGTGGACGTCATGGCGTCCCGGATGCCCGGGACGAGCCGGCGCGGGGTGTCCAGGTCGTCGACCTGCAGCATCGAGTCGATGAAGTGCACGAGCCCGTGCCCGGCGAGCTCGGCGACGGTCCGCGGCGTGCCGTGCTCGGCGAGATAGTCCCGCGACGCGTACATCCCGAGCTCGAACTCGCCGAGCGGCACCACCTGCGCACGCGGTGCGGGGGCATCGCCGACGACCACCTCGATGTCGACACCCGACCGGTGCTGGGCCGGACGCCGCGTGACGGTGACGGCCTCGACGGTCAGGTCGGGGTGGTCGCGCCGCAGCCCGACGACGGCGGGCGGCACCACGTAGGCGCTGAACGCATCGGTGGCGGTCATCCGGACCACCCCCATGACGGGGTCGGTCTCGCCGTCGTCGGCCACCAGGCGCCCGACGGCGTCCGAGACGGCCTCGGCGGCGCGCGTCGCCCGCTCGCCGAGGGCGGTCAGCTCCCACCCGTCGGTGCCGCGGACGAGGACCCGGTCGCCGAGGCTGCGTTCCAGGGCCGCGACCGTCCGCGCCACCGTGGTGTGCGTGACCCCGAGCTCGGCGCCCGCGGCGGTGTACCGGCCGGTGCGCGCGACGGCGAGCAGGACGAGCAGGTGGTCGGCGGACGGCGTCGGCATGCCCCCACGGTAGACGGATGTGCGTGCGCGCACACCGGGTGTGCCTCAACGAGCGTTGCGCGCACATCGCGCGCCTGTGACCATCGGAGGACGATCGCAAGACGTGCCCTGTCGACGACGACGCCGGAGGTTGCCATGCCCACCGCCCCGCTCCCGGGACCCGACAAGGTGCTCGCCTCCGCGGCCGACGCCGTCGCCGACGTCCCCGACGGAGCCTCGCTCGCCGTCGGCGGCTTCGGGCTCTGCGGCAACCCGATGGCCCTCATCGAGGCGCTGCTCGGCCGCGGCACGCGCGACCTGTGGGTCGTGAGCAACAACTGCGGCGTCGACGACTGGGGCCTGGGCCTGTTGCTCGGTGCCGACCGGATCCGCCGGATCACGGCCTCCTACGTCGGCGAGAACAAGGAGTTCGCTCGCCGCTACCTCTCCGGCGAGCTGCAGCTCGAGCTCACCCCGCAGGGAACGCTCGCCGAGAAGCTGCGCGCCGGCGGTTCCGGCATCGCCGCCTTCTACACCCGCGCCGGGGTCGGCACCCAGGTGGCCGACGGCGGCCTCCCGCAACGCTACGACGCCGACGGCGGGGTGGCGGTCGCCTCACCCGCGAAGGAGGTGCGGACCTTCGCTGATCCCGCCGCGCCGGACGGCTCCGAGACCGAGTACGTGCTCGAGGAGGCGATCCGCACAGACTTCGCACTGGTGCACGCCGCCAAGGGCGACCGGCACGGCAACCTGGTGTTCCACCGGTCGGCCCGCAACTTCGCGCCGCAGGCCGCCATGGCCGGGCGCGTCTGCGTGGCGCAGGTCGAGGAGCTCGTGGAGCCGGGCGAGCTCGACCCGGACGAGATCCATCTGCCCGGCGTCTACGTGCACCGCGTGGTGCCGGTCGGCACCGGGATCGAGAAGCGGATCGAGAAGCGCACCACCCGTCCCGCCGGGGCGCCGTCGACCCCGGCAGCGAGCCCCGGCCCGGAGACCGACGCGCCACGCCGCGGCCGGACCCGGGACGAGATGGCGGCACGGGCCGCCGCCGAGCTGACCGACGGCTCGTACGTGAACCTCGGCATCGGGATGCCCACGCTGGTGCCGAACCATGTGCCGGACGGCCGCCACCTGGTGCTGCAGTCCGAGAACGGGCTCCTCGGGGTCGGCCCTTACCCGACCGAGGACGAGGTCGACGCCGACCTCATCAACGCCGGCAAGGAGACCGTGACGCTGCTGCCGGGCGCCTCGGTGTTCGACGCCGCCACGAGCTTCGGGATGATCCGCGGGGGCAAGATCGACGCCGCCGTCCTCGGCGCGATGCAGGTCTCGGCCACCGGCGACCTCGCCAACTGGATGATCCCCGGCAAGATGGTCAAGGGCCCCGGCGGCGCGATGGACCTCGTCAACGGTGCGCGGCGGCTGATCGTCCTCATGGATCACACCGCCCGCGACGGATCGCCCAAGATCCTCGCCGAGTGCACGCTGCCGCTCACCGGACGCGGCGTCGTCGACCGCATCATCACCGACCTGGCCGTCATCGACGTGACCGACGACGGCCTGCTGCTCCGCGAGCTGGCCCCCGGGGTGACGGCCGACGAGGTCGTCGCCGCCACCGGTGCCCCGCTGCGGATCGACCCCGATCTCACCCCGTCCCGAAAGGTTCAGCCATGACCCGCACCACCGAAGCGCGCCCCGACGACGTCGTCGTCGTCTCCGCCGCCCGCACCCCCCAGGGACGCCTGGGCGGCGCGCTCTCCGCGCTGTCCGCCGTCGAGCTCGGCGCGGTGGCCGCACGCTCCGCTCTCGCCTCGGCGGGCGACGTCGCCGGTGACGTCGACGCGGTGATCCTCGGCCAGGTGCTGCAGGCCGGCGCCGGTCAGAACCCGGCCCGGCAGACCGCCGTCGCCGCCGGGATCGCCATGGACGTCCCCGCCGTGACCGTCAACAAGGTCTGCCTGTCCGGGCTCACCGCCGTCGTCGACGGGGCGCGCCTGCTGCGCACCGGTGAGGCGTCGGCGGTGCTGGTCGGCGGGCAGGAGTCGATGACCAACGCCCCCCACCTGCTGCCTGGCGCGCGGGCCGGGTTCCGCTACGGTGACGCCACCCTGCTCGACGCCGTCGCGCGCGACGGGTTGTCGGACGCGTTCGACGGGCAGGCCATGGGCCTGAGCACCGAGCAGCACAACTCCGGTGAGGTGTTCGTCTCGCGCGCCGAGCAGGACGAGATCGCGGCCGCCTCCCACCAGCGGGCGGCCCGCGCCGTGAAGGACGGGGTGCTCACCGACGAGATCGCGCCGGTCGAGGTACCGCAGCGACGCGGTGAGCCCGTCGTCGTCTCCTCCGACGAGGGGGTGCGCCCGGACACGACCGCCGACGGCCTCGCCCGGCTGCGGCCCGCCTTCTCCTCCGACGGGACGCTCACCGCGGGCAACTCCTCGCAGATCTCCGACGGCGCGGCGGCGCTCGTGCTGACCACCCGCGACCGTGCCGAGGCAGCCGGGGTGCCGGTGCTGGCGACGGTGCGCTCGGCCGGCCAGGTCGCCGGGCCGGACACCTCCCTGCACTCCCAGCCGGCCCGCGCGATCAGCGCGGCGCTGGCCCGCGAGGGCTGGACGCCCCAGGACCTGGACCACGTCGAGATCAACGAGGCCTTCGCCGTCGTGACGGCCGTGTCGACGCGCGTGCTCGGGATCGACCCCGAGATCGTCAACCCGCACGGCGGCGGCATCTCGCTGGGCCACCCGATCGGGGCGTCCGGTGCGCGCCTGGCCGTGCACGCAGCGCACCAGCTCGCGCGGGGCCGCGAGGCCGGGCGCGGTGGCTCGCGTGCCGCCGTCGCGCTCTGCGGCGGCGGCGGCCAGGGCGAGGCGCTGCTCCTCGAGGCCTGACCCGCCCCAGAACGTTGTGGGCGCGATTTCTGGCCCGATATGCGCCATATGCGCCCATATCCGGCCCAGAAATCGCGCCCACAACGCTCGGGGGGGCTTGTTTACCGGACGAGGGAGCGGAGCTGCCGCAGCGCCACCGAGAGCGTGGCGATACCCGGCCGGTCCACGGCGCGCGCCATGGCCAGCGCGTCCATCGCCCGCAGCGCCGGTGCGCCCCCACCCTCGAGCCACCGCTCGATCCGCTCCGCGGCGTCACCGGAGTCGGTACCGTCCAGCACCGAGGCCGTCAGCGCGATGGTCACCGCGTAGACGTCGTCGCGCAGCGCGGCGCGGGCCATCGAGTCCCACCGGTCGTCCTGCGCCAGACCGGACACGTTGGTGAGCATGTCCCCCACACCGAGCCGGCTCGTCAACGTGAAGTAGGTCCGCGCCACCTGGTCGAGCTCCCAGCCGCGCTGTGACGCCAGCTCGGCCACGTCGAGCAGCGGCAGCGAACCGAGCAGGCCGGCACCCCGCCGCGCGAGCTCCGGGCCGCAGCCCGCCGCCTCCAGGCTGGCGACCCGCTCCGTGAAGCGCTCCAGCTCGGCGCCCTGGAGCAGGTCGTCCAGCCGGGCGGCGTAGGAGCGGACGGGATCCGCGTACGCCTCGATCTCCTGACCGACGTCCACCCGGTCCGACCGGTGCTGCACGAACCACCGCGCCGTCCGGTCGAGCAGCTGACGCAGCTCCAGGTAGAGATCGGTCTGCACACGTGCCGCCACCACGTTGTCGGTGGCCTCCACGGCAGTGACGAACCCGCGCAGGTCGAGGATCTCCCGGGCCGCGACGAACGCCCGCGCGATCTGCTCCGTCGGCGCGCCGGTCTCGTCCGCCGCACGGAAGGCGAACGTGATGCCACCCCGGTTCACCATCGAGTTCACCACGGCGTTGACCACGATCTCGCGCCGCAGCGGATGGTCCGCGAGGTCCCCCGCGTAGCGGTCGCGCACCTCCTGAGGGAAGTACTCGGCCAGCGTGCGGGCGAACCACGGGTCGTCCGCCAGGTCCGTCTCGGTGAGGTCCGCCTTCAGGGCGAGCTTCGTGTAGGCCACGACCACCGCGAACTCCGGGCGGGTCAGCCCCTGCTGCTGCTCGACGCGCTCGGCGACCTGGACGCCGTCGGGCAGGAACTCCAGGGAGCGGTCCAGCTCGCCGCGGCCTTCGAGCCACTCCATGAGCCGCTCGTGCACGGGAAGCATCTCGGCGGCGTTGGCCCGCGAGTTGCCCAGCAGCACGTTCTGCTCGTAGTTGTCGCGGAGCACCTGCTCCGCGACCTCGTCGGTCATGGACTGCAGCAGCTCGTTGCGCTCGTCGATCTCCAGCCGATCGTCCCGCATCACGTCGCCGAGCAAGATCTTGATGTTCACCTCGTGGTCCGACGTACCGACACCGGCCGAGTTGTCGATCGCGTCGGTGTTGATCTGGACGCCGGCCAGCGCCGCCTCGACCCGGCCCCGCTGGGAGACGCCGAGGTTGCCGCCCTCCCCCACGACCCGGGCACGCAGTGCGGCACCGTCCACGCGGATCGCGTCGTTCGCCCGGTCGCCGATCTCGGCGTTCGTCTCGGTGGAAGCCTTGACGTACGTCCCGATGCCGCCGTTCCACAGGAGGTCGACGGGCGCCAGCAGCACGGCCTTCTTGAGCTCGGCCGGCGTGAGGCTGGTGACGCTCTCGTCGAGACCGAGCACCTCGACCATCTGCGGCGTCACCCGGACGGACTTGGCCGACAGCGGGAACACGCCGCCACCGGCCGAGATCAGGTTTCGGTCGTAGTCGTCCCACGAGGACCGCGGCAGCTCGAACAGCCGCCGCCGCTCCGCGAAGGAGGCCGCGGCGTCCGGGGCGGGATCCACGAAGACGTGCCGGTGGTCGAACGCGGCCACGAGCCGGATGTGCTCGGAGAGCAGCATGCCGTTGCCGAACACGTCCCCGGACATGTCCCCCACGCCCACCACCGTGAAGTCCTGCGTCTGGGTGTCGTGACCGAGCTCGCGGAAGTGCCGCTTCACCGACTCCCAGGCGCCACGGGCCGTGATGCCCATCGCCTTGTGGTCGTAGCCGGCGGACCCGCCGGAGGCGAACGCGTCGTCGAGCCAGAAGCCGTACTCGGCCGAGATCTCGTTCGCGATGTCGGAGAAGGCCGCCGTGCCCTTGTCCGCGGCGACCACCAGGTACGGGTCGTCCCCGTCGTGACGCACCACCCGGTCCGGCGGCACCACCTCGGTGCCCTCGCGGTTGTCGGTGATGTCGAGCATCCCCCGGATGAAGGTGCGGTAGGCCGCCTGCCCCTCTGTGAGCCAGGCCACCCGGTCGCCCGGGTCCGGCAGCTGCTTGGCGACGAACCCGCCCTTGGACCCCGTCGGGACGATCACGGCGTTCTTGACCATCTGCGCCTTGACCAGGCCGAGCACCTCGGTGCGGAAGTCCTCGCGCCGGTCGCTCCAGCGCAACCCGCCGCGCGCCACCTTGCCGAACCGCAGGTGCACGCCCTCGACCCGCGGCGAGTACACCCAGATCTCCGCCATCGGGTGCGGTGGCGGCAGGCCCGGCACGCGTGCGCAGTCGAGCTTCATCGACACCCACGGCTTCGGCTCGCCGTCGGCGTCGCGGGTGTAGAAGTTGGTGCGCCAGACGGCGTCGACGACGCCGACGAAGGAGCGCAGGATGCGATCGTGGTCGAGGCTGGCGACGTCGTCCAGGGCGGCCAGCAGCGCGTCGGTCGCCTGCTGCGCCCGCTCGGCACGGTCGCCCTCGGCCTCCGGGTCGAAGCGCACGGCGAACAGGCGCACCAGGTCGGCGGCCAGCTGCGGGTACGCGATGAGGGCCGCGTCGATGTACTCCATCGAGAACGCCGAGCCGGCCTGACGCAGGTACCGCCCGATCGACCGCAGGACGACGATGTCCCGCCACGACAGCCCGGCGCGCAGGACCAGCGCGTTCAGCGCGTCGCTCTCGGCGGCGCCGGACCACACGGCGCAGAAGGTCGCCTCCAGGGCCGCCGCGGTGGCGTCGTCGCCCCACAGGTCGGGGTCGGAGACGGTGAGTCCGAAGTCGGAGATGTGCCGCGTCTCGCCGTTCTGGAGGTTGATCGTGTACGGCCGCTCGTCGATCACGTCCACGCCGAGGTCGGTCAGCAGCGGCAGCACCTGGGTGAGCCGGTGCTCGCGCAACGAGGCCAGGGTCAGCCGGCGGACGCTCGGGTCGTCCCCCTCCGGCGTGTACAGGTGCACGGCGATGGGATGGTCCTCGGTGAGCCCGTCGAGACGCGACATGTCGCCGACGGCGGCCCGCGGCGTGACCTGCTCCTTGTAGGCCTCGGGGAAGGCCGAGCCGTAGCGGCCGAGGATCTCCGCCGCACCCTCCTCGCCGTGGACGTGGTGCAGCTCGTCGACGACGGCCGCCTCCCAGGTGCGGATGGCGTCCTCGAGCCGGCGCTGCAGCTCCGCCTCGTCCACGGCGGGGATCGCGGCGTCCCGCGGGACGCGCACGACGAAGTGGAGCTGGGCGAGCGGCGAGTCGTCCACCCGCGTCGTGTGCTCGACCCGCTCCGCGTCGAACGCCTCGCGCAGCAGTGCCTCGATGCGCAGCCGCACCGTGGTGTTGTAGCGGTCCCGCGGGAGGTACACCAGGGCCGAGACGAACCTCCCGAACTCGTCGGTCCGCAGGAAGATGCGGGTCCGGCGGCGCTCCCGCAGACGCGTCACCTCGCCGGCGACCTCCGCCAGGTGCTCCGCCGAGTCCTGGAAGAGCTCGTCGCGCGGGTACTGCTCCAGGGTCTGCAGCAGGTCCTTGCCGGAGTGGGAGGTGGGCGCGAACCCGGAGGCCCGCAGCACCGCCCTCACCTTCGGCGCGACGATCGGCAGGGTGAGCACCGACGCGGCGTACGCCGCGGAGGTGAACATCCCGATGATCCGCCGCTCTCCGGTGACGTTCCCGTCGGCGTCGAAGGTGCGCACGCCGACGTAGTCGAGGTACACGTCGCGGTGGACCGTCGCCCGGGAGTTCGCCTTGGTGATGGTGAGCAGGCGCGGCTCGCGCGCGGTGCGTCGCGCCTCGGGGCGCAGGTGGACGACGGCGGAGGTCGGCTTGCGCAGGATCCCCAGCCCCGTGTGGGGCAGCGGGCGCAGCACGTCCTCGCCGTCGAGGGTGTCGAGGGTGTACTCGCGGTAGCCGAGGAACGTGAAGTGGTCCTCGGCCAGCCAGGTGAGGAACTCGATGGTGGGGGCGACCGAGGCCGGGTCGACCGTCCCCGGCGGCTGCACGCGCAGGTCGGTGCAGATGTCGAGGCAGGCCCGGCGCATCGCGGACCAGTCGTCGACCGACGCGTGCACGTCCGCGACCACGTCGCGCAACCTGGCGACCAGCGCCTCGCGCTCCTCCTGGCTGGCGATCCGCTCCGTCTCCACGTGGATCCACGACTCGAGGCGGCCGCCGTGGGCGCCGATCTCCAGCAGCTCGCCGTCGTCGTCGCGCCGGACGGCGAGCACCGGGTGCTGCAGCAGGTGGAGCGTGGAGCCGTGCCGGGCGACGGCCGCGTCGACGGAGTCGACGAGGAACGGCGCGTCGTCGGTGCAGACGTCGACGACGGTGCGCCGCGACGTCCAGCCGTCCTCGCGGAGCGTGGGGGTGAAGACCTGCACGAGCGTCTGGCCGGGCTCACGGCGCGACACGAGCTGGACCGTCGACACGGCGGCGCCGACGACGTCGCGCGCCTCCCGCTCGCCGAGATCCTCCGCGGAGTATGCCTCCAGCAGCGTTCGCACATGGCCCTGCAGCTCGGCGGGGAGGCCCTCCACGGCCTCCAGGACCTGCGGGTCGGAGACAGCGACGTCGGTCATGTACCTCTTCGTTCTACGTCGGGACGTGGACCGTGACCTGGTGGACTCGATGCTATCCAAGGGGCCGGGTCACGCCAGGCGAGAGCTCGCCGTCGTGCTCCGCGGCCGGTGCGTGCCGCTCGAGGAACTCGTAGACCTCGGTGGTGTCGACACCGGGGAACGCGCCGGACGGCATCGCCGCGAGCATCGAGGCGTGCGGGCGGGCGCTGGGGAGCGCCTGGCCCGCCCACCGTTCGGCCAGGGGCTGCGCCGGCTGGCGGCAGCACGAGTCGTCCGGGCAGCGTGAGGTGGACCGCGCCGTCGTCTCCCGGCCGAGGAACCACTTGACCTGCGCGTACGGCACGCCCACGCTCACCGAGAACCGGCCGTCCGGCGTGTCCGAGACGCGGGAGGTGCACCAGTAGGTCCCCGTCGGGGTGTCGGTGTACTGGTAGTACGGGCTGAGCCGGTCCTGGATCCCGAACACGACCCGCGCCGTCCACTGCCGGCACACGTGCTGGCCCTCCACCGTGCCGAGCGCGTCGGCGGGGAACCGCACGCCGTCGTTCTCGTACGCCTTGTGGATGGCGCCCGACTCGTGGACCTTCATGAAGTGCACGCCGATGCCGAGGTGGCGCGTGGCGAGGTTGGTGAACCGGTGCGCCGCCGTCTCGTAGGACACGGCGAACGCGTCGCGCAGGTCCTCGATGGAGATCGCCCGGGCGTCCTTCGCCTCGCGCAGGTGCTTGACGGCGTCCCGCTCCGGCAGCAGCAGCGCCGCGCACAGGTAGTTGGCCTCGACCCGCTGCCGCAGGAACTCCGCGTAGTCGCCCGGCTCGGCGTGCTCGAGCACGTGCGAGGCGAGCGCCTGCAGCAGGGCCGACCGCGCGTCCGAGCGGCCCCGGATGCCGTTGCTCGGCAGGTAGACGCGCCGGTTGCGCCGGTCGATGACCGCACGCGTCGACTGGGGCAGGTCCGGCTCGTAGTGGATCGAGAAGCCCAGGTGCGCGGCGACGTCGACCGCGGCCCGCTGCGGCATCGGGCCGCGCGTGTGCCCGACGTCGTCCAGCAGGGAGCGCGCCACGATCTCCAGGTCCGGGAAGTAGTTGTCCTGCGCGCGCATGTCCGCCCGCAGCTCGGTGTTGGCGCGGCGCGCCTCCTCGGGGGTGAGCGCGCGCTCGCGGTGCAGCCGTTCCAGCTCGGCCTGCAGCGCGACGATCGCCTCCAGCGCGTCGCTGGGCAGCGACTTGCCCACCCGCACCGGGCGAACGCCCAGCGCGGAGAAGAGGGGGCCTCTTTGCACTCGCTCCAGCTCGATCTCGAGTGCGTCGCGGCGCGACGGCGGCTCCGGCGAGAGCAGGTCGTCGACGCTGGTGCCGAGGGCGCGGGCCACCGCCTGCAGGCGGGCGATCGTCGGTTCGCGCTTGCCGTTCTCCAGCATGGAGACCTGCGACGGTGCACGTGAGATGGCGTCTCCGAGCTCGCCGAGGGTCATCCCCCGGCGCGTCCGCAGGTGCCGGATGCGCCGGCCGATCGTCAGGGCGTCAGGCTCGGTGCCCGCCGGGAGCGCCGTCGGGGGCGCCGCGCCGGTCCGGTTCGTCGTCGTGATGGCCATGGTCCAGCGTGACATGGACCACTGCTTCTGGGAAGCAGAAGAATGCTGATACTTCTTCTCACGAATCCTGGCCGGAGGGCTTGCGCAGGGCGCAGAGTCGTTCTCGAGGGCAGGTCGCCGCACACCACGGCACTGCTGCACCACGAAGGCACCACGACCGGAAGGCACGATCATGACCGCGACGCTCGAGACCGGCTCCACGAACGGCACCACGACCCGGGAGACCCGCCCGGGCGACCAGGTCACCACCGCGGCGGCGCTCGCCGAGCGGTGGGCGACCGACCCGCGCTGGTCCGGCGTCGTGCGCGACTACTCGGCCGAGGACGTCGTCGCGCTGCGCGGGTCCGTCGCCGAGGAGCACACCCTCGCCCGGCGTGGCTCCGAGGTCCTCTGGGAGCTGCTGCACAGCGAGGACTACGTCAACGCGCTCGGTGCGCTGACCGGCAACCAGGCCGTGCAGCAGGTCAAGGCCGGCCTCAAGGCGATCTATCTGTCGGGCTGGCAGGTGGCCGGCGACGCGAACCTGTCCGGGCAGACCTACCCCGACCAGTCGCTCTACCCCGCGAACTCGGTGCCCGCGGTCGTGCGCCGCATCAACAACGCACTGCTGCGCGCCGACCAGATCGACGTCGAGGAGAACGGGGCGCCGACGCGCAACTGGCTCGCGCCGATCGTGGCCGACGCCGAGGCAGGGTTCGGCGGACCGCTCAACGCCTACGAGCTCATGAAGTCGATGATCGCCTCGGGCGCGGCCGGCGTGCACTGGGAGGACCAGCTCGCCTCGGAGAAGAAGTGCGGCCACCTCGGCGGCAAGGTGCTCATCCCCACCAAGCAGCACGTGCGGACCCTCAACGCGGCACGCCTCGCGGCCGACGTCTCCGACGTGCCGAGCGTCATCATCGCCCGCACCGACGCCGAGGCGGCCACCCTGCTGACCTCCGATGTCGACGAGCGCGACCGGCCCTACCTCACGGGCGGGCGCACCGCCGAGGGCTTCTACGAGGTGACCAACGGGATCGAGCCCTGCATCACCCGTGCCCACGCCTACGCCCCGTACGCCGACCTCATCTGGATGGAGACCGGTACCCCGGACCTCGAGCTCGCCAAGAAGTTCGCGGAGTCCGTCAAGGCCGAGTTCCCCGACCAGATGCTGGCGTACAACTGCTCGCCGTCGTTCAACTGGAAGAAGCACCTCGACGACGACACGATCGCGAAGTTCCAGCGCGAGCTCGGGGCGATGGGCTTCAGCTTCCAGTTCATCACCCTGGCGGGCTTCCACGCCCTCAACCACTCCATGTTCGATCTGGCCCACGGTTACGCCCGTGAGCAGATGACGGCCTACGTGCAGCTGCAGGAGGCCGAGTTCGCCTCCGAGACCCGCGGCTACACCGCCACGAAGCACCAGCGAGAGGTGGGCACCGGCTACTTCGACCGCGTGTCCACGGCGCTCAACCCCGACGCCGCCACCCTCGCCCTCGCCGGCTCCACCGAGGCCGCTCAGTTCTGACTCACCCCGTTCTTCCGGAGGTACACCATGACCACGATCACCGACCGCCCCCGCACACCCGAGCACGCGCCGACGCCGCCCCGCGGCATCGCGCTGTCCGACTCCGCCACCGTCGCCGAGGGCACCATGGACGTCGTCGGCCCCCTGGAGCCCGGCTTCGAGGAGATCCTCACCCCGCGGGCGCTGGAGTTCCTGGCCCTGCTGCACGACCAGTTCGCCGACGCCCGCTGCGAGCTATTGCTCACCCGCCAGCGGCGCACGCGGGAGATCGCCGACGGCGCCGACCCGGACTTCCTGCCCGTCACCCGCCCCGTGCGGGACGACCTCTCGTGGCGGGTGGCCGGCTCGGCCGGCGCTCCCGGGCTGTCCGACCGACGCGTCGAGATCACCGGGCCCACCGACCCGAAGATGACGATCAACGCGCTCAACTCCGGCGCCAAGGTGTGGCTGGCCGACGCGGAGGACGCCCAGTCCCCCACCTGGTCCAACGTGATCACCGGCCAGCGGGCGCTGCGCGACGCGATCCGGGGCGAGCTGACGTTCGAGGCGCCGTCGTCGGACGGGGGTCGCACGCCCGGCAAGCGGTACGCGCTGCGGACGCCCGAGCTGACCGAGATGCCGACGATCGTCTTCCGGCCGCGGGGCTGGCACCTGTTCGAGTCGCACCTGGCCTACACGGGCACGGACGGCTCGACGCAGCCTGCCTCCGGGTCGCTCGTCGACTTCGGGCTGTACTTCTTCCACAACGCCGCCGAGCTGATCGAGCGGGGGCGCGGGCCGTACTTCTACCTGCCCAAGCTCGAGGGACATCGTGAGGCGCGGCTGTGGAACGAGGTCTTCGAGCTGGCGCAGGAGGCTCTCGGCATCCCGCGCGGCACCATCCGTGCGACGGTGCTCATCGAGACGCTGCCCGCCGCCTTCGAGATGGAGGAGATCCTCTACGAGCTGCGCGACCACTGCGCCGGCCTCAACGCCGGGCGTTGGGACTACCTGTTCAGCGTCATCAAGTGCTTCCGCAACCGCGGCGACTCCTACGTGCTGCCCGACCGGGCGCAGGTCACGATGACGGCGCCGTTCATGCGCGCCTACACCGAGCTGCTCGTGGCGACCTGCCACCGCCGCGGGGCGCACGCCATCGGCGGCATGAGCGCCTTCATCCCCGACCGCCGCAACCCGGAGGTCACGGAACAGGCGTTCGCGAAGGTCCGCGCGGACAAGGAGCGCGAGGCCGGCGACGGGTTCGACGGCTCCTGGGTGGCGCACCCGGACCTCATCGCGATCGCCCGCGAGGCGTTCGACGCGGTGCTGGGCGAGCGCGAGAACCAGGTGGAGCGGCTGCGCGACGACGTCACGGTGGGTCAGGCCGAGCTGCTCGACGTGGCCTCGGCCCGCCGCGAGGGTGCGACGATCACCGAGGAGGGCCTGCGGACCAACATCTCCGTGGGCGTGCGGTACATCGCCTCGTGGCTGCGAGGTGCCGGGGCTGCGGCCCTCGACAGCCTCATGGAGGACGCCGCCACGGCGGAGATCTCCCGGTCGCAGGTGTGGCAGTGGATGCACTCCGGGACCGTCACGGCCGACGGGGTGACGATCACCCGGGCGCTGTGCGACGCCATGCTGCGGGAGTTCCTGCGGTCCACGCCGCGGTCGAGCGGGGACCGGCTCGACGACGCCGCGGCGATCTTCCGCGAGGTGGCGATGGGTGACGAGTTCCCGCCGTTCCTCACGACGAGCGCGTACGCCCGCTTCTTCTGACCCTCCCCTTCGGTCGCCGAGTATCCAGGTTCGGACCGGTATGGATGCCCATACCGGTCCGGACCTGGATACTCGGCTGTCGGGAGACGCTTCCGAGTCCGTCCACAGGCCGGGCTCGGGGTCGTCACCTGTGGATGGCGCCTGCGGGCGGTGGGCGGTCCCGGGCAGGGTGGCAGCCATGAATCTCACCTCCGCGTCCTTCCGCCCCGGCGACAAGGTGGCCGACGACGGCGCCCTCCTCGAGCTCGCCACCTTCCTGTCCGGCGGGGTCCTCCCCCGCGAGCGGGTCCTCACCCTGACCTGGCTCGACGCGGACGACCGCGTCACCGGCATCGCCGTGCCGGTCCGCGACGTCCCCGAGCAGCCCAGTGCGGAGGACGCCGCCCGGTTCGGCGGCGTGATCGCCTCGGTCACCGGGCAGTCCGTGCCGGGCGGCTCCGTGGTGGCGATGCTCGAGCGACCTGGCGAGCAGTCCGTGACCGCCGCCGACCGGGCGTGGAACACCGCGCTGCGCACCCAGGCCGCCGAGCGCGGCTTCCGGCTGCACGGCCTGTTCGTCGCCGCCGGCGGTGCGGTCCGGCCGCTCGCCCTCGACGACGCCGCCTGAGGTCCAGGACGCGGCGCCTGGTGAATGCGAGAGCGCGGCCGCGACCTCCCTGCTAGTTTCGCCGCCGTGAGCCGCGCCGAGCAACGCCCGCTGCTGTTCCTCGACGTCGACGGCACCGTGCTGCCGACAGGCGGGGTGTCACTCCCGGAATCCCTCGAGGCCTGGTACGCCACGTGGCAGCATCCGAACAACCCGCAGCTTGCTGCCATCGATCGCTCGCACGGCCCGCGGCTCTTGGCGCTCGACTGCGACGTCGTCTGGGCAACAGCGTGGATGCACGACGCGAACGCCGTGATCGCACCGATCCTCGGTCTTCCTGCCCTGCCGGTCGCGGAGATGGGTGTGCTGCCAGGGATCGAGGATCCGGTCTGGGCCGACGACGACGGGTCTGCTGAGCTGAGTTGGAAGACGAAGCACCTGTGCCGGATCGCGGCGGGGCGCCCGTTCGTGTGGATCGACGACGAGCTCACGGCCGTCGACCGCGCCTGGGCGGGCGCAAACCACTCTGGGGCCACACTCCTGCATCGCGTCGACTCGCTGGCGGGTATGCAGGCCAGCGACCTCGACGTCGTCGAGGCATGGCTTCGAGGGCTGGCCGAGAGTGAACCGTCGTGACCCACCACCTGTCCTTCGTTGCCTTCGCCTTCGCCATCGCGCCAGGACCAGACACCCTGCTGGCACTCCGGAGCACGATCGGCGGCAGGCGTCAGCGCGGCGCATGGAGCGTCGATGTCGACCACACCGTGGGCCGGGACGAGTCGGCGGATCGCAGGTGTCCGCACAGCGTGGTTGGCTCCCGCGCAGGACACGGTGATCCCGCGTGGCGTGATCAGGGTTGGACGAGGCGGACCTCGGCGTCGTGGACCTCGATGGGGTAGGTGGTGTCGGTCGTGGTGGCTTGGCCGGGCACGTCGGTCCAGGTGGGGGTGCCGGTGATGCGGAACTGGCCGTGCCAGGTGGTGGTCAGGGTGACCGAGTAGGTGCCGGGGGCGGGGTAGGGCAGGTGGATCGCGGTGGGGGTGTCCCACGGTCCGCCGGGGTGGTCGGTGACCACGGCCTCGGTGCCGTCACCGGGATCCCACGTGTACTCGGCCGGCACGGCACGGATCTGCACGGGCACCCCGAGCAGGGTGGTGTCCAGCATCTGGGGGGTGTCGTCCGTGCGGGGGTGGACCCCGAAGTTGACGATGGCCCAGTCGCGTTCGGCGTGCAGGGCGATCTGGGCGGGGTCGATAGGCATGGCCTTGAACTCGCGGGTGGCGGCGTCCAGCAGGTCGGCCGGGGTGACGCAGGCGCCCTCGTCGACCAGCTCGGCGGGCCTCTGGGCGTCGCCTGGCTGGTCGGTGAGAGCCCACAGCCCGGCGAGCTCGTAGGAGTCCTCGTCACAGTCCAGCCCGTCGTAGGCGATCTCGGTGCCCTCTTCGCACGCCTCGGCCAGCAGGGTCGCGTCCAGGTCCCGCAGCCAGCACTGATGCACCGTGGC
>NZ_JBLUNY010000003.1:0-277145 GCF_048065335.1 Isoptericola maris | reverse complement strand
ATGCAGCGAGGCCCCCCGCACCGTGTGGTGTGGGGGGCCTGGCTGTGAAGGGTGTCCGGCGGCGTCCTACTCTCCCACCCCGTCTCCAGGGCAGTACCATCGGCGCTGAAGGGCTGAGCTTCCGGGTTCGGTATGGGACCGGGCGTTTCCCCTTCGCTGTGACCGCCGTAACGTTGTCGAGTTGTGTGGGTGCCCGACCTGCCCTGTGGTGGGGGTGGGTGGGGTGGTGCCCGTTTCTCGGGAACCGCACAGTGGACGCGTGCATGCATGTGTGTTGTGTTGAAGTTGTTGGCTTATTAGTACCGGTCAGCTGCGACAGTCGTTGGTCCTGTCTTCCACTTCCGGCCTATCTACCCAGTGGTCTAGCTGGGTGCCTTCACCCCACGAGGGGGATGGAAACCTCATCTTGAAGCAGGCTTCCCGCTTAGATGCTTTCAGCGGTTATCCCTTCCGAACGTAGCGAACCAGCGGTGCTCCTGGCGGAACAACTGGCATACCAGAGGTTCGTCCGTCCCGGTCCTCTCGTACTAGGGACAGCCCTTCTCAAGTTTCCTGCGCGCGCAGCGGATAGGGACCGAACTGTCTCACGACGTTCTAAACCCAGCTCGCGTGCCGCTTTAATGGGCGAACAGCCCAACCCTTGGGACCTACTCCAGCCCCAGGATGCGACGAGCCGACATCGAGGTGCCAAACCATCCCGTCGATATGGACTCTTGGGGAAGATCAGCCTGTTATCCCCGGGGTACCTTTTATCCGTTGAGCGACGGCGCTTCCACAAGCCACCGCCGGATCACTAGTTCCGACTTTCGTCCCTGCTTGACCTGTCGGTCTCACAGTCAAGCTCCCTTGTGCACTTGCACTCGACACCTGATTGCCAACCAGGCTGAGGGAACCTTTGAGCGCCTCCGTTACATTTTGGGAGGCAACCGCCCCAGTTAAACTACCCACCAGGCACTGTCCCTGATCCGGATCACGGACCGAGGTTAGATGGTCGATGCGGTCAGAGTGGTATTTCAACGATGACTCCACTCGCGCTGGCGCGCGGGCTTCATAGTCTCCCACCTATCCTACACAAACCGCACCGAACACCAATACCAAGCTATAGTAAAGGTCCCGGGGTCTTTCCGTCCTGCTGCGCGTAACGAGCATCTTTACTCGTAGTGCAATTTCGCCGAGTTCGCGGTTGAGACAGCGGAGAAGTCGTTACGCCATTCGTGCAGGTCGGAACTTACCCGACAAGGAATTTCGCTACCTTAGGATGGTTATAGTTACCACCGCCGTTTACTGGGGCTTAAATTCTGGGCTTCGCCCGAAGGCTGACCCGTCCTCTTAACCTTCCAGCACCGGGCAGGCGTCAGTCCGTATACATCGTCTTGCGACTTCGCACGGACCTGTGTTTTTAGTAAACAGTCGCTTCTCCCTGGTCTCTGCGGCCCTTGCTGCCGTCACCCGCGAGGGGTTGGACAGTTCGGGCCCCCCTTCTCCCGAAGTTACGGGGGCATTTTGCCGAGTTCCTTAACCACGATTTGCTCGATCGCCTTGGTATTCTCTACCTGACCACCTGAGTCGGTTTGGGGTACGGGCGGCTAGAACCTCGCGTCGAGGCTTTTCTTGGCAGCAGAGGATCACCCGATTCCCGCTTGTGCGGTCACCGTCAGCTCTCACCGTGTGTGCTTCGCGGATTTACCTACGAAGCCGGCTACGGCCTTGGACGTGGTCTACCATCGCCACGCCGGGCTACCTTCCTGCGTCACCCCTGTTAACACGCTTACCTACTACCGGTTCGGGTCCCACGCCTCGCCACCGGTGTCACCCGAAGGTGACGGTGGTGGTCCGGGGTGGTTAGCATCACCGGGCTCGGTATGGGCGGTTCTTCGCCGGTAGGAGAATATCAACTCCTTGTCCATCGACTACGCCTGTCGGCCTCGCCTTAGGTCCCGACTTACCCAGGGCGGATTAACCTGGCCCTGGAACCCTTGGTCATTCGGCGGACGGGTTTCTCACCCGTCTTTCGCTACTCATGCCTGCATTCTCACTCGTGTGGCCTCCACCGCTGGATCACTCCGCGGCTTCACTGCCCACACGACGCTCCCCTACCCACCCACACACCTGAACACCCCTCAAGGGGATGCTGGGTAAAGTGTGAGTGCCACGGCTTCGGCGGTGTACTTGAGCCCCGCTACATTGTCGGCGCGGAATCACTTGACCAGTGAGCTATTACGCACTCTTTCAAGGGTGGCTGCTTCTAAGCCAACCTCCTGGTTGTCTGTGCAACTCCACATCCTTTCCCACTGAGCACACGCTTAGGGGCCTTAGCCGGTGGTCTGGGCTGTTTCCCTCTCGACTACGAAGCTTATCCCCCGCAGTCTCACTGCCACGCTCTGGCTTACCGGCATTCGGAGTTTGGTTGACGTCAGTAACCTGGTGAGGCCCATCGGCCATCCAGTAGCTCTACCTCCGGTAAGGAACGCGTGACGCTGCACCTAAATGCATTTCGGGGAGAACCAGCTATCACGAAGTTTGATTGGCCTTTCACCCCTAACCACAGGTCATCCCCTCAGTTTTCAACCTAAGTGGGTTCGGTCCTCCACGCCGTCTTACCGGCGCTTCAACCTGCCCATGGCTAGATCACTTCGCTTCGGGTCTAGACCCGGCGACTGCATCGCCCTGTTCGGACTCGCTTTCGCTACGGCTTCCCCACACGGGTTAACCTCGCCACCGAGCACTAACTCGCAGGCTCATTCTTCAAAAGGCACGCCGTCACCCCTGCTAGGGAGGCTCCGACGGATTGTAGGCACACGGTTTCAGGTACTATTTCACTCCCCTCCCGGGGTACTTTTCACCTTTCCCTCACGGTACTTGTCCGCTATCGGTCACTAGGTAGTATTTAGGCTTAGCAAGTGGTCTTGCCAGATTCACACGGGATTTCTCGGGCCCCGTGCTACTTGGGATCCCCTTCACCAGGCCACGCCATTTCGTCTACGGGACTCCCACCCTCTACGGTCCGCCTTTCAATGCGGTTCGACTATGACACGACTTTCTTACTGGTCAGGACCATGTCAGTGATCCTCGAAAGGTCCCACAACCCCATACACGCAACGCCTGACAGCTTGACACGCATATGGTTTGGCCTCATCCGCTTTCGCTCGCCACTACTCACGGAATATCTCTTCCTGCCGGTACTGAGATGTTTCACTTCCCGACGTTCCCCCCTGCACCCTATGAATTCAGGTACAGGTGACCGCACATGACTACGGCCGGGTTCCCCCATTCGGACATCCTCGGATCACAGCTCGTTTGCCAGCTCCCCGAGGCTTAACGCAGGCTACAACGTCCTTCTTCGGCTCCTAGTGCCAAGGCATTCACCGTGTGCCCTTAAAAACTTCGACACACACTACAAATATGCTACAGAAATCCAAGAATAATACTTGAACATCTGGGATGCTCGCGTCCACTGTGCAGTTCTCAAGCAACGGACGGTCCCGCCGGCCCACCGGTGCACCCACCCCCACAACCGTGGAGCGGTCTGCACCAGACCAACGACCCGTATCCATCCGAGGACAAGCCCCGACCACTTCCATGGCCGGTTGCCTCAGGACCCAACAGTGTGCTCAACCAACCCACCAGCCACGCCGACCACGTTCCAGACCACCACCCAAGAGCAGCAGACGTACTAGCAGCCGACCGCACCAGCGGACCGACGTTCGTCAATGTTCCACCCAGAGCAACCACCAGACGCACGTTCGGCGCCTACAGCAGCTGTGCATGACCACCCACCACGAGGCAAGCCCCGCAGCGAGCAGTATGTGCTCCTTAGAAAGGAGGTGATCCAGCCGCACCTTCCGGTACGGCTACCTTGTTACGACTTAGTCCCAATCGCCGGTCCCACCTTCGACCACTCCCCCCGGAAAACCGGTTGGGCCATGAGCTTCGGGTGTTACCAACTTTCGTGACTTGACGGGCGGTGTGTACAAGGCCCGGGAACGTATTCACCGCAGCGTTGCTGATCTGCGATTACTAGCGACTCCGACTTCATGGGGTCGAGTTGCAGACCCCAATCCGAACTGAGACCGGCTTTTTGGGATTCGCTCCACCTTACGGTATCGCAGCCCTCTGTACCGGCCATTGTAGCATGCGTGAAGCCCAAGACATAAGGGGCATGATGATTTGACGTCATCCCCGCCTTCCTCCGAGTTGACCCCGGCAGTCTCCCATGAGTCCCCGGCATAACCCGCTGGCAACATGGGACGAGGGTTGCGCTCGTTGCGGGACTTAACCCAACATCTCACGACACGAGCTGACGACAACCATGCACCACCTGTGCACCGACCTTGCGGAACCACCATCTCTGGCAGCGTCCGGTGCATGTCAAGCCTTGGTAAGGTTCTTCGCGTTGCATCGAATTAATCCGCATGCTCCGCCGCTTGTGCGGGCCCCCGTCAATTCCTTTGAGTTTTAGCCTTGCGGCCGTACTCCCCAGGCGGGGCACTTAATGCGTTAGCTGCGGCACGGAACTCGTGGAATGAGCCCCACACCTAGTGCCCAACGTTTACGGCATGGACTACCAGGGTATCTAATCCTGTTCGCTCCCCATGCTTTCGCTCCTCAGCGTCAGTGACTGCCCAGAGACCTGCCTTCGCCATCGGTGTTCCTCCTGATATCTGCGCATTCCACCGCTACACCAGGAATTCCAGTCTCCCCTACAGTACTCTAGTCTGCCCGTACCCGATGCAAGCCCGAAGTTGAGCCTCGGGATTTCACACCAGACGCGACAAACCGCCTACGAGCTCTTTACGCCCAATAATTCCGGACAACGCTTGCGCCCTACGTATTACCGCGGCTGCTGGCACGTAGTTAGCCGGCGCTTCTTCTGCAGGTACCGTCCACCCGAAGGCCTTCTTCCCTGCTGAAAGAGGTTTACAACCCGAAGGCCGTCATCCCTCACGCGGCGTCGCTGCATCAGGCTTTCGCCCATTGTGCAATATTCCCCACTGCTGCCTCCCGTAGGAGTCTGGGCCGTGTCTCAGTCCCAGTGTGGCCGGTCGCCCTCTCAGGCCGGCTACCCGTCGACGCCTTGGTAGGCCATCACCCCACCAACAAGCTGATAGGCCGCGAGCCCATCCCCCACCGAAAAACTTTCCAACACCCACCATGCGGCAGATGCTCATATCCGGTATTAGACCCCGTTTCCAAGGCTTATCCCGAAGTGGAGGGCAGGTTGCTCACGTGTTACTCACCCGTTCGCCACTGATCCACCCAGCAAGCTGGGCTTCACCGTTCGACTTGCATGTGTTAAGCACGCCGCCAGCGTTCGTCCTGAGCCAGGATCAAACTCTCCGTAAAAGAGAGAAAACAACCAACAACCCCCGAAAGAGCCGCCAGTCGCCTATCGATACTGGCCAGACCAAACAGACTAGCTGTTCAATCCAGTCCAAAGGAACCAAAAAGGTTCAAAATTTGGCATTGACTATCAAGCACACTGTTGAGTTCTCAAACAACCGACGCACACCATCCAAGACCGGAACAACCGCTCCGACCCCGTCCGGGGCAACCCCTCTAACTTAGCAGTTCCGATATCTCCGTGCAAACCGACCGAATCTCTGATTCGTGCGATTTCGGTGATTCCGAACCCGCCCCACTCTATCAGAGCGCGCATGGCGTCCTGATCCAGAAGGATGTGGTTTTCAGCTCCGGCCCGGCCACCGGTACCCAGCCCGTGGGCTGTCTCCTCGGTGTCCGTCGGCCCGTCGGGCTGACTCAGAGAACATTACAGAGGTCGCGGCCCTGGCGTCAACGCGGGACGACGTGGCGCGCGCCACTCCCCCGAGCGGCTCGCCCGGGCCCCGAGGCAACGACCCGGCTCAGACCGCCGCGCTCCGGGCGGGAGGCGCGGCGAGCCGTCGGGCCTCGTCGAACTCCTCCTCGACGTCCGCACCTGGCCGAGCGGTCAGCAGGCTCACCCCCACGGCCGCCACCAGGCCCACGGCGAACCCCGGGACGATCTCGTACAGCGAGTCAGACAGTCCGCTGCGTCCCCAGGTGAACGCGACCACGGCGCCGCCCACCATCCCGGCGAGCGCACCCCAGCGGGTCAGCCGGCGCCAGTAGAGGCTCAGCAGGACGATCGGGCCGAACGCCGCACCGAAGCCGGCCCAGGCGAACCCGACCAGGTCGAGGATCGTCGCCGTGCGGTCCAGCGCGATGAGGCCCGCGACGAGGGCCACCATGAGGACGCCCGCTCGGCCGAGCATCACCTGAGCCTTCGGGGTGAGCTCCCGCTTGGTCGTCATCTTCACCAGGTCCTCGACGAGCGCCGACGAAGAGACGATGAGCTGGGAAGAGATCGTCGACATGATCGCCGCGAGCACGGCGGCCAGCACGAGCCCCGCCACCAGGGGATGGAACAAGGTCTGGGCCAGGAAGAGGAAGACGGTCTCCGGGTTCTCCAGCGTGAGCCCGTTGACGTTGACGTACGCAACGCCGATCAGTCCGGTCATGACGGCGCCTATACCCGTGAGGATCATCCACGAGATGCCGATGCGACGGCCCACCTTGGCGTCCGCCGGCGATCGCATCGCCATGAAGCGCACGATGATGTGCGGCTGACCGAAGTACCCGAGCCCCCAGGCGACCGCGGAGATGACACCGGTGGCCGAGGCACCGGCGACGAAGGACAGGTGGTCCGCGGCGGCCGAGGTGTCCGCGGCGAGGATCCCCTCGCGCACGACGTCCCAGCCACCCATCTCGGCGATGGCCACGATCGGCACGAGGACCAGCGCCAGGAGCATGAGGACCCCCTGTGCGACGTCGGTCCACGTCGCACCGAGGAATCCGCCGAACAGGGTGTAGGCCAGCGTGACGCCACCGACGACGAGCAGGCCCGTCAGGTAGCTCATGTCGAACGAGCTCTCGAAGAAGGTCCCGCCCGCGACCATCCCGGAGGAGACGTAGAAGGTGAAGAACACCAGGACGATCACGCCGGCGGCGATCCGCAGCAGCCGCGAGGTGTCCCGGAGCCGGTTCTCGAAGAAGCTCGGGATCGTGATCGAGTTGTTCGAGACCTCGGTGTAGGCCCGCAGCCGCGGCGCCACGAACTTCCAGTTGAGCCAGGCGCCGACCGTGAGCCCGATGGCGATCCACGCCTCCACCAGCCCCGCGGCATAGATGGCGCCGGGCAGGCCCATCAGCAGCCAGCCGGACATGTCGGAGGCGCCAGCACTCAGCGCCGCGACGCCGGGGCGCAACCGTCGGCCACCCAGCATGTAGTCGTCGAGGTTCTTCGTGTTGCGGAACGCGGTGTAGCCGATCCCCAGCATCAGTGCCAGGTAGGCCACGATGGCGATCAACTTCCAGGTCTGATCGCTCATGCGACCATCCTCCCGTACGTCGTGCAGCGTCTCGCACCCGACGCACCGTCGCGCCACGTGCTGCCCGCCGCACGGCTGCGGCGGCGAGGGGCCAGGTCAGTTCCGTACGACCTCAGGATCCCTGCTGCCGACGTGCCTCGCTGCGGTACCGCCCCACGGGTCCACCAATGAGAAACGGCCCGATCCCGGAGGGATCGAGCCGTCATCTCAGCGTGCGCCCGGAGGGATTCGAACCCCCAACCTTCTGATCCGTAGTCAGATGCTCTATCCGTTGAGCTACGGGCGCAGACCGTCCGATGCTCGCGCACCGGCCGACGAGAACATTACCGTGCCGACTGCCGATCCCCAAACCGGGATCCGCGATGGTGACTGACGCCACCACGGCCGGACACAGAATGCCTTTGCACCGACAGAAAAGACCCCGGGCGTTGAGCTCCGGAGTCTTCCTGGCGGAGACGGCGGGATTTGAACCCGCGAACGGGTTGCCCCGTTACCACCTTAGCAGGGTGGCGCACTAGACCAGACTATGCGACGTCTCCTCAGCGGCCAGGCATCAGCCTGTGCTGCGGCGCCCAGACTACCCGTCTCGAGGGCCGCGGAGCAAAAGGCGGGGCAGACAGCGAGTCCCCGGGCCGGTGACGCGGCCCCTACCAGCGATGATCTCAGCGGAGGGCGGGGGATTCGAACCCCCGGTGCGGGGTTGCCGCACAACGGTTTTCAAGACCGTCACATTCGGCCGCTCTGTCAGCCCTCCCAGGCCCCGCAGTCTAACGGGGCGGGCACGCGTACGACGACGGCCGGCCCGCGGGCGGGTGCCCACCGACCGGCCGCATCGGAGACGTGCAGCGATCAGCTCGGAGCGCCGCCCGACCGCAGCTGCCGCATGGCGAGCTGGACGAGAGAGATCAGCGTCTGCTTGGTGGCCGCCCGGGAGCGCGCGTCCGTGTAGAGCATCGGCACGTGCGCCGGGATCTGCAGCGCCTCACGGACGTCCTCGAGGCGGTGCTTGGCCACACCGTCGAAGCAGTTGACCCCGACCACGAACGGGATGCCCCGCTGCTCGAAGTAGTCGATCGCCGGGAAGCACTGCTCGAGCCGGTCGGTGTCCACCAGCACGACGGCACCGATCGCGCCACGCACCAGGTCGTCCCACATGAACAGGAAGCGGTCCTGGCCAGGCGTGCCGAACAGGTACAACCAGAGGTTCCCGGGCAGCGACACACGGCCGAAGTCCATGGCCACCGTCGTGGTCGTCTTGCGGTCCGTCACCCCGCCCGCGTCGTCGACGCCCACCGAGTGCTCCGTCATCGCAGCCTCGGTGTTGAGCGGCTCGACGTCCGAGATGGAGCCGATGAAGGTCGTCTTGCCGACGGCGAACCCGCCGGCGACGACGATCTTCGTGACGGTCGGCGCTGCCCCGGCATCCGTGGAGGGCGACGCCGCTGCCGCGGGAGCGGACTTCTGGACGGACTGCTGCTGCACCGAGTGCTGCTGCGCAGCCTGACCGGCCGGTGCGGCCTGCGGGCTCACCGTCCCCTGAGAAGCGGCGACGTTCGAGGCGGCGCTCGCCTGCTGCTCGGGTGCCGACTGCGTGGGGGCCTGCGGGGCGTTGGACATCTGCTGCTTCTCCTGGGGTGCACCCGCCTCGGCGCGCGTCGATCCACCGAGCACGCTCTGACGCACCGGTGAGCTGGTCCGTGCTGCGCCGAAGGGTGACGGCGCACCGGCGGCAGGGGCGTTCAGCCCGCCCGCCGGTGACGAGACCGGCGCCCAGCTGGGGGCCCGACTGCCGGAACCCCCGGGCGCCGCGCTGTCAGAGGGTGGAAATGCCATTGAGAACACTCTCCAAGACGCTCAGGGAAAGCCCCGAGTGGTTGCTGCCGTGGCCCGTGTGGACATTCACCGGAGCCGACGTGTGCACAGTGATGTGGCCCTCCTCCTGCATGTCCGCCACGAGGATGCGGACGACCCCCAGGGGGAGCTTCAGGAGGGCCGAGAGCTCGGCGATCGACACGTACGTGTGCGCCGCGTGCTGCAGGATCGCGCGCTTCTCGGGGGTGAGCCCGAAGCTGCTGACCGCTCCTGGCATGACCTCGACCAGCGCCTCGAGCGGCAGATCGGACATGGAGGACCGGACGCGGCCACCCGTGACCGCGTAGGGACGCACCGTGGAAGCCTCGTAGCCGTCTGCGGAGTGCGTGCCCAGGGAACCGAACGGTGCGTGCGACATCCTCTATCTCATCCAACCTGCGCTGAGCGCGTCGTGCCGTCGACGGGAAGACTGCCCCGCATCTCGGAGATGAGCTGCGGCGTGAGCGTGGCCTCGGTGCGCGACACCAGCAGGGCCATCTCGTAACCGATGAGGCCGATGTCGCAGTTCGCCTCGGCCACGACCGCGAGGACCGAACCGTTCGAGACGTTCATCAGGAAGAGGTAGCCGTTGTCCATCTCGATGATGGCCTGCCGGACGTTGCCACCACTGAGCTGGCGCGAGGCGCCACGGGTCAGGCTCGACATCCCCGACACGATCGCAGCGAGCTGGTCGCCGCTGGTGCGATCGAGATGGTCCGACATCGCCATGAGGAGACCGTCCGCAGAGACCACCAGGGTGTGGCGGCTGCCCGGGACGGTCCGGACGAAGTTGTCGAGAAGCCACCCGAAGTTGGTCGCTTCAGTACTGAGGGTCACGCTTCCTCCTCGTCAGGTGCGCTGAGTGCGCAGGTCACCGCTGCTGCGGAGACGATCCAGGGACATCATTCACGGTCAAGGGGTCATCCGTCGAGGCCTCGTCACCCGGTTGCCTCGGAACGTCCGCGAGCGGTTGCCGACTGGAAGGCCGACAGCCGCGCGCGCAGCTGCTCCGGATCACGTTCGATACGGGCCGAGAAGCGGTCCGCTGACACGGGCTGCCCAGCGTTCCTGCTCCGGCGGGTCAGGCCGTTCGTGGCCTCCGGTGCCACCGCGGTGGGCCGGTACGTCTGCTCCTCGTTGCTGGTCGTCACGTTCTCTTCCTGGAAGACGCCGCGCTGCATGAGCGTGGACATCTCCTCGTACAGGACGGCCGAGGCCATCCACTCGGACCGCGCCTCGACGGTGTCGGGCACGTAGTGGGGGTCGAGCGCGTCAGCCCTGGCGTCCCCGGTGGAACGCAGCGGCAGCACGGACTCGCCGTAGGACCTGGCCGCCGGGCGGCCGTCGTCCGGCGACGCCGCGAAGGCGGGCGCGGCAGCAGGGGGTGCGGGATCCTCGGACGGTGCCGGTTCGACCGGGCGAGGCGCGGGGAACGGGACGTCCTCGACGACCGGCGGCTGGTAGGCCACCGGTGCCGCGGCGGGACGCTCTGGAGCGAACGGCTCCGGCTCGGTGGCACGCGGTGCCGCGGCACCCGACCACCCGCCGTCTGCCCCCGGCGCCTGCTGCAGCGGGCGCTCCGGCGCGGAGCCCGCGGAGTCCTCGCTGACGGCGAGCGTCGGTGCCGTCAGCGGATCGACGCCCCGAGCGGAGCCGACGGGCTCGGCCGAGGAACCGTTCGTGACCGAGCTCGCCGCCGCAGCGGCAGCCTCCTCGACGGCGGGCTTGCGGCCGAAGAGGCCACGCTTGCGCGAGCCCTGGGCGGACGCCGTCTCGCTACGCCGGCTCGGCAGGTCGGACATCAGGTCCTCGAACGCCGGCAGGGTGGTGAAGCCGGAGTCCTCGGAGGCCGCCGGCTCGTCGCGCGGGCGCTCCGGCGCGGGAGCTGCCGCGACCGGTGCGGGCGCCGGCCGCGCCGGCGGCGCGACGGGCGGCGACTGGACCGACGCCGGGCTCTCCGCGACCGGGCTGAACGCCACGGGCACGTCGGCAGGGTCGTCCGTCACGGCGTCGAGCTGGAGGGTGCCGTCACCGGAGGTCTCCTCCAGGCGCTCCATCGACCGGAAGCTCGAGAAGAGGCCGGTGCGCTGCTCCGGCTCGATCGGCGCCGGGGCCGGCTCGTCCTGCGGAAGGAGCGGCATCGCGCCCGAGTGGACGTTCGGCTCGTTCACGCCCCCGGCAGGGCGCTGGCGGCTCGGCAACGAGCTGCCCGACGTCGACACCTCGCGCGGCGGCGACCAGGAAGCGTCCTCGGCCTGCTGCGAGGCGGCCTCGTCCATGTGGGGCGTGGCGAGCGGGGGCAGCACGATCGACTCGGTCGGCGGGCCCTCGTCACCACGACGACGGCGCGGCATGCCGGTGGCGGTGGTGCCGTCCGTCAGGGCGTCGAGGTCGACGGGCTGGGCCGTCGGCGGCTCCGGCTGCGCCATCCCGAACGAAGACTGCGCGGGCTGCCGCTGGTCGGCCGGCTGGAGCCGGGCGGCGGGCATCGGCATCGCCGGCGCCGAGCGGCGGTCGACGGTGGCATCGTCCGGGTACTGACCCTCCGGTGCGTACGCCGGGGCGGCCGGGCTCGACGCCGCCCGCGGGTCGGCGGGGACGGTCTGCGGGACCGCTTCGGTCAGGCCGGTCCTCGCCTGCTCCGGGCCGGCCTGCGCCACCGCGTGCTGCGTCGCCGTCTCGAGCGGGTCCGTCGGCTGCGGCAGGGGAACCGCGTCGTCGGACAGGAAGAGCTCGTGCGGGAACGCGATGGTCACCGTCGTGCCCTTGCCACCCTGACCGGCGCTGAACTCGACGGTGGCCCGCAGGCGCACGGCGAGGCGGCCGACCACGAAGAGGCCGAGGCGCTGGGCGCCGACCGCGTCGGACGCGGTGGTCGAGGCGACCTTGTGGTTGGCGTCGGCGATCTCCTCGGCAGACATGCCGAGGCCGTGGTCGCGGACCGTCACGACGACACCGCGCTCGTCTCGCGCCGTAGAGACCTCCACGGGGGTGTGCGGCTCCGAGAACATGGTCGCGTTCTCGAGCAGCTCGGCGATCAGGTGAGCCGCGTTCAACGCGTTGTGGCCGAGCATCTGCGGGTCGGTGTGCAGGCTGAGCCGCACGCGGTCGTAGAGCTCGATCTCGGACGACGCCGTCCGGATGACGTCGGAGACGGGCATCGGGTGACGGACACGACGGCCGGAGTCGATGCCGGCGAGGACCAGCAGCGACTCGGCGTTCCGGCGCATCCGGGTGGCGAGGTGGTCGAGCCGGAAGAGGTTGGACAGCGTGCTCGCGTCCTCCTCCGAGCGCTCGAGCTCGTCGAGGAAGGCGAGCTGGCGGTTGAGCAGCACCTGGTCACGCCGGGCGACGTTGACGAACATCTCCGCGATCGAGCCCCGGAGCGCCGCCTGTTCCCGGGCGACGTCCATCGTGGTCTCGTTGACCTGGTTGAACGCGTGCGCCAGGCGGCCGATCTCGTCGTCGGACTCGACCGGGATCTGCACCAGGTCGACGTCGGGCGACTGACCCGGGACCGCCATCTGCTCGACCATCTGCGGGAGGCGCTCACGCACGTCCGCCGTGGCGACGGTCAGGCGGCGCAGCGGGGACACGATGCGTCGGGCGATGACCAGCGCGATGACCAGCGACAGCAGCACGATGCCGAAGGTGGCGACGAGCGTACCGATCGCCTGGTTGCGGGCGTTCGACGACACGCTCTTCGCGTGGGTCACCGTCGCGTCGCGGACCTCGTCGCGCACCGGCTGCATCTCGTCGACCCAGGCCTGGGAGAGCTCGGACCAGGTCGCGGCGTTGCGCTGGTTGATGTTCGAGAAGTCGAGGAACTGCAGCTGGAACCGCAGGCCGTCCAGCTCGTCGGAGTAGCCGGGGAGCTCGATCCCCAGGCCCAGGCGGTCGACGCGGTCCTGCGCCGCCGCCCGCAGGTCGTCCGTGGTGTTCAGCGCGGTGACCATCTGGTTCATGAGGTCGCCGTTGCGATCGCCGTCGGTCGCCTCGGCACGTGCCGCGTCGGCGAGACCGAGCGCCACGATCGGCCGCTCGTAGGTGTTCGCCAGCATCGCCTGGTCCATCCCCACGTAGGCGTTCAGACGCTCGGCGAGTGCCGAGTCGGTCGAGGCCGCGGAGAGCGACCGGGGGATGTCCAGCGCCCGTTCGATGATCTCGCCGTACTGGGCGGTCGCGGACGCAGCGGTGATCTGCCCGGCGATGACGTCGGTCTGCAGGTCGTCGACGGCCCGGCGGTCCTCGAGCGTCGCGTTGATGGCGTCGCGCACGTTGGTGCTCAGCATGTCGGTGTCGAGCGCGGCCAGCGCCTCGTTGCGCGCGTCGATCGCCTCGTCCGTCTGCTCCTGCGCCTCGACGAGCTGGTCCATCGCGCCCTCGACGTCGTTCAGCGCGGCGACGGACAGCGCCCGCTCCGCCGCCATCGCGGTGCCCGCCCGGTCCTGCAGCTCGAGGCTGTCCACCAGGCCCGACGACTGGTTGGACTGAATCATGTCCTGCAGCGCGCCCCACGAGATGTACGTGGCGGCCAGAAGTAGGACGAAGATCGGCACGGCGAGTGTCGCAAGGATCTTCCCGCGAACGCCCAACCTGCGGAGCATGGGGACCTCTCTCCATCACTGATCGTTCGGAGCGTCGAAAGGCGTCCCGCCTCCGCTGTCTCCGGTGTTCATGCACCTGAGGGGGCTGCTCTGGTCACTCGACGCCGCGCGCGAGTAGCCTTCCTCCGTGTGCGAGCCGTCACGATATCGGGCGAACCCCCTGCAGGGAAACTCGCCACAACTGACATCAACCTACCCGAACCGGACACCGGGGAGGTACTGATCGACGTCGCTTCCAGTGGCGTCAACCGTGCTGACCTGCTACAACGCGCCGGAGTCTACCCGCCACCACCCGGTTCTCCCGAGTGGCCAGGTCTCGAGATATCGGGTACCGTCCGCCGGCTCGGACCGGGCGTGTCGTCCCGGCGTGTCGGCGACGAGGTGGTCGCGCTCCTCGCCGGCGGCGGCTACGCCGAGCAGGTCGTCGTCCCCGCGGCGCAGACTCTGCCGGTGCCCGACGGCGTCGATCTGCTCGACGCCGCCGCACTCCCGGAGGCGGTCTGCACGGCCTGGACCAACCTGGTGGACAGCGGCCGTCTGCGCAGCGGGGAGACGCTGCTGGTGCACGGCGGGTCCGGTGGCGTCGGCAGCGTCGCGGTCCAGCTCGGCGCCGCGCTGGGTGCCCGGGTCGTCGCCACCGCGGGCGGCCCCGAGCGCACCGCCCGCTGCCGCGAGCTCGGCGCGAGCGCCGTCGTCGACCACCGCTCCGAGGACGTCGTGGCCGCGGTCCGCGAGGCGACGGACGGCCGGGGGGCCGACGTCGTGCTGGACGTGCTCGGGGGTGGGGCGCTCGGCGACAACGTGCGCCTCCTCGCCCCGGGCGGGCGGCTCGTCGTCATCGGGCTGCAGCAGGGGCGGACGGGCGAGCTCGACCTCGCCCGGCTGATGGCAAGGCGCGCGACGGTGACCGGCACGACGCTGCGCTCGCGCAGCGTGGAGGAGAAGGCGGAGGTGGTCTCGGCCGTCGGCGAGCACGTCTGGCCGATGGTCGCGGACGGCCGGGTGCGGCCCGTGGTGCACGCCCGTCTGCCGCTGGACGAGGCCGAGGCCGCGCACGCCCTGCTCGACTCGGGCGAGGTCTTCGGCAAGGTGCTGCTCGTCCCCTGACGCCCTACTCCCGGCCGGCCGCCGTCATGACGATCGCGCCGGAGACGAGGGCCAGGCCGGCGATCTCCGGCCACGAGGGGATCTGCCGCAGGACGACGGCGCCGATCACCGTCGCCGTCGCCGGGAGCATCGCGAGCAGCACCGAGAAGGTGGCCGTGCCCACGCGGCGCAGCACCACCTGGTCGAGCACGTACGGCACGACCGAAGAGCACACCGCGACCACGAGCAGGAAGCCGAGCAGCGCGAGATCGGGGACGACGACCGGTACCGAGGAGCCGAAGAACGGGGCGAACACCAGCGCGCCCACGAGCATCCCCACCGCGAGCCCGTCGATCCCGGCCCCGCCCCCGGCGACCCGCTTGCCCAGGACGATGTACCCGGCCCAGCACGCGGCCGCCGCGAGCACCGCCACGAGGCCGACGACGACGTCGGAGCGCGGCAGGTCGCCCTCCAGCGTCACGCCCGCGAGCAGGACGACGCCCGCGGCGGCGACGACGATCGCCCCGCGCTCGCGCCAGCCCCGACCCGTGACCGCCGCGACCGCGACGGGACCGGTGAACTCGATCGCGACGGCGACGCCGAGCGGAAGGTGGTCGATGCCCACGTAGAAGACGATGTTCATCGCCGCAAGGGCGGTGCCGAACAGCCCGGCCGCCACGACGTCGTGCCGGGTCCACCGGCGGCGCCAGGGACGGCGCCAGGCGAGCAGCACGACGGCGGCGAGGACGATGCGCCACCAGCTCACCGTGGGCGCGCCCAGCGAGTCGAACAGCCCGACGGCGACGGCGGCGCCGAGGTACAGCGTCAGCCCCGAGACGACGAAGATCGCCGGGGCCGGCACCCGGTCCAGCGGACCGCGGGCCGGTGACGGCGGCGGGCCGGGCGGGACGGGCGCGGTGGCGTCGGACACCTGGGGAGCGTACGCCTGGGCGTCGGACGGACGTCCACATGGCGAGGGATGTGGAGGAAACGCGACGAGAACCTGGACGCCGGGTGATCGTGTCGCTATGTTCGCCTGCGGTCGTCGCGCCCGTGGCGACCGGACCACGCACAAGGGATAGCTATGAGCTTCGGCACCGCCGTCAAGACCGTCTTCAGCAAGTACGCCACCTTCTCCGGCCGCGCCCGCCGCTCCGAGTACTGGTTCTGGGCGCTGTTCCAGGTCATCGTCTACGTCGTCGTGAGCTTCATCGCGGGCCCGATGATGGCTGCCGGCATCGACCTGCAGACCGGCGAGATCGGCGGCTCGTACTTCGGTGGCACGGCGCTGTTCGCCCTCGTCGGGCTCGCCTTCCTGCTCCCGAACCTCGCGGTGGTCGTCCGCCGGCTGCACGACCAGGACAAGCCCGGCCCGTTCATCTTCCTCGGCCTCATCCCGGGCGTCGGCGGGATCATCATCCTCGTCCTCATGCTTCTCGAGGGCACCCGCGGCCCGAACCAGTTCGGCCCGGACCCCAAGGCCGTCGCTCCGGCCCAGGCACCGGCCCAGGTCTGAGCGGGAACGCAGGAGCCCCGCGACGTCGTCACTCCCCGAAGTGGAGCGCCCCCCCTGGGGCGCGTGAACGCGACGTCGCGGGGCTCGCTCCCGCACACCCAGACGTGGGCTCAGCCCTTGACCGCCCCCGCGAGCATCCCTCGCACGAAGTACCGCTGCAGCGCGACGAACACGACCAGCGGCACGATCATCGAGATGAACGCGCCCGCCGTGAGCAGGTGCCAGTCCCCGCCGCGGGAGCCGGCCAGCTCGGCGACCGCCACCGTCATCGGCTGGAACGGGCGGGCCGCGAAGGTCAGACCGACGAGCAGGTCGTTCCAGACCCACAGGAACTGGAAGATCCCGAACGAGGCGATCGCCGGCACGAGCAGCGGGAAGAGCACCCGGAAGAAGATCTTCACGTGCCCCGCGCCGTCGACCCGGGCCGCCTCGACGAGCGAGGGCGGGATGTCCTTCATGAAGTTGTGCAGCAGGAAGATCGCCAGCGGCAGCGCGAAGATCGAGTGGGAGAACCACACGGTCCAGAACGAGCCGTTGATGCCCCACTGCACGTAGTCGCTGAGCAGCGGCACGAGCGCCACCTGGAGCGGCACCACCTGCAGCGAGAACACGGCGACGAACAGAAAGTTGCGGCCGCGGAACGGGATCCACGCGAACGCGTACGCCGCCAGCAGCGCCAGCGTGATCGGGATGACCACGGCCGGGATCGTGATCACGAACGAATTGACGAAGAACGTCGCCAGGTCGGAGCTGTTGCCGTACAGCGCCTCGTTGTAGTTGTCGACCGTGAACTCGGCCTCGCCGCTGAAGAGGTCTCCGAAGACGGTCCACCATCCGCTGTTGCGGATCACCGTCTCCGGGCGGAACGACGTGACGAGCAGACCGATCGAGGGGACGGTCCACAGGATCGCGATGAGGATCGCGATGCCCGAGGCCCAGGGCGAGCTGAGCCGCCCCTTGACCGCGATCGCGCGCTTCTCGGCGCGTGACATCTTGCGTGGCTTCTCCGGCGCGGTCTCCTCGCCGACGGCGTGCGACGGGAGCGGTGTCGGGGTGCTGGTCATCGGATCTCCTCCGCCATCCGCATCTGACGCACGTTGTACGCGATGATCGGGATCACCAGGACGAACAGCACCACAGCCAGCGCCGCGGCGAGGCCCTGGTTGTTCTGCCGGAACGCCTGCGTGTAGAACTCGTTCGCCACGACCTGGGTGCCGAACTGGCCACCGGTCATGGTGCGGACGATGTCGAACGCCTTGAGCGTCGCCATGGCGATAGTGGTCAGCACCACGACGAGCGCGGGCCGGATGCTCGGCACGGTGATGTAGCGGAACATCTGCGCCCCGTGCAGACCGTCCAGCCGGGCCGCCTCGGTGATGTCGTCCGGAATGGCCTTGATCGCCGCGGACAGCACCGTCATGGCGAAACCGGTCTGGATCCAGATCATCACGACGATGAGGAACCCGGTGTTCCACGGCTGGCCGATGAGGAACTGCTGCGGTGGCATCCCCAGCCACACGAGGATCTGGTTCAGCAGGCCGATCTGCTGGATCTCGCCCTGGTCGGGACGGAACTCGTAGACGAAGCCCCAGATGATCGAGGCGCCGACCATCGAGATCGCCATCGGGACGAACACCAACGCCTTGGCGAACTTCTCGAAGCGCGTGCGGTCGACCAGCACGGCGTAGACGAGGCCGATGACGGTGCTGAGCAGCGGCGCCAGGATCACCCACGCCGCGGTGACCAGCAGCACCTTCTGGAACTGCGGCTCGGTGAAGGCACGCACGTAGTTGTCGACCCCCACGAACTCCGTGCTGTTGCGGTTGAAGAACGAGTTCCAGAGCGTGATCCCGGCCGGGCGCAGCAGTCCGTAGGCCAGAAAACCGAGCGGTAGCCCGACGAACCCGAGCGCGACCACCCACGTGGGGACGCGCTTCGGCCGGTCGACGGCGAAGAGCACCAGGCTCATCACCGCGACGAAGAGCACGATGGCCACAGCCATGACGGCGAACTTCTCACCCGGGGTCCCGGGTGTCAGCAACCAGTCCACACCAGTTCCTTCCTCCTCACGTACGGCGGACCGGGCCCCCGGCGGCCCCCCCCCCCGGCCCCCGCCGCCGGCCGGCACGCCCGGCCCCGGGGGTCCCCCCCCCGGCGGGGCGCCCGGGCCCCGCGGCCGCCCCCCCCGCGGGCCCGGGTCCGCTCGCCGTCACTCCGGCCAGCTGTTCTCGATGCGGTCGACGACGTCCTGCGTGGACGCGCCGGTCAGCCAGTCGACGATGCCGGTCCAGAACGTCCCGGCACCGACGTCTCCGGGCATGAGGTCGGAGGCGTCGAAGGCCACCACGGCGGCCTCGTCGGAGAGGACCTCGGCCGCGAGCTGGTCGAACTCCGTCTGCAGGTTCGCCGGGTCGAGACCGGTGTTCGCGCTGACCCAGCCGCCCTCGGGCGTGGCCAGGGCCTTCTCGTTGGCCCAGTCCGCGCTGGCCAGGTACGTCTGGAAGGCCTGGACCTCCGGACGGTCGTCGAAGGCCGCGACGAACTCGCCGCCGCCGAGGACCGGCTTGACGTCGGTCTGGTCGGTCGGCAGGTAGAAGGCGAACACGTCGCCGCTCTCGCTCACCTCGGTG
The DNA here is from genome assembly GCF_048065335.1 of Isoptericola maris. NCBI lineage: Bacteria > Bacillati > Actinomycetota > Actinomycetes > Micrococcales > Promicromonosporaceae > Isoptericola > Isoptericola maris. Next base: position 258,088 of record NZ_JBLUNY010000003.1, on the reverse strand, counting down.
CCGGACGGCCACTGCGTCTGGTAGAAGTTCGCGGCGCGGTGCATCCAGCAGTTGCCGTCGAGGATCGGGAAGCCGGCGTCCGTCCACGCGGTGGTGGCGATCGAGTCGACGCCGCCCAGGCCCGCGTTGACGTAGTCCGGGTTCTTGAGGATCTCGCCCGTGGCCTCCCACGCCTCGACGATCTGCGGGTCGTTGAACGGGATCTCGTGGTTGTACCACTGCTCGTAGACGTCGGGGCCGGCCGTGCGGAGCACGACGTCCTCGATCCAGTCGGTGCCCGGCCAGCCGGTCGCGTCGCCGGACTCCACGCCGGCGCACCACGGCAGGGCCTCCTGCTCGCCGGCGATGGTCTCGGTGAGGTCCATCATCTCGGTCCACGTCTGCGGGACCTCGTACCCGGCCTCGGAGAACATGGTCGGCGAGTACCAGACGAAGGACTTGGCGTTGGCGCCGAGCGGGGCCGCGTAGAACGTGCCGTCGACGGTGCCGTACTCCTTCCAGGTCTCGGAGAAGAACTCGTCGACGTTCGCCACGGTGGCGTCCGGCGCCGGGAGGATGGCGTCGGGGTAGTCGCTGACGATGGTGTTCAGCAGGCCGGGCTGCGGCAGGTACGCGATGTCGGGCGCGTTGCCGGCCTGGACGCGGACGAGGAGCTGCGCCTCGAACTCGCGGGAACCCTCGTACACCACCTCGACGCCGGTGCACTCCTCGAACGCGTCGTAGGAGTCCTCCTGCGTCTGCTGCTCGGGCTCGACGATCGAGGTGTACACGCTCACCGAGGTGCCCTCGAGGTCGCCGAACTCGTCGTAGGCGGCGCAGTCGATCGACGACTCGGTCGCCGCACCGCCGTCCGCCGTCTCCTCCGCGACGCCGCCCTCACCGTCGGGATCGCTGCACGCGGCCAGGAGGAGCGCAAGGCTCGCACCCCCCGCGACCGCTGCCAGGCCACGGCGTCGTGCTGCCGTCGTCCTTGTGGTCATGTCCAACCCTCCACTGCGTCGTGTGGTGCCGCCGGCATGGTCCGCCGTCGGACTGCGTGGGTCGTTTTGTCCCGGCTTCGGCACTCCCGACCCCTTTGTAAAGTTGACCGCAAGTTTGCAGGTCCTGCAACCGAGACGGCGGCACGTCCCGGTTACGATGCGGTGACGATCCGACCCCGCCCCCGGTCGTGACACCCTTGGCGTCGGATGTCACGAGCACCGACGGACCAGACCGGAAGGACCACCACATGATCGAGCTGAGGACGCCGCGGGAGATCGAGGAGATGCGCCCCGCGGGTCGCTTCGTCGCGGAGACCCTGCAGGCGGTCCGCGAGGCCGCGCGGCCGGGCGTCAACCTGCTCGAGCTCGACGAGCTCGCGCACCGCCGCATCAAGGAGCGCGGCGCCGAGTCGTGCTACATCGACTACCACCCCTCCTTCGGCGCGAGCCCGTTCGGCAAGGTCATCTGCACGTCGGTGAACGACGCCGTGCTCCATGGTCTCCCCCACGACTACTTCCTGCGCGACGGAGACCTGCTGAGCATCGACTTCGCCGTCGCCGTCGACGGTTGGGTCTCCGACTCCGCCCTGTCGTTCGTCGTCGGCGAGCCGTCGTCGGACGAGCGCGCGACGGCGGACGCCAAGCTCATCCGCACCACTGAGGTCGCGCTCGACGCGGGCATCGCCGCCGCCCTGCCCGGGAAGAAGATCGGCGACATCTCGGCCGCCATCGCGCAGGTCGCACGCGAGGCCGGGTACCGGATCAACACCGACTTCGGCGGGCACGGCGTGGGCCGCACGATGCACGGCGACCCGCACGTGCCCAACGACGGTCGCGCCGGCCGCGGGTTCCCCCTGCGGCCTGGCCTGGTCATCGCCATCGAGCCCTGGTTCCTCGAGACCACCGACGAGATCTACACGGACGACGACGGCTGGACGCTGCGCTCGGTCGACGGTTCGCGCGGTGCCCACAGCGAGCACACCATCGCGATCACGCAGGACGGCCCCGTCGTCCTCACCGCGCGCGACTGACGGACGCCGCCGGGCGGGCGGGCAGCTCCGGAGGGCTCAGAGCAGGGTCTTCAGGAGCTGCGCCGCGCCGTCCTCGTGGACCCGCCCGGTGACCTCGTCCGCCGCCGCCTTCACGACCTCGTCCGCGTGGCCCATGGCGACGCCCCGCGCCGCCCACCGCAGCATCTCCAGGTCGTTGCGCCCGTCGCCCATCGCGACCGTGCGGTGCGGCTGGACGTGCGTGCGCCGCCGCACCTGCTCGAGCGCGGTCGCCTTGGACACGCCCAGGGGCGCCAGGTCCATCCAGGCGCTCCAACCCACGGCGTACGTGACGTCGTCCAGACCGAGGTGCTCCACCAGCTCGTGGAACCGCTCGGACGTCGACTCGGGGCTGCGCACGATGACACGCGTGACCTCGCTCGACCAGAGGTCCTCGAGGGGGACCACGACGTGCTCCCCCTCCAGCTCACCCTCGGGGAAGCGGTCGGTCATGCGGAAGCCGACACCGAGGTCCTCGACGGCGTAGCGGGCGTCCGGGAGCTGGTCCCGCAGCAGGCTCAGCGCCGGCTCCGGGTCGAACGTGACGACGTCCTCCGCGACCCAGCCCTCCGGCAGCTCCGGGTCCAGGCGCACCGTCACCGCACCGTTGGAGCACACCATCCAGCCCGTGTCGATGCCCAGGTGCGCCGCGATCGGCAGCATCGAGATCAGGGCGCGCCCCGAGGCGAGCACCACCTCGTGGCCTGCCGCGTGGACCGCCGTGACGGCGTCGTGCACCGCGGGGGCCATCTCGCCGTCGTAGGACAGCAGCGTGCCGTCGATGTCGAGCGCCACGAGCATCCGGTCCGGCGCGGGGGTCGTCGCCATCTCAGCGCACCGGCTCGAGGACCTCGAGCCCGCCCAGATAGGGGCGCAGGCCCTCAGGGACCCGCACCGAGCCGTCCGCCTGCTGGTGGTTCTCCAGGATCGCCACGATCCACCGCGTGGTGCCGAGCGTGCCGTTGAGCGTCGCGACGGTCCGGGTGCCGCCCTCGGTCCGCTCGCGCACGTTCATCCGACGGGCCTGGAACGTGGTGCAGTTCGACGTGGAGGTGAGCTCGAGGAACCGCTCCTGGGTGGGCAGCCACGCCTCGCAGTCGAACTTGCGCGCCGCGCTCGAGCCCAGGTCGCCCGCCGCCGTGTCGATCACCCGGTACGGCAGCTCGACCGCCGCGAGCATCGCCTCCTCCCAGGCGAGCAGGCGCTGGTGCTCGGCCGCGGCGTCGTCGACCGGGCAGTAGCTGAACATCTCCACCTTGTGGAACTGGTGGACACGGATGATGCCGCGCACGTCCTTGCCGTGGGAGCCGGCCTCGCGCCGGTAGCAGGCGCTCCACCCGGCGTAGCGCCGGGGGCCGTCCGACAGGTCGAGGATCTCGTCGCCGTGGTAGCCCGCGAGCGCCACCTCCGAGGTGCCGACCAGGTAGAGGTCGTCGCGCTCGAGCCGGTAGATCTCGTCGGCGTGCTCCCCGAGGAACCCGGTGCCGCGCATCGTGTCCGGTGTGACGAGCGTCGGGGTGATCATCGGCGTGAAGCCGGCCGCCAGGGCCCGGTCCATCGCCGCGTTGAGGATCGCGAGCTCGAGGCGCGCGCCGACACCGGTCAGGAAGTAGAAGCGCGAGCCGGAGACCTTCGCACCGCGGGCGGTGTCGATGGCGCCGAGGCTCTCGCCGAGGTCCAGGTGGTCGCGGGGCGTGAAACCCTCCGCGGCGAAGTCGCGCGGCGTGCCGACGGTCTTGAGCGTGACGAAGTTCTCCTCGCCGCCCGCCGGAGCGCCGTCGACCAGGTTGGGGATCCGGTAGAGCAGCTCGTCGAGCTCCGCCTCGGCCGCGTTCGCCGCGCCCTGGTGCTCCTTGACCTGCCCGGCGAGCTCCTTGCTGCGCCCGATCAGCGCCGCCTTCTCCTCGCCGGTGGCCTGCGCCACCTGCTTGCCCATCGACTTCTGCTCGGCGCGCAGCGACTCGAACTGCGCCAGGGAGGATCGGCGCCGGTCGTCGGCGGCCAGCGCCGCGTCGACCAGGGAGAGGTCCGCGCCGCGGGCCTGCTGGCTCGCGCGGACGGCGTCGGGGTTGTCGCGCAGGAGTCGGATGTCGATCACGCCCGCCAGCCTAACGGTCGGCCACGCGCGCCACCTCGCGCGCTCGGGCCCTGGTTCGTCCTATGTTGCCCTCATGCCTTGGGAGCTCACCGTCGGGATCGTCGCCCTCGTCATCGGCGTCGCCGCGCTCACCACAGCGCTGGTGGGGATGCGTCGCGTCCGGCAGCGCGCCGCTGGTCGCCCGACGGCGCAGGCGCAGCCCGGCGCCCCCCGCGCGCGGCCGCAGATCGCCGTCGTCGTCAACCCCTCGAAGGAGAACACCGACCGGATCGTGGACACGGCGCGGCGGGTCTGCGCGGAGGCCGCGCTGCCCGCGCCGCTCTTCTACGACACCACCGTCGACGACCCCGGCACCGGACAGGCGCGCGCCGCGCTGGCCGAGGGCGTGGACGTGGTGGTCGCCGCCGGCGGCGACGGCACGGTGCGGGCGGTCGCCGAAGGGCTCTCCGGTTCCGACACCCCCATGGGGATCATCCCGGCGGGCACGGGCAACCTGCTGGCCCGCAACCTCGACATCCCGCTGGCCGACGTGGGCGAGGCGATGGCGATCGTCATCGGGGGCCGGGACCGCCGCATCGACGTCGGACGCGCGCGCATCACGCCCGTGCCCGACGACGGCCCGGCTCCGGGCGACGTCGAGCCCGAGGCCGTCGCCTCCGAGGAGGTGGCGCCCGAGGGGCCCGGCGACGAGCAGGTCGCGCACATCTTCCTCGTCATCGCCGGGCTCGGCTTCGACGCCGCGATGGTGGCGGACGCGGACGACCAGCTCAAGGCACGGATGGGCTGGGTCGCGTACTTCCTCGCCGGTGCACGGCACCTGCACGGGCGCCGGATGCGGGCGCAGATCACCATCGACGACGAGACGCCCGTGTCCGCCCGGCTGCGCAGCGTCCTGGTCGGCAACACCGGCCGGCTGCCCGGCGGCATCACGCTGCTGCCCGACGCGGTGATGGACGACGGCGTCCTTGACGTCGCCGCGATCGACACCCGCGGCGGTCTGGCCGGGTGGGCGCAGCTCTTCGGCGAGGTGGTCGCGCAGGGCATGGGCGTGCAGAACGAGGCGAAGCTCAAGATCGGCCGCATCGACCACGTGCGCGCACGCCACATCCGCATCGACGTCGAGGGCGGGGAGCAGGCGCAGGTCGACGGCGACGTGCTCGGCCGGGCCAGCTGCATGGAGTCGTGGGTGGAGCCGGGAGCGCTGGTGGTCCGGGCGCCCGCATAGGCTGACGGGGTGCGTCCCCTGGTCCCTCCCCTCACCGTCGTCGCCGCTCTGCTGGCCGCGCTCGTCCTGAGCCTGCTGCCCGCGACGGCGCACGCCGACGACGTCGACCGGCCGACCCAGACGCCGCTCGTCCTGGCGGGCGTGGCAGGCCTGCAGTGGTCGGACGTGGACGCCGCACGCACCCCGAACCTGTGGCGGCTCGTGGGCGGCGGGTCGGTCGCCTCGGTGTCCGTGCGCACGCTGACGCCCACCTGCCCGCTCGACGCCTGGCTCTCGATGTCGGCGGGCAGCCGTGTCTCCGCCGCGGTGGACGAGGACGCGCTGCCGGAGTCCGGGACCGACGAGGAGGACGAGGACGGTCTCGCCACGGTCGGCGACCCGGCCACCGCCGTCGGCTGCTCGGACCCGCCCCTGCTCCCCGCGGCGGCCGAGCCGGCACCCGTCACGGTGCCCGGCTGGAACAGCCTGGTCGACCAGGACACCACGGGCGCGACGGCGGACCCTGGCGCGCTCGGCGACCTCGCCGCGGCGGCGGGGGTGTGCACGACGGCGGCAGGCCCGGGCGGGGCGGTCGCCCTCGCGGACAGCACGGGTGACGTCCCGCGGTACGTCACCGGTGCCGGGGACCTCACGCCGGACGACGTCGCCGCCTGCCCGGTCACCGTCGTCGACCTGGAGGAGCTCCCCGACGCCGCGACGGAGCGCGCCGAGGCGCTCAGCGTGCTCGACGACACGATCGGCTCGCTGACCACCCTGCTGCCCGGCGGCGGCCGGCTCGTCGTCGCCGGTGTCTCCGACACCCCGAACGGCCCGGCCGACCTCCAGGTGGTGGTGGACTGGACCGCTCCGGGCGGGACCGCCACCTGGCTGAGCTCCACCTCGGCCCGGTGGCCCGGCGTCGTGGTCAGCGCCGACCTCGCGGCCACGCTCGCCGACGCGATCACGGCGAGCGGCACCGCACCGCCCGCCGAGACCGACCCCGGGGACGACGGCGACGGCGACGCCTCCGCGCAGGAGGCCGCCGCGTTCACCGGCTCGCCCCTGGAACGGGGCGACGACCGGCGCCTGTCGGTGAGCCGGACGGTCGAGAACCGGCAGTACCTCGGCGTGCTCACCGAGGCGCTGCCGCTCATGACGCCCGTGCTCGTCGGCATCCTGGCGCTCGCCGACGTCCTCGTCGTGGCGGGGCTGCTGGTCGCGCGCCGCCGCACCGCGAGCACGACGCGCGCGCCGGGCACGGTGCCTCGCCGCCTGGCGATCGCCGTCCTGGCCGTCGCGGTCTCCCTGCCGGTGGCCGCGACGCTGGCCACCCTGACCCGCTGGTGGGTGGGCACCAACCCGGTGACGCTGCTCGCGGCGGCCGTCAGCGCGGTCGCCCTGACCGTCACCCTCGTGGCCTGGGCGCTGCGCCGCCTCGCCCGGCCCGGCCCCTGGCGTCTGCCGACCGCACTCGCCGCGGTCACCTGGCTCGTCCTGACCGTGGACGGTCTGACCGGCACCACGTTGCAGCAGGGCTCGCTGCTCGGCCCCGCCCCGTCGCTGGGCGCCCGGTTCTACGGCTTCTCGAACTCGGTGTTCGCCGTCTACTCCGTCGCCGGCCTGGTCCTCGCGGCCGGGCTGGCCGCCCTGCTGCGCGACGCCGGGGTGCGCCGCCGCACCCGCGTCCTGCTGGTCGCCGCCGTCGGCCTGGTGACCACCGCCGTCGACGGCCTGCCCCCGTTCGGCGCCGACCTCGGCGGCATCCTCGCCCTCCTGCCGGCGTTCGCCGTGCTCGTGGCAGGCGTCGCCGGGTGGCAGCTGACCTGGCGACGCGTCCTCGTGGTCGGGAGTGCCACGGTCGCGGCCGTCGCCCTCGTCTCCGTCGTCGACTGGGCGCTGCCCGGCCCGGGCACCCACCTCGGCGGGTTCGTCCAGTCCGTGCTCGACGGCGACGCGTTCGACGTGCTCGCCGGCAAGGCGGCCGGAGCGTGGGCGACCGTCGCGAACCCTGCCGGGACGTTCGCCGTCGTCGTGTGCGCCGTCGTCGGCTGGGCCGTGCTCGATCCCGAGCGGGCGCGGCTGGGCGGCGTGGCCGCCGCCTACCGGGCCGACCCCCTGCTGCGTCGCGCCGTCCTCGCCCTGGTGACCGTCGCCGTCGTCGGTACCGTCCTGAACGACTCCGGGATCGTGGTGGCGGTGTACGTGCTGCTCGCGTCCGCACCGCTCCTGGTCGTCGGGCCGCTCGAGCACGCCGACGCCCTCGCCACGACGGCCGCGCCTCCGGACGGCCCGGGAGCACCCCGACCCGGCCCGCTGCTGGCCCGCACCCCCGCGGTCGCCGTCGGTGTGACCGCCGGCCTCCTCGTGGCGCTGCTGCTCGGCGCGGCGGCCGTGCCCGCCCGTGGCCTGGCGGGCGCCGGGGACGTGGCCGGGCCAGGGGTGCAGGTGCTCGACGAAGAACCCGTCGTCATCATCGGCACCGAGGGCCTGCGCTGGGAGGACGTCGAGCCGTCGTCGACGCCCACGCTGTGGGGCCTCCTGCGCGACGGCGCGAGCGCCACCGGTGTCACGGCCGCCGTGACCGGGGCCTCGGGCGACTGCACCGCTGCGGGATGGCTCGGCCTGAGCTCCGGGCGCAGCCCCGTCACCGGCGAGGCGGTCGACGGCGTGTGGACGTGCGCCCCGTGGGAGGTCGCCGGCGGCCGTGCCCCCGCCGCCGACGGCTCCGCGCAGGTCGAGGGCTGGCAGGACCTGGCCGACCTGCAGTCCCGGTCCGAGTTCCTGCCCCGGCTCGGCGTGCTCGGCGAGATGCTGGCCGACGGCGGCACCTGCGCCACCGCCGTCGAACCCGGCGCGGCGCTCGCCCTGGCCGGCACCGACGGGACCGTCGAGCGGTACCGCACCCTCGAGGCGGCGCTCGCCGACCCCGAGGAAGCGTTCGCCTGCCCCGTGACGATGGTCGACGCCGGTTCCGCGCCGTACCACCCCAGCGGGACCGGCAGCGCGTCCCGTCCCGTGCCGGACGACGCCACCTCCGGGGGCGACGAGCGGGCCGCCGCGCTGCGGACCGTCGACGCGACCGTGCGGCGCGTGCTCGCCGTCGTGCCCGACGAGACCACCGTCATGGTGCTCGACGTCGGCAACCCGGCACCCGGGCGGCCGTCGCTGGGCGTCGGCGTGGTGCAGACCGACACCGACACCGCTCCCGCCTACCTGACGACCTCGTCGACCCGCTGGCTCGGCGTGGTGCGGCTGCTGGACGTGCCCGTCACGCTGGTCGACGCCTACGACCTGACCCGGCCCGCCGACTTCTCCGGCGCGCCCCTCACCCTCGCCGACGACCGCCCCAGCACTACCACCGCGACCGTCCGCGAGCTCGACTCCCTCACCGCCCGGGACCACGAGCTGCGCACCACCACCGGCACGATCACCGGCATCCCGGCGATCCTCGCCCTCGTGGCGCTCGCCCTGGTGGTCCTCTGGCTCCCCCGTCTGCGCCGCCAGGCACCTCGCGCTGCACGCGCCTGGTCGCGCACGCTGGACGTCGCGCTCCTCGCCCTCGCCTCCGTGCCCGCCGCGACGTTCCTCATGACCACCTGGGGCTGGTGGCGCGGCGAGAACATCACGCCAGGGCTGTGGCTGTCCCTCGGCGCCAGCACGGCGCTCGTCGCGCTCGTCGCCGCACTCTGCCCGCGCCGACCGGTGTGGGTCGGCCCCACCGTGCTGGCCACCGTCACGTTCGCCGTGCTGACGCTGGACGCGCTGCTCGGCACACCGCTGCACCGCGGGAGCCCCCTGGGCGCCGCACCGACGCTCGGCGGGCGGTTCTACGGGTTCGGCAACCCGACGTACTCCGTCTACGCGGTGGCCGCGGTCGTCTGTTCCGCCGGTCTGGGGACCGTGCTCGCCCGCCGCCTCGGCCGGGCGGCAGGCGGTGTGGTCGCCTCCGTGGTGGGCGCGGTGGCGCTCGCGGTGACCGTGCTGCCCACGCTCGGGGCCGACGTCGGGGGCGGGCTCGTGCTGCTGCCCGTCATGGTCGTCGTCGTCCTCGCCGTCGTCGGGGCGCGGATCACCTGGCAACGCCTGCTGGTCGCCGGTGGGGCCGGCGTGCTGCTCGTGGCAGGCATCGGGATCCTCGACTGGCTGCGCCCGGTCGCCGAGCGGTCGCACCTCGGCTCGTTCGTGCAGTCGATGATCGACGGCACCGGCCTCGAGACGATCGGTCGCAAGGCCGGGTACGCCTACCGGTCGTTGTCCGGCGGGTTCGACGCCTGGCTGGCGCTCGCCGTCGTCGTGCTGACCGTCCTGGCGCTGTGGGGGCCGCGACGGTGGCGTCCGGACTGGCTCGCCCGGTCCGAACGGGCGTGGCCGCTGCTGCGGCCCGTCCTCGTCGCGCTGCTGATCGCCGGCGTCGGCGGCGCGGTCGCGAACGACTACGGGATCCGCGTCGTGTCGCTCATGCTGTTCGCCGCGGTGCCGCTCGTCGCCCTCGTCGCGCTCCGCACCGACGACGCCGAACCGGCGGACTGACGGTCAGCCGCGCGTGCGGGTGCCCATCCGGCCGATCCTGTCGACGACCCGCCGCACCTGCCGTGCGCTCACGGCCGCCATGACGTCGCGGTACTGACCGGCACGGTGGAGCTGGCCGGCCAGGTCGTTCGACGACGGCCGGTGCCGCAGGTCGCAGGGCACCTCGACGGCGACGTAGCCCGCCCGCAGCAGGTCGATCGTCATCCCGGTCTCGACCCCCCAGCCGTGCGCCAGCGGGGTGGCGGCCTCGAACGCGTCCCGCGTCAGGCAGCGCATCCCGGACAGCGGCTGGGTCGGGCTCCAGCCGGTGAGCCGGTGGATGGCGCGCCGTGCGGCACCGACCACGATGCCGCGTCCGCCGGCGCCCTTCTGCGTGGGCAGCAGCGCGATGGCGAGGTCGGCGACGCCCTCGCGCACCGGGCTGACGAGCGGGGCGGTGTTGACGGCGGTGTCGCCCAGGTCGCCGTCGATGAAGAGCAGCAGCCGCGGTGCCCGGCCGTCGGCGTCCCGCATGGCGACGACGGCGGCCCCCGTCTCCATCGCGGCGGCCTTGCCCCGGTTGTGGGAGTGCCGCACGACCACTGCTCCGGCGTCGCGCGCGACGTGCTGGGTGTCGTCCTCGGACCCGTCGTCCACCACGAGCACGAGGTCGACGTGCGGGATGGCACGGGCGGACCGGACGGTCGCCGCGATCCGCTCGGACTCGTCCTTCGCGGGGATCACGACCGCGACGCGCTGGACGCTCCGGCCGCCACGGGCGGTGGGCGGCCGTGGTGTCTTGGCCACGGGCATGCTCGGTCGGCGTGCCCCCGGGTTCACCGCCGTCTCGCCGGGCATCGGCTCACGGCTCGTCCGTGTTGCCCCTTGGTCCGCGTTCACAGCTCCCTGCCTGTGCGGCCGTCACAGCCACGATCGTCGATGTGATCCTCGGCGCGACACGCCGGGATCGGAAGTGCAAAGAACTTCCCTCAGAATCCTACTCCCACGGTAGGGCGGGATCCTGCCCGCCGCAGGGAGAGGTCGGGGGTCACCGGGTGAAGTTTCTGTGCGGGTCAGCGCAGGGTCACCTGGCGGGAGATGATGCCCGCCCGGGCGCGCCGCTCGTTCGGGTCCAGCGGTGCGTCGACGGCGAGCGCCGCCTCGAACCGGGTCGACAGGTCCTGGATCGGCTCGGTCAGCTCGTCCGCCTCGGTGCCGCGAGGCAGCTCCCACACCGGCACCACGAGGCCGCAGGCGCGGAACATCCCCAGGAACTTGCCGCCGGCCAGGCCGGAGTCCCGCTTCGCGTGGAGGCGGGCGATGGCGTCGACCACACGGTCCTCGTCCTCGGTGCGCGCCCACCGCACGAACTCGCGGCTCATGCGGCACCAGTACGCGGAGTCCACACCCTCGACCTTGACCGTCGGGACGGTCTGCTCGGCGGCCTCCTCGAGACCCTCCTTGATCTCGGCGGTCATCTCCGCCGAGGAGTCCATCCAGTAGTCGTACCCCTCGTGGACGGTGACGTCGAACGGCACCGCGGTGTCCAGCACGTCCTGCAGGCGCGGGGTGTCCGCGGTGACGTCGATCTGCTCGGGCAGGACGCCCGTGCCCGGCTCGGCCTCGATCGCCGCGAGCAGCGCACCCGCCAGCGAGCGGCTGATGTCGTCGGAGCTGAGCACACCCTGCACGGCGAGCAGGACCGTGCCGTCCTCCCTGTGCAGCGCGGCCCAGCCGCCCGGCAGCACGGTGGCGACGACGACGTCGCGGCCGCCGTGCGCGTCGACGGTGCGGGCCGGCGCGGTCGCCGAGGGCACGATCTCCCGCATCGAGACCCAGTCGGCCTCCCCCGGGAGCCCTTCGAACGGACGCAGCACGAATTCAGCGGTCTTGGCCATGCGCCCGATCCTAACGGCGTGCGGCCGCTCGCGGGCACACCGCACCGTTACCCGTCGGGGAGCTGTCAGGGCCGGTCCGCGTCGTAGCGCGCTCGCGCGGCGTCGACATCCGCCATGTGGTGCTCCGCCCACTCCTTGAGGAGGGTGATGCGCTCGCGCAGCGAGTCACCCAGCGGGGTCAGGGCGTAGTCGACCCGCACGGGGACCGACGGCGTGACCTCGCGCGTGACGAGCCCGTCGCGCTCCAGCGAGCGGAGCGTCTGCGTGAGCATCTTCTGGCTGACCCCGGCGATGCGGGCGGCCAGCTCGGAGTACCGCAGCGGGCCGTCGCGCAGCGCGGCGAGGACGAGGGTGACCCACTTGTCGGAGATCCGGTCCAGCAGCCGGCGGCTGGGACAGCTCGCGAGGTAGGCGTCGTACGCCTCCTTGGCCCGCTGCTTCCGTTGGACGGCGGTCGTGGTGGCCATGGAACCTCCCGTGAGTTACCTGCGGGTGCCTACCGTACTTTGAGGTGCCTTCTTCCTCCCGGAGAGCGCCTCGGCGAGGCTGAGGTCGTCACTCACCCCCACCGCGAGAGGAACCTTCACGATGCGTGCACTCGTCGCCCGTACCGGCAACAACACCCCCGTCCTCCAGGAGTCGTCCCCGGAGCCCCTGGCGCCCGACGAGATCCGGGTCGCCGTCCGCGCGGCCGCCGTCAACCCTGCCGACGGTTGGGTCGCGAGCGGCGCCGCCCGGTCCCTGCTCGACCTGCCCGACGTCGTCGGCCTCGGCTACGACCTCGTCGGCACGGTGACCGACGTCGGTGCCGCGGTGACGGACCTGACCGTCGGTGACGTCGTCGCCGCCCTGCACGAGGACCGCACCGCACCCGTCCGCGCCCATGCGGACGTCGCCACCGTGCCCGCCGCCGCGGCCGCCGTCGTCCCGGCCGGCCTCGACCCGGCCGGGGCCGCCTCGGTCCCGCTCAACGCGCTCACCGCGGCACAGGGGCTCGACCTGCTCGGCCCCGCCGAGGGGCGCACCCTGCTCGTCACCGGAGCCGCCGGTGGCGTCGGCGGGTACGCCGTCGCGCTCGCCGCACGGAGCGGCTGGCGCGTGACCGGCCTCGCCCGGGCGGCCGACGAGGACTTCCTCCGCCGGGCGGGGGCCGCCGACACCGTCACCGACGTGCCGGGACCGGACTTCGACGCCGTCTTCGACGCCGCCGCGCTGCAGGAGGGCGCGATCGTCGCCGCACGCGACGGGGGTGCCTTCGTCGGCGTGCTCCCGCCCGCCCCGGTCGCGCCCGAGCGCGGCATCTCCGTCGCGGCGGTGAACGTGCGGGCCGACGGCGAGCGCCTGGCCGAGCTGCTCGGGCTCAGCCGCGACGGGGTCCTCGAGGTGCGCGTGGCGGGCGAGGTGTCGCTCGACCAGGCGGCGGCCGCGTACGACCGGCGGACGGCGGGCGGCCAGCGGGGGCGGTGGCTCCTCGTGCCCTGACGGCACACGCCCTAGGCTGCCGACCATGGAGTGGCTCGCCGCGACGCTGCCCGTCGCCGACCTCGCCCGCACCGCGCTCGAGGAGCTGCGTGCCGCCGCCCGCCGCGCCGGGGTCGCCGGGCCGCTCGTGGACGCCCCGCTCGATCCTGCACGTGTCGCCGCCGCCTTCGCCTCGGACCGCCTCCTGCGGATCGACGGCGAGCCCTGGGCCGGGTTCGCCCCGCACTCCGGGTTCTTCCGCACCGCCGACGGCTGGGTCCGCACCCACGCCAACTACCCGCACCACCGCGCGCGGCTGCTGCACCTCCTGGACCTGCCCGACGGCGCCCCGCGGGACGACCTCGCCGCCCGCCTCGCACAGCGCTCCGCCCAGGACGTCGAGGACGCGGCGGCCGATGCGGGGGCCATCGCCGTCCGGGTGCGGTCGGAGCGCGAGTGGCGAGCGAGCGCACCCGGCCGGACCGCCGCCGTCGGCCCCCTCGTGGCCACGACCCCCCGGGCGGACGCCCGGCCGGCCCGGGCCGCCACGCCCTTCGCCGGCGCGCGCGTGCTGGACCTGACGCGGGTGATCGCCGGCCCGGTCGGCACCCGCACGCTGGCGCTGCTCGGCGCCGAAGTGCTACGGGTCGACCCGCCGGAGCCGGCCGAGATCCCCGCCCAGCACCTCGATACCGGGCAGGGTAAGCGGTCCACGCTGCTCGACCTGCGCCGCCGGGACGACCACGCGCGCGCCCAGGAGCTGCTGGACCGCGCCGACGTGCTGGTCACCGGCTACCGGCCGGGCGCCATCGAGGCCCACGGCCTGCGCCTGCCGCCCGGCGCGGTGCACGCTCGTGTCTCGGCGTGGGGCGCCGGCGGCCCGTGGGCGGGACGGCGCGGGTTCGACTCGATCGTGCAGGCGGCCAGCGGTGTCGCGCTGCTCGAGTCGGCCGACGGCGTCACCCCGGGCGCGCTCCCCGCGCAGGCCCTCGACCACGCCACCGGGTACCTGCTCGCCGCCGGGGTCGTCGACGCCCTCGCCGGGCGGGCCCGGGACGGCCGCGGCCGGGACGTGACGGTCGCGCTCGCCCGCACGGCCGCCTGGCTCCTGGACACGCCCGGCCGGGAGCCGGGCCATCCCCCGGCCACGCTCCCGCCGTCGGGCACCACGGTGACCCACGGCCGCGTGCGATCCGCGCGCCCGGCGCTGCCGGTCGACGACTACCCGGCGCCGGCCCGGCCCTGGGGCGGCGACGCGCCGCGCTGGTGAGCCGGGCGGCGCCGCCCGTCAGGTCAGGCGAGCGCCTTGGCCTTGAGCGCCTCGAACTCCTGCGGGGTGATGGTCCCGTCGTCGAGCAGCCGCTTCGCCGACGCGATGTGCTCGGCGGGCGAGCCGGCGACCGTCTTGATGTAGTCGTCGGTGGCGGCCTTGGCGTCCTTCGCCGCCGCCGTGCTGCGCTCGGCCATGCCGCGCCCGCGGGCGATCAGGTAGACCAGCGCGGTGATCATCGGCGCGAAGATCAGCAGGACGACCCACAGCGCCTTCCACCAACCGCTCAGCCGGTGGTCCCGGAACAGGTCCGTGATGATCTGGAACAAGACGATGAGGTACGCCATGAAGAGGAAGATCCAGAGAAGCAGCCAGACATAGCTCCAGAAATCGTCCATCGTGAGGGTCCTTCCGGTCCGCGAGGATGATCAGAAGCCGCATCCACGACCTCTGTCACATCACGCTAGCCACGGAGTGACGGAACGGCGCGACATAGCCCGACAAAAACTCAATCGGGGGCGGTTCGATCGACGGCCGGAACGCTGCGCAGCGCGCTCTCCGCGCCCGTGACGACGGCGGCCTCCGCCGCCCGCGCCTCGGCCAGGGCCGTCGCGCGGGCCGCGACGATGCGGCCGTGCAGCGCGGCGTGCACCCGCCGGCGCGCCGACCGGGCGATCTCGTCCCGGTCCGACGCCGTGGGCTGCTGCCCGTGGGGCGCCAGCTCGTCGGCCAGCCGCTCGACCGCGGTCTCCACCACTGCCGCGACCTCCCGCTCCGCCTCGTCGAGCAGCGCGACGACGGCCGCGTCCGCGGCGCGACCCAGTCGAGTCTCCTCGAACCGCGCCGCGGCCCGGGCCACCAGCGCCCCGGCCTCGTCGACGACGGCGCGCTCGGTCGCCGGGGCGTGCGCCATCAGCGACGCCAGGTCGTACAGCAGCACGCCCTCGACGTCCGCGGCCGCAGGCTCCACGTCGCGGTGCAGCGCGAGGTCGAGGATCACGAGGGCGTCGGGCTCCGGCTCGTCGCCCGCTCGGGCGGCGGCGCGCTCCCGCGCCCGCGCCACCGAGGCGGCGTCGAGGACGTAGGCCAACGAGGCCTCCGCGTCGTCCGGCGCCGCGCCGGACCGCCCGCTGCGCGCGCCCGAGCAAGACACCACGACGTCGGCGTCCCCCAGGGCCTCGACGAGCGCCTCGGGCTCGACGCCGACGGCACCCGTGCCGTGCGACGCCGCGAACGCCTCCGCACGGCCGGAGCGGGAGTACACCCGGATGTCGTCGCAGCCGCGGGCCCGCAGCGCCGCCACCGTGGCGCCCGCGTACGCGCCGGTGCCGATGATGACGGCGCGGGCCACCGGGTACGGACGCATCGACCGGCCGGCCAGGTCGAGCGCGACCGACACGAGGGACCGCCCGGCCCCGCCCAGCGACGTCGAGCGTCCCACCTGCTTGGAGGTGCGCGACGCCGTCTGGAAGAGCAGCTCGAGCGTCTTGGAGGTGGTTCCGTCGGCCCGCGACTCCGCGAGCGCGCGCTTCACCTGCCCCGCGATCTCCCGCTCGCCGACCACCATCGAGTCCAGGCCCGCGGCCACCGTGAACAGGTGCTCGGCGACCTCGGGGCCCGTGCGGACCGTGAACGAGCCCGCGGCGACGTCCGTGGACACCCCCGAGGACTCGGCCACGAGCTCCGCGACGTGGCGTGTGGCGTGGCGGACCGTGTCGCCGTCGAGCGGAGCGTCGACGTCCAGGTAGAGCTCGAACCGGTTGCACGTCGAGATGACCACCGTGCCCTGCACGGGCCGGCACGTGCCCACGACCGTCCGCCCCACGGACATCGAGCCGGTGGACAGTCGCTCGAGGGCGTCGAGGTCCAGCTCGTGGTGGGAGGCGGTGAGAGAGAGGAGTACCACAGTGCCCCCACTTTATGATCTGTGCTCCCTCAAGGCAGAATTGTTGACCGTGACATCCCCCACGGTGAACGTCAGCGACCTGCCCGCCTCCCACCCCCTCGTCGACGGGCGTACGGCACAGTCCTTGCTGGTCAGCGCGCTGCGAGGTGATCGACCGGCGCGGACGCCCGTGTGGTTCATGCGGCAGGCCGGCCGGTCCCTGCCCGAGTACCGCGAGGTGCGACAGGGTGTCGGGATGCTGGAGTCCTGCCTCCGGCCCGACCTCGCGGCCGAGATCACGCTGCAGCCGGTCCGCCGCCACGGCGTCGACGCCGCGATCTTCTTCAGCGACATCGTCGTGCCCCTCAAGCTGGCCGGCGTGGACGTCGAGATCGTCTCCGGCGTCGGGCCGGTCATGGACCGCCCCTACCGGACGGCTGCCGACATCGACGAGCTCGTCTCCCGCGACCTCGACGACGCCACGCTCGCACCGATCGCAGAGGCGGTGGAGCGCACCGTCGCCGGGCTGTCCGACGGTGCCGCCTCGACACCGCTCATCGGGTTCGGCGGTGCGCCGTTCACCCTCGCCGCCTACCTCGTCGAGGGGCGGCCCAGCCGCGACCACCTCGCCGCCCGCACCCTCATGCACGCCGACCCCGAGACCTGGCGCCGGCTGACCGAGTGGACCGCCGACCTGACCGGGCGGTTCCTGCGCACCCAGGTGCTGGCCGGCGCGAGCGCCGTGCAGCTCTTCGACTCCTGGGCGGGTTCCCTGTCGCTCGCCGACTACGCGGCGCACGTGGCGCCGTCGTCCACCCGTGCCCTGCGGCACGTGGCGACGCTCGGCGCGCCCGGCATCCACTTCGGCACCGGCACCGGGCACCTGCTGCCCGCCATGCGCGACGTGCTGCGCGACGCCGGGTTCGCCCACGCCACCGTGGGGGTCGACTACCGCACGCCTCTGGACGAGGCCGCCGCGCTGCTCGGCGGCGACGTGCCGGTGCAGGGCAACATCGACCCCGCCCTGCTCGCGGCACCGTGGGAGGCGCTGGAGGCGCACGTCCGTGACGTCGTCGCGCGAGGCGCCACGGCCCGCGCGCACGTGGTGAACCTCGGCCACGGGGTGCCGCCGACCACCGACCCGACGGTGCTCACGCGCATCGTCGAGCTCGTCCACTCGCTGTGAGCCAGCAGGTCGACGCCGTCGTCGTCGGCGGCGGCATCGGTGGGCTGGTCGCCGCGCGCACGCTCATCGAGCGCGGGCTGCGCACGGTGGTGCTCGAGGCGTCGACCCGGCTCGGCGGGCCCGTGCGCGGCGGCGCGTTCGAGTCGTTGCCGCGCGTCCCCGTCGACCTCGGTGCCGAAGCCTTCGCCGCCCGGGGCACCGCCGTCGGCGAGCTCGCACAGGAGCTGGGGCTCGACGTCGTCGAACCCGCACCCCTGTCCGCCTGGGGGTACGCCGCCGGCCGCGCGTTCCCCCTGCCGCGGGCGGGCGTGCTCGGCATCCCCGCCGAACCGTGGGCCGCCGACGTGCGCCGCGCCATCGGCTGGCCCGGCGTGCTGCGCGCCTCCCTCGACCGGGTGCTGCCCCGGTCCGTCGGCGCCGACGCGGACGACCTCGGCTCCCTGGTGCGCGCCCGCCTCGGCGCCCGGGCCACCGACCGGCTCGTCGCCCCGGTCGCCACCGGCGTGCACTCGGCCCCGCTCGACCGGCTCTCGGTACGGTCCGTGGCCCCCGGCCTGATGGACCGGTTCACCGTCGAGGGCTCCCTCACGCGCGCCGTCGGCGCGCTGCGGGCCACCGCGCCCGCCGGCTCGGCCGTCCGCGGCATCGACGGCGGGATGCACGCCGTCGTCGAAGCGCTCGCCGGGCAGATCGCCGCGAGCGCCGAGATCTGGACCGACACCCCGGTCACCGACGCGACCGGCCCCATCCACACCGCGCTGCGGCTCGGCCAGGAGGTCGTGGGCATCGAGCAGGCCGACGACGGCGGCTGGGTCGTGCGCTCGCGCGCCACCGCCGCGGGGGTCGCCGGCGGCCGCGGGTCGCTGCACACCGTCACGGCACCGCGCCTCGTGGTCACCACGCCCGCCGTCGGGCCGCTGCTCGCACCGTGGACCGACGTCGTCCCCACCCCGGAGGCGGGCGCCGACGTGCGGCTCGCGACGCTGCTGGTCGACGCCCCCGCGCTGGACGCCGCCCCGCGCGGGTCCGGGATGCTCGTCGCGCCCGGAGCCGCCGACGTGCGCGCCAAGGCCCTGACGCACTCGACCGCCAAGTGGCCGTGGCTGGCCGCGCGCGTGCGGGCCGCCGCCGGTGAGGGGATGCACGTGGTGCGGCTCTCCTACGGGCGTATCGGCAGCGAGACGGTGCCCCCCACCGCCGACGAGGCCGCCCGGGACGCCTCCGTGCTGCTCGGCGTACCGCTGACCGGCCGTGTGCAGGACCATCTGCTGCAGCGCTGGGACGGCGCGCTGCCCCCGCCGACCCCCGCCTACCGGGCCGACGTCACCGCGCTGAGCGCCGCCGTCGGGCAGGTGCCGGGGCTCGCCGTGACGGGCGGCTGGGTCGCCGGCACCGGGCTGGCCGCGATCGTGGCGCACGCCCAGGCGGCGGTCAACGGGCTGTAGCCGCACGGATCTCCGCGCACGAGGCGACGAGGACATATGTCTACCATCCCGAGGTAGACTTCTACCATGAGTCTCAACATCAAGAACGAGCGGACGCACGCGCTGGTGCGTCGGCTCGCCGAGCTGACCGGCGCGTCGCAGACGAGCGCCGTCGAGGAGGCGGTGCAGCGGCGGCTGGACGAGCTGCTCGCGGAACGGGACGACGAGGCCGGCGAGCGCGCCGCGCGCCAGGAGCGGGTCGACCGGCTGCTCGGCGACCTGCGGGCCGAGCTCACCGAGACGGACCGAGCAGCGCTGCGCGGGTCGGACGCCGACCTCTACGACGACGCGGGGATGCCCGCATGATCGTCGACACGTCAGCGGTGGTCGCCGTGTTCCTGAGCGAGCGCGAGGCGGACCAGATCGTCGATCTCCTGATCGACCGCCCGGCGGCCATGTCCGCGGCCACCCTCGCCGAGCTCGGGATCGTCGTCGGCCGGCTCGCTCCCCAGCACGCCCGGCGGCTCGACGCGCTGCTGGCCGAGTGGCAGGTCGAGGTCGCCCCCTTCACCGCCGCCCAGGCGAGGATCGCCCGGGACGCCTATCGGGACTTCGGCAAGGGCACCGGTCACCCGGCGCGCCTGAACCTGGGCGACTGCTTCACGTACGCCCTGGCGGCCGAACGCCGCGACGAGCTGCTGTACGTCGGGGACGACTTCACGCACACCGGGGTGCGGTCGGCCCTGTGAGGGACTACCGGACGCCGCGGGCCAGGTAGACGGTGTTGCTGGACGTGCCGCCGGTGATCGGGTTGGGGAATGCGACCGGGTGCGCGGAGTGCTCGGCGAACACCCGGCCCAGCATCGACCTGAAAGCCGCCTCCGGCGGGTCGTCCGACCAGAGGGCGAACACACCGCCGTCGGTCAGGTGCCGAGCCATCGCCCGCAGCCCGTCCGCGTCGTAGAACGCCGCATGGCTGGGGTGCAGGACGTGCTGCGGGCTGTGGTCGATGTCCAGCAGGATCGCGTCGTACCGGACCTGGGGCTCGCCACGGATTCTCCGGAAGAAGTCGCCCTGGACCAGCCGGCAGCGCGGGTCGGTGGCGAGGCCCGCGGCGTCCGGCAGCAGCTCGCGGCGGTGCCAGTCCAGGACGGGCTCCGAGAACTCGATGACGGTCAGGTCGGCGACCCGGGGGTCGGCCAGCGCGGCGAGCGCGGTGTACCCGAGGCCGAGGCCGCCGACCAGCACGCGCAGGTCGGCGGGCGCGTCGGCAGCCGGGAGCATCGCGAGCGCCAGGGTGGCGAGCTCGCGCTCCGCCACCGTGAAGAGGCTGGACATGAGGTACTCGTCGCCGAGCCGGACCTCGTAGACGTCCTGCTTCGCCGCCGGGTCGTACCGCCGGCGCAGGCTGATCTCCCCCATCGGCGTGACCTGGAAGTCGAGCTCTTCGAAGCGCACAGGCATGGGGCTCAGGGTCTCACGCGGCGACGCTCCGCCCCCGGGAGTGCCACGGAGGGCTCACCCGGGGGCGGAGCGCGAGACGATCAGTCGTCGAGGTCGACGGTGCGCGTGATCCGCTCACCCGTCGAGGACTTCGCCACGACCTTGACGCGGTCGTCGTCCGCGCGGAACTTCTTGCCGAGCGTGACGTTGCCGTACTTGTTCGCCTTCTTCGTGGTCGAGCCGACCTTCTTGCCGTCCCGGTAGAACGTCGCCGTCCAGCGGGCGTTCTTCTTCGGACCGTTGATGCGGACCTGCGCCTTCGCCCGGTCGTCGCCGACCTCGGCGACCGAGTACCCGTACCGGCTGCCCTTCGAGCCCTTGCCGCTGCGGCACTCGAGGTCGTCGTCGAGCTCGATCGTGCGGGCGGCGCGCTGACCGCTCTTCGACACGGCGACGAACCGGAACCGGTCGTCGTCGTCACCACGCAGCGTCTTGGCCACGGAGATGTTGCCCTTGCTGTTCGCGCGCTTGGTGGTCCGGTAGGCCTTGTTGCCGTTGCGGTACACCGTGACGGTCCACCGCTGACCGGACTTCTTGGCGTCGACCGACATGGCTGCCCGCATCCGGTCGTCGTCGCGCTCCGCGAGCGTCACCCGGTACTGCGCGTTCTTCGAGGCGTACCCCGTGCAGCTGACCCGGTCGTCGTCGTCGGCCTGCGCCGCTCCCGCTCCGATGCCGACGCTCGCCAGCGCCAGACCCAGTGCGGCGATCGTTCCTACGATTCTGCTCTTCATCTCAGGTGCTCCTGGTGAGAGGGCCGCGGGCGCGGGATGCGCTGTGCGGCGACGTGCCTCGCACGTTAGGAACGCTCCATGAGGGAACGGTGGCAGCACCGTGAGAGACGTCTCATGATCCCGGACGGGTGTCGATGACCAGGCGGAACCACTAGAACACACGTTCGACGACTGGTAGGATCGAGGCATGACAGCGAGGTCGGGTGACGCGCCACCCGGGACAGCAACCGGTACGGCACCCGCCGCCCGGCCGCGAGCCACCGGCGAGGATGCGACGCTCGCGCGCCTGGACGCCCTGCTGTCGGATCTGAGCGCGGCGCAGGCCGAGATCAATGCTCTGGAGGGTCGGCGAGCCGCGCTGCTCGCCGACATCGCCGACCTGTCCGAGCACGCCGAGAGGGCTGTGCTCGACGCCGACGACCCGCACCTGCGGCGCACCTCATCCGCCCGACGACGCGAGCTCGCCCGGCGGGCGGTCGTCGCGGAGGTCGGGACCACGCTGCACCTGGGCGAGCACGCCGCCGCGAATCTGTGCGACCACGCGCAGACCCTGCGCCGCAAGGCTCCACGGTCGCTCGCCGCGCTCGCCGCCGGGCGGTGTTCCTGGGCGCACGCGGCCCGCGTGGCGCGCCACCTCGCCGATCTCGAGCCGGCCGACGCCCGACGCGTCGAGGCCTCGGTGGCCCCCGTCCTGGCCACGGGCACGCCCGCCCAGGTGGACGCCCGTGCACGGCGTGCCCGCGAGAACATCCATCCCGAGCCGGTCGAGGTCCGGGCCGCCAAGGCGTCAGAACATCGCGCGGTCTACCTCGACGACGGCCGTGACGGCATGGCCTGGCTCACGGCGCACCTGCCGGCGACGCACGCGCACGCGGCGTACGACCGGCTGACCCGCACGGCGACGGCGCTCCACGCCGAGACCGACAGCCTGACCGTCTCGCAGGGTCGCGCGGACGCCCTGGCGGCCCTGCTGCTCGACGACGGCACCCTGGACCAGAGCGCGGTGCCCGCCCTGCCTGCCTCCGCAGCGCCGCGTCCTCCCGCCCAGGACCCGGCCCTCACGCGCCCTGTGCCGAGCATCGCGGCGATCGCGCGGAACATCCGCCCGCAGGTGACGGTGACCGTGCCGGTCCTCACTCTGCTGGGCGTCTCCGACATCCCGGCAGACCTGGACGGTCACGTGCCCATCGCGCCGGACATGGCCCGTGAGCTCGCCGCTCTCGCTCCCTCGCTGCGGCGGGTGCTGACCCACCCCGAGTCGGGCATCCCGCTCTCCGTCGGTCGGGAGAGCTACACCGCCCCGTCGGCACTCAAGGCCGAGCTCGCACGGCGCGACGCCACCTGCCGCTTCCCGGGGTGCACCGTGCCCGCGGTCCGGTCCGACCTCGACCACTCCACGGCGTGGGCCGACGGCGGAACCACCGGCGCGGACAACCTGGCCCACCTGTGCCGCCACCACCACGTGCTCAAGCACCAGGCCGGCTGGACGGTGCGGCACAGACCGCCACCCGGCAGTCGGCCTGGGACACCGGGCAGCAGCCCGACCACGCCCACACCTGCATCCGCATCCGCATCCGCCCACAGCCTCGGCCTCAACGGGCACCTCGAGTGGACCTCGCCCACCGGCCGGCGCCACACGACCTGTCCGGACGGTGGCGTCGTCGCCACCCGGCACGGTTCGGTGCCGCGCGGAACCCTGCCCACCACCGCGGACCTCCCGCCCTTCTGACCGGGCACCGCGTTCCAGCTCACCGGGCGTCCCCGTGCTCCCTGCCCTCCGCGCTCCCGCCGCACCGCGCACATGCGTGACAATGGAGCGGTGACCACCTCCGCATCCGCCCCCCTGCGTCTCGGCACCCGCGGCAGCGCGCTGGCGACCACCCAGTCCGGGATCGTCGCGCGCCGGCTGGAGGAGCTCCTCGACCGCCCGGTCGAGCTCGTCCGCATCAAGACCGAGGGGGACGTCAAGACCGGTTCCCTCGCCTCCCTCGGCGGCACCGGTGTGTTCGTCACCGCGCTGCGCGACGCGCTCGGCACCGGGCGGTGCGACGTCGCCGTCCACTCGCTCAAGGACCTGCCGACCACGCCCGCGCCCGGCCTGACGTACGTCACCCCGGAGCGCGAGGACCCGCGGGACGCCCTGTGCGCGCGCGACGGACGCACGCTCGACACGCTGCAGCGCAACGGTCGCGTCGGGACCGGCTCGCCGCGCCGCGCCGCGCAGCTCCAGGCCGCCCGGCCCGACCTGGAGATCGTCGACATCCGCGGCAACGTCGAGACCCGGCTCGCCCGCGCGCTGGGCCCCGAGCCCGACCTCGACGCCGTGGTGCTCGCCTTCGCCGGGCTCACCCGCCTGCACCGCACCGAGGTGGTCAGCGAGGTGCTCGACCCGCTCGTCGTCGCCCCCGCCCCGGGTCAGGGCGCGCTCGCCGTGGAGGCGCGCAGCACCGACCTGGCGCCGGACGACGGCGTCGCTCCCGCGCTCGCCGAGGCCTTCGCCGCGCTCGACCACCGTCCCACGCGGCTCGCGGTCACCGCCGAGCGCGCCGTCCTGGCCCGCCTCGAGGCCGGCTGCGCCGCACCGATCGGCGCCTGGGCGCGGCTGGAGGAGGGAGCGCTGGTGCTGTCCGCCGTCGTCGCCTCCCTCGACGGCACGGAGCAGCTCAAGCACACCGCCCGCGTCGAGATCTCCCCGACGACGGCGGTCGCCGCGGCCGACGACGCCGCCTACGCCCTCGGCGTCCGCGTCGCCGAGCGCCTGCTGTCCGACGGCGCGGCCCGCCTCGCCCCGCTCTCACCCGCCGAACCGGCCCCGCCGCAGCCCGCGCGGACCCCCACCGGGACGGACGACCCGGAGGGGGCGTGACCGACCTGACCGGGCGCTCCGTCCTGCTGCCCCGCTCCCCCGCACGCGCCGCCGGGCTGGCCGACCTCCTGCGCCGTCAGGGCGCCGCGGTGACGGTGGCCCCCGTGATCGAGCGGGCACCGGCCGACGACGGCGTGGCGCTCGGGACGGCGGTCGCCGACGTCGTCGCTGGCCGGTACATCTGGGTCGTGATCACCAGCGTCAACGCCGTCGGCGCGCTCACGGCGGCGCAGGGCCACCCCCGGGGCGACACCGGCGTGACGCTCGCCGACGCTCCCGTGCGGTGGGCCGCCGTCGGACCCGCCACGGTGCGCGCCCTGGCTGACGCCGGGATCATCACCGACCTCGTGCCCGACGACGAGGCATCGGCCGACGGCCTCGTGGCCGCCTTCCCGGCGGCGCCCGGCCCCGGTTCCCGGGTGCTGCTGCCCCTCGGGGACCTGGCGCGACCCACGCTGCGGGACGGGCTGACGGCCCTCGGGTGGACCCCGCACGTCGTCACCGCCTACCGCACCGTCCGCAGCGAGCTGCCCGCCGACGTCGCGGGTGCCCGCTATGACATCGTGGTCGTGACCTCCGGCTCCGTGGCCCGCGAGATCGCCCAGCAGTACGGCACCGGCACTCCTGTGGTGGCGATCGGCCGGCCCAGCGCCGAGGCCGCGCGCGACGCCGGGCTGAGGGTCGCCGCCGTCGCCGACCACCCCACCGACGCGGCGCTCGCCGTCGCCGTCACCACCGCCTGCGAAGGAGAACCATGAGCACCTCGGGGATCGTCTACCGGCCACGACGGCTGCGCGCCACGCCCCGCGTGCGGCGCCTCGTCGCCGAGCACCGGCTGCACGCGGCCGATCTCGTGCTGCCGCTCTTCGTCAAGGAGGGCATCACCGAGCCGGTGCCGATCAGCTCCATGCCCGGTCAGGTGCAGCACACCGAGGACACGCTGCGCGACGCCGTCGCGGCGGCCGCGCGGGCAGGGCTCGGCGGGGTGATGCTGTTCGGCATCCCGGCCGTGCGCGACGCCCGCGGCACCCAGGCGGAGGCGCCGGACGGCATCCTGCAGCGTGGCCTCCGGATCGCGCGCGAGGGGGTCGCCGCCGTCGAGCAGGACGGGCGGCCCGGCCCGGTCGTCATGGCGGACACCTGCCTGGACGAGTTCACCGACCACGGGCACTGCGGCGTGCTGACGGACGGTCCCGACGGCACGGCCGTGGTGGACAACGACGCGACGCTCGAGCGGTACGCGACGATGGCCGTCGCGCAGGCGAAGGCGGGCGCGGACGTCGTCTCGCCGTCGGGCATGATGGACGGCCAGGTCGCGGTGATCCGCGACGCGCTCGACGACGCCGGGTTCGAGCACGTGGCGATCCTCGCCTACAGCGCCAAGTACGCCAGCCCGTTCTACGGGCCGTTCCGCGAGGCCGTCGACTCGGCGCTGCAGGGCGACCGGCGGACTTATCAGATGGACGCGGCCAACGCCCGCGAAGGGCTGCGCGAGGCGGACCTCGACCTCGCCGAGGGCGCCGACGTCGTCATGGTCAAGCCCGCCGGCTCCTACCTCGACGTGCTGCGCGGCGTCGCCGACCGGTCCGACGTGCCGGTGGCCGCCTACCAGGTGTCCGGCGAGTACGCGATGATCGAGGCCGCGGCCGCCAACGGCTGGATCGACCGACGAGCGTCCGTCCTGGAGTCGGTGCTGGGCATCAAGCGCGCCGGCGCGGACATCATCCTCACCTACTGGGCCCTGGAGATTGCGGAGTGGATCAAGTGACCGGAACCGACAACCACGAGGCATTCCTGCGCGCCCAGGCCGCGATCCCGGGCGGGGTGAACTCTCCGGTCCGGGCGTACGGCTCCGTCGGCGGCGACCCCCGCTTCCTCGCGAGCGCCCGCGGCGCGTACGTGACCGACGTGGCGGGCCGCGAGTACGTGGACCTCGTCGGGTCGTGGGGCCCGGCGCTGCTGGGCCACGCCCACCCCGAGGTGGTCGCGGCCGTGCAGGAGGCCGCCGCTCGCGGGCTGTCGTTCGGGGCGCCCACGGTCGCCGAGGTCGAGCTCGCCGAGGAGGTCCGACGGCGGGTCCCGGCCGCCGAGCGGGTCCGTCTGGTCTCCACGGGGACCGAGGCGACGATGACGGCGATCCGCCTCGCCCGCGGCGTCACCGGGCGACCGCTCGTCATCAAGTTCGCCGGGTGCTACCACGGGCACGTCGACTCCCTGCTCGCCGAGGCCGGCTCCGGCGTCGCGACCCTGTCGATGCCCGGGTCCGCCGGGGTCACCGAGGCCTCCGCCGCCGAGACGCTCGTGCTGCCGTACAACGACCTGGACGCCGTCGAGGCGGCGTTCGCCGCGCACGGGGCGCGCATCGCCGCGGTGATCACGGAGGCCGCGCCCGCCAACATGGGCGTGGTGCCGCCGTCGGGCGGGTTCAACGCCGGGCTGCGGCGGATCACCGCCGAGCACGGGGCGCTGCTCATCCTGGACGAGGTGCTGACCGGGTTCCGGGTGTCCGAGGCCGGGTACTGGGGCTTCGAGAACGCGGGCCGGGACGTCGGCGACGTCTGGACACCCGACCTGTTCACGTTCGGCAAGGTCGTCGGCGGCGGCATGCCCGTCGCAGCGCTCGGCGGACCGGCCGCGATCATGGACCGGCTCGCGCCCACCGGGCCCGTCTACCAGGCAGGCACGCTGTCCGGGAACCCGGTGGCCGTGGCCGCGGGCCTGACCACGCTGCGCCTCGCCGACGACGCCGTCTACGCCCGCGTGGCCGAGGTGGCCTCCGCCGTCTCCGGCGCCCTCGGCGAGGCGCTGGACGCCGAGGGCGTCCCCCACCGGGTCCAGAGCGTCGGGTCGCTGTTCTCGGTGTTCTTCGGGGAGGCCGCCGCCCGCGACGGTGTGCGGAGCTTCGCGGACGCCCAGGGCCAGGACGTGTTCCGGCACAAGCCGTTCTTCCACGCGATGCTGGACGCCGGGGTCAACCTGCCGCCGTCCGTGTTCGAGGCCTGGTTCTGCTCGGCCGCGCACGACGACGCCGCGGTGGAGCGGATCCTCGAGGCCCTGCCCGCGGGGGCGCGGGCGGCGGCAGCGGCGCGGCCCTAGACCGTCCCGGCGAGCGAGCGTCTGCCTTTCGGGGGCCGCTGATCTGCGGTTGAATGCCCGGGACACGCCCGGCATCCGGAAGGTGACCTCAGATGAACAAGGCAGAGCTCGTGGCAGCCGTCGCGCGGCGCACGGACAGCAGCCCGGCCGACGCGCGCCGGCACGTCGACGCCGTGATCGAGTCCATCATCGAGGGCGTCTCGGCCGGTGAGCGCGTGTCGCTGATCGGCTTCGGCACGTTCGACAGCACCGCGCGTGCTGCCCGGACCGCCCGCAACCCGCGCACCGGTGCCACGGTCGACGTGCCCGCCGCCGTCGTCCCCCGCTTCCGCGTCGGCGCGGGGTTCAAGGCGAAGGTCGCGGGGGCCGACGGCGCGAGGCCGGCCGGCAAGGCCGCTGCGGGGTCGCCGACCGGGACCACGAAGAAGAAGGCGGCTGCTCCGGCCGAGGAGCCGGCGACGCCCGCGAAGGACGGGTCGAAGGACGGCAAGAAGAAGTCGTCGAAGAAGGACAAGGGCTCGAAGAAGGACTCGAAGAAGAAGTCCAAGAAGGGCAAGAAGTCCAAGAAGAAGTGAGGTGGCGCGCGTCAGCGTCGGCCGTCTCACCCTCCGTCCCCACCCTCTTGACAATGTACCCCCCAGGGGTATGTTGGACCTATGACCGAGACCGTAGAGCACGTCGACGCGTCAGCCGGCCCGCACGACGGGCCGCACGGCTACGCCTCCGACAAGGCCGCCTACCTCAAGCGCATGCGCCGCATCGAGGGCCAGGTCCGCGGTATCGCGCGCATGATCGACGAGGACGTCTACTGCATCGACATCCTCACGCAGGTCTCCGCCGTGACGAAGGCACTGCAGTCGGTCAGTCTCGCGCTGGTCGAGGACCACCTCGGCCACTGCGTCGTCGACGCGGCCCGCGAGTCCGACGATGCCGGCGCCGCCAAGATCAAGGAGGCGTCCGCAGCGATCGGCCGCCTCGTCCGCAGCTGACCCACCCACCACCGACCGAGGGAGCACCCATGAGCACCGTCACCACGCTGGGCGTCACCGGCATGACCTGCGGCAACTGTGTCGCGCACGTGACCAGCGAGCTCGAGTCCGTCGAGGGCGTCGAGCACGTGAGCATCGTGCTCGACAACGGCGGAGAGTCCGAGGCCACCGTGTTCTCCGACGAGCCGCTCGACGAGCAGGCCCTGCGGGACGCCGTCGACGAGGCCGGTTACGAGGTCGCGTCGCTCACCGTGCAGCCGAACGCCCTGCGCGAGCAGCACGCCGAGCAGGCACCGAGCCGCCAGCAGGCCCACGACGCCGCCGCCCACCGCTTCGGCGCGAGCGAGTAGCGCCGGCCCCTCCCCCGCGGACCGCCTGCCGACCCACGGCACCGACGCACCGCCGTCGGACCGTGCAGGCACTCCGCGCCGCGCCGGCCGACGCCGGCGCCCCGACCCCGACGGCCGCCATCCCGGCCCGTCGCCGGTGACCTCCGCCGCACCGCACCATCCAGGAGTCACCCATGAACACCACCCCCAGCACGCACACTCCCCAGACCATGCCCCAGACCGGGCCCGAGGCCGAGGTGGACCTCGCCATCCAGGGCATGACGTGCGCCTCGTGCGTCGCCCGGGTCGAGAAGAAGCTCACCCGGCTGCCCGGCGTCGAGGCCACCGTGAACCTGCCGCTCGAGAGCGCGCACGTGCTCCGACCCGACGGCGTCACCGACGCCGACCTCCTGCAGGCCGTCGCCTCCGCCGGCTACACGGCGACCGTCACCGGCTCGCGCTCGGTGGCACCAGCGAATGGCGAGCACGAGGGGCACGACGAGCACGAGGAGCACTCCGGCGGCCACGTGCACACCGAGTACCGCGGGGACGATCTGCGCCGCCGGCTGCGCGTCGCCGCCGTGCTCACGGTCCCCGTCGTCCTGCTCTCGATGATCCCCCCGTGGCAGTTCGCCGGCTGGCAGTGGGTCGTGGCCGCCCTCGCCCTGCCCGTGGTGACCTGGGGCGCCTGGCCGTTCCACACCGCGGCGGCGCGCGCCGCCCGCCACGGCTCCTCGACCATGGACACGCTCGTCTCGATCGGCGTCGCGGCCGCGACCCTCTGGTCGCTGTGGGCGCTCCTGATCGGAGGCGCCGGCGAGATCGGCATGACGATGCAGGTCACCCTGCTGCCGTCGCGCGAGCACGCGGCCACGCCCGAGCTCTACCTCGAGGTCGCCGCCGTCGTGACCACGTTCCTCCTGGCCGGCCGGTATGCCGAGCACCGGTCCAAGCGCCGTGCGGGCGACGCGCTGCGCTCGCTGCTGGAGCTCGGCGCCAAGGAGGCCGAGCGGGTCGTCACCGGCCCGGACGGGCACCCGGTCACGCGCCAGGACGGCGCGCACGTCACGGAGCACGTGGCCGTCGCCGCGCTGCGTGCCGGCGACCTGTTCACCGTCCGCCCGGGCGAGAAGGTCGCCACCGACGGCGAGGTCGTCGAGGGCACGTCCGCCGTCGACACGTCGCTCCTGACGGGCGAGCCGGTGCCGCAGGACGTCGGCCCCGGCGACGCCGTCACGGGTGCCACGGTGAACACGTCGGGCCACCTGCTGGTGCGCGCCACGCGCGTCGGCGAGGAGACCACGCTGGCCCAGATCGGGAGGCTCGTGTCCCGCGCGCAGACGGGCAAGGCTCCGGTCCAGCGGCTCGCGGACCGCATCTCCGCGGTGTTCGTGCCGATCGTGCTGGTCCTGGCCGTGCTCACCCTGGGCGGCTGGCTGCTCGCGGGCGCCGGCGCCCAGCTCGCGTTCACCGCCGCCGTCGCGGTGCTGATCATCGCCTGCCCCTGCGCGCTCGGCCTCGCGACCCCGACGGCGCTGCTCGTCGGCACCGGCCGTGGCGCACAGCTCGGCGTGCTCATCAAGGGCCCGGAGATCCTGGAGTCCACCCGCCGCGTCGACACGGTGGTGCTCGACAAGACCGGCACGGTGACGCAGGGCGCGATGGCGCTCGAGCACGTGGAGCCGGCCGAGGGAGTCTCGGCGGACGAGGCGCTCCGGTACGCCGCCGT
Source organism: Isoptericola maris (assembly GCF_048065335.1). Lineage (NCBI taxonomy): Bacteria > Bacillati > Actinomycetota > Actinomycetes > Micrococcales > Promicromonosporaceae > Isoptericola > Isoptericola maris. The sequence goes on along the minus strand of NZ_JBLUNY010000003.1, from coordinate 227,878 downwards.
CGTCGAGGCCCGCAGCGAGCACCCGATCGCCCAGGCGGTCGCGGCGGCGCCCGAGCACTTGGCGACGGCCGCCGACGGGGCCGCCCGGGGCACCGGGGCCGACGGCGTCACCATCGGCGCGCTGCAGGTGTTCGACTTCCGCTCCACCCCCGGCGGTGGCGTGGAGGCCGTGGTCCGCACGGCCCACTCCGGGCTCGGCGCCGGGGGCACCGGGCTCGGTGCCCGGCGGGTCACGGTCGGTCGCCTGACCTGGCTCGACGACGCGGGCGTGCGCGTGCCGGACGAGGTGCGTGACGCCGTCGGGCGGGCCGAGGCCACCGGGGCGACCGCCGTCGTCGTCGCGTGGGACGGCACCGCGCGGGCGACGCTCGTGCTGCGCGACCCCGTGAAGCCGACCTCCGCGGAGGCCGTCCGCGAGCTGCGCGACCTGGGTCTGCGCCCGGTGCTGCTCACCGGCGACTCCGAGGGCGCGGCGCGGGCTGCGGCCGCCGAGGTCGGCATCGACGCGGTGATCGCCCGCGTGCTGCCGCAGGACAAGGCCACGACGATCGCCCGGCTGCAGGGCGAGGGACGGACGGTCGCGATGGTCGGCGACGGCGTGAACGACGCCGCCGCGCTGGCCACGGCGGACCTCGGGCTCGCGATGGGCACCGGCACGGACGTGGCGATGCAGGCGAGCGACATCACCCTGGTGCGGGGCGACCTGCGGGCTGCCGCCACGGCGGTGCGCCTCTCCCGCGCGACCCTGCGCGTCATCAAGCAGAACCTGTTCTGGGCGTTCGCGTACAACGTGGCGGCGATCCCGCTCGCCGCGGCAGGTCTGCTCAACCCGATGATCGCGGGTGCGGCGATGGCGGCGTCGTCGGTCATCGTGGTGTCGAACTCGCTGCGGCTGCGCCGAGCCGCCTGACCCCGGACGCACAGCGCTCCGCCGACCCCACGGGCCGGCGGAGCGCTGCGTCGTCGGGCGAGGTCAGCGGAAGCGACGGCCCTCGTCGCGGCGGTACGCCCACACGGCCAGCATCGCGAACACGACGGTCCAGCCGATGAGCACGGGCCACGCCCACGGGTTGGCCTCCTGGCCGGTGAGCGCCTCGACGAGCAGGTCGCGGCCGGCGCGGGTCGGCGTGAGCTGCGACAGCGTGTCCAGCCAGGCGGGGAACATCATCGGCGGCAGGAACAGCCCTCCCGCGAAGGCCAGCGGGAACAGGATCACCTGCACCACCGGCAGCGCCGCCTTGGCGGTCAGCGAGTAGCCCACCGCCATGCCCAGGAGCACGAACGGCACCGACGTCAGCAGGATCATGCCGATACCGGCCGCGAGCTCCGTGGGTGTGACCGCGGCGGAGGTGAACAGCCAGGCCACCACGATCAGCGGGACCAGCCCGAACAGCGCGAAGACCGCGCCGTTGCCGACGCGCGCCACCATCCGGGGGCCCGGGCCGGCAGGCAGCGACCGCATGAACGGGTCGAACGGCAGCGCCCGGTCCTCGGCCACCCCGAGCCCGTAGGTGAACAGGCTCGCCGAGCAGACGGCGAACATCGCCAGCCCGCCGACGGCCATCGTGGCGAACGCCGGGTTGCCGGCGACCTCCTGCTGCGGGACCACGAAGAACACCATCGCCAGCGCCGGGAACAGCGCGTTGCCGATGACCGCCATCGGGATCCGCACGGTCTCGAGGAACTGGAACTTCAGGTGCAGCCACGTCAGGCGCACCGGGCTGACGGTGCCCGACGGCGTCACCTGCGCTGTGTCGGTCGAGGTTGCGGTGGTCATCGGCTCGCTCCTTCCAGGGCGGACTCGGGCTCGACCATCTGCTCGAACGCCTCCTCCAGGCTCGCGCCCCGGATCTCGAGGTCGCGGAAGTCGACGTCGGCGCGCACCAGGTCACGGACCAGGGCGTCGGCGTCGGGGGTGAACAGCGACTGCCGCATGCCGCCGTCGGACCCGGCGGTGGGTGCGGCGGCCTCGGCGCGCGCGACGCCCGGCCAGGCCGAGAGGTCGTCGGCGCAGGTGACCACCACGCGCCGCAGCGAGACCTGGTGCAGGATCGCGTCGAGGGTGTCGTCGGCGCGCACGACGCCGCGGTCGATGACGACGACGCGCTCGGCGAGCGCCTGCACCTCCTCCAGGTAGTGGCTGGTCAGCAGGACCGTGCCGCCACCCGCGTGGTACGTGCGGATCGCGTCCCAGAGCGCCTGGCGCGCGCCGACGTCCAGGCCGGTGGTGGGCTCGTCGAGCAGGATGACGCGCGGGTTGCCGACCAGGGACAGCGCGACGGCGAGCCGCCGCTTCTGCCCGCCGGACAGCGCGCCGGTCTGCTTGCGGGCCATCTCGGTGAGGCCGAACTGGTCGAGCAGCTCGCCGGTGGGCATCGGGGCCGGGAAGTGGCCGCCGACGAAGTCGACGACCTCGCCGACGCGCAGCGTCTGCGGCAGGCCGGTCTCCTGCGGCGTGATGCCGAGGCCGATCCGGCTGGCGGCGTCGCGGGGGTCTCCGCCCAGCAGGCGGACCGTCCCCGAGTCGGGACGGCGCTGGCCGCTGATCAGCGACAGCAGGGTGGACTTGCCGGCGCCGTTGGGGCCGAGCAGCCCCACGAGCTCGCCGGCACCGACGTCGAGGGAGACGTCGTCGAGCGCGACCACGTCCCCGAATCTCCGGGTGACGCCGTGGGCGGTGATGACGGTCATGCTCCGGTTCCCTTCAGCAGTGCGGTGAGGGTGGTCGTGTAGTCCTCGAAGGCGCGGCGGCCTTCGGTGGTCAGTGCGAGATAGGTGACGGGCTTGCGGCCGGCGTGCCCCTTGACGACCCGGACGTAGCCGGCGTCCTCGAGCTTGCGCACGTGGGTCGAGAGGTTCCCCGCGGTCATGTCGAGGAGCTGTTGCAGCCGGGGGAAGACGATCTCGTCGTCCCGCGGCAGCGCCGCGAGGGTGGAGACGACCCGCAGGCGTGCGGGGGCGTGGATGACGGTGTCGAGCTCAGCCATCGTCCGCACCCGGCCCGACGGCGGCGGTGGCGCCGGGCACCCGGCCGCGGCGCCGTCGTCGGGCCACGAGCACCACCTCGATGCCGCACATGACGAGGAACCCGCCGCCGCCGGCGAGCGCCATGACGAGGTAGGTGGCGGGCATGCCGGCGACGGTGGCGATGCCACCGGTGAGCAGGATCCACAGCCCGAGGACGTAGAGGCGGTTGTCGCAGAAGAACGTCCCGCCGGCGAGGTACAGCAGGCCGACGATGACGCACGCGAGGGCGTTGGCGACGAGGCCGATCACCTCGTCCGAGGCGCCGGCGTCGGCGATGCCACCGATGATGAACGGGTACGAGAGGAACCCGAGGCACCAGGACCAGCCGTACATGGCGTCGGTGCGGTTGCTCGGCCCGCGGGTGGCGGCGCCCCGGACGACGCTGTGCACCACGGTGATGGTCATCGCGACGGCCAGCAGCGCGAAGAAGACGGCGAAGCCGATCGCGCCGGGCGCGCCCCCGTGCGGGCGTGCGCTCGACCACAGCACCAGGTACCCCACGAGCCACGCGACGCCCCAGACGAGGTAGAGCAGGCGTCCGTCGGGCTCGGTCGCGGCGCGGACGCGCTGCTGGGACTCCTCGATGAGCCGCAGGGACTCGGCGGGGTCGAGCGGCGGACGCCCGGGGGCGTCGTCGTCGTGCTCGGGGCTGGTCATCTCGGCACCTTTCAGGTCTTGCGAAGTAGTTTGTGTTGCAAACCTGTTTGTAGGGTCGCATACGTGCGGAGGCAGCACAACCCCCTGCGGCCGACGGAGGACTCGCCTACCGTGCGAGACACCGCCCTTCGGCCGAGGCAGAGGAGATCCCATGGAGCTGCCGCTCCTGTACGCGACGATCGGCGTGGCGAGCGTCCTCCTGGCACTCCTGAGCAGACGCCTGCGCTTCCTGCCCGTCACCGAAGCGATGGTCGGGCTGCTCCTCGGTGTCGCGCTCGGCCAGGCCGGCGTCCTGGGCGGCTCCGGTGCCCTCGGCTGGGACGACGCGCAGCGCGACACGCTCCTGCTCGAGTCGTCACGCCTGCTGCTGGCCGCCTCCGTCATGGCCGCTGCGCTGCGCTTCCCGGCCGACCAGCACCGGTCCCTGGTGCGCCCCGTGGTCTGGCTGCTGGTCGTCGTCATGCCCGTCGCGGCGCTGGTCTCCGGCGCCCTCGCACTGGCCCTCGGGCTCCCGCTGGCGCTGGCCGCCGTCGTCGGAGCCTGCCTGAGCCCCACCGACCCCGTGCTCGCCGCCTCCGTGGTCACCGGCGACGTCGCGGAGAAGTCCTTGCCGAGCCGGGTGCGCGCCCTGCTCACCGCCGAGAGCGGCATCAACGACGGCCTCGCACTCCCCCTGGTAGCCGTCACGATCTCCCTCGCCCTCACCCCGCGCGAGACCGGCCACGAGCTGCTGCTCCTCACCTGGGAGGTGCTGGGCGCCGTCGCGATCGGCGTCGTCCTCGGGCTCGCCGCCGCCGCGGGCCGCCGGATCGCGACGCGCGAGCACGACCTCGACAGCGGGCCCACGCTCATGCTCACGCTCCTGCTCGCCCTGGCGACCCTCGGCGTCGCCCAGCTCGCCGGGACCGACGACGTGCTGGCCGTCTTCGTGGCCGGCGTCGCCTACGGGGCACGCACCGACCGGACGATCCGAGAAGAGCAGGACATGATCGACGAGGCCGTGAACCGGTACGCCGTCGTCCCGTTCTTCGTGCTCGTCGGAGCGGCGCTGCCGTGGGCGGACTGGGCCGCGCTGGGACCCGTCGTCGTCCTCGTGACCGTCGGGGTCCTGCTCGTGCGCCGCCTGCCGGCGGTGCTGCTGTCCGCGCCCGTGCTCGGCCTGACCCGCCGCGACGCCGCGTTCGCCGGCTGGTTCGGCCCGATGGGGGTCTCCGCGGTCTTCTACCTCACGTACGCGCGGGACCAGGGCGTGACCGACCCGCGCGTCTTCGCCCTCGGGATGCTCGCGGTCGCGGCCAGCACCGTGGTGCACGGGATGACGGCGGCCCCGCTCGCCCGGATCCACCCGCGTCCGGCGAGCTCCTCGGGCTCCGACCCGGCACCCTGACCACGCCCGCCGGCCCACCACCGCACCGTGGGTAGGCCTACCCTGGACGCCGTGCACGACTCCGCCTCCGCACCGCCCGACCGATGGGTGGCCCCCGCGCCCGCCGCACCGGCGCGCACGGTGCGCGACCGCCGTCGGACCGGCGCCGAGATCTGGATCGTGCTCGGGCTGAGCCTCGGCCAGAGCGGCGTCTACGCGCTGGTGAACATCGTCGCGCGGCTCACCGCGGAGACGTCGCTGGCGGAGCAGTCCGCCACCCTCAACGCGTCCCGCTCGCCCCGGCCCTGGCTCGACCTGACCTACCAGCTCCTCGGCGTCGCGTTCGCCCTCGTCCCCGTCGCGCTGGCGATCTACCTCCTCAGCGCCCGGGGGCCCGGCACGCTGCGGCGCATCGGGCTCGACGCCGCCCGGCCCGGCCGCGACACCACCTGGGGCTTCGCGCTGGCCGCGGCCATCGGGCTGCCCGGCCTCGCCTTCTACGCCCTGGGGCGCCTCCTCGGGATCACCGTGAGCGTCCAGGCCAGCGCCCTGGACGCGCACTGGTGGACCGTGCCGGTGCTGATCCTCGCCGCCCTGCAGAACGGGCTGCTCGAGGAGGTCGTCGCGGTGGCCTACCTCGCCGAGCGCACCACCGACCTCGGATGGACGCGCCTCAAGATCGTCGTCGTCAGCTCGCTGCTGCGCGGGTCCTACCACCTGTACCAGGGGATCGGACCGTTCCTCGGCAACGTCGTCATGGGCGTCGTCTTCGCCTGGTTCTACACCTCCCGGTGGGGCCGGCACCGCGTGCTGCCCCTCGTCGTCGCGCACACCGTGCTCGACGTCGTCGCGTTCGTGGGCTACGCGCTGGTGCCGGCCGAGTGGCGGGCGGCGCTCGGCATCACCTGACGGGTGCCGCCGTGAGCTCCTCCCACGCCTGCCGCCGCTCCGCCTGGGCCACCGGGTCCGGCACCGGCAGCGACGCGAGCAACCGCCGGGTGTAGTCCTCGCGCGGCGCACCGAGCACCTCGGCGCCCGTCCCCTCCTCGACGAGCCGACCGCGGTACAGCACCGCGATCCGGTCCGCGAGGAGGTCCACCACCGCCAGGTCGTGCGACACGAACAGGCACGCGAAGCCGAGCTCGGCCTGCAGCTCGGTGAACAACGCCAGCACCTTGGCCTGGACCGAGACGTCGAGGGCCGACGTCGGCTCGTCCGCGACCAGCAGCTCCGGGTCGAGAGCCAGGCCCCGGGCGAGGGACGCCCGCTGACGCTGCCCGCCGGACAGCTCGTGCGGGAACCGGTCGCCGTACGAGCGGGGCAGCTGCACCGCCTCGAGCAGCTCGTCGACCCGCTTGCGCGCCGCCTCCGGCGTCCGGGCACGCCCGTGCACCACCAGCGGTTCTGCCACGCACTCCGCGATGGTCAGCAGCGGGTTGAACGAGGTGGCCGGGTCCTGGAACACGAACCCCAGCCGGGGGCGCATCGTCCGCAGGCTCCGCCCGCGCGCACCGTTCATCTGCGCGCCGAGCACCTCGAGCGACCCGCCGCTCACCGGCGTCAGGCCGGCGATCGCGCGCGCGATCGTCGTCTTGCCCGAGCCGGACTCGCCCACCAGGCCCAGCACCTCGCCCGGCCGGATGGTGAACGAGACGTCGTCCACCGCCGTGAACGACGGCTGCCGCAGCCGGCCCGGGTAGGTGATGGTCAGGCCGTCCGCGCGGACGACCGGCTCGGCGTCGTGCCACCCCTGCGGACGCTCCTCGAGGCGGGCCTCTGCGCGAGCCACACCCTCGCCGATCCGCGGGACCGCACCGAGCAGCGCCCTGGTGTACTCGGCCTGCGGGTCGGCGAAGAGGTCCTTGACCGGGGCGCTCTCCACGACCTCACCCTGGTACATCACCGCGACGCGGTCCGCCAGGTCCGCGACCACGCCCATGTTGTGCGTGATGAGGACGATCGCCGTGCCCGTGTCGTCCCGCAGCCGCCGCAGCAGCTCGAGGATCTCGGCCTGCACCGTGACGTCGAGGGCCGTGGTCGGCTCGTCCGCCACGATCAGGCCCGGGTTCAGCACCAGCGCCATCGCGATGACGATGCGCTGCTTCTGCCCGCCCGAGAACTGGTGCGGGTAGTGGTCCACCCGCTCCTCGGGGTCCGGGATGCCGACCGTGCCCAGCACCTCGATCGCGCGGCGACGCGCCTCCTTCTTCGAGACCTTGCCGTGGGCGCGCAGCCCTTCCGCGATCTGCCGGCCCACCGTGTAGACCGGGTTCAGGACGCTCGACGGCTCCTGGAAGACCATCGCGACGTCCCGGCCGCGCACCTCGCGGAGCTTCGCGCCCGACACCGACACGACGTCGGTGGTGCTGCCGTCCCGCCCGGTCAGCACCACGGCGCCCCGGATCGTGGCCGTGGCGGGCAGCAGGCCGAGGATGGCTTTCGCCGTCACGGTCTTGCCCGAGCCGGACTCCCCCACGACGGCCAGGACCTCGCCCGGGCGCACCTCGAGGCTCACGCCGTCGACGGCGCGCACCGGCCCGGCGTCGGTGGCGAACGAGATCGCCAGGTCGTTGATCGATGCGACGGCGCTCACGCGACGTCTCCCTTCTGCTGGTCGTCCGCGAGGACGGACGTGGCCGCGACCTTCCCGGAGACCTGCTTCGACCGGGACCGCGAGCGCAGCCGCGGGTCGGCGAGGTCGTTGAGCGACTCGCCGACCAGCGTCATCCCCATGGCGGCGATGACGATCGCCAGACCCGGGAACAGCGCGGTCCACCAGATGCCCGACGTGACGTCGGCGACGGCCCGCTGCAGGTCGTAGCCCCACTCGGCGGCCGCCGTCGGCTCGATCCCGAAGCCCAGGAAGCCGAGCCCGGCGAGCGTGAGGATCGCCTCGGAGGCGTTGAGGGTCACGATGAGGGGCAGCGTGCGGATCGAGTTGCGCAGCACGTGGCGCGTCATGATCCGCCAGTGCCCGGTGCCGAGCACGCGCGCCGAGTCGACGAACGCCTCGCCCTTGACCCGGACCACCTCGGCCCGCACCACCCGGAAGTACTGCGGCACGAACACCACGGTGATGGACAGCGCCGCGGCGAAGATGCCGCCCCACATGCTCGACTGCCCGCCCGAGATGACGATGGCGAGCAGGATGGCGAGCAGCAGGGACGGGAACGCGTAGACGGCGTCCGCCACGAGCACGAGCATCCGGTCGAGCCAGCCCCCGAAGTACCCGGACAGCAGCCCGAGGACCACCCCGACCACGATCGAGGACAGCACCGCCACGACGACGACGAACAGCGCCGTCTGCGCACCCCACACCACCCGGGACAGCACGTCGTAGCCGCCCACGGTGGTGCCGAACCAGTGCTCGGCGCTGGGCGGCTGCTGCGCGCCGAACATGCCGTCCGGGCCGCGCAGCTGCGCCCACGTGTACGGCGCGATCCACCGTGCACCGGCCGCCAGCAGGACGAAGGCCCCCATGAGGACCAGTCCGGCGACCAGCATGCCGCGCTGCAGCCCGACGCTCTGGCGCAGCTGGTGCACCACGGGCAGCCGCTTGAACCACGCACCGCGACCGCGCAGGTGCTCCGGCGCCGCACCAGCGGTGCCGACGCTCGTGATCTCCGGCGCAGTCATCAGTACCTCACTCTCGGGTCCACGAGGACCGCGATCATGTCGACCAGGAAGTTCGTCACGGCCACCACCACGGCCATCACCACGACGATCCCCTGCACGGCGACGAAGTCACGCGCCTGCAGGTACTGCGCGAGCTGGAAGCCTAGCCCGCGCCACTCGAACGTGGTCTCGGTGAGGACCGCGCCGACCAGCAGCATGGCGATCTGCATGCCGGCCACGGTGATGATCGGGATGAGGGCCGGCCGCCAGGCGTGACCCGTGACGAGGCGGCGCTCGCTGATGCCCCGCGAGCGGGCCGCCGTCACGTAGTCGGTGCCGAGGGTGCCGATCATGTTGGTGCGGACGAGCCGGAGGAAGATCCCGGCGGTCAGCAGCCCGAGCGCGAGCGCCGGCAGGGCGGCGTGGGAGAGCACGTCGAGGACGACCTCGGGGTCCCCGGTGCGCAGCGCGTCGATCAGCACGAACCCGGAGTCGGCGCCGGCCTTGCGCATCTCGATCTCGCCGCCGGTCGACACGCGGCCCGCCACGGGGAACCACCCGAGCCAGACCGAGAAGACGAGCTTGAGCAGCAGGCCCGCGAAGAACACGGGCGTGGCGTACGCCAGGATCGCGAGCACCCGCAGGACGGCGTCCGGGACGCGGTCACGGAAGTAGCCGCTCAGCATGCCGAACGGGACGCCCAGCAGTGCGGCGACGAGCACCGCGTAGACGCTGAGCTCGAGCGTCGCCGCGCCGTAGGTGGTGAGCACCTCGGTCACGGGCCGGCTGTCGCTGAGGGTCGTGCCGAGGTCGCCGGTGAAGATCCCGGACAGGTAGTCCCAGTACTGCACGATGATCGGCCGGTCGTACCCGGCGGCGTGGATGCGCTCGGCGAGCTGGTCCGGGGTGAGACGACCGCCGAGGGCGGCCGTGATCGGGTCACCGGTGGCGCGCATGAGCACGAACACGGTGGTGACCAGGATGAAGACGGTGGGGATGATCAGCAGGAAGCGCACCAGGACGTACCGTCCCAGTGCGCCTCCCGCTGCAGGTGTTGCAGCCACGGGCGATGTACCGGCCCGTCAGCCCTTGGCCAGCGCGGCGTAGCGGAACTTGAACGACGGGTCGAGCGTGTCCTCGGCACCCGTGACGTCGGCGCCGACGACGGCGACCTGAGCACCCTGGAGGTAGGGCACCGTGGACAGGTCCTGCGCCACGGTGTCCTGGATCTCCTCGATGATGGCGGTGCGCTCGGCCGGGTCGGTGGCGACGCCCTGCTCCAGGATGAGCTCGTCGACCGCGGGGTTCGAGTAGTGGTTGCTGAGGAAGTTCTCCGTCTGGAAGAACGGCGTCAGGTAGTTGTCGGCGTCCGAGTAGTCCGGGAACCAGCCGAGCTGGTACGCGGGGTAGACGTCGGAGGAGCGGTCCTCGCTGTACTGGACCCACTCGGTGGTCTGCAGGTCGACCGTGAACAGGCCGGACTCCTCGAGCTGGTCCTTGATGAGGGCGTACTCGTCACCGGACGACGGCCCGTAGTGGTCGTTCGAGTACTGCAGGCTCAGGCCGACGGGCGTCTCGACGCCCGCGTCGTTCAGTGCCTGCTCCGCGGCGGCCGCGTCCGGGCCGCCCTGCCCGTCGCCGTAGAGCTCCTTGAGGGACTCGGTCGCGCCGGTCAGGCCCGCCGGGACGTAGGAGTACAGCGGGGTGTAGGTGCCCTTGTAGACCTGCTCCGAGATCGCGTCGCGGTCGATCAGGTGCGCGACGGCCTGGCGCACGGCGAGCGCCTTGTCCTCGTCGGCCTCCGGCTGCTCGGCACCGTACGGCTGCGTGTCGAAGTTGAAGACGATGTAGCGGATCTCGCCGCCCGGCCCCTCGACGACCTTGACGTTGTCGTCGCCCTGGAGGTCCTCGACGTCGGTGGAGGACAGCGAGCGGAACGCCACGTCGACCGAACCCTGCTGCACCTCGAGCTTGAGGTTCGAGGAGTCGGCGAAGTAGGAGACGTTCACCTCGGCCGTCTCGGCCGGGCCGAGCAGGCCCTGGTAGCCCTCGTACGCCTCGTAGGTGATGAGCTCGTTGAAGTTGTAGCTGGTGATCGCGTACTGGCCCGCGAAGGCGTTGCCGTCGACGATCTCCTGGTCGGGCGTCAGCTCGTCGGCGGAGAAGACGTCCTCGTCGACGATCGGGCCGGCCGGGGAGGACAGGATCTGCGGGAAGGTCTGGTCGTTCTCGCTCTTGAGGTGGAAGACGACGGTGGTGTCGTCCACGACCTCGGTGCTGTCCAGGTTGTACAGCAGCGAGGAGGGGCCGTTCTCCGCGGCGATGGCGACCATGCGGTCGAAGCTGAACTTCACGTCCGAGGCGGTCAGGTCGTTGCCGTTGGCCCACTTGAGACCGGGCTTCAGCGTCACCGTGTACTCGGTGGGCTCGGTGAACTCGGCCGACTCGGCGATGTCGGGCTCGACGTCCGGGCTGCCGTACGGCGTGTTCATCAGGAACGGGTAGACCTGGTTCATCACGGCGAACGACCCGTTGTCGTACGAACCGGCGGGGTCGATCGTCGTGACCTTGTCGGTGGTGCCGACGGTCAGCGCACCGCCGGCGTCGCCGCCCTCGTCGCCGCTCTCGCCGTCGCCACCGCCGCTGCACGCCGCGAGCAGGACCGCGACGCTCGCCGCGCCTGCGACGGCGGACAGGCCGCGTCGGTTGCCTCGAATGGACCTCATGGTTGATCTCCTCTGGATGCGGCCGCGGATCGTCGCGGGCACGGAGTTGTCTAGCAGCCGCCTGTGTCGGGCAGGTCACGTCGGTGTGACGCCATACGACCCGCCCCGCAACGCTGCGGATGTTGTGCGCGGCACACTACCCCTCGGACACGGCATATTTCGACCAGCCCTCGGCGACCCGCCCACCTAGACTCGCGAGCATGTCCCGCGCGCGTGAGGAGGCCCCGACGGGGCCCGCTGCCCCGCGCTCCGTCGTGCACGAGGTCGGGTCCCTCGCCCCCGAGGAGGCCTCGAACCCCCCGACGGGCGCCTTGCGCGCGCTGTTCGTCGGCGGGGGCCCACCCGACCACGACGCCGGCCTGGTGCGCGTGGTCGACAACCCCGAGCAGCGCGTGCGCAACCCTTCCGACCTGCTCGGGCTGGTCCTCAGCGCGCTGGGCGTCACGCTGGTCCTGGTGCTGTCGGTGGTCGCGCACGGCACCACCGAGGGCGTCACCCAGGACGTGCGCGCGTTCAACACGCTCCTCGGCGAGCTGCTCTTCATCCCGGTCCAGCTCCTCGAAGGGCTCGTCACGCTGATCGTGCCGGTCGCGGCGCTGCTCGAGCTCGGCATGCGGCGGCTCGGGCGGCAGGTCGTCGAGTCGATCGTCGCCGCGGGCCTGGGTCTGGTCCTCGGCGTGCTGGCCATGCTGGCGCTCGCCTGGCTGGGCAGCGACGAGCTCGTCCGCACCCTGTCGGTGTTCCGCGACGGCGCCTGGACGATCACAATCCCGGGCTACGTGTCCGCCATCGCAGGGCTGCTGACGACCGCCGGGCCGCGCACCCGCCGTCGGACGGTGCGCTGGTCCTGGAACGTGCTCTACCTCGCGCTCGTCGTCGCGCTGATCACCGGGCAGGCCGCGCTGCCGGGCGTGCTCGTGGCACTGCTGCTCGGCCGGCTCGCCGGGCAGGCGGTCCAGTACGCCTCCGGGGTCCGCTCGGAGCGGGCCTACGGCGGCGAGCTCGTCACCGCCGTCCGGCACGCCGGCTTCCGGCCCACCGCGCTGGTCCGCGTCCGGGGCGTGTCCGCGCTGGTGGACGACGACGGCACGGACGGTCCCGGCACCGGCACGGGCAGCGCGCTGCCCGACGACACGGTCACCCACGTCGACGCCGCCGGTGAGGTCACCGGCCGCACCACCCTGCGGGCCATGATCCGCCACCGCGGCCGGGCCGGCGCTCGCGGCAGCCGGGGCGAGCAGGTGGACCAGCCGGACATCCCGTCGTCGGGCACCCTCGCGGACCCCGCCACCATGGCGCTGACCCGGGCCGGCGACACCCGCGTGTACGCGATGTTCACGCCTGACGGCGACCGGCGCGACGTCGTCGTCCTCGACGGGGACCGGCACGTGGTCGGGGTGCTGACACGGGCCTGGCGGGCGCTGCGGCTGCGCGGGCTCGAGGGGCGCGCGCAGGTGTCGCTCAAGGCGGTCGCCGAGCGCACCGCGCTCCTCACCTATGCCGCGACCGCGGCCGGCGTCCGCACTCCGCACCTGCTCGGCGTCGGCGAGGCCGCCGACTCGATCGTGCTGGTGAACGAGCACGCCGAGGGCGCCGTCTCGTGGCGGGACCTGCCCGACGACGCGCTCGACGGGGACGACGGGGACGAGATCCTCGCGGCCGCCTGGGAACAGCTGTGCCGCGCGCACGCCGCGGGACTGACGCACCACGCGCTGACGCAGGACGTGCTGCTCGTCGGGCGCGACGACGACGGCACCCCGCGGGTCTGGCTCACCGGCTGGGAGCAGGGCGAGATCGCCTCCACCACGCTCGGCCGGCGCCTCGACCTCACCCAGATGCTGGCGCTGCTCGCGCTCAAGGTCGGCCCGGACCGAGCGGTCGCGTCCGCGGTGCGGGCACTCCCCGATGCCGACGTGACCGCCGTCGGCCCGCTGCTGCAGTCCGTCGCGCTGCCCGCACCCACCCGGGTGGCCGTGCGCCAGCGCAAGGGCCTGCTCGACGCGCTGCGCGACGCGCTCGTGGAACGGCTCCCGCAGGTCGACGTCCAGCCGCAGAACATCACCCGGTTCGGCGCGCGCACCGTCATCATGCTGACCCTGTTCATCGTGGTGATCACCGCGCTGGTCACCACGATGAACCTGGACGAGATCACCGAGGCGGTGAGCCAGGCCAACCCGTGGTGGATCGTCGTGGCGTTCACGCTGGGGGCGATCACCTGGTTCGGGGCCGCGTTGACGTTCGTGGCGTTCTCGCCGAAGCGGCTGCCGGTGTGGCGCGCCACCCTGACGCAGATGGCCGGATCGTTCGTCGCGCTCGCGGCCCCCGCCGGGATCGGGCCCGCTGCGCTCAACCTGCGCATGCTGAACCGCCGCGGCGTCGCGATGCCGATGGCGGTCGCGACCGTGGCCCTGGTGCAGGCCTCGCAGTTCGTGGTGACGGTCCTGCTGCTCGTGGTGCTGTCGATCTTCACGGGCTCGGGCGGCCTCATCGAGCTGCCGTCCATCACCGTGCTGCTCGCGATCGCCGGCGTCGCCGCCGTCGTCATCGCGACGTTGCTGGTCCCGGCGGTGCGCCGCTGGGTGTGGGAGAAAACGCGCCCCACCCTCGAGCAGGTGTGGCCGCGACTGTCGCAGATGCTGGGCCAGCCCGGTCGGCTCGCGCTGGGGATCGGCGGCAACGTGATCATGTCGCTGGGGTACGTGCTCGCCTTCGACGCGTCCCTGACGGCGTTCGGGCAGTCGCTCCACCTCATCGACGTCGCGGTGATCTACCTGGTCGGCAACGCCCTCGGCGCGCTCGTCCCGACGCCCGGCGGCCTGGGCGGAGTCGAGGCCGCGCTCACCGCCGGCCTCACCGCCGCCGGCATCCCGGCGTCGATCGCGCTGTCCACCACGATCCTGTTCCGGCTCGTCACCTACTGGGGCCGGGTGCCTTTCGGCTGGCTCGCCATGCGCTTCCTGGAGCGCAAGGGCGACCTGTGACGCGCGAGGGCCCGCCGTCCGCGGCAGAGCGGACGGCGGGCCCTCGAGGTGCTGACCGAGGTCAGCGGGACGTCACTTGGCGACGGCCTTCTTCAGCAGCGAACCGGCGCTGATCTTGACGCCGTAGCCCGCGGGGATCTGGATCTCCTCGCCCGTGCGGGGGTTGCGGCCGGTGCGGGCGGCACGCTCGACGCGCTCCACCGACAGCAGACCGGTGACCTTGACGGCCTCACCCTTGCCGAGCGACTCGATGAGCACCTCCTGGAGGGCGTTGAGCGCAGCCTCGGCGTCCGACTTGGTCAGGTCGGCCTTGGCGGCGATGGCCGAGGCGAGCTCGGACTTGTTCAGCGACATGTGAATCCCCTTCTCCGGATCACGACGTACGAGACCCGCACGTCGTCACGTTCTCGGTCGGTCCGGCGCGAACCGGTGGACCGGGAACACACTAAGGAACATCCGCACGTTCCTGCGACTTTTGCGCCCTTCGGCGTGGCTCGCAGGCCGCACGGACGGCTGGTTCAGACCTGCGGACCGTCCCGCGGGCCGGGCTCGACGGACTCGTGCAGCCGTCGGCGCGACCGGGTGACGAGCACGGCCGCCGTACCGATCAGGACCACCAGGACGGCACCGTAGACGAGCGGCATCGCGCTGCCCGAGCCGGCCTCGTCGGCGGCCGCGTCCGCCCCGCCTGCCACCGGCTCCGACACCTCGGGGGTGGGCTCGGCAGTGGGCTCGGCCACCGGCTCGTCGGCGGGCTCGTCGGCGGGCTCGTCGCTCGGCTCGTCGGCGGGCTCGGCCGGCGCCGCGACGGTGTAGGAGAACTCGCCCTCGATGGGGTGGCCGTCCGCGGAGACGACGCGCCACTGCACCACGTGCTCGCCGCCCTCGTCGGACGGGTCGAACGTCGCGGTGACGGTCTCGCCGTCGACGGCGACCTCCGCGTCGACCTCGCCCGACGGCGTGCTGACGCGCACCTGGGTGCCGTCCGGGATGATCACGGCGCTGTAGGTCAGCGTGAGGGTGTCGACCGGCGCGTCGAGCTCGTCGCCGTCCGCCGGGTCCGACGACACCAGGCGGTCGTGCGCGCTCGCCGGTGAAGCCGCCAGGATGCCCACCGCCGCGCCCCCGACCGCCGTCAGCAGCATCGCGAGGGCCACGATCGCCGCGACGACGCGGCCACGGTTCTTGCGCACCGGCGTCCAGGCGGGCCCGGAGTCGTTCGACGAGCGTGGGCCGGAGGGTCGAGGAGCGGGGTCGGAGCCCGCTGGTTTCTGCGCCACGGTGCGACCATATCCGGGCCGCGCCGCCCCCGGCGAACACGGAGGCACGACGTCGGGCACACTCGGAGGGTGGACTTCCGCAACGCCTACGCCCACGGCTTCGCCCGTGTCGCCGCCTGCACCGTGCCCGTGACGGTCGCCGACCCCGCCGCCAACGCGGCCGTGATCCTCGCCGAGGCGCGGGCCTGCCACGACGAGGGTGTCGCCGTGGCGGTCTTCCCGGAGCTGTCGGTGTCGGGCTACGCGCTGGACGACCTCCACCTGGCCGACACGCTGCTGGAGGCCGTGGCCGACGCGCTGGCACTGATCGTCGCCGCGAGCGCCGACCTGCGCCCGCTGCTCGTGGTGGGCGCGCCGGTGGAGGTCGACGGGCGCGTGCTGAACTGCGCCGTCGTCGTCCAGGGCGGCCGGGTGCTCGGCGTCGCGCCCAAGTCGTACCTGCCCACCTACCGCGAGTTCTACGAGTCGCGGTGGTTCGCGGCCGGGGCGGACCACCGCGGCGGCACCGTGCGGCTGCCGTTCGCCGACGACGACGTCCCGTTCGGCCCGGACCTGCTGTTCCGCGCCGCGGACGTCGCCGGCCTGACGGTGCACGTCGAGGTGTGCGAGGACATGTGGGTGCCCGTGCCGCCGTCCGCCGAGGCGGCCCTGGCCGGCGCCACGGTCCTGCTCAACCTGTCCGCCAGCCCCATCACGATCGCCCGCGCCGAGGACCGGCGGCTCATGGTCCGCTCGGCGTCGTCGCGCTGCCTGGCCGCGTACGTGTACGCCGCCGCGGCGCAGGGCGAGTCCACCACGGACCTGTCGTGGGACGGGCAGACGATGGTCTACGAGGCCGGCGACCTGCTGGCCGAGACCGAACGGTTCCCGGACGGGCCGCGGCGCGCCGTCGCGGACGTCGACCTCGACCGGCTGCGCCAGGACCGCCTGCGGCAGGGGACGTTCGACGACAACCGGCGAGGCCTGGGCGAGCGCGTCCAGGGCTTCCGCACCGTCGAGTGGGAGGTGGGTCCGCCGTCGGGCGACCTGGGCCTGCGGCGCAAGGTGGACCGTTTCCCGTTCGTGCCCGACGACGCCGCGCGCCTCGCGCTCGACTGCTACGAGGCGTACAACATCCAGGTCACGGGACTGGAGAAGCGGTTGCAGGCCATCGGGCGGCCGAAGGTGATCGTCGGCGTCTCCGGCGGCCTGGACTCCACGCACGCCCTCGTCGTCGCCGCCAGGGCGATGGACCGGCTGGGCCGGCCCCGCACCGACGTGCACGCGATCACGATGCCGGGGTTCGCGACGTCGTCCGCGACGAAGGACCGCGCGACCCGGCTGGCACGCTCCCTCGGCGTGGGGTTCGAGGAGCTGGACATCCGGCCCGCGGCGACGCAGATGCTGCGCGACCTCGGCCACCCGGCGGGCGACGGCGAGCCGGTATACGACGTGACGTTCGAGAACGTCCAGGCCGGGCTGCGCACCGACTACCTGTTCCGGATCGCGAACCACCGCGGCGGGATCGTGCTGGGCACGGGTGACCTGTCCGAGCTGGCGCTCGGCTGGTGCACGTACGGCGTGGGCGACCAGATGTCGCACTACGCGGTGAACACCGGGGTGCCGAAGACGCTGATCCAGCACCTCATCCGCTGGGTGGCCGACTCCGGCGACTTCCCCGCCGAGGTGGGTGACGTGCTGCGCGAGGTCGTGGTGCAGGAGATCAGCCCCGAGCTGGTCCCGGTCGGTGAGGGCGAGACGCCGCAGTCCACCGAGGCGATGGTGGGACCGTACGCGCTGCAGGACCTCACGCTGTACTGGACGCTGCGGCACGGCCTGCGACCGTCCAAGATCGCGTTCCTGGCCTGGCACGCGTGGCGCGACGCGTCCGTCGGCGACTGGCCGCCGAACTACCCGCACGACGAGCGCTCCGCCTACGACCTCGCGGACATCCGGAGGTGGATGCTCGTGTTCTTCCGGCGGTTCTTCGCCTCGCAGTTCAAGCGCACCGCCCTGCCGAACGGACCGAAGGTCTCCCCGGGCGGCACGATGTCACCGCGCGGGGACTGGCGGATGCCCTCGGACGCGTCGCCCGCGGCATGGCTGCGCGAGATCGAGGAGAACGTCCCCGAGGCGTGAGCCCGGAGCGGGCAGGATGGGGCGATGACCTCCACCACACGGCCCGGCTCCCCGGGCACCACCCGCAGCTCCGTCGCCCTCACCAACGCCTACGTGGTCCCGGTGGTCGGCGACCCGGTCGACGGCGGCACCGTGCTCGTCACCGACGGCACCATCACCGCCGTCGGCGCGGACGTCACCGTGCCCGACGGCGTGCGCACCCTCGACGTGGGCGGCCGCTGGGTGCTGCCCGGGTTCGTCGAGTCGCACGGCCACCTCGGCGTGCACGAGGAGTCCGAGGGCTGGGCCGGCGACGACACCAACGAGATGACCCACCCCGACGGTGCCGCGCTGCGTGCCCTCGACGCGATCAACATCGAGGACGAGGGATTCCGTGACGCGCTCGGGGGCGGGGTGACGTCCGTGGTCGTCAAGCCCGGCTCCGGCAACCCCATCGGTGGGCAGACCGTCGCGATCAAGACGTGGGGCGGGCGCACCGTCGACGAGCAGCTCCTCGCCGAGGCCGTCTCGGTGAAGTCCGCCCTCGGCGAGAACCCCAAGCGCGTGTACGGCGACCAGAAGAAGCTCCCGTCCACCCGGCTCGGGGTCGCCGCCGTCATCCGCCAGGCCTTCGTCGCGGCGCAGCACTATGCCGCCGCCCGCACCGCCGCCGAGACCAAGGGGGAACCGTTCGCCCGCGACCTCGCGAAGGAGGCGCTGGCCCGCGTGCTCGACGGCGAGCTCGTCTGGGACCAGCACGTGCACCGTGCCGACGACATCGCGACCGCCCTGCGGCTCGCCGACGAGTTCGGCTACCGCCTGGTCATCAATCACGGCACGGACGGCGCCGCGGTCGCCGACGTCCTGGCCGAGCGGGACGTCCCCGTCATCTTCGGCCCGATGTTCACCACGCGCACCAAGGTCGAGCTGCGCAACCGGGCGATCGCCGGCCTCGCCCGGCTGGCGGAGGCCGGCGTGCGGGTCGCCATCACCACGGACCACCCGGTGGTCCCGATCAACTTCCTGGTGCACCAGGCCTCGCTGGCCGTCAAGGAGGGGCTCGACCGGCAGGTGGCGCTCGAGGCGCTCACCGTCAACCCGGCGGCGTTCCTCGGCCTGGACGAGCGCGTCGGGTCGCTGCGCCCCGGCCTGGACGGCGACGTCGTCGTCTGGTCCGGCGATCCCCTGGACGTGACGTCCCGCGCCGAGCACGTCTTCGTGACCGGCACGGAGGTCTACACCTGGGACGCGGCGGCCGACGGCGGGAGGGGCGCGGGGCAGGTCGTCGAACGTGGCGCGCGGTTCGCCACGACGTGACCCTCGGCACAGTCGGGCACCGATTGTTGCCTGCCGGGGGTCCCGCGTAGTCGAATCCCTCCATGCGCTCACTCGCCGCCGCCGCCGCGGCCGTCGCTGCCGCCCTGCTGCTCTCCTCGTGCGCCGGGCTGGCCGCCGACGGACCGGTCGCCGAGAACTCCCCCAGCGCGGAGGTCGCCGCGGAAGCCGCCGCGGGGCCCGAGAGCGTCGACCCTCTGACCACGTGCCGCAGCTTCTACGTCGGCGGCAAGCTGTCGATCAGCAAGCGCATCAAGCGGTGGGGCTCGGAGGTCGCCTACCCGGCGACCGCCGAGAACACCGTGGAGCTCACCACCATCCACGACCGCCTGGGCGGCCAGATCAGCGATGCCGAGCCCGGGCCGGCCATGCTCCTGAAGAGCGTCCAGAAGCCGTTCGGCGTCTCGCTCGACGGTGGGTCGGCGGACCCGGCGGACGTGGTCGAGGCCACCGAGGTCGTCGAGCGGATGTGCGTCGACGCCGGCTACCGGCCGTGAGCCCCTCGGGCGTCTGACCCGCGGGTCCGGGTGCGTGCGGGTGCGGGTCAGCGACCCTCGAGGAACTCCACCATCAGCGGCCCCGCCGTCGTCGACCCGTACTCGCCGTCCTCCACGAACACCGCCACCGCGAGGTCGTCCGCGACCGCCAGCATCCACACGTGCTGGCGCGACCCGTCGCCGTACTGCGCCGTACCGGTCTTGGCCCCCACGACGTCCTCGATGTCGGCCAGCACCGACGCGCTGCCGTCCGTGACCACGCCACCCATGAGCTCGAGCAGGTCGGCCGCCTCCGCCTCGGTCAGCCCGTCGCCCGCCGGCGCCTCCTCCTCGGACGTCTCCTCGGCGGCCTCCTCCGACGCCGTCGGCTCCCCGTCCGTGTCGACCTCGGCGCCGTCGGCGCCCGTCACCGACCGGACGATCCTCGGCTCGACCCGCTCCCCCGCGGCGACGCTCGCCGCCACGGTCGCCATGCCCAGCGGCGAGGCCAGCACCTTGCCCTGCCCGATGGCGGACTCCGCGTGCCCCGTCTGCGACGCCTCGTCCGGCACCGCACCGGTGAACACCGGCGCCTGGTCGAACCTCGTCGACGTGCCGAGACCCAGGTCCGCGCCCGCGGTCGCGAGATCGGCCTGGGACACCGCGTCGGCCGACCCGATGAAGGCCGTGTTGCAGGAGTGCGCGAACGCCGTCGCGAAGGGGACCTTGCCCGAGGCCGACGACGGGTAGCCCGGCACGTTCGAGTAGGTGCGGCCGTCCACGGTGATCTCCTCCGGGCACCGCACGGAGTCCGCCGGAGAGGTGCCGTTGCGCAGCAGCGCGAGCGCCGTGGCCACCTTGAACGTGGAGCCCGGCGGGTACTGGCCGAGCGTCGCCGTCGACCACCCCTCGCTGCCCGGGCCGCTCGCCGCCGCGAGCACGTCACCGGTGGAGGGCCGTATCGCGACGATCGCGCTGGCCGGCTCGACGCCGTTCAGGGTGCTCTCCGCGAGCATCTGCAGGTCGGGGTCGAGCGTGGTTGCGACGTCGGCGCCGTCGGTGGGCTCGACCCGGAAGAGCTCGCGCGGCTCCTCGCCGTCCTCGGCGTCGCCCTCCGACGGCACGATGTTCACGGCCAGCCCACGGGTCCCGCGGAGCTGCTCGTCGTAGTGCCGCTGCAGCCCGGACAGCCCGACGACGTCGCCCGCGGCGATCGCGCCGTCGGACTCCTCGATGATCTCGGCCGTCGCCTCCCCGGACCGTCCGAGGAGCGGCAGGGCGAACGTCGACGTGGGCCCGAGCTCCATCGTGTCCGCGACGACGTTGACGCCGTCGATGTCCCGGGCGTCCGCCACCGAGAAGTCGATGCCCGGATCCTCCTGGCGGACCGTGATCGCCTCGACGAACGCCTTGTCGCCCGCGGCCTCCACGCGCGCGACGTAGTCGTCCGGCTCCCTCCAGATCAGCTCGCCGAGCCGGCGGGCCTGCGTCGCCAGCTCGCCGTTCTCGAGACGCGTCTTGTCGATGCCGACCCGCCAGACGTCCCGCTCGGTCACGAGCGGCTCGTCGTCGATGTCGAGGACGTCCCCGCGCCCGGCCGGCACCTCCTCGACCGCGATCCGCTCACCCGCTCCCAGTCCCGGCACCACGAGGTCGGTGTCCCACTGCGTCTGCCAGGTGCCCGGTCCCTCGGATCCCTCCGGCGGCGCGGCCCAGACCAGCTCCGTCGTGGTCGTGTACTCCCAGGTCCGGTCACCGTCGAGCGGCCAGGACCAGGCGAGCGTGACCTCCGCGGTGGGCGGGGCGTCGTCGGAGTCCTCGGCCACCTCGGTGACCTCCGCGACCGTCACGGCGGGTTCGCCGCCGGCCGCCTCGGCGACCTCGACGAGCGGCTCCGTCACCTCGAGCAGGTGCGCCTGCGGGTCTGCCGACGTGTCCGTCGCGAGCGGCACGTCCGTCAGGTCGAGCCCGGCGAGCGCCGTGGCGAGCGTGCCGGCCGCGTCGGACGCCGGTGGTCGGTCCGCGCCGGTACAGGCCGCCAGCGCGATCACGACGGCAGGAGTCAGGAGGGCGGTCACGGTGATCGATGTCCGACGGCGCACGCACGGAGAGTAGCGCGGCACGGCGGTGCGGGGCGGATCGTGCCGACGGGCGGGTCGTGACGTCCCGGGTGAAATGTGCCGGATTCCGGCGCGTCCGAACACCGGGCGACCGAGGGACGATACGGTCGTCGGTGGCCAGTGCCGGAGCACGACAGCGGAACGACATCGAGGACACGCATGGGATTCATCAAGGCCTTCGCCGGCGCTCTCGGCGGCACGTTCGCCGACCAGTGGAAGGACTTCCTGGTCCCGCCGCGCGGCCTGGCGCCGACAGCGGCCATCTTCCCCGCCGTCGCCCAGGGCCGTAACGCCGGGCGCGGATCCAACACCCAGGCCTCCGAGCACATCATCACCAACGGTTCGCGCATCGTCGTGCCCGAGGGCTACGCGCTCGTGACGTTCCAGGACGGCGGCCTCACCGGGTTCGTCGGTGAGCCGGGCGGGTACGTCTACACGTCCGAGGACCAGAACTCCGCCTCGGTGTTCGCCGGGGACGGCCTGCTCTCCTCGACGGTGAAGACCTCGTGGGAGCGTTTCAAGTTCGGCGGGCAGCCCGGGTCGCAGCAGCTCGCGTTCTACGTGAACCTCAAGGAGATCCCGAACAACCGGTTCGGCACCCAGTCCGAGATCTACTGGGACGACGCCTACCTGCGGGCCCAGGTCGGAGCGATCACCCGTGGCAGCTACACGCTGCGGATCGTGGACCCGATCCTGCTCATCAAGAACTTCGTGCCGCTGACCTACCTGGGCCACGACGCCAAGGTCTTCGACTTCAGCGACCTGGACAACGACGCCGCCAGCCAGCTCTTCAACGAGCTCGTCGGATCGTTGGCCGCGGCGTTCTCGCACTACACGAACGACCCCGGCAAGGGGAACCGCATCGCGCGCATCCAGGGCGACGCGGTCGGCTTCGCGCAGTCGCTGAGCCACGCCGTCGAGGAGGGCTACAGCTGGACCTCCGACCGCGGGCTGAGCATCGTCAAGGTCGCGCTGCAGGCGATCGAGTACGACGAGGACACGCGCAAGCTGCTCTCCGACGTCAAGAAGGCCGACGCCCTGGGCGGCGCACGGGGCAACTCGTTCATGCAGCAGGCCGCCGCCCGCGGGTTCCAGGCCGCCGGGGAAAACCCGGACGGCGGGGCGGCCGGCATGGCCTTCCTCGGCATGGGCATGAACGCCGCGGGAGGCGCCATGGGCGGTCTCCAGCAGCCGACCGAACCGGGCTTCCAGCAGCCGAGCGCGCAGCAGGCTCCGCCGGCGCCCCCCGCGCCGCCCACGGAGGACCCGATGGCGCAGCTCACCAAGTTCAAGGAGATGCTCGACGCAGGCCTCATCACCCAGGAGGACTACGACGCGGCCAAGAAGAAGGCGCTCGGTCTCTGACGGATGGCGGACATGACCGAACCCGCGACGGAGCGGCGGGACGAGAGCGACGACCGGCAGGCGGACGGTACCCCGCAGGTCCTGCGGACCGACGCTGACGCGGCCTCCGGGCTCAGCAAGTGCCCACGGTGCGGGGCGACCCAGATCGCCCTCAACATCGGCTCGGGGATGCTGCGCTGCAGCTTCTGCCGGGACGAGTGGTCGACGCCCAACGCGAACGAGGCGTTCGCCCTCGACCAGGGCGTCGACCAGCTCACGGGCGTCACCATGGGCTCCGGCTCGGCGGACATCGTGCCGTCCGCCGAGGTGGTGCTGACGTTCAAGTGCGGCGCGTGCGGTGCGGAGATCGTCATCGACACAGCGAGCGGCACCCAGGCGCGCTGCCACTGGTGCCGCAACAAGCTGTCGATGAACGAGCAGGTGCCCAACGGCGCCGTGCCGGACATGGTGCTGCCCTTCAGCCTGCCGAAGGAGCGCGCCGTCGAGCAGATCGCACAGTTCGTGCGCAAGCGGCGGTTCTTCGCGCACCCGCGGTTCCGTGAGGAGTTCAACCCGGAGAACGTGCTGGGCGCCTACCTGCCGTACATGGTCGTGGACGTCAACGCCCACGCGTCGTTCACCGGCCAGGGCGAGCACCAGACCCGTCGCTACTCCGTGAAGGTGAGCGACGACCGCTCCGAGACGCGCTACGACGCCGACCTGTACGACGTCGGCCGGGACTTCGACGTCGAGATCCACGACCTCGCCGTCGTCTCGTCGCGGGAGCGCCTCGACCAGCGGTCCAGCACCTCGAACAACGTCATCAACGCGATCCGGCCGTTCGACCTCGAGAACGCGGTGACCTACGACTCGAACTACCTCGCGGGGTTCACCTCGGAGCGTCGCGACACCAACGTCGCCGACCTGGCGCCGATCGTGGACGCGCAGTCGACGGACGTCGCCCGGCACGCCGCCCACAGCACCCTCGGCTTCTACGACCGCGGCGTGCGGTGGGACCACGAGCAGCTCACCGTGAAGGGTCAGCGCTGGGTGTCGGCCTACCTGCCGGTCTGGCTCTACAGCTATCACCAGGAGAAGAAGGACGGCCGGTCGATGGTGCACTACGTCGCGGTCAACGGCCGCACCGGCTCCGTGATGGGCAGCGTGCCGATCAACTATCCGCGCCTGCTCCTGACGTCCGCGGCGGTCGAGGTCGCCGGGATCGTGGTCGGCACGATCATCCTCGCGCTGGGGGCGATCCTGTGACCCGCCTCGCCGAGGTGACGGTCCTCGCCTCCACCGACTCCGGCGACTGGTCGAGCGTCGGCCTGCTGTTCTTCGCCGCCGGCTTCGTGTTCTACGCCGTCATGTACCTGCGGTACCGCAACACCGACAAGCGCTACCAGCACGAGTCGCGCACGCGGACCGTCACGAACGACATGCGGGCCCGCGACGAGAAGGTCCGGTCGCTCAAGGGCTTGAAGAACTCGCGGATGCGGGGGGCGAACCACCGGTCGGTGAAGGGCGCGCTGAACTCCGGGGGCGGCGCGGCGAAGCTGATGTCCGCGCTCGGCCGGCACGGCACGGGCAGGTAGATCGCTCGGGTCCGGTACTACCTCGCCGTACTACCTCGGGGTGAGGGCGGGGGCGAGGCGGCTCACGGCCTCGGTGAGCGTCTCAGCCGACGCCGCCAGGTTCAGCCGCAGCATGCCCTCGCCCCCGGAACCGAAGTGCCGGCCGTCCCCGAGAGCCACCCGCGCGGTGCGCAGCACGTGGTGGTGCGGGTCGGCGCCCTCGGGCACCGCGTCCCGCACGTCCAGCCACATCAGGTAGGTGCCGTCCGCCGGCCGGACCTGCACCGCCGGCGCCTGCTCGGCCAGCAGCCCCGTCACCAGCTCCCGGTTGCGCACGATCCCCGCCCGCAGCGCGTCGAGCCATTCGTCACCGTCGGTGTACGCCGCGGCGTGCGCGATCACCGCGAGGTGGTTGACGGCGTGCCCGGCGATCTCGGGGATGCGCCGCAGGTCGTCCGCCGCCGCGGTGCCGCCCACCGCTGTCGCGGCCCGCAGCCCCGCGAGGTTGAAAGCCTTCGACGCCGAGTGCACGGCGATCGCCCTCTCGCTCCCCGCGACGGAGAGCAGCGGCGTGAAAGGTGCGGCGCCGTCGACCAGGTCGGCGAAGGTGAAGGGTGCGTGGATCTCGTCGGCCACGACCCGGACGCCGTACCGGTCTGCGAGCGTCAGCACCGCCTCGAGCTCGGCGCGCGTGTGCACGGTGCCGGTCGGGTTGTGCGGGTTGCACAGCAGCAGCACTGCCCGGCGGCCCGAACCGGGTCGACCGTTCGACGGGTCGTGCCCCGAGTATCCGGTGGCCACCTTGAACGCGGCCTCCAGCGTGCCGAGGTCGAGCCGACCGGCGGCGTCGAGCGGCGCCTCCACGACCTGGCGTCCCTCATGGCGGCTGTACGCGTAGAACGGCTGGTAGACGGGCGGGGTCACCACGACGGCGTCACCCGGTGCGGTGAGCACGCGCAGGATCTCGACGACGGCGACCATGACGTCGGGCAGCGTGCGGCTGGTGTGCTCGTCGGGCGTCCAGCCCCAGCGCCGGTCGGCGAACGGCGCGAGCGCTTTGGCGTAGCCGGTGCCGACGTCGTAGCCGGTGTCACCGAGCTCGAGGGCGCGCCGCACCGCCTCGACGAGGAACGGCGGCTGCGGCACGTCCATCTCCGCGACGAAGAGCGGCAGCACGTCGTCGGGATAGGCGCGCCACTTGACCGAGGTGCGACGGCGCAGGTCCGTCAGGGAGAGCTGGTCCAGGGGGTTCGCGGTCACCCCCTCGGTCTACCAGACGTCCCGACGTCGCGTGGCCCTCAGACCTCGGCGGGCCGCACGACGTCGACCCACTGCTCCGCCCGCAGCTCCTCCGAACGCTCGTCGAGACCCGACCAGCGCCGGGCGTCCTCGATGGTCGCCTGGAGGAGGTCACGCAGCCGCGCGTCGGCGTCGGGCACGTACGCCTCGCTGATGCCCTGGACCGCCGTCGACACGACCGACGGTGCGGCGTCGCGCACGAACCGCTTCGGCTTGACGTGGGTCCCCGCGCAGAAGCGGCGAGCCCACTCGGCCGTCTTCGGCGCACTGGCCAGCGCGGCCAGGCTCTCGGGCGACAGCGTCCCCTCCGGCCGGCCGTCCAGCGTGTCGAGCATGCGCTCGGCACCGAAGATCGCCACGGCCAGGGTCTGCTGACGGTCGGCGGGAGCCACTGGCAGCGCCGTCCGAGCGGATCGCAGCGCGATGCGCACGTCCCAGTGCGGGTCGTCGCTCGTCAGGCCGATGACCGACGGGATCATGGCCGACAGCCGCGGCCGTGCCTGGTCCGAGGTCAGGTCGTTCACCGCTCGTGCCAGCATCGCCAGGAGCGGATGCGTGCACTGCGGATGGTCGCTCCAGCGCTCCCCGGCGAGGAACGACGCGAGCTCCATGAAGCACGCGCCCTTCTTCGGGTTGCGGTGCTTGCCACGGCCCAGCATGGGCAAGGCGTCGAACGTTCCAGCGGTTCCCACCACGAGTCCACCCCCGTATCGGTTCCTGCTCCCAGTGTGCGCGCGGTGTGACGTAGGTCGCAACGGGTAGCCGGGACGACTTGGGCGGCCACGACCCGGCGAGGTCCCGCGATAGCACGAGAAAGCGCCGACACACGCCATACTGGGTCCGTGCCCGAGGCCAAGGTCCTGGGTTCGCTGCTCCGTGGCGCACCGGACGAGTCCATCGCCGACGAGGTGTTCGACCGCATCGTGCGGCTCGTCCACCGGAACCTCGGCGTGCCCGCAGCCGTCTTCGTCGTCCTCTCCGACGGCATGCAGGTGCTGCCGGGTGCGGTCGGCATGCCGCCGGCGCTGCAGCGCGACCGGACCATCAACGTCGCCGACCCCACGACCGCCCTCGTCGTCGCCGCCAGGGCACCGCTCGTCGTGGACGACACCCGGGCCGACGACCGCTTCGCCCACCGGTACATCTCACGGGAGATGGGCACGCGCGCGGTCGCCGGCTTCCCCGTCGAAGACGTCCGCGGCAGGATCGTCGGCGCCCTCTGGGCCCTGGACACCGAGGTGCGGCACTGGACCTCCGACGACCTCGCCACCCTCGGTGACCTGGCGGCGTCGTGCTCGGGCGAGCTGCGGCTCCGGGCGGAGCGCGAACGTGCCCGGCGCGCCGAGCAGGTCGCGTTCCGTGCCCACCAGCGTGCACAGTTCCTGCTCGGCCTCTCGGAGCAGTTCGCCGGCGTGACCACGCTGGAGGAGGTCGAGGAGACCATCGCCCAGGTGGTGGGGACGGGCATGGGTGCGCGCTGGTGCTCGCTCGCCCTCGTCGACGCCGACCGCCGGCACCTGCGCTACGTGACGGTCGGCCACCAGGAGCCCGGGTTCCCCGACACCATGCGCTCGACCCGCCTCGACGCGGCCCGGCCGGACACCGCCGTCGTGCGCGAGCGCCGGACCCTCTTCTACCGCGACCAGCAGGAGATGGGCGAGGCCTACCCCGCCATGGTCGACGTCGGCCTGATGACCACCGGTGCCCGGTCGTTCCTGCCGGTCGTCGCGGACGACGACGTCATCGGCGTCGTCGTCTGCGTGTGGGAGGAGGCGCGCGAGCACGACGCCGGGACCGCCGCGCTGGAGACCACGCTCAGCCGGTACGTCGCGATGTCCCTCGAGCGCGTCGCGCTGCTGGAGGCCCGACGGCGGGTCGCGACGACGCTGCAGGAGTCGCTGCTCTCCGACGCGCCCGAGGTCGCCCATCTGGACATCGCCACGACGTACGCGCCTGCCGCCCGCACCGACCAGGTGGGCGGCGACTGGTACGACGCCGTCGTGCGGGACGACCGCACCGCGGTGCTGACCATCGGCGACGTCACCGGGCACGACGTGAGCGCCGCCGCCCAGATGGGCCAGCTCCGGTCGATGCTGCGCGCGCTCGCCTGGAGCCACGACGAGTCCCCGGCGGCGCTGCTCACCCGCCTCGACCAGGCGAACGCCATCCTGGGGCCGCACGCGCTGGCGACCGCCATCGTCGTGCGGCTCGACCACGACGAGCACCCGCAGGGCGACACGGGGCCGGACGGCACCCCCGAACGCGGGTACACCCTCACCTGGTCCGACGCCGGCCACCCGCACCCGCTGGTGCTGCGCCGTGACGGGACGGTCGAGCAGCTCGACGCCCGCACCGACATGCTGCTCGGCGTCGACCCGAGCACGGAGCGGCTCGACCACGTCACACGGCTCCTGCCCGGGGACACGCTCCTGCTGTACACCGACGGGCTCGTCGAACGCCGCGGCGTCATGATCACCGACCGCATGCACGACCTGCGCGAGGCGCTCGCCGACGTGCACGGCGAGGCGACGGCGGCGCTCCCGCGGGCGTTGGTCCGGCGGCTCGTGGGCCGCGCCCAGCGTGACGACGTCGCGGTGCTGGCGGCCCGCGCCCGCGTCCCCGCACCGTCCGGACCGCCCGGCGAGGACGGACCCGCCACCGCCGAGCGCAAGGTCGCCGAGATCCTCAGCGACCTCGGCCCCGCCCGGCGGTGGGTCGACGACGTGCTCGAGTCGTGCGACGTGGACGCCGAGCAGCGGCGCACGGCGATGCTGCTGGCCAGCGAGATCCTCACCAACGCGCTGGAGCACGGACGGGGCCCGATCGTGGCGACCGTCGAGGTCGACGACCGCCGGCTGCGGGTGGGTGTGCGCGACGGCTGCACGCGCCCGCCCGTCCTGCGCGCGCCGGAGCCGCAGGACCTCTCCGGGCGAGGGGTGCAGTTCCTGGAGCGGCTCGCGTCCCGGTGGGGCGTCCAGCAGCACCAGGAGGGCGACGTCGTCGGGCGGCACGCCGCCGTCGGCGCCGGCAAGACCGTGTGGTTCGAGATCGACCGTACGGCCCGCCCGCTGAGCGGCAACGTGCCGGTGGTGCGGCGGTCCTCGCCGGCCACCAGCTCGGTGCCGCTCGTGGAGCGGGTGCTGCCCTGGACGCGGGACGAGGCGCGCCGTCGTCGGACCTAGCCGTTCGGTGCGCGCCCCTCGCGGGTGTCGGAGCCTCGATCTACCGTGTGAAACATGACACAGACGGTGACGGACGTCGGCGGCACGCCCGACGTCGGAGCGCGCCTCGAGGAGCACCGGCGGGAGCTCACGGGCTACTGCTACCGGATGCTCGGCGGGGCCGGCGACGCGGACGACGCCGTCCAGGAGACGATGCTGCGCGCCTGGCGCGCCTACGACCGCTTCGAGGGGCGGTCGTCGTTGCGGTCCTGGCTCTACCGGATCGCGACCAACGTGTGCTTCGACGCCCTCGGCGCGACCAAGCGGCGTGAACGGCCGATGGGGCTCGGCGGCCCGCAGCCGGCCGAGATCGAGAACTTCGGCGACACGCTCCCCGAGGAGCGGTGGGTCGAGCCCGTGCCCGACGACGCCGTCCTGCCGCGTGAGGGCGACCCGGCGCAGATGGCCGTCGGGCGCGAGTCGGTCCGGCTCGCGTTCGTCGCCGCCCTGCAGCACCTCCCGCCCCGCCAGCGGGCGGTGCTGGTGCTGCGCGAGGTGCTGCGCTGGTCGGCGGCGGAGACGGCGACCCTGCTCGACACCACCGTGGCCTCGGTGAACTCCGCGCTGCAGCGGGCACGCGCCACGCTGGGCACGAAGGCGCTGGAACGCGACCAGGCCCGCTGGGGCACGGTCGACGACGAGCTGCTGGAGCGCTACCTCGACGCGTTCGAGCGCTACGACATGGAGGCCCTCGTCGCCCTGCTGCGCGAGGACGCCGTGCTCAACATGCCGCCGTACACGTTGTGGGTGTCCGGTCCGCGCGAGATCGCCCGTTGGATGCTGGGACCGGGCCGCGAGTGCCGCGGCTCCCGCTGCCTGC
This sequence comes from Isoptericola maris, assembly GCF_048065335.1. NCBI lineage: Bacteria > Bacillati > Actinomycetota > Actinomycetes > Micrococcales > Promicromonosporaceae > Isoptericola > Isoptericola maris. The sequence continues at coordinate 197,940 of NZ_JBLUNY010000003.1, read as the reverse complement.
GGGTACGGGCGAACGGCTCGATGGCGTTCGGGCAGTACCGCGCGTCCCCCGACGGCGGGTGGGAGCCGTGGGGTCTCGTGGTCCTGGAGGACGACGGCGTCGGCCACATCACCGGCATCACCACGTTCCTCGACACGTCGACGTGGTTCCCCCGGTTCGGGCTCCCCGACCACCTCCCCACCGAGCCCGCGAGGTAGTACCGCTCCCGCCCGTGACGGTGCCGCCTGAGAGGCTGACCCCATGCGCCTGCTGCTCCTCGACACCGCGAGCCTCTACTTCCGCGCCTACTTCGGCCTGCCCGGCTCCCTGCGCTCACCCGACGGCCGACCGGTCAACGCGGTGCGCGGCCTGCTCGACATGATCGCGTTCCTCGTCACCGAGCACCGCCCCGACCGCCTCGTCGCCTGCTGGGACGACGACTGGCGGCCCGCGTTCCGCGTCGACGCGATCGGTTCCTACAAGGAGCACCGGGTGGCCGAGCGACGCGACGACGGACCGGACGTCGAGGAGGTGCCGGACGACCTCGTGCCGCAGGTGCCCGTCATCGTCGACGTCCTGGCCGCGCTCGGCATCGCCCGTGTCGGGGCGCCGGGCTTCGAGGCGGACGACGTCATCGGGACGCTGGTGGCCCGCGAGCTCGCCGCGACAGGTACGGCACCACGTGGCGACGACGGCGGTCCTGGACCGCGGTCGGCCGGCCCGCGGATCGCTGTCGTCACCGGCGATCGCGACCTGTTCCAGCTCGTGGACGACGCCGCCGGGGTGGCGATCCTCTACCCGGCCCGCGGCGTGCGGGACCCGGACGTCGTGGACCAGGCGCTGCTCGCCGAGAGGTACGGGGTGCCGACGGGAGCCGCCTACGCCGAGATGGCGGTGCTGCGGGGCGACCCGTCGGACGGGCTTCCGGGGGTGCGCGGCATCGGGGAGAAGACGGCGGCCAAGCTGCTCCAGAGGTACGGCTCGCTGGAGCGCCTGCTCGAGGCCGCGACGGCCGGGGACAAGGGCGTCACACCGACCCAGCGGGCGAAGCTCGCCGAGGCCGCCGACTACCTCGCGGTGGCTCCCGCCGTCGTGCAGGTCGCGGCCGACGCTCCGGTGGGGACGTTCGACGACACCCTGCCGCGCGAGCCGTACGACCCCGAGACTCTCGACGCCCTGGCCGACCGCTGGGGCATCCGCTCCAGCGTCGAACGCGTGCTCAAGGCGCTCGACGCGCCGAGGTAGCCGACCGGTCAGCGTTGTGGGCGCGATTTCTGGGTCGAATACCAGCACTAAAGGGGCATATCGGGCCAGAAATCGTGGGGGGGGGGTTTTCGGGCCCCCCCACCCCCAACCCCGGGCCCCCCCCCCCCCACCCCCCCCCCCCCCAACACTCAGGGGGTGCGGAGGGCGGCGGCCGCTGCGGCCGCCACGTGCGGGTCGGTCACCTCGTAGCCGGAGCCGCCCCCGCCGCCGGGCCCGCCGTCGTCGGCCACCGTGCGCTTGGCGGACAGGTGGACAGCGTCGACACCGACGTCTCGCAGCGCGGGGACGTCCTCGACACGGACCCCGCCGCCGGCCATGACCTGGACGCCGCCGCCGAGCCGACCGCGGGCGTGCGTGACACAGGAGCGCAGCTGCTCGACACCGACTGCGCAGCGTGCGGCCCCACCCGAGGTGAGCACGCGCGCGACGCCGACCGCCGCGAGCGCGTCCAGGCCGGCGACCGGGTCCGCGAGCTGGTCGAACGCGCGGTGGAACGTCACCTCGGCGCCGTCGGCGGCAGCCACGAGCTCAGCCACGGCGGGCAGGTCGACCTCGCCGGAGCGGGTGAGCACGCCGACGACGACGCCGCGCGCCCCCGCACGCAGGGCCGACTCGACCTCGCGCACCTGCACGTCCAGCTCGCCGTCGGTCAGGACGAAACCGCCCGGCCGCGGCCGCACCAGGACGTGCACCTCGACGACGCTGCCCGACGGCGGGGCCGCGGCGCGCTCGACGGCGGCGGCCAGCAGGCCGGGGCCCGGAGTGACACCACCGGTCGCTCCGAGGGCGGTGCACAGCTCGACCCGCCGAGCGCCCACGGACGCCGCGACGTCCACACCGGCGACGTCCTGCACCGCCAGCTCGAGCGCGACCGCCCCCGGTGTCATCAGCCGGTGTTCTGCAGGCCGGCGCTCACGCCGTTCACGGTGAGCAGCAGCAGGTGGCGCCAGCGGTCCTTGTAGCCGCCGTCGACCCAGTCGCCGTCGTCGACCGTCAGGCCCTCGCTGGCGCCCTGGGTACGCAGCGCACGCAGCGCGCGCACCTGCAGCAGGGACAACGCGTCCACGTACGGCGAGCGCAGCTGCACCGCCCGGCCGAGCACCCGGCGGCTGGCCAGCGGCCACTCGTTGCCGGTGATCTTCAGGACCCACTCGCGCGTGAGGCGCAGCTCCTCGAGGACCATCTCGGCGAGGTCGTCGCGGTCACCGAGAGCCAGGTACTTCGCGGCGATGCGCTCGTCCGTCTTGGCGAGCGACATCTCGATGTTGTCGAGCAGCGTGCCGAACAGCGGCCACTCGGTGTACGCCGCCCGGAGCTCGTCCAGGTCGCCGAACTCGCGCAGCGCCGTGCCCAGGCCGTACCAGCCGGCCAGGTTGATCCGCGCCTGCGACCAGGAGAAGACCCACGGGATGGCGCGCAGGTCGTCCAGGGAGTTCACCGAGAGGCCACGCTTGGCCGGGCGGGAGCCGATCGGCAGCAGGCCGACCTCCTCCAGGGGCGTGACCTCCGCGAACCACTGCGGGAAGCCCTCCGACTGGACCAGCTCGTGGAAGCGCGCGCGCGAGGACCCGTCGAGCGCGGTCGCCAGACCCGAGAAACGTTCGGCCGTGCTGGCGTTGCGCTTCTCCGTCGACGGCGCCGAGGCGAGCAGCGTGGCCGCGGCCACCTGCTCGATGTGCCGCGCCGCGATGGTCGGGTCGCCGTACCGGGCCAGGATGACCTCGCCCTGCTCGGTGAGCTTGAACCGGCCGTCCACCGAGTGCGGGGGCTGGGCGAGGACCGCGCGGTTCGCCGGGCCGCCGCCGCGTCCCAGCGCGCCGCCACGGCCGTGGAACTGGGTCAGCGTGAGGTCGTGGCGCTGCGCCCACTCGGCGATGCGCGACTGCGCGGAGTGCAGCGCGAGCGTCGCCGCGACGGGCCCGACGTCCTTCGACGAGTCGGAGTAGCCGAGCATGACCTCGACGCGGCGCCCGTTCGCCGCCAGGCGCCGCTGCACCTGCGGCATCTTGAGCATCGCCTCGAGGATGTCGACCGAGTTCTCGAGGTCCGCGAACGTCTCGAACAGCGGGATCGCGTCGATGATCGGCGCGTCGTCCGAGCCGTCGAACGCCAGCTCGGCGAGGTGGTACACGGCCGCCATGTGCTCCGGGGCCTGCGTGAACGAGACGATGTAGCGGCGGGCGGCCCGCTCGCCGAAGCGCTTCTGCACGGCGCCGAGGGCGCGGAAGGTGTCGAGCACCTCGCGCGTGCGGTCGCTCAGCTCGCCGTGGATCCCCTTCTCGGCGATCTCGTCGAGCGCGGCGGCGTGCACCTGCGAGTGCTGGCGCACCTCGATCTCGGCCAGGTGGAAGCCGAACGTCTGCACCTGCCACACGAGCTTCTGCAGGTCGCCGAACGCTGCCCGCTGCGCCCCCGCCTCGACCAGGGAGGACTGCACGACGCGCAGGTCCGCCTCCAGCTCCTCCGGACGGCGGTAGGCGAGGTCGGCGTCCCGCGTGCGGGTCGCGGCGATGCGGCCGGCGATCGCGAGGACCGCCGCGCGGTGCGGCTCGTTCGGCGAGTCCGCGGCGGCGGCCGTCGTCAGCTCGTCCGAGAGCTGACGGAACCGCTGCCACAGGGCCTTGAGCTCGGCCGACGCCGGGGTGGTCGCCTCCTCGAGGGTCAGCTTGCGGCCCGTGGTGCGGGCGGCCTGCTCGAGGGCGGTCAGAGCGTGCTCGGCGGCGAGCGTGGCCGCCTGCCGCGTGACCTCCGCGGTGACGTTCGGGTTGCCGTCCCGGTCGCCGCCGATCCACGACCCCAGGTAGACGAACGGCTTGGCGATCGGGGCGCGCGCCCCCGCCTCGCCGTTCAGCAGCCAGTCGTCCAGGCGGCGGTACACCTCGGGGAACGTGCTGAACATCGTCGCGTCGAAGACGCCCATGGCGGTCTTGACCTCGTCGAGCACGGTCGGCTTCGACGCCCGGATCGGGGAGGTGCGCCACATCGTGTCGATCTCGGCGAGCATGCGCCGCTCGTTCTCCGTACGGGAGGTGCCGCCCGGACGCATCGTGTCGCGCTCGGCGAGCAGCGTCGAGACCCGCCGCACCGCACCAGAGACCGCCCGACGGCGGGCCTCGGTCGGGTGGGCCGTCAGGACCGGGCGGAACTCCAGCTCACCCAGGCGCCGGACGGCCTCCTCACGGCCGACCTCCTCGGTGAGCTGCGTGAACGCCGCGGGGAGCGACTCCTCGATCGCGGCGCCCGACTCCGACTCGCGGTGGTGCAGCACCCGCACGCGGTGGTACTCCTCGGCGAGGTTCGCCAGGTGGAAGTAGCACGTGAAGGCGCGGGCCACCTGCTCGGCACGCTCGAGGCTGAACCCCGCGACGACCTCGGCGGCCTCCTCGAGGCTCGCTCCGCCGTCGTCCACGCCGTAGGCGCGGATGGTCAGCTCGCGCAGGCGCTCGACGTCGTCGAGCAGGTCCTGTCCGCCGGCCTCGCGCAGCACGGTGCCGAGCAGTCCACCCAGCAGGCGGATGTCGTCGCGCAACGGGTCGGGCATCTCGTGCCGGGCGACGACGCGCTCAATCGCGCCGGTGCTCGGGCTCTGCTGTCCGTAGTTGTCGCTCACGCCCTAGAGACTAAGGGGATCACCGCTTGAGACATAGTTTGCGTCCGCCGTGCGGACCGTGCGGCCGCGCTCCCTCCTCAGGCCCGCTGCCGCGCGTAGGCCCCCTGCCACACCGTGTCGAACGGCGTGTGCGCGGCCACCCGCGCGCGGATCCCCTGGGTCACGACGTCCTTGGCGGTGCGGACCGCGGTGGCGACGTCGGCACCCTTCGCGAGCTCAGCCGTGATGGCCGCCGCGAACGTGCAGCCGGCGCCCGAGACACGCTCCTCGCCCACCTTCGGCGTGCGCAGGACCGTGACATGCTCACCGTCGTAGAGGACGTCGACGGCGTCCGGCCCGGGGAGCTCCACGCCGCCCTTCGCCGCGACGTACCGCGGCCCGGTGGACGTGTCGAGCTGTTCGTGGATGCGGCGCGCGGCCTCGATCAGGTCGTCCACCGACTCCACTGCGTCCATGCCGGCGAGGGTCTTCGCCTCGAACAGGTTCGGGGTGACCACCGTGGCGAGCGGCAGCACCTGCGCGCGCAGCGCGGTGTCGGTGTCCAGGGCGGCGCCCGGCTCCTGGCCCTTGCAGATGAGCACCGGGTCGAGCACGACGTACCGCCACGGCCGGGACGCCAGCGAGCGTGCGACGACGTCGATCGTGGCGGGCGTGCCGAGCATGCCGATCTTCACGACGTCGAGGTCGTGCGTGGCCGTGGCCGCCTCGAACTGGTCGGCGATCACCTCCGGCTCGACCGGGACGAACCGGTGGCTCCAGTCGTGCTGCGGGTCGAACGAGACGATGCACGTCAGGGTGCCGACGCCGTAGGCACCGAGCTGCTGGAACGTCTTGAGGTCCGCCTGGATCCCGGCACCGCCGGTGGCCTCGGACCCGGCGATGACGTAGGCGAGAGGTGGTGTGCTGGGCATGCCTTCCAGCCTACGACGAGCGGCTCAGAGCGTGCCGAGCAGCCGTGCCCGGGCTTCCGCACGCTCGGCGTCGGAGATCCGTCCGGACGCGTGCAGCCGGTCCAGGTGCTCCAGGCGGGCCTCGACGGCCTGCCCGACGACCGGAGCCGCGGAACGGCGACGCGCCACGACCACGCCCCGGGCGACCACCGCCGCGATCCCGGCCAGCGCCAGCAGGAGGACGGCCGTCCAGACGAGGTCGTAGGTGGCGGGGAGGAAGACGTCGATGCCGGGCGCGGACAGCTGTTCGACGGTCGCCGCACCGGCGAGCGTCAGCGCCAGCAGGGCTCGCAGCATCAGAGGCTCTCCCAGGTTCTTCGTCGTCGACCTCCAGAAACGTAGCAGCACCGCGACCCGGGCTGCCACACCTGGCTGGGCAGGCGCCGTCGGACCCTCCTCGTACCCTGGTGCCCATGAGCGTGCAGATCGGTGCCCACGTGAGCCTCGCCGACGCGGTGGCGGAGGCCGGCCGGATGGAGGCCGACGTCGTCCAGGTGTTCCTCTCCGACCCCCAGGCGTGGAAGGTGCCGCCGCTGGAGCACCCGGGTGGTGCCGAGGCGTTCCGCGCGGCGACGGCGGCGGCGGGTCTGGACGTGTACGTGCACGCCCCGTACGTCATCAACGTGGCCTCCACGAACAACCGCATCCGGATCCCGAGCCGCAAGCTGCTGCAGCAGATCATGACGGGCGCCGGGGAGGTCGGCGCGAAGGGAGTCGTCGTGCACGGCGGGCACGTCACCGCCACCGACGACCCGGCCAAGGGATTCGACAACTGGCGCAAGGCGATCGACGCGCTCGAGAGCGACGTCCCCGTCCTCATCGAGAACACCGCGGGCGGCGACCACTCCATGGCGCGACGGCTCGAGCGGATCGAACAGCTCTGGGCAGCGGTGCAGCAGGCCGACGGCGCCGACAACGTCGGGTTCACCCTCGACACGTGCCATGCCTGGGCCGGCGGGCTCGACCTGGCCTCCGTCGTCGCCGACGTCCGCGCGATCACCGGCCGGATCGACCTGGTGCACGCCAACGACTCGCGGGACGAGGCCGGGTCGGGCGCCGACCGGCACACCAACTTCGGCACGGGGAAGATCCCGGCCGAGCTCCTCGTCGGCGTCGTCGCCGAGGCCGGTGCGCCCGTGGTCTGCGAGACGAAGGGCGACATGGGCGCGGACATCGCCTGGCTCCGCGACCGGCTCTGACGGACTACCGGCTCATCGGTTCCGCCGGTTCAGCGCTCCCAGCACCACCGCGACCGCCACGAGGCCGCAGGCTGCGGAGGCGAGCACACCGCCGAGCCATCCGACGTCGGTCAGCGTCCGCAGCACCACCATGACCACCACCACCACCACGGCGAGGACGACCATCCCGATGGCGTCGTTCGACGGACGTGTCTTCATGACCCTCTCCTTGTGTTGTCAGGCACGGCGCCAGAGCTCCATGACAGCTCATCGACGGTGCTGGATCTCCGTGAACGTCGCCCGGCAGCGAGGAGTGCGGCCGGCAGGTCGTCAAGGGCTCTCCTGTCGTAGCGCAGGGCTGTCAGCGCACGCCGTCCACCACCGTAGTAATCGACCCGTGCGCAGATCGAACGGCCGATGAATCCGTACTCCGACACGCCCTGCACGGCGGCCAGGTCGATGCGCCGCTGGAACTCGGAGACCACACGCACCTCGAGCACCATCGCGCTGCCCGTCCTGTCGAGAGTCAGCCGCGCCGCCGCCCTCTCGACGAGGATGCCGAGCAGGACCGCCACGAGGATGCCACCGCCGACCGCCTGAGCCGTGTTCAGGCTCAGACCACCCATGGTCGTCGCAGCGAGGACGGCCGTCGCGAGGAGCATCGACGCCGCCGACAGCTTCACGACCAGCGCCCGACGCCAACCTGCCACGTACAGCGGCGAGCGAAGCCGCTCCCCGCCCAGGACCGTGTCCGCGATCTCGGCCACGATCCGGCGGGGCAGGGACGGCAGGACGAGGTTGGTTCCCAGTCCCGAAGAGCTGTCGACCGACACGAGGGTCAGGCGCACTCGATCGGCGGCAGTCTCCAGGAGATTGCGAGACAGGGTCAGCCCCACGATCCCGTCCGGCCCGACGACCCGCCGCTTCGTCGAGAGGAGCCCGTAGGACAGCACCAGATGCCCCCCGTCGGTCCGGAGCACGGTGAAGCTCGAGTACCGCAGCACGGTGAGCAGGAGGCCCACCACCGGGACGAGCACCGCGGCCAGCACCAGCAGTCCGAGCACGCTGCCCCCGGACAAGGCCAGCAGGCGGTCGGCCTGGCCCAGCTCGAGAACGGTTCCTACGCCGCCGACCACCGCGCCGAACCCCAGGCCGACGAAGCGCCCGTACATCAGCCCGGCGACGGCGAGGTCCCACACCGAAGCGCTGTACACCATCTGGGAGCCCGGGTCCTCGTCCCGGTGGCCGTGAGGACCGGGGCGGGCACGAGGGTCCGGCAGCCTGCCCGCCGTCCTCGATCGCCGCTCGATCGAGTCCCGTACCGAGACATCCACCGCCGGGATCACCAGCGTCGTGGCGTCGGCCGCCCCCTGGAGCAGCGTCACCTCCGTCAGCCCGAAGAAGCGCTGCGCCCACGAGGAGCCCAGCTCGACCGTGCCGATGCTGTCCCACGACATGCTTCGCGACCGGTGTCGCACCAGCCCTGTCACGACCGTGATGCCGTGCTCATCCACGAGAAGACGGCACGTGTACCAGGAATACACCGGGAGCAGCAGACGCAGCACCAGACCGAGGCCGACCGCGACGACGACCCACCGAGAGTCAAACGGAAGCTGGGCGAATCGAGCTGCGAACGCGATCAGTACGAGACCGGCCAAGCCAGGGAGGTCCTCAGCATAGGTAGCGACGATATAGCGTGCAGGAATTCGCTGAACGGCATGGAGGTCGCTCACACCTGCCCCCGTGCACGATCGTTCGCCGCGACGAGCAGCGACCTGATTCGGTGGAACTCCTCCTGCGACACAGGCCCGAGCTTCTCCACCTCGGTGAGGCACGTGAACTTGACGTAGACGTCCCCCTGCCGCCGAAGAAGAGGACCTTGCGTGGACTCGACATTGAGCACTTGTCGTGAGGGGACATACAGGCGCTTCTGGAAGAGGCGACCTCGATGGACCTCAACCATCTCTCCGTCCACGGAGTACCTCGTGTAGCGGATCTTCCAGCGATTCACGACCAGAATCTCGAGAGGTAGCCCTGCGACAAACATGGCGACCGCCACGAAGATCAGCCGATCGCGCCACGGACCGTCGACGCTCACCACCACCACTCCCAGTGCGACGAGGAAGACCAGCGTGGCGTCGATCACCGCGCGGGCACGAAGATAGCCTCCCGCACGAGGAGAGAGACGACGCATGCTCGAGACCGCCCGCCCGGCCACGATCTGGTCGGGGACCATCCACGCTCCCATCATTCGGCGGTGTTCCTGGGCCGGAGGCCCGGCCGTACCATCCGGCCCAGGAACACCAACTGTTGCAGGCCGGCGCCGGCCCTGCTCGGCGATCGCGTCAGGCGAGGCCGAGTGCTCGCAGGATCAGTTCCATGATCGTCGCGAAGCTCAGTCCCGCGTCCAGCCAGCGCTTCACCGTGCGCCAGTTCCTCCGAGCCCAGGCGATGGCCTTGGAGACCTTGCTGCCCCCCCCCAGCGCCACGCCTGGGTTCCCGCCCAGGCGATCCACCTGAGAACGGCGATTGCGATGCCCATCTTGGTTCCTCCCGACATACGCCGCGTCACAATCCGCGGCGATCTTCACGGTCCGGCCACGAATCATGACCGGCCCGGACGACCCGGCCAAGGGCTTCGACAACTGGCGCAAGGCGATCGACGCGCTGGAGACGGACGTCCCGGTACTCATCGAGAACACTGCCGGCGGCGACCACTCGATGGCGCGGCGTCTCGAACGGATCGAGCAGCTCTGGGCTGCCGTCCAGCAGGCCGGTGGCGCCGAGCACGTCGGGTTCACGCTCGACACGTGCCACGCCTGGGCGGGCGGGATCGACCTGGCCACCGCCGTCGCCGACGTCCGCGCGATCACGGGGCGCATCGACCTGGTCCACGCCAACGACTCCCGCGACCAGGCCGGCTCCGGCGCGGACCGGCACACCAACTTCGGCGCGGGCAACATCCCGCCGGAGCTGCTCGTGGGCGTGGTCCGCGAGGCCGGCGTGCCGGTGATCTGCGAGACCAAGGGCGACGTCGGCACCGACATCGCCTGGCTGCGCGGGCGGGTGTCGGGATGATCTCCGCGCGAGAACTCACACAGGCCGACGGACGAGGTACCGGCAGATGGCTGCGAGCGACGTGGCATCGCGGATGAGGCCCTCGTCGACGTAGCGCCGAAGATCGTCCGGTGTCACCACCACGGGAGTCCACGTCTCACCGTCATCCAGCCGCTGGGCTCCCGCGCGGTCGAGGGAGGCTTCGAAGACGTGGCAGCGAGCCGCGCTGATCGCCGGGACCGCGAAGAACGAACCCAGCGGAGCGATACGGGCCACCTCGAAGCCGCCCTCCTCGCCGAGCTCGCGCGCAGCGGCCTGCTGGGGGGACTCCCCCCGGTCGACCATCCCGCCCGGCAGCTCGAACGACTCCTCGTCATCGGCCGCGTCTCGGCGACCCCGAACGAGAAGCACGTGCACTCACAGCCAGCATCAAGGAGAAGACCGTGACCAGCTGCCCACCCTGGCCCGCTGTGACACCCACGTCGTCGGACATCTCGGGCAGCACACCCGCGATGATGTAGTCGTTGGTGTACATGACGAAGGCCGTGCCGGCGACCGCCCAGAGCCAGAGCGGCAGGTGCGTCCGGCGGGGGTGCCTCAGGCGCCGCTCGGCGAGGACCACGTTCCCGCCGACGGCCCGCGTCATCCCGAGGCGACGACGACAGCGGTCGACCACGCCAGCACTGCTACGACGGCCATGGCACCGAGCACCCACGGAATCCAGCGCGAGCGCGCCTTGAGAAACGCGGCGATCAGTGCGGCGACGAATCCGACCGCTCCGAAGAGCAGGAAGGCCCATCCGGCGAACGACTGCCACTCTGGCAGGCCGTCGGCGGCCTCATCAGCCGCGTAGCCCAAGACGTAGTTCACGACCATCGCCACGACGAGGATCGCCCCGAAGGCCGCGACCATCCACATATTGCGCCGGTTCGACTTTTCTTCGATCTCCACAGAATTCCCCTTCTCCTTGCCCTCTGTCGGGCGTGTCACGCCCGGCCAGACCGGGGACAACCCGCAGTTGCTGCCCCTGCTCGACCAGGTCAACGTACGCCGTGACGGTCCTGGCCGACCTCGCAGCCGTCCCGGCCGGGTGCTGGCTGACAAGGCATACTCGAGTCCTTCGACCCGCCAGGCGATGCGCGCCCGGGCCATCGCGTTCACCAGTCGTCGAACGCTGCTTCAACAGGCTCAAGCAGTTCGGCGCCCTGGCCACCCGCTACACCAAACGCGCCGCCTACTACCGCTCCGAACTCACCATCGCCGCCATCGTGCTCTGGCTCCGCGAGTCACCGGACACGGCCTAGGGCGCGGAGAGCCCGGCGTCGTGCACCGCGATCGCCGCCTGCACCCGGTTGGCCGCACCCAGCTTGTCCAGGATCCGCGACACGTGCGTCTTGACCGTCGGCACGCTCATGTACAGCCGTGCCCCGATCTCGGCGTTCGACAGCCCCTCGGCCAATACCGCAGCGACCTCCCGCTCCCGGTCGGTCAAGGTCGCGAGGCGGCGTCGGGCCATCAGCCGGGCATCGCCCGAGCCGTCCTCCGGCGCGGTCGAGAACTGCGCGATCAGCTGGTTCATGACCGACGGCGACAGGGTCGGCTCGCCGTCCGCTGCCGCGCGCACCGCCGCGACCAGCCGGTCGGGCGGGGTGTCCTTCAGCAGGAAGCCCGCGGCCCCGGCCCGCAGGGCACGCAGCACCATGTCGTCCGTGTCGAACGTGGTCAGCACGATGACCCGCGACGCACCATCACCCTGCGCGACGATCTGCCGGGTCGCCTCGATCCCGTCCACACGTGGCATCCGGATGTCCATGAGGACGACGTCGGGACGCAGCCGGCGGACGAGGTCCACGCCGTCGTCCCCGTCGCCGGCGTCACCGACGACCCGCACCTCGGGGGCACCGCCGAGGATCAGGCCCAGCCCAGCGCGCACCAGCGCGTCGTCGTCCACCACGACGACGGAGATCGAGTCGGTCATGGTTCCCACGGTAGCCAGGCGTGCAACGTGAATCGGCCGTTCTCCGCACGAGCGGTCAGCGTGCCACCGGCCAGCTCGACCCGCTCGGTGAGACCCAGCAGGCCCAGGCCGGACCGCGGCACCGCCGTCGTGCCTCGGGTGTCCGGCTGCCGCACCGCGCCCGGCTGGAACTCCCGGTCCACCGCGAGGGCCGTCGGGTTGCTCACCGCGATCCACACGCCCTGACCCGTCGAGCCCAGCAGCTCCACCCTTGCCGGCAGCCCCGGAGCGTGCTTGCGCACGTTCGTCAGGCCCTCCTGGACGATGCGGTACGCGGTGCGCGACGTGGCCGTCGGCAGCCGTTCCGGGTCCGTCGTGCGATCGACGAGCCGCACGGGCGTCCCGGCATCCGTGGTGGTCCGCGTCAGCGCCGGCAGGTCGGCGAGCGTGGGCTGGGGACGCTCCGGCGCACCGGCCGCCGGACCACCGTCCGCGTCGGACGCCGGACCGTCCAGCCCGCGCAGGACCCCGAGGACCTCGCGGAGCTCACCGAGCGCCTCGTGGGCACTGTCCCGCACCAGCGCGGCCGTCTCGGCGACCTGCTCCCGCGGCAGGTCGATCCGGTACGCGAGCGCCCCGGCGTGCATGGCGACCAGCGACATGCGGTGCGCCAGCACGTCGTGCATCTCACGGGCGATCCGGGCACGCTCGTTGGACCGCGCCTGGGCGACCCGGCTCGCCTGCTCGCGCTCCGCCGTCGCGATCCGCTCGTGCAGGCCGGCGAGGTACTCGCGCCGCAGGCCGATGTACGCCCCGATCCACACCATCAACGAGTAGAGGACCACGTTACCGGCCAGCGCGAACGTCCATCCCATGCTGCTGTCCGTGGGATAGATCGACTCGTACGTCCAGCCGCCGGCGATGTACACCGCGCCGATCGCGACGATGCGCCACCACCGCCGGTGCGTCGCCAACGACACCACCGCCAGGGTCACCGGCCCGACCGCCACCACCGACACCGCGCTCGCCGCGCAGAGCAGCAGCGCGACCGTGGTGGGCCACCGCCGCCGCAGCAGCACCAGGCCGAAGCAGACGAGCCCGACCAGCACGTCCAGGACGAGCCGCGACTCCGTGGGCCCGACCTGCGCCGCGTCCATCTCGACGAGCATGCCGCCGAAGATGGTCGTGCTGATCAGCAGCGCCACCGCCAGCCGCCACGTCTCGCCCCACACCCGCTGCCACCGCTCCCGCGTTCGCGCCGGGTCCCGCGGGCGCGGCTCGGCACCGAGGACTTCGGGACCAGGACGGTACGGGTCCTCCAGCGAGGTGGGCACCCAGCGAGCGTAGAGCGAAGACCCCGGCCCGGCATCCGCCGTCGGACGCTGCGTGGCGGCGCCGACATCCGCCGAAGGGATGACCCGGACGAGCCCGACGGCGGAGACGAACCCTCCCTGCGGGCGATGCGGGCAGGCAGGCGTCCACGGAAGTCTGGACCCATGATCACCGTGGAGCACCTGACCAAGAGATACGGGCCGGTCCCGGCCGTGAGCGACGTGTCGTTCACCGCCGAGCCGGGCCTCGTGACCGGCTTCCTCGGCCCGAACGGCGCCGGGAAGTCCACCGCCATGCGCATGATGACCGGGCTGACGCCGCCGACCAGCGGCACCGCTCGCATCCTCGGCAAGCCGTACGCAGCGCTCGCCAACCCGGGCCGCCGGGTCGGGGTGCTGCTCGACGCCGCAGCCCAGCACGCCGGCCGCACCGGCCGCGAGACGCTCGCCCTGTCCGCGCTCCTCACCGGCGTGGGACGGCACCGCGTCGACGAGGTGCTCGACGTCGTCGGCCTCACCTCCGCGGAGGCCGGCCGCCGCGTGCGTACCTACTCCCTCGGCATGCGCCAGCGCCTCGGCATCGCCGGCGCCCTGCTCGGCGAGCCCGACGTGCTCATCCTCGACGAGCCGGCCAACGGCCTCGACCCGGCCGGCATCCGCTGGATGCGTGACCTGCTGCGCGACTTCGCGGCCGACGGCGGCACCGTGCTGCTGTCCTCCCACCTGCTGTCCGAGATCGAGCACGTCGCCGACCGGCTCGTCGTCATCGGGCGTGGGCGCGTCGTCGCCGAGGGCACCAAGGACGAGCTTCTGCGCGCCGCCGGGACCTTCGTGCGCTCCACCGACGACGCCGCGCTGGCGACCGCGTTCCGCGACGCCGGCATCGACGCGGAGCGCCAGGCCGGTGGTGGCTTCACCACCTCCGCCGACGCCGAGCAGGTGGCTCGCACGGCCGTCTCGGCCGGTGTGCTCGTCATCGAGCTGCGCGACACGTCCTCCCGCGGGCTCGAGGAGCTGTTCCTCGAGCTCACCGCCGACGACGCCCGAGAGGCGGTGTCCGCATGACCGCCGTCCAGCAGACCATGGCCCCCACCCGGGCCCGGCAGACCGACCTCAAGCCGGTCCCCTTCACCCGCCTGGCCGCGTACGAGTGGCGCAAGCAGCTCGACACCCGGGCCGTCCGGTGGCTGTTCGTCACCATCGCCGTGATCACGGCCGGGGTCCTGGCCGTCTCCGCGCTGGTGGGCGAGGGGAACGTGTCGTTCGAGGCGTTCGTCACCAACACCTCGACGCCCCTGGCGATGCTCCTGCCGATCGTCGCCATCCTCGCCACCACCGCCGAGTGGTCCCAGCGCACCGGGCTGACGACCTTCACCCTGGAGCCGCGCCGGCTGCGGGTCGTCTGGGCCAAGCTGGTGACCGCCGTCGGCTCCGGGCTGGCGTTCTTCCTGGTCGCCGTCGTGATCGCCGCGCTGGCGCACCTCGCGGTGATCACCTTCCGGGACGCTGACGCCGACTGGGGCCTGGGGGCGATGACGGCCGGCATGGTCCTCATGCTCGCGATCTGGATGGTGCAGGGCGTCGCGTTCGGTCTGGCGCTGCAGAGCACGCCGGGCGCGATCGTCGTCTACCTCGTGGTGCCGACGATCGTGGGCGCCCTGACGGCGCTGGTCCAGTCGTGGGAGAACGTCTGGCCGTGGATCGACCTGCAGACCTCCTCCATGCCGCTGATCATGGGCGACCCGATGGGCGGCGAGCAGTGGGCGCAGCTCGCGGTCACCGCCGCGATCTGGGTCGGGCTGCCTCTCCTGGTCGGGATCCTGCGGGTCCAGCGGGGCGAGATCAAGACCGCCTGACTCACCACCCCGCGTGCTGCCGAACGTCGTGATCCGGACCGTTTTGCCCAGTCAAACCCGGGCCGGTCACCGCGGTCGGGGCGGGGGGGGGGGGGGGAGCACCTCGGCCGGGTGGTGCAGCTCCGTCCAGCCCGACGGCGGACGGCGTGAGGTCGTCCTCGGCTCGACCCGCCGCTCGGGCGCCGGGCCGCGGACGTCGGCGTCCACCACCGGCCCGAGGTCCAGGCGGGTCAGCGAACCGACGTCCGCGACCGGCACCTGGAACGTGCGGAACGGGCCGAGCGGCGGCACCTGGCCGACGGCGAGCGCCCGTCCCGTCGCGGTGCTCAGCTCCGCGTCGGTCAGCAGCGGCGTCTGGTCGAGCACGAACGCCGCGGCCCGCAGCGCGGCCGGGGTGCCGCCGTCGGGCACCGTGGCCCACGCGACGACCTTCCAGAACTGCCGCGGTACCGCGACGCCGCGGTACACGGGGTCGGAGTCGAGGAACACGCACCCGGTGAGCACCACGATGCGGTGGTCGTGGGCGTCGGCGTACTCGAGCACGTGGTCCTCGAGCCCGTTCCACAGCTGCTTCGACTGGTTGAACCCGCCGACCTGCGGCGCGGCGTTGGTGTAGACGAACGTGGCCTCGCCGGCAGCCCGCGCCTCGTCGACGGTGCCCCACATCGGGTCGAGCCGACGCACGAGGTGCCCGCGGTCCAACGGGTTGTGGTGGTACAGCTCGTTGCCGGACTGCTCCGCGGGCGGCGCCTGGGGATCGAGCCGCCAGGACCCTGACCTCGGCAGCCGCTGGAGCCGCGCCCCGTCCACGGCGCACGCGGTGGCGGCGGCGAGCCGGCGCTCCGGGTCGAGCAGCACGCTGAAGTGGGGATGATCGAGCCGCCGCAGCGGCCGGTCAGCGGTGGGCAGCGGCACGCGGACGGTCCCGCCGGGCCCGAGGAACTGTGCGTCGTAGCCGGTCACAGAGCCGAGCCAACCATGCTTCTCCGCCGGCGGAGCACGGGCACGCTACGACGTCGTGAATCCCGCCAGCCCCGCGGGCCACCAGCGCAGCAGGAAGCCGTCCACGGCGACGTCGACCCCCCACCCCTCCTCGGGCAGGTCGGTGGACCACAGGTCCTCCCCCGTGGCGGCGTCGATCGCCCGCCACCGCGACACCACCTCCGTGTCGGTGTAGGTCGGGATGACGAGGGCCACCACCGTCCCGTCGGTGAACACCGACCGCACCTGGCCGTCGCGCCCGTCGGTGAGTGCCGCGTACTCCTGGAGCAGGTCGTCGCGCACCCACAGGACCTCGCCGGTCGCGAGGTCCAGCCCGGCCACCCGGTCGCGCTCGTCCAGCACGACCGCGGTACCCCCGGCCCGCGCGAGGTAGCTCGTGGCGGACAGCTGCACCGACCAGACCGTCCCGCCGTCGGGTCCGACGGCGCGGACCTCGTCCCGGCCAGCGACCAGCCAGCGCTGGTCCGAGCGCCCGTCCGTGGCACGCGGGTCCAGCAGCCGGCCCTCGACGTCGAAGCGGTGCGCGCCGTCGGAGTCCAGCACCTGGAACTCCCACGACGACTGACCCCACGGCCCGGCGGAGACGGCATAGCCGCCGTCGACCAGCGGCCGCACCCGGCGGACCACCTCGCCCCCGGCGTCCTCCAGGCCCGTCAGGTCGAGGCGCCGTCCGTCCGGCGTGAAGTACGCCAGCACGCCGCAGCCGGAGAACCCGACGAGGCGTCCGCTGACCATGTGCTCGACGTCGCCGCGGCGGTCGAGCTGGGCGTTGCGGCCCCCGGTGGTCCAGCGCACGCACCGGGTGGAGTCGGTCACCTCGCCGAAGGGCACGACCTCCGCCCACCGCTCCGCGCCCGTGACGGCGTCCGTCGCGCGCACCTCGAGGTCGTACCCGTCGTCGATCTCCCCCACGACGGTCAGGTTCGTCATCGGGTCGCCGCGGAGCTGGACGTCCACGTCGCGGGCCTCGCCCACCCAGGTCGCGGTGAGCACCGTGCCCTGCGGCCCGGGCACCACGACGTCGTGCTCCTCGGTGACGGCCCGCCGCCCCAGCACCGTCCCGTCCGGGTCGACGGTGGTCACCATGGCCTCACCCGAGACGGCCTCCCCCACGCACACGACCTGGGCCGTCGAGGTCAGCTCGACCGTCTCGGCCCAGAACGCCAGGCCGGGACCGCACACGGCGGCACGGTCCACGAGGTCGACGGTCCAGCGCCGCTGCCCCGTCAGCAGGTCGATGCCGAGCAGCTCGTCGTACCGGTGGACGCCCGCGACCCCGCCCGCCACGGCGACCAGGCCGCCCGGGGTCCGCACGCCGACCTCACCGTCCTCGACGCGCCACGCCTCGGCCGGCGGTGCCCCGAGGTCGACGAGGCCGCCCGCCGCGGCTCGCAGCTCGTCCGAGCGTCCCCGGTCGAGGACGCCGTCGACCACCACGACCGCGACCACCAGCATGGCCGCCACCATGACGGCACCGAACCGGGTGCGGCGGGACAGTCCGCGCCACCGCCGACCGGCGCGGGACAGGACGCCCGGACCGGCGGACGGCGACCCGGGTTCGGGGCCGACGGCGCAGACAGGGTCGGGTGGCTCGCCCGAGGCCGTGCCGGCCGCAGGAGATTCCGCGGCCTCCGTGCCGTCGTCGGGCACGAGGTCGAACGTGTAGGCCCTCTCAGGGGCTCGACGCCGTCGCCCCACTCCCCGACGTTAGCGCGGAGCGAGGATGCTCACCGAGGTGACGTCAGACCGGTAGACACCCATCGCGTCCGCGCGCCCCACCTCCTGCAGCACCACGTGGCCGTCGACGGCCGAGAGGTACGGGACGCGGCCGGCGTCGAGGCGTTCGCGGTCCGCCGCGCCGGTGGCGAGATCCATGGTGAGCAGCTCGCCCACCTCGACGTCATCCTCGTAGCCGATCAGCGCGACCATCACCCGCTCGCCGTCGGTCACGGCCGAGGTGGGCCAGCCGTACAGCTCCTGCGGGTCGTACAGGGCGACGCGCCACAGCTCGCTGCCGTCGGCCACGTCGAGCGCCACGACGTCCGACTGCCCGGCGACCACCAGCGCCTCGCCGACCTGCGCCAGGACGTGCGGGTCCATCAGGTCGTGACGCCACAGCTCTTCGCCGTCGAGGTCCAGCCCCACGATCGCCTCGTAGCCCGCCGTCGCGACGACGACGGGTCCGCGAGCGTCCACCGCCGCGTGCGGGACGCTGATCGTCGACCGCGAGGACTCGAGGCGCACGGTCCCGTCGGCGGCCAGCAGCACCGAGCCGTCAGGCCCGCTGGCGGTGGGCCCGACGTGGCCCCCGCCCGGGTACGGGACGACCTCCCCGCCTCCGCGCTGGGCGCCGCCGCCGGCGTGCTCGGCGAACGACCTGCCGTCGGGCGTGGTGGCGCCGCCGACGTCGCACCAGCGGTAGCCGACGACGGCGGGTGACGAGTGCAGCCGACGTTCCGGCGAGACCTCCAGCCGGTACGGCGCCGACCGGTCGAACGTGTCGAGCCCGACCGCCTCCGACTCGTCCCAGACGAACGCGCACTCGTCCAGCAGGCGGCCGGCATGGGCGGTGGTCGGCACCTCGAACCGGAGGTCTCCCGTCACCGCGTCCTCCACCCGCACCGACGCCCTCCCCGGCTCGACGTCGCGGAGCGCTGCGCGGGCGTCCTCCTGGGTGGCGTACCGGCGATCGTCCGGCATGTCTGTGTCGTGGTTCGCCACCAGGAGACCGCCGTCGGCCGCGGGCGCGACGTCACGGTCCTCGCCGCCGTACTCCGCGGCCGGGAGCTCCCGGTGCCCGACCACGTCACCCGCCGCGTCGAGGACGGTCACGGTGCGTTCCTCGGCCGGACCGTGCAGGCACGTCACCAGGTCGCTCGGCATGCTCCACTCGACACCGCTCTCCAGCCGCGGCCGCGGACCGCAGACCGGATCCGCACCGAGGTTCGCGCGCCAGCGCTCCTGCCCGGACCCGGCGTCCCGCGCGACCACGTCCTCGTCCTCGTCCAGGACGACCCCGCCGCCCGGGAGCACCGCGAGGACACCGTTGCCCTCCGCACGCCAGACCTCGCCGACCTCCCCCGTCAGCGAGAGCACGCCGCCGGGCGCCGACCGCAGCCGCTCGTCGTGGGTGTGCGAGACCACGACCGCCGCGACGGCCGTGCCGCCGATCAGGACGAGCACCACCCCGCCGGCCGCACCCGCGAGCAGCCGACGCTGCCGACGGTCCGCGCGGCGCCACCGGTCGCCGGCGCGGGACCACCACCCGGCGCGGGCGTCCGCCGCGACGGGCGTGCCGCCGTCGTCCCCCTCGGCCTCGACGTCGGACGAGACGTCGAAGGAGACCATGCCGGGGTCACGTCGTCGGGCCACGGGGGCAACGTACCAACCAGGAACCGGTCATGGATGCCGACGATCACGCCTCGGCGCGCAGCGCCTGCTTCCACGAGACCCGGCCGCCGGTCTGCATGAGCGCCCCGCGGAACGCCCGCTCGGAGACGAGCAGGGCCAGCACCGCGAACGCCCCGAGGATCAGCAACGAGACCACCGGCTCCCACCACGTCGTCTCGCCCGAGAGCACGCGCGCCGGCATCGCCACCACGTTCGCGACCGGGATGTACGACAGCACCGTCTGGAACGTGCCCGAGGCCGAGAACGTCAGGAAGTAGACACCCATCACCAGCATCGTCATCGGCGTGGAGGTGTACTGCAGGTCCTCGGACCGGCTGGCCAGCGCCCCCGCCACCGCGTACAGCGCAGCCAGCGCCAGGAAGCCGACCGTGAAGAACACGACGAACCAGATCAGCGACGTCGACAGCGCGGGCAGCGCGATCGAGATCGGGCTCGCGGCCACGGCGACAAGACCCACGGCCGCGAACAGCAGGTTCTGCCCCACGGCGATCACCGAGCTGCCCAGGATCTTGCCCGCCAGGAGCTGGCGCAGCGGCACGGCCGTCGCGATGATCTCCACCAGTCGCGACTGCTTCTCCTCCACCACCGAGCTCGCGATCATCGTTCCCGAGCCGATCGCGCCCGCGAAGAACAGGAACGACAGGGCGAAGGTCGCGAAGAACACCGTGTCCTCGCCCATCGCCTGCGGGTCCAGCGCCTCCGTGGTGAACGCGGCCCCCTCCGACAACGCGTCCATGGAGGTCCCGGCGGCCTCCGCGTTCGCCGCCAGGACCTGCTGCTCGACGGCGGTGCCCACCAGCCGGGAGACGGTACCGTCCGGCTGGCCCTCGCCGGCCAGCACCCAGCCGCCGTCGCCCGGGTGCAGCCACACGTCCGCGTCGCCGGTGGACAGGGCGGCGCGCGCGGCGGCGTCGTCCGCGACCTCGAGGAGCTCGAGCTCGGTGCTGCCGTTCTCCGCCTCGGCGAGCGTGGCGGCCCCGGTCACCGACCCGACCGCCGTGGCGTCGGTGCCCGCCACCGCGACGGTGTAGGTGTCGACCCGGGACGACTGCCACGTGAAGAAGGCCGCGAGCAGACCGATCACCACGAGCGACACCAGCAGTCCGATGACGAACGCCTTGTTCATCACCCGGGTGACGATCTCGCGCTGGGCCACGAGCAGCCAGGCGCCCCGGGTGCCGTCGTCCGGCGGGTCCTGGACCGGCGCGTTCGAAGGGCTCTGCGTCAGGGTGGTCATGCCGTCACCTCACGGTAGATCTGGGCCAGGGAAGGCCGGACGGGGCTGAGCTCGTGGACCTGCCCGCGCTCCATGGCGGTGGCGAGCAGGCGCTGCGTGGTGGCGTCGTCGGCGAGCTCGACCAGCGCCGTCGGGCCGTCGACGTCGACGGCGTGCACGCCCGGGACGCCGCGTACCCAGCCGGCGTCGGAGTCGAGCACCAGGCGGTGCCGCACCGTGCCCGCCTGCTGGAGCTCGGTGGGCGTGCCGTCGGCGACGACGTTGCCCGCGCGCAGGATGACGAGGCGCTCGCAGAGGCGCTCGACCAGGTCGAGCTGGTGCGAGCTGAACAGCACGGGGACCCCGCGAGCGGTGTGCTCGCGCAGCAGGTCGACCATGCCGTCGACGGCCGCCGGGTCCAGGCCGGAGAACGGCTCGTCGAGGATGAGCGCCCGCGGCCGGCCCATGAGCGCCGCGGTGATCTGCACGCGCTGCTGGTTGCCCAGGCTGAGCTTCTCGATGTGGTCCTTGGCCCGCTCGGCGAGACCGAGCCGGTCGAGGTGCTCCATCGCCTCGGTCCGGGCGGTGGCGGCAGGGATGCCGCGCAGCCGTGCCAGGTAGACGAGCTGGTCGATGGCGGGCTGCTTCGGGTAGAGGCCGCGTTCCTCGGGCATGTACCCGAACGAGCGACGGTCCGCGCGGGTCACCGGTGCGCCGCCGAACCGCACCTCCCCGGACGTGATCGACAGGACGCCCATCATCATGCGCATGGTGGTGGTCTTGCCGGCGCCGTTGGAGCCGACGAACCCGGTGAGCATGCCTCCGGGCGCCTGGAAGGAGACGCCGTCGACGGCGCGGCGGTCTCCGAAGGTTCTGGTCAGGTCGTGGACCTCGAGCATGGTCATGGCACCGACGCTACGGCGAGCCGGGCGCGCGCGGATCCGTCGCAGGAGGGAATCTGCCGCCTCCCCCTCACGACGGACCAGCATCGTGGACCGGCATCGTGGACCGACATCAGCGGCCGACGGCGGAACGTCCGCTACGCCAGGCCGTGGCGGTGGACGTAGATCACCGCCTGGACCCGGTCCCGCAGGTGCAGCTTGGACAGCACGCTGGACACGTGCGTCTTGACCGTGGCCTCGCCGAGGAACAGCTCCGCCGCGATCTCCGCGTTCGACAGCCCCCGACCCACGTGAACCAGGACCTCGCGCTCGCGGGGGGTCAGGAGCTCCGACCCCCGGGCCGACGGCGGCACACCGGCCCGGCTCGACACACCGGCCCCGCCCGCCGGGGAGTCCCCGGACGCCGCCGAGCCCATCGCGACCATCCGGTCCACCACCCTCCGGGTGACCTGCGGCGACAGGAGCGCCTGCCCCTCGGCGACGGTGCGCACCGCCTCCACGAGGTGCTCGGCGTCGGAGTTCTTCAGGAGGAACCCGGACGCCCCGGCGCTCAGGGCGTCGAACACGTAGGCGTCGTCGTCGAACGTGGTCAGGACCAGCACCCGCGACAGCTCGCTCCGCACGATCTCGCGGGTGGCCTCGATGCCGTCCATGACGGGCATCTGCACGTCCATCAGGACCACGTCGGGCCGCAGCTCCCGGGCCACCTCGACGGCCTGGGCGCCGTCGGCCGCCTCCCCGACCACCTCGAGGTCGTCCTCCACCGACAGGATGAGGCGGAACCCGGACCGGACCAGCGCCTGGTCGTCCACCAGCAGGACCGTCGTCATGAGCCCTCCACGGGCAGGGGCAGCCGCACGCGCACACGGTACCCACCGGTCACGCGCGGGCCGATCTCCGCCACCCCGTGGTGCGTGGCGACCCGCTCACGGATGCCCACCAGCCCCAGCCCGGACCCGGAGGAGCCCGGCCGGGCACGGCCCTCGTCGATCACCTCGACCTCGGCATACCCGCCGCGGAACCTGGCGTCGTCGTCGACCGGCCGCCGGTCGACCCGCACGGTGACGCTCGCCGCGCGGGCCGTGGAGTGCTTGCGGACGTTGGCCAGCGCCTCCTGCGCGGTCCGGAACAGGCTGAGGCCCACCGGCCCGGGCACCGCCGCCTCCGCACCGGTCGGTTCGGCGACGAGCGTGTACGTCACGTCCAGACCGCCGTCCGCGCCGGCCAGCCGCTCGATGTCGGCGACCCCGGGCTCGGGCGAGCGGTCCCCGCCGTCCGCCGTGCCGCCGTCGTCGGCCCCGATGTCCCGGAGCGTGCCGACCAGGCCACGCATCTGCTCCACGGCGTCGCGCGAGGCCGTCTCGATCGTGGCGAGCGGTCCCTGCGCGTCCGGGGCGGCGTCCCCGCCCTTGGCGAGGAGCCGCCGCGCGGCCGCCGCCTGGATCCCGATGACGGAGACGTGGTGCGCGACGACGTCGTGCAGCTCGCGCGCGATGCGCAGCCGCTCGGTGACGACGGCGCGGCGACCGAGCTCGGTGGCCTGCCGCTCGATGGTGGCCGCCTGCGCCGTGAGCTGCGCCCGGCGCCGGGCGGCGTGCCACGTGACCTGCCCGAGCGCGATGGCGCCGAAGAAATAGGCGACGTTCGTCAACCAGGTCTGGGCGATCATGGCGTCGAGCGCCGCGATGGCCCCGGGCGGGTCGTCGAGCAGGCCTTCGTTCTCCGCGTAGTGCTGCAGGGCCGAGCTGATGGCCGTCTGCCAGAACAGCCAGCCGAACATGGCGGCCAGGCTGGCCGCGACCACGATGATCATCGCCCGGCGGTCCCGCGCCCAGGCCACCGCCGTGTACAGCGTCATGAAGTACACGACCTGCAGCACCTGGGTCATCGGGACGGCCGGCACGGTCAGCCCGACCAGCAGGAAGTGCGAGTAGACGAGCGCGAGCACCAGCAGCGGGTACCGGCGCCGGGCCACGAGCGGGAGCGCGCCCGCCGCCGACAGCACGTAGAGCAGCCAGGCCGGCCGGGTGTCGTCGTAGAAGTAGCCCGCCGAACGGGACAGCTCCATGCCCGCCACCGCGAGGACGGTCAGGGTCAGCCCGAGCCACACGTCACGCCGGTAGGCGGCGCGAGGATCGGCGGGGACACGTTCGAAGTCGTCGTCGACGCCGAACCACTCGGCGATCACGGCGGTCGGGCGGGGACGCGGCATCCCCTCAGCGTAGGCAGTCGGCGCCGTGGCGGGATCCGTCGCACGACGGAGACGGCGGGCCGACGGGTGGCGCTCCCGGCGCCGTGCCAGCCTGTGGCCATGACGTCCTTCTGGATCTGCCGCACCTGCGCCGTCGAGCACGCGTCACGGCCGGAGGTCTGCGCGATCTGCGCGGACGAGCGCCAGTGGGTCCCGGCGTCGGGCCAGGCCTGGGCCACGCTCGACGAGCTCGCCGCCGAGGGCCAGGCGATCGTGGTCGACGAGCTGGAGCCGGACCTGTTCGCGCTGCAGACCGCTCCGGGCGTGGGCATCGGGCAGCAGTCCAAGCTGCTGCGCACCCCGGCAGGGTCGCTGCTGTGGGACCCGCTGGGGTTCGTGGACGACGACGGCGTCGCGGCCGTGCGCGACCTGGCCGGCCCCGCGGGGGTGGTCGCGGTCGTGGCGAGCCATCCCCACATGTTCGGTGTCCAGGTCGAGTGGAGCCGGCGGCTCGCCGGGGACGGCGGACCGGTGCCGGTGCTGGTCTCCGCGGCGGACGCGGGATGGGTCGCCCGCCCGGACGCCGCGATCGAGACGTGGTCGGGCGAGCGGGAGGTGCTGCCCGGGGTGACGCTCAGCCAGCCGGGCGGGCACTTCCCGGGCTCCGCCGTCGTGCACTGGGACGCCGGGGCGGAGGGCCGCGGGGTGCTGCTGTCGGGCGACACGATCTTTGCCAACGCGGACCGCGCCTCGGCGAGCTTCATGCGCAGCTACCCGAACCATGTCCCGCTCTCCGGGGCGGTGGCGCTGCGGGTCGCCGGGCATGTGGCCCGGCGACCCTTCGACCGGATGTACAACAACTTCGACGGCGTGATCCCCGCCGACGCGCGCGCCGTCGTGCTGCACTCGGCACGGCGGCACGCGGCGTGGGTGCGCGGGGACTTCGACCACCTCACGTGACCGCGGCCGGTGCACCGCCGCGCGTCAGTGGTCGTGGTCGTCGCCCACGTGGTCGGAGGCCGGTTCGCCGAGGACGCCGGTGATCTCGTTCGGCGTGGCGCCCAGCTCGCCCGAGGCCCAGACCTCGCCGTCCACGACGTCGACCGCGTGGATCGAGTCGTTCGCCGGGTCGGTCACGTAGACGGAGCCGTCCAGGGTGAGCACGGCCGGCCGGGGCTCCTGCCAGTCCATCGGCTCCTCCCACTCGTCGAGCACCGGGATCGTGGAGGTGATCTCGGCCGTCTCCGGGTCGATGACCTGCAGGTCGCCGTCGGTGGTGAGCACGAGCGCCTCGCCGTCGTCGCCGCGGGCCAGCGAGCGGAACGTGTACGACGCCGGGAGCTCCACGAGCTCCAGGCTCGCGTCGCGGGAGTCGATCAGGCTGACCGTGGTGGGCCGCTCGAGCTCGGCGTCCGGGTCGGTCTTGTAGTCGCCGAGCACGATCGGCGACGCCTCGGTGCCGGCCTGGTTGCCGATGCGGGAGTAGTCGTCCGGCGTGGTCACCTCGGTGATCTCTCCGTCGGCGTAGAGCAGCGCGCCGTCCTCGCAGCCGACGACGACGGCCTCCTCCGCGGCGACGGCCTCGCCGTGGACGCCGGGGCACTCGTCGCTCGCGGCGATCTCCTCGCCGTCGGCGTCGAGCACGCGGATGCTGCTGCGCTCCTCCTCGGTGCCCGCGGTGACCAGCAGCGACCCGTCGCTCAGCGGGACGGCCACGCCGTGGTGCGCGTCCGGGAGCTGGACCTCCTCGACCCCGTCCTGGGTGGCGATCTCGGCGGAGTCGACGAGCTGCACCAGACCGGTGCCGTCGTCGAAGAGCGCCGTGACGCCGTCGTGCACCACGGCGTGGCCGGGCTTCTCGGCGGCGTAGGTGACGTCGCTGAGCTCCGGCGTGGAGGTGAAGTGGTGGAAGTGGTCGCCGTGCCCCTCGCCCCAGGTGCCGGTGTCGAGCACCTGGAACCCGCCGGTGGTCGAGACGAGGACGTGCCGCCCGTCTCCGGCCGGGTTGAGCCGGTTGAAGCCGTCGAGCTCGAGGTCGGCGACCTCCTCGAGGCTCTGGGCGTCGAGCACCTTGATGCCGCCGTCGTAGGTGACGGCGAGGCGCGGGCTGCGCCCCTGGACCTCGGTGGGTGCCGCGGTGCTGGTCTCCTCGGCGGTGGTGCCGGCCGGCTCGGCTCCGGCGACCGGCGCCTCGGTCTCGGTGCCGCAGGCCGCGACGAGCGCGATCGGCAGGGTCAGGGCGAGCGCCGTGGCGGCGCGGGAACGGGTGTTCATGGGTGGTGGCTTTCCGTCTCAGAGGCAGGACAACAAGATGCGAACGAGAACCATTCGCAGCAAGACGCCCTGAGTCAACCACGCGTGAGAATCATTATCAAGAATGGGCTCTCAGTCGAGGGCGCGCTGCCAGCGACCGGCAGCCATGCTGACGATGAGCGCCACGAAGACCACCAGATACACCTGGCCGATGATCGCCTCGCTCGTCGCGAGCAGGCGCCCCAGCGGCGACACGGCGGCCAGGTCCCCGTAACCCAACGTCGTGATCGTCGTCAGGCTGAAGTACATGAACGACGTCGTCGACTCCTCGGCGCCGAAGAAGTGCTCCCCCGAGAGGCTGTCCACCGTGAGGAAGGCGTAGTAGTAGGCCAGCGCGATCAGCAGGTAGGCGGAGACGGCTCCGAGCAGCGTCGGCAGCGTGACCACGCGGTGCCGCACCAGCCGCCGCGCCACCACCACGGGTGCGAACGCCGCGATGACGAGGAGCAGCGGCGGTGCCGAGGTCACCGAGTCGGGGGTCTCCAGGACGAGCACCACCACGAGGGACAGCACGACCAGCAGCCCCAGCACCACGTCCGCCCGACGACGCCACCGCGCCCGCAGGCCCGCTGCCCGCAGCGCGAGCGCGAGCGTCGCCCCGACCGTGAGGGTGGTCACCAGACCGGCCACCTGGGCGCGCCCGGCGAGCGCCCCCGCGCGGATGTCGACCAGCGACAGCAGCGCGACCGTCAGCGCCACCAGGGCGAGCAGCAGCCCGAACCGGTCGATCCAGCGCGAGTGCGGGTCGATGAGGGGATCGGTCTCGTCCGGCGGCTGCCGGCGGCGGGCGAAGAAGCTGCGCGGCCCGTGCGGGTGCGGGTCGTCCTGCGGGTCTGCGCTGCTCACGGCCGGTCCTGCACGGCATCCTCCAGGGACGGGTTCGTCCCCATCGTGGACGAGCCCGGCCCGGGGCGCGCGTCGAGGGCCGGCTCGGTCGCCCCGCCCGCGACCCGGTCCGGGGCCGGCACCGTCACGGCCGCGATCGCCGTGGTGATCGGGATCGCCAGCACCAGGCCGATCGACCCGACGAGCGTGCGGACCACCTCCTCGGCGATCTCCCCCGAGGTGATCGTCATCAGCGGCGTCTGGTCCAGCATCCAGACCGTGAGGAGCAACGGCAGCGCCGCCCCCACGTAGGCGAACGCGATCGTGTACACGGTCGAGGCGATGTGGTCGCGCCCGATCCGCATCGCCCGCGCGAACAGCACCCGCCGCGGGGCCGTCGGCGCGAGCGAGCGCAGCTCCCACACCGCGGACGCCTGGGTGATCGTCACGTCGTTCAGGACACCCATGCCCGCGAGGACGAGGCCGCACAGGGCGATGCCCCGCAGGTCCACGGACGGGGCGATGATCGACAGGTTCTGCGCCAGCTCGTCCGACGCTCCGGTGATGTGCGCGGCGCCCGTCGCCCAGGTGCCGATGCCCGCCGTGAGCGCCAGCCCGGCCAGGGTGCCGAGC
Organism: Isoptericola maris; assembly: GCF_048065335.1. Lineage (NCBI taxonomy): Bacteria > Bacillati > Actinomycetota > Actinomycetes > Micrococcales > Promicromonosporaceae > Isoptericola > Isoptericola maris. Next base: position 170,263 of record NZ_JBLUNY010000003.1, on the reverse strand, counting down.
AGCGCCACGGTGGTCCGCGCCGTCAGACCGTGCGCCAGGTAGAGGACGGCGAGCATCACCGCCGACGACGTCACGAGGGCCACACCCATCGCGCTCTCGCCCGCCAGCAGCGCCGGGAACGTGAAGCCGACGAACACGGCGAACGCCACCGCCAGGCCTGCGATCGCCGCGAGCCCGCGCCACCGCGCCACGAGGAGCACCACGAGCGCGTAGACCGCCGCCAGGACACCGAAAGGGACGTCGCGCTGGTGGTCCATGAACACGTACGGCGTCACGGTGTCCGCGAAGTCCCCGATGTACAGCGCCGTCACGCGCTCGCCGGGCGACAGCTCGAACCGGGGGTCCGCCTGCATGCCGGACGTGCCGCCGTCGGGCAGCCGGATCGCGACGTCCCCGGCGGTCGCGTCCTCCATCGTGGGCCAGGACTCGTCGCTCGACTCCTCGAGCGGCCCGACGACGGTGACCACCACGAGCTCGCTGCCCTCGACGACGACGGGGATCCGCTCGGGCACGTCGGCCTCGGACGGCCACAGGGTCCACAGGCCGAACGCCGTGGCGACCAGGGCAGGCAGCACCAGCAGCGCCAGGACCAGGCGGGTGCGCGTCGGGGCCGGCGGCACCGGTCCGCCGTGGGAGTGACCGTGCACCTGCTCGGCAGGGAGCGGCGGCTGCGCGGCGTGGCGGGCGGAGCGGCGGGTCGGGACGTCGGGCACGGGCCGATGGTCGCACCGTGCGACGGCCGAGCCGTGGAGACCGCGCCGACCGTAGACTCCCGTGGTGACCGCGCCAGCCCCCGCCTCGCCGCCGGGCGACTCTTCGGACAGCTCCTCGGCCGGCTCGACCGGCAGCCCAGGCGGTTCTCCGGGCAGCCCGGCCGGGACGGTGCTCGGCGTCGGCGCCGCCGTCGCGGGCGGGTTCGGCGCCGCGGGCCAGACCCGCATCAACGGCTCGCTGGCCGAGCACGTCGGCAGCGGTCTCGGCGCGGCGGTCGTCTCGTTCGGGTCCGGCCTGGTGCTGCTCCTCGTGGCCCTGGCCTGCTGGCCGGGCGCTCGCGCCGCCGTCGCGCGCGTCGTCGGCGCGCTGCGTTCGGGACGGCTGCGCTGGTGGGAGGTGCTGGGCGGGACCGCCGGTGGGTTCTACGTGGCGGCCCAGGGGCTGACCGCCGCCACGCTCGGGGTCGCCCTGTTCATGGTGGCGGTGGTGGCCGGGCAGTCGACCAGCTCGCTCTTCGTCGACCGGTTCGGTCTCGCGCCCGGCGGGGTGCGGCTCATCACGCTCGGGCGGGCGCTGGGACCGGTCCTGACCGTCACGGCCGTGGCGATCGCCGTGTCCGGGTCCGTGGGGACCGTGCCGTCCGTCGGGCTGGCCGTGATCCCGTTCTTCGCCGGCGCGTTCCAGTCGTGGCAGCAGGCGGTCAACGGCCGGGTGCGGGCCGTCGCGGAAGCCCCCCGCGACCCGTTCACCGGGGTGGCAGCGGCCACCTTCGGCAACTTCGTGGTGGGCACGACGGCGCTGCTGCTGGCGTTCGGCGTCTCGACCCTCGTCGTCGGGCCACCCACGGGGACGCTGCCCACGCAGTGGCCGCTCGACCTGGTGCTCTATTCCGGCGGGCTGCTCGGGATCACGTTCATCGCGATCCAGGCCGCCGTGGTGCACCGGATCGGCGTGCTGCTGCTGGCGCTCGGGATGATCGCCGGACAGATCGTCGCAGCGCTGGTGATCGACGTCGTCGTCCCCGGGGTGGCGGCGCCCGGCCCGGCCATGTACGCCGGTGCGGTGCTCACCCTGATGGCCGTCTCGGTGCCGGTGGCCGAGTCCTGGCTCCTGCGTCGGCGTGCGAGAACTCGACGTCCCGGGTGACGGTGGGTGGACCGACACGAAGGAGGACTGGCGTGGCGACGTGAGCTGACGCGACCACCCCTCGATCCCGCGAGCGCTGCGTCAGGGTCGCGCTGTCAGGGTCGCGCTGTCAGGGTCGTGGGGCCGTGACGAAGATGTCGAGCAGCTCGGGATGATGCCCGTGCACCAGCACCGCGAACACGACGGCGTCGAACAGCAGGTGCACCGCCACCACGTAGGACAACGACTTGTACCGGGCGAAGATCCACCCCTGCACCAGCGCGAACGGGATGGTCAGCAGCGGCCCCCACTCGCGGTAGCCGAGCTCCCACAGGAACGAGACGAACACCATCGCCTGCAGCACGTTGGCGGCCTGCACGGGAAAGTGCCGGCACAGCAGCGTGAACACGACGCAGATGAAGAACAGCTCGTCCCACAGCCCGACGGCGTTCACTCCCACGAACAGCCGGGCGATGTCCGTGTCACCCTCCAGGGACGGCCAGTTCCGGTACGCCCCGGACCCGAGGAAGTACGGCGGCAGCACCAGGTAGCCGATGACGACCACGGCCGCGAGATAGATCCACTGCCCGCGCGACCAGCGCCGGCCCGTGGCGACCGGGAAGCGCACCGCGCCCGCGCCGTCGTCGTCGGCCAGGACGAACCGCGAGAGCGCCCACGGCACGAGCACCGCCAGGGAGAGCGCGACGGTGAACCGGACCATCCCGGCGTCCGACAGGTCCGCCGCGAGGGGGATCGCCGAGACGATCCCCATGCCCGCCGCGATCAGCGCGAGGTGCTTGCCCAGCGCGCGGTCCACCAGCAGACCGAGGACGACGCCCGCCACCAGCGGCACGTAGCCGAGCGGACGCGCGTGCACGGCGAAGAGCAGGATGGCGGAACCGCAGACGAGCACGGCGGCGGCGTAGCGGGCGACCATGTGCGCACCCTACCGACGGCGGACGGTCAGGCAGGACCGGGGTGCGACTCGCCCAGCTCGGCGAACACGGCCCGGTTGAGGCGGAACGCCTCCTGCGCCTCGGCCACGGCGGTGGCGGTCTCCGCGTCGTCCAGGTCCAGCCCGTCGAGGCGCTCGCGGTAGAGGTCCTTGAACCGCTTGGCCTTCGGGATCTCGGGGAAGTCGTAGAACTCCAGGCCGGCCGCACCCATGCCGTAGTGACGCTGCATCATGCGCTGGACGATCTGCCCGCCCGAGAGGTCTCCCAGGTAGCGCGTGTAGGCGTGCGCGGCGTACTCGGCGAGTCGGGAGCCGACGTCGTGCAGACGTGCCACGTACGCCCGCGTGGCCGGCAGGACGCGGATCTCCGAGCGCCAGCCCGGCCCGTACAGGTGGGCGAGGTCGCGCTCGATGGCCGGGACGCGGGTCAGCTCGTCGAAGACGAGGGAGGCGCCGCGGGCGTCGTGCCGGACGACGGCGCTCGCCTCCTCCAGCGCGGTGTACACCGAGAGCTGCTGCGCCGCGAGGTCGGCGTAGGCCGCCACGTCGAGGTCTCCGGACATCAGCCGCGAGACGAACCCCTCGGACTCGGCCTCCTGGTGCTCGGCGCGCGTCCCCTCGCGCAGCAGCACGGAGAGGGGAGCCTCGGGAGCGAGGGTGGGCATGGCGGCCTCCGGAAGGTCGTGACGACCTGACAGAACGTCAGGATGTCAGCACGGTAGCAGTCAAAGTTAGGCATGCCTACCCTCTGCCGTCGCCGCCCGACCCGTCATCCCCGGACGACGACGACCACGCCGAGCACCAGCCCCCAGAACGCCAGGCCGATCCCGGCGGCGATCAGCAGTCCGTGCGCCCCCGTCGCGCCGCGCCGCGCCGTCCAGATCGCCCTGCCGGCCAGCACGGCGCCAAGCACCATCAGGACGACCCCCCACCAGAACATGCGCCCCATCGTCCGCGATTTCGGTTGCCCGTGCATCCTGAGGCTTTTGCCCCGATTTCTGCCCGCCTTCGCTGTGCCCCGACACACGCCCGACACACGCTCGAATGTTGCCTGCATCACAGAAGGACTATCTTGCGAGGGACCTCCGGCGACGGGAGCCACGACGCAGTGGCCACAGGCCGGAAGTCTCGTTACGGACCGAGACGAAGGGTGCGCTCACATGCGCTTGCGGAAACACCAGTCCAGACTCCGGCTCGCCGCCATCACCTCCGGCGCCGCGCTGGTCATCACCTCTCTCACCGCCACGGGGGCCGGCGCCGCGCCGCAGGACCCGGACGACCTCAGCCTCACCGAGGCGCAACCGACCGCGACGTCGCGGGAGGACGGCCCCAAGGCGCCCACGAGCGCGCTCGTCGAGACGCCGAAGAAGCTGCTCTCGCTCAGCTCGAGCAAGAAGATCCCCGTCATGGTCAAGTACGACTACGACGCCGTGGCCTCCTACGACGGCTCCGTGCCGGAGTACGACGCGACCAGCCCCGCCGTCACCGGCGAGCCCCTGACGAAGAACGCCCCCGCCGAGAAGCGCTACCGGGGGTACGTCGAGAAGCAGGAGCGCTCGATCACCGCGGACGTCCAGGACGCCGTCCCCGGAACCGAGGTCGTGACCAGCTTCGACGTCGTCTACGGCGGCGTCGCCGCGCTCGTCCCCGGCGACGAGATCCCGGCGCTGCTCGAGGTGCCCGGCGTGGTCGCCGTGCAGGAGAACACGCTCGAGAAGCCGCTGACCGACTCGAGCACCGACTTCATCGACGCCCCCGCGGCCTACGAGGAGCTGGGCACCGAGGCGGAGGCCGGCGACGGGCTCGTGCTCGGCAACATCGACACCGGACTCTGGCCGGAGCACCCCTCGTTCGCCGACGACGGCAACCTCAGCTCGTACGACGGCCCGGCGGTCGCCTGCAACTACGGCGACAACCCGCTGACGCCCGAGGACGACCCGTTCGAGTGCAACGACAAGCTCATCGGCGGCTACTCCTTCACCGCGATGTACGACCTGCTGAACCCGGGTGAGTACCTGTACGAGGGCACCGCACGGGACGCGGAGGGACACGGCTCCCACACCTCGGGCACGTCGGCGGGCAACGTCGTCGAGGACGTCCAGACCATCGGCCCGGAGCTCGAGAAGATCCAGGGCGTCGCACCCGGCGCGAAGATCATCGAGTACAAGGCGCTCGGCCCGGGCGGCGGCTACACCTCCGACCTGGTCGCCGCCGTGGAGCAGGCGATCGTCGACGACGTCGACGCGATCAACTACTCGATCTCGGGCGGCAGCACCGTCTCCGACCCGGTCGAGATCGCGTTCCTCAACGCCTACGACGCCGGGGTCTTCGTCGCGGCGTCGGCCGGCAACTCCGGTCCGGGCGCCGCGACGGCGAACCACGTGAGCCCGTGGGTGACCACGGTCGCCGCCTCGACGCAGACGCGCGAGTTCAGCTCGACGCTCACGCTGACGGCCGACGACGGCTCGACGTTCACCGCCGACGGCGCCTCCATCGTCGAGGGCGTGGAGGAGCCGCTGCCGGTCGTGCACGCCTCCGAGCCGCCCTACTCCGACCCGATGTGCCTCGAGCCGGCACCCGAGGGCACCTTCGAGGGCATGATCGTGCTCTGCGAGCGCGGCGAGAACGCCCGCGTCCTCAAGGGCTACCACGTGATGCAGGGCGACGCCGAGGGCATGATCCTCTACAACCCGACGCTCGCCGACGTGGCCACCGACAACCACTACCTGCCGGCCGTGCACCTCGCGGACGGCACCGAGATGATGGCGTGGTTCGAGGAGCGCTCGGGGGTGACGGGCACGTTCACCGACGGCGCGCCGTCCGAGGGTCAGGGTGACGTCATCGCGGCGTTCTCCTCCCGTGGCCCGGCGGGCCCGGTCATCAAGCCGGACATCACCGCGCCCGGCGTGCAGGTCCTCGCAGCTATGACGCCGACGCCGGCGGCCCCTGAGAGCGGTCCGTCCGGCCAGTACTACCAGGCGATCAACGGCACCTCGATGTCCTCCCCGCACATCGCCGGCGTGGGCCTGCTGCTCCGCGCGGCGAACCCCGACTGGACGCCGGGGCAGATCAAGTCGGCCATCATGACCCAGTCGACCACCGACGTCGTGAAGGAAGACCTGACCACCCCGGCCGACCCGTTCGACATGGGCGCGGGCCGCGTCGACGTCGGCGAGTCGCTGACGCCGCCGTTCACGATCAGCGACACCACGGCGAGCTTCGCCACGCTGACCACGGACCCGGTGCACGCGGTCGACCTCAACATCCCGTCGATCAACGCACCGACCCTGCCCGGCAGGCTGACCACCACGCGCACGCTCGAGAACACGTCGGGCCGCCACCTGGTCGTGCGCCCGAAGGCCGACGCGCCCCGGGGCACGAAGATCTCGTTCAGCCCTCGGATCGCGACGGTCCGTCCCGGCAAGAGCGTGTCGTTCGACATCACGATCACCGACACCTCGGCCAGCGGCGAGCAGAAGTTCGCCGAGATCACGTTCCGCACCCAGCGCGGTAACGGCCACCTGCCGGTCGCCTTCGTGCCCACCCAGGGCAACGTGGCGCTGACCCAGTCCTGCGAGGAGGAGTCGATCCACTTCAAGGACCGGGTGGACTGCACCGTGACGGCGACCAACGAGTCGTTCAACGAGCAGTCGGTGTCGCTCACCACCACGGGCGAGCGGGCGCTGAAGGGCAAGCACTCGGAGTCGGGGGACCTCGCGGCCGCGGAGCTCGGCGTGCCGAGCGTCGACGCCCTCGACGGCTCCGGGTTCCTCGACCTCGAAGACTTCGGCATCTCGCCGGAGTCCTTCGGCGACGAGACGTTGACGAACTACGACGTGCCGGCCTACTCGTTCAACGGCCGGACGTACACGTCGCTCGGCGTCGACTCCAACGGCTACCTCGTGGCCGGCGGCGGGACGTCCGAGGACAACAACTGCTGCGACCTGCCGGACGGCGCGTCGTCGGCCCGTCCCAACTCGGTGCTCGCACCGTTCTGGACCGACCTGAACAGCGAGGCCGGCGACGGCACCGCGGCCGAGGGTGTGCGCATCGGCAGCCTCACCGACGGGGTCGACAGCTGGCTGGTGGTCCAGTGGGACATGTACGTCTGGGGCACCCAGGACGCCCGGTCGTTCCAGGTGTGGATCGGCACCAACGGTGAGCAGGACGTCACGTTCGACTACGCGGACGCGATCACCGATCCCGGGATGCCGTTCCTGGTCGGGGCGGAGAACGCCGCCGGCGAGGGCGACATGGTCGCGGAGCTGCCGGACGGCAGCACCCAGGTGGTCACCTCGACCGAACCGACCCCGGGCGGCAGCCTCACGTACGACGTGACGCTGAAGGCCAAGCGGCCCGGCAAGGGTGTGGTGCACACCGAGCTCGTGGCGGACGAGGTGCCCGGCACCACGATCGTCGAGACCCCGGTGAAGGTGACGGTGTTCAAGCACCGGCGCTGACCGCCTGCCCCCACCGTCTGGTCGGCAGTCCGTGACCTGATCGGCAGTTCAAGCTGCCGATCAGGTCACGAACTGCCGATCCGACCGGGCGACGAATCCTCATGACACGGGGCGCCGGCCGCCCTAGCCTCGCGACATGCCCTCCGTGCGCCTCCTCGACGTCCCCGGCCTCGCGCCGACCGCCCCCTACGCCTACGCGGCCACGACCACCGGCGACCACCGGCATGTGCAGCTCGCCGGTTCCTGCCCTCTCGACCTCGACGGCCGCACCGTCGCACCCGGCGACATCGCCGCCCAGACGGCGCAGTGCCTCGACAACCTCGTCACCGCGCTGGACGCCGCCGGGGCGACCCTCACCGACGTGCTCGGGAGCCGCGTGCTCGTCGCCACGACCGACCCCGGCGACCTGCACACCGCCTGGGACGTGGTGCACGCGCGGTTCGCCGACCATCCCGTGCCGAGCACGCTCGCCGGCGTCACCGTGCTCGGCTACCCGGACCAGCTCGTCGAGATCGAGGCCTGGGCCGTCGTCGCACCCCGCTGAGCTCGCTCCGCTGAGGCACCTCAGACCCCGTGAGCCGCCATGAGGCCCTCGTCTGAGGTACCCCCGGCCCCGAAGAACTGGGTGACCGGACGATCCGCAGACCCCCACCTCAGCACGAGGGTGGAGTCATGCCGGAACGACCGGTGGCACGGCGAGGGGACACATCATGAGCATGCAGGGACCCGCCTTCGAGGCGGAGCTGGCCTACCGACGCGAGCGCGCCGCCCGGTCCTACGGTGCGCCGTCCTTCTGGAGCCGTTGGCGGGCACGGCGCGCCGCACGGCGCCAGGCTCGCGAACGCGGTCTGGCCGTCCGGGCGCGTGACGCCGTCGACCGCCTGGCCGACACGATCGACACCGTGGCGGACCGCACCGACCCGGTCGCCTGGGACGCACGGATGGCTCGCCGGTCCGCCGAGATCGAGTCGGGCCTCGCCGCGCTCCACCCTGCGGCCGACCACGCCCGCCGCGCGGCGTGATCCCGCGCACGACGACGCGGCACCCCCCGGGCACGACGGCGGCCGGAATTCCCTCGGCCGTTGTCGGTACCGGGTGGGACGATGCGAAGGTGCGCCGCTCGTCACAGATCCCGCTCGTCGCTCGCGAGCACCAGGTCGCCGGGTTCCGCAGGTCCTTCGACCGCGCGGCCGCCGGCGAACCGGGCGTGCTCGTCGTGGGCGGCGACGCGGGCGTGGGCAAGACACGGCTCGTCACCCACCTCGCGGGCGCTGCCGAGGAGGCCGGCGGGCGCGTCGTCGTCGCCCACTGCGTCGACCTCGGCGAGATCGGCATCCCGTACCTGCCGTTCACCGAGGCGCTGGGACAGCTGCGCCGGCCGGCCGGGACGGGCAGCACGGACGACGACGTCGCGGCCTGCGTCACCGAGCTGGTCGCGGAGCGTCCGGCGCTCGCGCGGCTCCTCGACCCCGCCGGCTCTCATGCCGCCCAGGACGACCAGCACGCGGAACGCCTGCCGCTGCTCGACGGGCTCGCGAGCGCGTTCGCGGCGGTCGGCCGGGCCGGCGCACCGCTCGTGCTGGTGATCGAGGACCTGCACTGGGCCGACCCCTCGACGCGTGACGTGCTGCGCTTCCTCATCACACGCCTGCGCACCGAGCACCTGCTGCTCGTGCTCACCTACCGCAGCGACGACGTCGACCGCCGGCACCCGCTGCGGCCCCTGCTGGCCGAGCTGCACCGCTCGGAGCGGGTGGACCACGTCGAGCTGAACCCGTTCACCGCCAGCGAGCTGCGCGACTTCACCACCGCGCTCAACGACGGCCCGCTGCCGGAACGCGACTTCGCCGACGTGCTGCGCCGGTCCGAGGGCAACGCGTTCTTCGCCGAGGAGCTGGTCGCCGCGGGCATGGCGACCGGGACGCTGCCCTGGTCGCTCGCCGACGTGCTGCACGCCCGGATGCAGAGCTTCGCGCCGGAGGTGCAGCAGCTCGTCCGCCTCGCCTCGGTCGCGGGGCGCCAGGTCCGCGAGGACCTGCTGCGTTCCGCGGCCGCCGGGACACCCGGGCTGGAGGACCCTGCCGTGGCCGCCGCCGCGCTGCGCGACGCCGTCACCCACCAGGTGCTCGCCGTCGAGGGTGCGCACCTGGCGTTCCGCCACGCCCTGCTCGCGGAGGCGCTCTACCTCGACCTGCTGCCCGGCGAGCGCGGCGCCATGCACCTGGCGTACCTCTCGGCGCTCGTGGCCTCGCCCGAGCTGGGGTCGGCGGCCGAGCGTGCGCACCACGCGCAGCAGGGCCACGACCTGCCGACGGCGCTCACGGCGTCCTTCGACGCGGCCGGCCGGGCGCGGGACCTGCTCGCTCCGACCGAGGAGCTCCGGCACCTCGAGCAGGTGCTCTCGCTGTGGGACTCGGTGCCCGACGCCGCCGCCCGCGTCGGCGTCGACCGGGTCGCCGTCGCGCTCGACGCGGCGGCCGCGGCGGCTCGCAACGGTCAGCCCACCCGCGCCGTCCAGCTCACCCGCCGCGCGATCGAGTCGCTCGACGGCGACCCGGCACGCCAGGCGAGCCTGCGGCACGTCCTGGCCCGCAACCTCCTCGACGTGGAGGAGGACATGAGCGAGGCGACCCGCCAGACCGACCTCGCGCTCGAGGTGCTGGCGACCGACCCGACGGAGGAGCTCGCCTCGACCCTCGCCGTCCGCGGGCGGATCGAGATGAACCGCGACGACGACGACGCGGCGCGCGACTTCCTGGAACGGGCGATCGACGTGGCACACCGGGCCGCGGCGCCGCAGGCGGAGGCCGACGCGCTCGCCTCCCTGGCCGTGATCGAGGTGGGCGACCCGGAGACGGCGGCCCGCCTCATCGAGTCCGCGATGCACCGCGCGATCGAGGCGGGCAGCCTCGGTGCCGAGCTGCGCTGCCGGTACAACCTCGCCACGACCTGGTACTACGCGGGTCGGCTGGACGTCGCGGAGCAGCTGCTGCGCGAGGGACTGGCGCGCGCCAAGGAGACCGCCACGACGCGCAGCTCCACCGGCATCTCGATGCGGATGATCGCCGAGCTGTTGCGCTACGTGCGCGGCGACCTGACGGAGGCGGCCCCGCGGGACGGAGTCCCGGCGCTGGAGGCGATGGTGCTGGAGAGCGCCGGCCTGTACGCCGCGGTCGCGCGCGGTGACGACCGTGTCCTGGACACCACGCAGGCGCTGCAGAAGGAGTGGGACACTGACGGGTTCATCGCGCTCATCTCCGGCGGCTGCCGCATCGACGCCCTCACCTTCGCGGGCCGGTACGACGAGGCGCTCGACCTGGCCGGCACCGTCGTCGCGCACCTCGGCGCCGTGTGGAGCACCTACTTCCTGGGCCGCATCTGGATCTCGGCGCTCGCCCTGGCGGCGTTGGCCGAGGCCGCTGAGGGCTCCGGCGGGCCCGGTGGTGGCACGGAGCCGATGACGACCCTGCGCGCACAGGGCGACGAGCTGCTCGCGGTCGCCCGCGAGACGGCCGAGCGAGGCCGCCCGCGCGGCGGCGTCCTCGGCCCGGAGGGTCGCGCCTGGTTGCGCCGCGCCGCGGCTGAGCACGCCCGGCTCGCCGCCGCCACCGACCAGACGCCCGCGGACCCGGCCGTCTGGGAGGCCACCGTGCGCGAGTTCTCCTACGGCTACCGGTACGAGACCGCACGGTCACGGTTCCGCTGGGCGCAGGCGCTGCGGGCCGCCGGGGACCGCGCCGCCGCCGAGCTCGAAGCCGTCGAGGCCCTGCACGAGGCCCAGGAGATGGGCGCCCGCCCGCTGGCCGACGCCGTGCTCGCCTGGACGAAGCGTGCCCGCCTCGCCGTCCCCGGGGCACGCCGGGAGACCTCCACCCTCACCGAGCGCGAGGAGCAGGTGCTCGGCCTCGTCGCCCAGGGCCTGTCGAACCGGCAGATCGGCGAGCGGCTCTACATCTCCACCAAGACGGTCAGCGTCCACGTGTCGAACGTCCTGGCCAAGCTCGGGGTCTCGGGACGCGCCGAGGCGGTCGCCGTGGCCACCCGCCGTGGGCTGCTCACCGTCTGACGCACCGACCATCCCGATCCGTACCTGGCGAAGGAGCCTCGTCCATGAACGTCTACCCCGACACCCGGCAGATGTTGCTGCACTACCTGCACGAGGTCCGCGAGTCGCTCCTGTGGAAGCTGGAAGGACTCTCGGAACGGGAGCTGCGGATGCCGCGCACGCCCACCGGGACCAACCTGCTGGGACTGATCAAGCATGCCGCCAGCATCGAGTCCGGCTACTTCGGCGAGGTCTTCGGGCGGCCCTGGCCGACGCCGCACGAGGTGCCGTCGGACGCCCAGCTCGAGGAGGACCCCAACGCGGACTTCTACGCGACGGCCGACGAGTCCGCGGAGCAGATCATCGACCTCTACCGCCGCGCCGCCGAGTTCGCCGACGCCACCATCACCGAGCTGCCGCTGGATGCACCGGGACGCGTGCCGTGGTGGGGCGAGCGCGGGGACGTCACGCTGGAGCGGATCATCGTGCACGTGATCTACGACCTGAGCCGGCACGCCGGGCACGCCGACATCGTGCGCGAGGAGATCGACGGCGCCGTCGGGCTCGTGCCGCGCGCGACGAACATCCCGGACATCGACCAGGAGGCGTACGTGACGAAGGTCCGGGCCATCGCCGAACGGCTCCCCGCCTGACGGGCGGGACAATGGACGGGTGCAGTGCCCTCACTACGACGCCGGCCGGTGCCGTTCGTGCACCCTGATCCAGCTCGACCGCCCGGCGCAGGTGGCCGGCAAGGAGGCGCACGTCCGCGAGCTGCTCGCGGCGTACGACGGCGTCACCTGGTTGCCCGCGGTCACCGGCGCCGAGAGCGGCTTCCGGAACAAGGCCAAGATGGTGGTCACGGGCACGGTGGACGCGCCGGTGCTCGGGATCGTCGGCCCGCCCGGCCCGTACGCCGGGCGGAGCGTCGACCTCACGGACTGCGGCCTCTACCCGGCGCCGCTGCAGGCGGCGTTCGGCCCGCTGGCCGAGCTGGTCACGCGCGCCCGGCTCCAGCCCTACGACCTCTCGCCCGCCACCGGCCCGGACGGCGCTGCGCCCGACGGCGGCACCTCCCGCCGCCGCAAGGTCACCCCGCGCGACGCCGCCCGCCGCGGCGAGCTCAAGCACGTGCTGGTCACCCTCTCCCCCGACGGCGAGCTGATGGTCCGCCTGGTGCTGCGGTCCACCGAGGCGGTGGCCCGGATCCGCAAGCACCTGCCCTGGTTGCACTCCGCGCTGCCAGGGCTGGCCGTGCTCAGCGTCAACGTCCAGCCGGCGCACGCCGCGGTGCTGGAGGGTGAGCAGGAGATCGTGCTCACCGAGCGCGAGACGCTGCCGATGCGCGTCGACGGCATCACGCTGCACCTGCGCCCGCAGAGCTTCTTCCAGACCAACACCGAGGTCGCCGCGACGCTGTACCGGCAGGCCAGGCAGTGGGTCGACGAGGTGGACCCGGCGTCGCTGTGGGACCTGTACTGCGGGGTCGGCGGCTTCGCGCTGCACTGCGCGGCGCCGGGCCGGTCGGTGAGCGGCATCGAGCTCTCGGCGGAGGCCGTGGCATCGGCGACCACGACGGCGGGCGAGCTGGCCGCGCTGCCGCCGGACGCCGTCGTCGGCGGTCGGGACGCCTCGTGGTGGCGCGACGCGATGCGCGAGGTCCGGTTCTCCGCGGGCGACGCGACCGGGTTCGCGCTCGGCACCGACACGGACCCGGAGCTGGTGGTCGTCAACCCGCCGCGGCGCGGGATCGGGGCGGACCTGGCGCGGCGTCTGGAGACGTCGGGCGTGGGCCGCGTGCTCTACTCGAGCTGCCGGGCCTCGACGCTCGCCCGGGACCTGGCCGAGATGCCGTCGCTGCGGCCTCGGCGGGCGGTGCTGCTCGACATGTTCCCGCAGACGGACCACTACGAGGTGCTCGTCCTCCTCGAACGCGAGGTCGCAGCGCTCCGGCCGAGGTAGGCCGTCAGCCGCGCTGCCAGAGCGCCAGCGACGCGCCGGGCGCCGAGCCCGGGTCGCCCCGAACGGTCACCTGGACGGTGCCGCGCCTGGCGTTCGCCGTCCACACGCGCCAGGAGTCGTCCCACCCGAACTCCGCCTTGGTGTAGCCCTCGGCCGTCTCCACCGCGACGATCTCCGCACCATCGCTCGGGACCACCCGGAACCAGCCGATCCCGCCGACGGTCAGCGCGACGGTGCGCTCCTCCGGCACCGGCTCGGGCTCGGGTGACGTCGGGGGCGGGTCCTCGGGCGGCGCCGTCGTCGGCGGGCTCGTCGGCTCCGTGGCGGGCGGCTTGGTCGTCGGCTCCGGGTCGCGCGGAGGTGCGGTGTCCGACGGCGTCGGCTCGGGTTCCGCGCTCAGCGTGGGCTCCGGTTCCCTGACGGTCTGCGGCTGCGGCTCGACCGTGCCCGACGGCGTCGGTCCGGGCTCGCTCGGCGTCGGCTCCGGCGTGCCCGACGGCGAGGGGTCCGGCTCGCTCGGCGTCGCGGACGGCTCGGGTGTCTCGTCCACGGCCGGCTCGTCCGGCGCGGCGGGTGCCTGCGCGACCGGGGGCGGAGCCGGGGCCTCGGAGCTCCCGCCGGGGAGTCCGCTCACCATCGCCACCGCGGCGACGGCGACCGCGGCCAGCCCGACACCGGCGGCCACCGCGACGGGGCGTCCGAACACCTGACGCAGCCCTCGGTCGACCCACTCCCAGCCGGCCGCGAGCGCTGTCCCGACGGGCCCCAGCGCGGCGAGCAAGCCGGTGTGCGTGGTGGCGGCTCCGGCCGCGCCGACCACGACCGGCGCGGCGGCGCCCGTGGCGGCGAGCCCACCCAGGAGCAGGGGTGCGGTGTCCCGCAGGGCCCACGCGGCGTGGCGCACGTCGATGAACGAGCGCATGCATCCGGCACAGCCGAACAGGTGGTCCTCGAGAGTCTGCCGACGCCCGGCGCCGAGCCGGTGGGTGACGTAGTCGTGGAGCGCGCCCCGCGTCTCCATGCACCTCTCGCGGCCCGGCGTGCGCGCGTGTGCGGCGGAGAGCGCGCGGCCGAGGCGGTCCTCCGCGGACCGCAGGCGCCGTGCCGCCGCCCGCGCATGGAGGCCCAGCTCGCGGGCGACCACCTCGATGCCCCGACCCAGCACGTGCTGGGACCACAGGAGCTGCTGGTCGTCGTGCGGCAGGGTCGCCAGCGCCGTGCGGACGACGTCCGGGTCGGCCGAGCCGGCGGCGCCGGGGCCGTCGGGGTGCCCGGCGGCCCGGGCCACGGCGCGCAGGCGCTGGACGGCGTCGTCGACGGCAGGGTCGCTCTGCGGGGCCGAACCGTCGTCGAGAGCCCGCTCCCGGCCCCTGCCTGACGCGCTCACGCGACCTCGCTCTCTGCCGGCCGCCCGGCGTGTTCCGTGCGGTCACTACCCCGCGCCGGCCCATGATCGCAGTGCGCGGCAGGGGTAGGGCAAGTCGGTCCCGCGGTGCAGGCGCCCGGTCGTGGACGACGTCACAGCCGTCAGAGCCGTCGCACCAGAGGCTGCAGCACCTCCGCGGAGATCAGCGACCACAGGTCCTTGGGGTCGGTCGGCTCGGCGATGAGGTCGACCTGCCGCAGGAGCCGGCGCGCGTCGGGGTCGGCGAGCACGGCCGCGTGCACGTAGCGCAGGGCGGTCCAGTCCTCGACGGCGAACCCGACGGAGTCGAACACGGTCACCTGGTCGGGGCTGGTGCGCCCGGGGGCGTCGCCGGTGAGGATCTGCCACAGCTCGGTCACCTCGGACGTGGCCGGGAGCTGCTGGATCTCGCCCTCGATCCGCGTCTGCGGCTCGTACTCGACGACGACGGCGGTGCCCGGCGCGGTGAGGATGCCGGCCTCGAGCTCGGTCTTGCCGGGGCAGTCGCCGCCGATGGCGTTGACGTGCACGCCGGGGGCGGCGTCCGCGAGCATGTCGAGGGTCAGCACGGTGGCGTTGCGCTTGTCGGCGGTGCAGGTGGTGACGACGTCGGCGCCCCGGACGGCGTCGGCGGCGCTGGTGGCCTCGTGCACCTCGAAGCCGAGGCTGCGGGCGTTGCGGACCAGCTTCTCGCGCGCCGCGGGGTCGACGTCCCACGCGCGTACGTGGGTGATCCCCAGGGCGGCTCGCATGCCGAGCGCCTGGAACTCCGCCTGCGTGCCGGTGCCGATCAGGGCGAGCGTGCGCGAGTCGGGCCGCGCGAGGGCGCGCGCCGCGAGCGCGGAGGTGGCGGCGGTCCGCAGCGCGGTGAGCAGCGTCATCTCCGCGAGGAACGTCGGGTACCCGTTGTGCACGTCGGCGAGCACACCGAACGCGGTGACGGTCTGGAAGCCTCGCAGCGGGTTCACCGGGTGGCCGTTGACGTACTTGAAGCCGTAGGTGACGCCGTCGGAGGTGGGCATGAGCTCGATGACGCCCTCGTCGGAGTGCGAGGCGACGCGGGGGCGCTTGTCGAGCTCGGGCCAGCGGCGGAAGTCGGCCGCGAGGGCGTCGGTCAGCTCGGCGATGATCCGTTCGGGGCCGCGGGCGGCGATCCAGCGGGCGGCGGCGGGGACGTCCAGCAGGTCGACGGTGGTCATGCTCGGGCCTCCTTCACGACGGGTGCGGCGGGCGCGGTGGCGCGGGCCGGGTCGGGCCGCAGCTCGAGGGTGCAGCACTTGACCGAGCCGCCACCCTTGAGCAGCTCGGACAGGTCGATGCCGACGGGCTCGAAGCCACGGTCGCGCAGGGCGGCGTGCATCCCGGTGGCGCGGTCGGTGAGGAAGACGTGGCGGCCGTCGCTCACCGCGTTGAGGCCGAGCACGGCGGCGTCGGCCTCGGTGGCCTCGACGGCGTCCGGGTACCGCTCGCGCAGCGTCGCCCGGGACTCCGGGGTGAAGGCCTCGGGGAAGTAGGCGATCTCGGCGCGCGTGCCGCCGTCGGGCCCGCCGGTGCTGAGCACGGCGAGGGCCGTGTCGAGGTGGTAGAAGCGCGGGTCGACGAGCTCGAGCGTGAGGACGTCGACGCCGAGCCGCTCGGCGACCTCGGCGTGCGCGGCGCGGGTGGTGCGGAAGCCGGTGCCGGCGAGCATGACCTGGCCGTCCCACAGCAGGTCGCCCTCGCCCTCGTTGCGCTCGGCGGCCTGGCCGAGGCTGACGAGGCCGCGGACCGGGCCGGACTCGCGCAGCCATGCCTCGTACGCGACGCCCTCGGGCCGGCGCTCGGGGAACGTGAAGCGTGCCGCGAGCGCCTTGCCGCCGACGACGACGCCGCCGTTGGCCGCGTAGACCATGTCGGGCAGGCCTGGCTCGGGCGAGATGACGTCGACCGTGTGCCCGCGCGACTCGTACGCCGCTTTGAGCGCCTGCCACTGGACGACGGCGTGGCCGGCGTCGACGGGCACGGTGACGTCCATCCACGGGTTGATCGCGTAGACGACGTCGAAGTGCACGGGGGGGCACATGAGGAAGTGGCGCGGGGTCGCGGTGCGGTCTCGGGCGGTGTGCGTCGCCGTGCCGGGCTCGGGAGGCGCGACGGGCGGTGTGATCAACGTCATGCGGTGACCGTAGGGGGTGCGGCGTTGCCCCCGACGTACTGAATCATGCGCCTGGGATGCCCTTTCTGCATGATTCGCTACCCTTGACGCAACGAATCGCCGCCGACGAGTGGAGAATGCACCGTGGACGAGACCAACCGCCGGATCGTGGGACACCTGCTGCGCGACGGGCGGGCGTCCTACGCGGAGATCGGCGAGACCGTGGGGCTCTCCGCGCCCGCCGTGAAGCGGCGCGTCGACCGCATGCAGGCGCGCGGGGAGATCTCCGGGTTCACCGTCCGCGTCTCGCCGGAGCAGCTCGGCTGGCGCATCGAGGCGTACGTCGAGATCTTCTGCCGCGGCAACATCTCCCCAGCCGCCCTGGAGCGCGACTTCGGCCCGATCCCCGAGGTGGTCCGCGTGGACACCGTCACCGGCGAGGCCGACGCGCTGGTGCAGATCATGGCGGACTCCATGGCGGACGTGGAACGCATCGTCGAGTCGTTCCGGGTCGGCGCGCGCGTCGACAAGACCCGCACGGCGATCGTCATGTCCCGGGTGATCGACCGCCCGGCCCGTGCCGACGCGGGGTCGGTGTGACGGTCGGTCGTCGCGGCCGCGCCGCCAGGGTGCTGGCCACGTCCGTCGTGGTCGTGGCGGTCTCGGCATGCGGCTCGGCGGGCGAGCCGCCGGACGCTCCGTCGAGGACGCCGTCGGCCCCGGCGACCACCGCGACCGTGCCCGACGACGTCACCTCGAGCCTGCGGGTCGAGGTCCGCCAGGATCGCACCCAGTACGCCGAGGGCACCGCCAAGCTGCACGTGACCAACGGCTCGGCCGCGACGCTGACGCTCCTGTCCGGGAGCATGGGGGCCGACGGGTTCGGGCCGAGCGGCCCGGACGGCGCCCAGCAGCCCGCGACGCTGCGGCCGGGGGCGGCGCGGGACGTCCGGATCACCCTCGGCGACGTGGACTGCGCGTCCGCACCACCGGCGTCGGGCACCCCCGGGGACGACGGCGAGGGCACCGTGCCGGTGCGCGTGACGGTCGCGCTCGGTGAGGCCGCTGCGTCGGGACCGCCGAGGGAGGTGGCGCTGACCGCGACGGACCCGCACGGGCGCCTCGCCGCCGTCCACACCCAGGAGTGCGCCCGGCGGCTCGTGGCGTCCGGGGCGTCGCTGAACGTGCTGCCGGACCTGGCGACCGAGCGGCGCGGCGGCGAGCTGGTGCTCCTGCTGCGCGTCCGGGTCGAGCCGGTACCCGGCGGCCCGCGGGTCGCGGGTCGCGGTGGAGCGGATCACGGGCACCACGCTCATGGCCCCGGCCGACGGTTCGGAGGCGTGGACGGGCGACGCCGTGGAGCCGGACGGCGCCGGCGACGTGGTCCTCGACGTCGTCCCGCAGCGGTGCGACCCGCACGCCGTGGCCGAGGACAAGCGCGGCACGTTCACACCGGTCCTGACCACCGTGGACGGCGTCGCGCAGCCGCCGGTCTACCTCCCGCTGCCCGAGGAGGCTCGGGCAGCGTTCTTCGACTACGTCAGCGCCGCCTGCGACTGGGACTGAACGGGCGCCCGGCCCCTCCCCCCACCTGGCCGGTCGAGGAAGGCTGCCGGGCGCCCGGTCCGGAATCAGTCGGTGAGGCGCCAGGGGCCCCACGGCGAGTCGCCGGGCTCCTGGTTCCGCGTCCACCACTGCGCCTCGAAGGTGGCGCCGTCGTGCTCGACGACGTCACCGGCGGTGAAGACCCGCGAGGGCGTCCACACCGCCGTGCCGTCCGCCATCGTCGCGATCTCCTGCCACGAGCCCCACGGCGAGGCCCCCGGGGTCTCCGTGGTCCACCACATGGCCTCGTGGACCGCACCGTCGTAGGTGACCTGGTCGCCCGCGGTGTAGACCTCGCCGCGCACCCACTCCGGCGGGCCCGAGGCCTCCACCTCCCCGACGACGACCTCGGTGCCCGTGGCCGCACCGACCAGCGTCAGCGTGCCGGCCTGCCCGTCGGGCAGGGTGAGCTCGACCGACGCGGTCCCGACCTCGTCGAACGGCTCGGTGCCCACGGTGCTGTCGACGGCGAACCGGCCGAGCTCCTGCCCGTCGAGCTCGACGACCAGCTCGTCGTCCGTGACGTCGGCCGGGGCGGACATGGACCAGGACGACACCTCGAACGCCGTCGGCGCACCGGCCTCGAGCGCCTCGTTCACGCTGAACGACACCCCGACGGCGCGCTGGCTCGGGTCGACCCCGAGCGGCTCGTCCACGGCGTGCTCCGCCATGTAGTCGACGAACGCCGTCAGGTCGACCTTGCCGGTGTCCCGCGCGTCGGCGCCGTCGGCGAAGACGTGGAAGTTGTCCCCGCCGGTGGCCAGGAACGAGTTCACCGTCACCGAGTAGGAGGCATCGAGGTCGATCGCCTCGCCGTCGAGCCACATCCCCGTGATCCGGTCGCCCTCCGCGAGCGCCGGGTCATAGGTGTAGGTGAAGCCCTCGGAGGCCCCGAGCCGCAGGAACGGCCGCGACGGGACGTCGCCGGAGGCGTCGCGCTGCCACTGCTGCTCGAGCGCCGTCTTGACCTGCTCGCCCGTGAGCCGCATGTTGACCAGCGTGTTGGCGAACGGCTGCACCACGGCGGCCTGCTGGTAGGTCAGGGTGCGCGGCAGCTCCGCCTCCGGGTCACCGGTCAGGTCGGCCCGCAGGCCGCCCGGGTTCATGAACGCGATCTCCGCGGAACCGGCCTCCTCGGTCGCGGTGGCCCAGCGCTGCACCTCGGCGACGAGGTTGCCCAGGGTGGACTCGCCGCCACGGTTCTCGACGAGGACGTCCTCGCCGGTCTCGGCGTCGACGCCCCAGCGCTGCGCGCGGTGGTGGACGCCGGAGACCTCGCCGAGCGGCTCGGCACCGAGCTCGGCGGCGACGTCCTCGGCCTCGTCGACGATCTGCTGCACCTCGGGGTCGGCCGGGTAGTTGCCGAGCAGCGGCAGCACGTCGGTCTCCAGGCCGAGGATCTCGCCCGTGCCCGGGTCGACGGTGTAGACGAGCTGGTTGAGGTTCACGCCGTACTGCCCGGCGGAGACGACGGGCCGCTCCGTCACGGCCCGCCCGGCCCAGTCGGCGACGGGGACCCGGCAGTCGTACTCGAGGTGGGTGTGGCCCGAGACGATCGCATCGACGTCGCCGTCGAGCCCGGTGACGACGTCGCCGAACGCGCCGTCGGTCACGCTCGCGCAGTCGTTCGACGTGGCGCCCTCGTGGACGAGCACGACGACGACGTCGACACCCTCCGCGCGCAGGGCGTCCGCCTCGGCGTTCGCCGCCTCGACGATGTCGGTGACCTCGATGTCCTCGATGCCGGCGGGGCTGACGAGGAACGGCAGGTCCTCGGTCACGGCGCCGACGAAGCCGATCTCGACGCCGTCCTGGGTCGAGATGTACGAGGCGGGGACGGCGTCGTCGCCGGTGGCCCGCATCTTGAGGTTCGCGGCGACGTACTCCCACTCGGCACCGCCGAACGGGTTGGTCTCGGGGTCGAAGTCGCCGAGGACGCGGTCGACCAGGTCGTGGTACCCGCCGTCGAGCTCGTGGTTGCCGACCGCCGAGACGTCGAGGCCCGCGGCGTTGAGGGCGTCGATGGTCGGCTTGTCCTGCTGGATGAACGACTCGAACGTCGAGGCGCCGATGAGGTCGCCCGCCGCCGCGAAGACCGTGTTCGGGTTCTCCCCGCGCAGCTCCTGCACCGCGCCGGCGAGCACCGCCGCACCGGCGGAGCCGCCGAACGTGTCCTCGAGGATGCGGCCGTGGAAGTCGTTCGTGGCAAGGATCTGGATGTCGACAGGGTCGGCGGCCTGGGCTGGCAGCGCGCCGACGGTGGCGACACCCGCGAGCGCGAGGCCGAGCGTCGTGGCTCCGGCCACCTGCTTGCGCATGGTGTGCATGTGTGATTTCTCCCACTGATCGAGATGGATGAAATCACACTAGCCAGCGCCGCCCCCGCGCGGGCACCGGGCGGGTAACGATCGGGGAAACTACGGGCGACGCTCCGGGGACCCGGGGATCTGCGCCGGCTCCGAGAGGTGCCCGGTGCGCCGCAGCCACCACTCGACGACCACCGTGGTGAGCGGCGGGACGGCGGCCGCGAGCGCCACGAACGTGCGCCACAGCCCCCAGCGGTGCTTGAGGGCGACGATCAGCGCGACGACGACGTAGGCCACGAACGCCCCGCCGTGCAGCCGCCCGAACAGCCACACCCCCGCCTCGGTGGTCTCCGTGACGTACTTGAGGACCATCCCGACGATCAGGCCGGCCCAGGTGAAGGCCTCGATCCAGGCGACGACGGCGTAGAGCCGGCCGAGCCCGGAGAGCTGCGGCTTGGCGCCGGGTCGTGCCGTGGCGGTGCGGTCCGCGGGGGTGAGGGTGTCGGGCGCGGGCATGCGGGGGTCCTTCCGGGACGGGCGGGGTCGTCCGGTCCAACGCCTCGCCCGCCGTCCGGGTTCCCGCGGATCGGTGCTGCTCGGTGCTGCTCAGCGCTGCGCCGCGGGCCGCACGACGATCTCGTTGACGTCCACGTCGGCCGGTTGCTCGATCGCGAAGCCGACGGCGCGGGCCACGGCGTCCGGCGGGATGCTGGCCGCGCGGTAGGCCTCCATGGCGGCCGACGCGGTCGGGTCGGTGATGTGGCCCGCCAGCTCGCTCTCCACGACGCCGGGCGAGATCGTCGTCACCCGGATGCTCGGGTCGGACTCCTGGCGCAGGCCCTCGGTGAGCGCCCAGGCGGCGTACTTGGTGGCGGAGTAGACGGCCGACGTCGGGACGACCTCGTGGGCGCCGATCGACGCCACGGTCACGACGTGGCCGCCGCCCTGCGCGCGGAAGTGCGGCAGGACGGCCGCGATGCCGTGGAGCAGGCCGCGGAGGTTGACGTCGAGCATGCGGTCCCACTCGTCGACCAGCAGGGCGTCGAGCCGGGAGAGCAGCATGACGCCGGCGTTGCCGACGAGCACGTCGAGGCGCCCGTGCTCCGCCACGACGGCGTCCACCACGGCGGTGACCGCGTCGCGGTCGCTCACGTCGAGCTCGCGGGCCTCGGCACTGTGTCCGGCGTCGCGGAGCTCGCCGACGGCGGCCCGGAGGCGGTCGACCCGGCGAGCGGTCAGGATCACGTGATGGCCCTCGGCGGCGAGCCGGCGGGCGGTCGCCTCGCCGATCCCGCTGCTCGCGCCGGTGACCAGGACTGTGCGGGGTGTAGTGCTGTGTGTCATGACATCGACCCTGCGCGCCGGGTCGCGGTCCGAGGAAGGCCGCCCCGCGCCTGGGAGCGGCGCACCCTCCCTCGCGAGTCCGCCGCGACCTAGCATCGGGACCATGGCCTCGACACCGCTCGGCGACTTCCTCCGCGGCCGGCGCGCCCGCGTGACCCCCCGCGAGGCCGGGGTGCCGGTCGTGGGGGTGCGCCGCGTGCCAGGTCTGCGGCGCGAGGAGGTCGCGATGCTGGCCGGGATGAGCGTCGACTACTACGTCCGGCTCGAGCAGGGCCGGGAACGCCATCCGTCGGCGCAGGTGCTGGACGCGCTGAGCCAGGTGCTGCAGCTCGACGACGACGCCCGCCTGCACCTGTACCGGATCGCCGGTCTTGCCCCCGCACCGGGGCGGGTGACGCTGCCCGAGCAGATCGACGCCGGGCTGGCCGACCTGCTGGACCGGTGGCCGGACACTCCCGCGCTCGTCGTCGGCCGCGCCTACGACGTGCTGGCCACCAACGCCCTGGCCGGCGCGCTGTTCGACGGCTTCGACGACGGCGTGAACCTGGTCCTCACGGTGTTCCTCGATCCCGCGGCACGCACGTTCTACCCGGACTGGGACGAGGTGGCGAGCTCGACGGTCGCGGGCTTCCGGCTCCTGCACGGAGCCTTCCCCCACGACCCCCGGATCCGCGAGGTGCTGCGCACCGTGACCGCGCAGAGCACCGAGTTCGCCGACCGGTGGGCACGCCACGACGCGCGCGGCAAGGGGCACGGCAGCAAGCGGTTCCACCACCCGGACGTCGGCGGGCTCACGCTGCGGATGCAGACCTTCGACGTCCCTTCGAGCCCCGGTCAGCAGCTCGTGGTCTACCACGCCCACGACGGGTCGAGCTCGGCGGCCCTGCGGTTGCTGGGGTCGCTCGCCGCCACCCGCGGCGCCTCGGAGGTCTCGGCCCTGCCGGGCCGGCCGCCGTCGGACCGTCTGCCATGATCGACCGGTGAGCGAGCGCAGGGGACGACGCCGGTGGTGGGCCCTGGGTGCCCTGGGCGCGGGCGTACTGGCGGTCGCCGTCGTGGCCGCCCTGGTCTGGGAGGGCGTCCTGTGGCCGAACCGGCTCGCCACGGACGACTACGACGTCCGCGGGGTGGACGTGTCCGCCTACCAGGGTGAGATCGACTGGCCGGTGCTGGCCGGTCAGGACCTCGACTTCGCGTTCATCAAGGCGACCGAGGGGTCGAGCCACGTGGACGAGCGGTTCGCCGCGAACTGGGCCGGCGCGCGGGAGACGGACCTCCTGGTGGGCGCCTACCACTTCCTCAGCTTCGAGAGCCCGGGCGAGGACCAGGCGGCGCACCTGATCGGGCAGGTGCCGGCGACCACGGGTGCCCTGGCGCCGGTCGTGGACGTCGAGTACTACGGCGACTTCGCAGCGGACCCCCCGTCGGTGACCGAGCTGCGCGGCATCCTCGACCCGATGCTCGAGGCGCTCGAGGCGCACTACGGCGCCCCGCCGACCATCTACACGACCCAGGAGATGCGAGAGGTCTACCTGGGCGCGGAGTACGACCGTTACCCCTTGTGGATCCGGTCGGTCGTGCTCTCCCCGGAGGTGCCCCGGCAGGAGTGGGAGTTCTGGCAGTACTCCGACCGCGACACCCTGCACGGCTACGCGGGCGAGGAGGAGCACATCGACATGAACGTGTTCGACGGCACTCTCGAGGACCTGCGCGCCATGACCCTCCCCGGCAACGGTTCCGCGAAGTAGAGCCTCGTGTCGTCGAGAAGTGCGCGGGGTGCTCTTCCGGAGTACCGGAGGCTCTACCTCGCGGTGCCGGTCGGTGTGCCGAGCGCGGCCGCCAGCTCCGCCGTCGTCGTCACGGGGCGGTCGCAGACGAACCCGCGGCACACGTAGGCGGCCGGCCCGCCGGCCACGAGGGGTCGGTCCGCGAGCAGCGGCACGCCGTCGGCGTCCGGCGGTCCGTGCACGACGACGGCGCCCGCGGCGGGCGTGCGACGTGCGGTGCGCGCGAGGTCGGCCGCACCGGGGCCGCTGCCCACCACCGCGACCTGCAGAGGCCCGGCGGCCAGGGCCTCGGCCGCGGCGAGCGCCCAGCCGGCGAACCGCGGAGCCTGGCGGGCGAGCGCCCCGGACGCAGCCACGGCGGACTCCGCAGCCCCGCGGTGCCGCGCCGAACCGGTCAGTGCCGCGTACGTCACGAGCGCCGCGGCGAGGGCCGACTGCCCGGACGGCTCGGGCCCGTCGCTGGGATCGCGCGGGCGCACCACGAGCCGCTCCGCGTCGTCGGCCACGTCGTAGAAGCCGCCCTGCCCGGAGGCGTCGGCGAAGTGCTCCAGCGCGACGTCGAGCACGTCACCGGCGGCGGTGAGCCAGCGGGCCTCGCCGGTGGCCTGGTGCAGCGCGAGCAGACCCTCGGCGAGGTCACCGTGGTCGGCCGCCACCCCGGCCGGCGTGCCGACGACGCCGTCCCGCGAGGCACGCCGCAGCCGCCCGTCGACGACGTGCCGGTCGAGCAGCAGCTCCGCGCACCGGCGTGCGGCGGCCACCCAGTCGTCCCGCTCGAACAGTGCTCCCGCGTCGGCCAGCGCCGCGACCGCCAGGCCGTTCCACGCGGTGACGACCTTGTCGTCGCGGGCGGGCTGAGGGCGCGCGTCCCGGGCGGCCAGCAGCCGGGCACGCACCGGACCCCACCACGCGGGCTCCGGATCCTCGGGCAGCTGCAACGTCGAGGACCCGTGCTCGAAGGTCCCCGCCTCGGTGACCGCGAGGACCTCGGCGGCCCGCGTGCCGTCGTCGTCCCCGAGCACGTCACGGAGCTGTGCGGGCGTCCAGGCGTAGGTCAGGCCCTCGGTCCCGTCGGTGTCGGCGTCGAGCGCGGAGGCGAACCCGCCCTCGGGCGTGCGCAGGTCGCGCAGGAGGAACTCCGCGGTCTCGCGCACCACCCGCTCGGCGAGCGGCGCGCCGGTCGCCCGACACAGGTGCGCGTACACGCGCAGCAGCTGGGCGTTGTCGTAGAGCATCTTCTCGAAGTGCGGCACCACCCAGCGCGCGTCCACGGAGTAGCGCGCGAACCCGCCGCCGAGCTGGTCGTAGATCCCGCCGCGCGCCATCGCCTCGCACGTGCGCTCGACCAGGGCCGACGCCGCGGCGTCGCCGGTGCGGGCGTGGTGGCGCAGCAGGTGCTCGAGCGTCATCGAGGGCGGGAACTTCGGCGCCCCGCCGAACCCGCCGTGCACCCGGTCCGCGTCGCGCGCGACGGCGGACACCGCTCCGGCGAGCGCCTCGTCGTCCAGCGGCGCCCCCGGCAGCGGCCCGGTCGTCCGGGCGATCGCCTCCGTCACGGCGGAACCGTGCTGCACGACGGCGTCACGCCGGTCGGTCCAGGCGTCGCGGACCGCGCCGAGCACCCCGAGGAAGTGCTCGCGAGGGAAGTAGGTGCCGCAGTGGAACGCCTCGCCGTCCGGGGTGAGGAACGCCGTCATGGGCCAGCCGCCCTGGCCGGTCAGGGCCTGCGTGGCGGTCATGTAGACCGCGTCGACGTCGGGGCGCTCCTCCCGGTCCACCTTGATCGGTACGAACGCGTCGTTGATCACCTGCGCGACGCCGTCGTCCTCGAAGGACTCGTGCGCCATGACGTGGCACCAGTGGCACGCGGCGTACCCGACGGAGAGCAGCACCGGCACGCCGCGTCGGCGGGCCTCGGCGAAGGCGTCCTCGCCCCACTGCCACCAGTCGACGGGGTTGTCCGCGTGCTGGCGCAGGTACGGGGAGGTGGCGGTGCGCAAGCGGTCGGCCATGCCCACCAGCCTGGCACAGCCCTGGCACGGCTACTTCGACGATCGGTCGCGGATCGCATGAGACGGCCCGGCTTCCGCGTGCGGATCGCCGCGCGACGGGAGAGGATGTCCGCCGTACCGTGCGACATTTGTGGCGACCCTCCGGACCCCCTGGCCGCTGCCACTTCGCAAAAGGGCGGGAGCGCTCCCGGAAATGGCTCTTCCGCGCGAACTTCCCGTACCGGGCACAGAGCGTCCGCGCGGTGTCCGGCGCCGAGCCGGGCACGCTGACGGGTCAGCGACGACGACGCGAGCGTCGACGGGAGGGCCGGTGCGGGTCCCACCGGCCCTCGGCCAGGTCCCGCAGCGTGAGCAGCTGCTTGCGCATCATCAGCAGATCTCCCCACGCGAGCAGCGTCCGGCGGAGCGAACCCAGCGGGCCGCCGCCTCCGGCGAGCCGGAGCACGGCGACGAGCCGGCTGCCGTCCCCGTCCGGGCGGACGGCGTACGTGACCCTGACCTGGCCGAACAGCGCCAGCCCGGGCCCCTGGTGCAGGCGGAGCGACAGATCCGACCCGGGTTCGACGTGCTCGGCGGTGAAGATCGTCATCACCCGCTGACCGACCGCCAGCGGCGGCAGGTCGGACCGCAGCCGGCGTGGGCTGCGGCGTCCGAGGTTGTCCGCCCAGTCATAGCTGTAGGGAGCGACCCGCAGGTTGCCCAGCCAGGACCACACCGCCTCCGGGGCCGCGTCGACCGAGACGGCCCGGAGCAGCCGGACGTCCTGCGGGGCGGACAGGCCGTCGCACGCATATCGGTCCGCCCTCTCGGCTGCCGAGGCGCCCCAGCTCCACGGGGTGCGGGAAAGTTTGGCCGCAGGATCGTTGGAGCGTCCTCGGATGGTTCGCACGATCGCAGGATACAATCTTCATGCCAATCGGATAGGCGCGAATCTGGGGTTATGTAGTCACTCGCGGGGAGAATAATGAATACGGATCAATCGCTCGCAGCGCCCCCTCCGGTGATCTCGGACGACGACGATCTCCGGCGTCTGCGGCAGAAGACGATCGAGCTGTCGCAGGAGATCGACCGCGCCTGCGCACGCGTCGACGACTCGCCGCTGCGGACGACCTGCGTCCGGGAGCTGGACGCGCTGGCGATCGAGGAGATCGCCGGCGCGACGTCATCGATCGTCATGGTGGCCACCGTCTCGCTGGCCGCCACCGAGTCGCGTGTCGCGATCGCCCGCGAGCTCCTGTCGGCCGCCGCCCGCGGCGTCCACGTGACGCTCCTGCTGAGCCCGCACGACCTCAAGCGCCCCAGCACCGTGGCGACCCTGGACACCATGCGGCGCTGCGGCATCCACGTACGGATCGCGATGCACGCGCCGTCGATCACCCTGCTCGTCGTGGACCGCCGGGTCGCGCTCGTGCGTCCCGTCGACACCGACGAGCTCGGCGTCGTCCTGAAAGGGGCACACGTCTGCTCCGCCTTCGCCCAGCTCGCCCTCGCCTACTGGAGCCGGAGCTACGCCCCCAAGGGCGCCGCGTCCGACACCCCGCCCGCCTGGCTCACCGCGCATCAGCGCCGGCAGGTGCTGGCGCTCCTCGTCTCCGGGGACACCGACGCCGTCGCGGCACGCACGCTCGGCGTGTCCCTGCGGACGTTCCGCCGCTACGTCCGCCAGCTCATGGACGAGCTCGGGGCAAGCTCCCGCTTCGAGGCCGGGTTCCTGGCCGCCGAACGTGGATGGCACACCCCCCTCGCGGTCTCCCGGCGGTGAGGCGGCGGAGCGTCCGACGGCGGTGATCTCCACGGGGAGGGAGTCGAGGCCGCGCACCACGTTGTTGAGGTGACGCCGCGGCGCGCCGCAGGTGAAGGTGTCGACCTGACGGGCGAACGCGCGCAGGACCGCGTGCGCCTCCAGGCGCGCCAGCCCGCTGCCCACGCAGTTGTGCACACCGTGCCCGAGCGCCAGGTGGTCCCGGGGGTCCCGTTCGATGTCGAACCGGTCCGGGTCCTCGTACTTCCTCTCGTCACGGCAGGCGGACGCGTAGGAGAGCAGGACGCGGTCGCCGGCAGGCACGTGCACCGCACCGATCTTCACGTCCCGCACCACCGTCCTGGTCATCATCTGCACCGGCGGGTCGTGGCGAAGGACCTCACGCACCGCCCTCGGGACCCACCGGTCCGGGTCCGCACGCAGAAGCTGCCACTGCTCCGGGTGTGCACCGAGCCGGTGGAGGGCGTTGCTCACCGAGTTGATCGTCGTGTCGATGCCTGCCACCAGATAGGTCGAGACGAGACCGGCTGCGGTCGCCCGGTCGATCTCGCCCGCGTCGACGGCGGCGTAGAACGTCTCGCCGGCCCCGCCGGGCAGCAGGAACGGGGGCACGGCGACGGTCGACAGGTAGCGCAGGAGCTCGTGATACTGCGGGAACGCTCGCAGGGTGCGCTCGTTGATCGGGCCGAAGCTGTTGATCCCCGCGTCGGCCAGCCGCAGGACCTCTCCCCGGTCCTGGAGCGGGAGACCCAGGAACGCGCACACGACGCTGAGCGGGAACACCCGCGCGAGGTCGGTCACCGCGTCGAACCGGCCTCGCGCCACGAGGCCGGCCACCAGTCGTGCGGCCTCGTCGTCGACCTGACCCTGCACGGCACGCAGGCGCGGCGTGTTCAGGTCGCGCATGAGGATCTCGCGCAGCAGCCTGTGCCGCTCACCCTCCGAGGTGAGGATCGCGGTGCCTTGCGACAGCCGGTTGAACTCTGTCGAGACCCCGACACCGAGATGTGCCGAGAAGGTCCCCGGGTCCGCCAGGCACGCCTTCACGTCCACGTACCGCCCGACGAACCACACGTCGTGCCGGGGCAGGTGCACCGCCGGGCCGAGTCCGCGCAGCTCGCGCAGCACCGGGTAGGGGTCCTGGAGGACCGCGTCGCTGAAGAGGTCGACGTCGGACGGCGCCAGGACGGTCATCTCGCCGGTTCCCACGACTCGAGGAACCCCTCCAAGGTGGCGCGGTACGCCTCCGGGTCCCGTTTGACGCAGTCCAGGTGGGCGCCGTCGAGCACCACGCAGCGCGCCTGGTCGTAGAGGGCGGCCACGGCCTGAACCTGGTCCGCCGACACCATCGCGTCGTCGGCCCCGACGATGAACAGCATCGGGGTGCGGTCGAGCGAGCCCTGGGACGCGGGGGGCGGCCACTCGGCGTCGAGCAGCTCGACCGCCCGAGCAGCGCACGCCGCCACGACCTCACGACCCCAGGGCGTGCCCAGCAACCACGGTGGCAGAGGCAGCGCCCCGGCCTCGGCGAACCCGCCGAGCAGGTGCGCGATGTCGGCGACCGGGCCACTGTCGCACACCACCGCGCCGATCCCCGCGGTGTCCCGCAACGCGTAGACGCTCGGGAACGAGCTGAAGGAGAACCCGTACGCCAGCACCGGCCCGTCGTCCTGGAAGCGTTCGCTCGCGAACGTCGCCGCGGCCTGGATGTCCAGGGTGAAACGGTCGGCCATCCCCGGTCGGACGGCGTCCCGGCCGGACCGGCCGTGGTTGCGGTGGTCGTACATGACGACGCCGTAGCCGGCCTCGTGCAGCAGCGCCGCCTGGCGCAGGCTGGCGGACTTCGTCAGCCCGATCCCGTGCCCGACGATCGCAGTCCCGGAGCTCGCCCGCGTCGGCGGTTCGAGCACCCACAGGTGCAGGTCGACGCCGTCGGCCGTCCGCCGGACCGACTCCGAGAACTCCAGCCCGAGGTCCGTCGGCCGGCGGTGGTGCCCCCGGCGCGGGGGTGAGTAGAGCCGCGTCGCGATCGTCCGGCCGACACGACGTGCCAGGGGCCATGCCATCAGCCGCACCCCCCGGCGTGGTCGCCGCCGAGGTCCGGCACGCGGACGCCGGCAGCGAAGGCCTCCGCACCCGAGGGCGGGGCGACGCCGTCGTGCGCGGCAGCGGCGAGACCGAGCCGGTCGATCCCCCAGTAGGGCTCCCGCCCGACGACGACCATCGGGACGCCGAAGACTCCGTGCCGTTGGACCTGCTCCAGCTCCTCACCCGCCCACGACCGCACCTGCGGGTCGTCGGCGGCGTCGGCGATGGCCGGGTCCAGACCCACCCGCCGGGCGCACCCTGCCACGACCGACCGGTCCAGGATGTCCTCGGCCCGTTCCCAGCGCGCGGCGGTGAGGTCGACGGCGAACGCTCGGCCCAGGGCTGGGTCTTGCCGCAGGGCTGCGACCACCGGCAGGCTCGGGACCTCCCACCGGGGGTCCCGGTCCACCGGCCAGGTCGGTGCGAGGCCCAGCCCGGCCGCGCACCGCCGGACGTCCCGCAGGATGTAGAGGTGCTTGGCCCGCGACATGGCGACGTACGGGAACTCCAGGCGGCGGTCCCGCACCTGGTCGGCCATGGCCTCACCCGGCTCGAAGAAGACTCGCAGCTCGGCGTCCTGCCACAGTCGCGGCCAGTGCCGTTCGGCGAGGCGCACGGCGAGCCAGCTGTACGGGCTGCGCAGCGACAGGTACCAGCTCGGGGCCGCGCTCACAGCGAGAGCCCGCCGTCGACGCCGAGGACCTGTCCCGTGATGTACGCCGCACGGTCGGACAGCAGGAAGGCGGTCGTGTCCGCCACCTCGTCCGCGGTCCCGAACCGCCCGGAGGGGATGTTCTTGCGCACCTGGTCGCGCATCTTCTCGGTCAGGACCGCCGTCATGTCCGTCTCGATGAAGCCCGGTGCGACGACGTTCACCCGCACCCCCCGGGGTGCGAGCTCCTTGGAGAGCGAGCGGCCGAGGCCGATGATCCCCGCCTTGCTGGCCGAGTAGTTGGTCTGGCCGGCGTTGCCGTACACGCCGGCCACCGAGCTGAGCAGGACGATCGCGCCCTGCCGGCGCTTCATGAAGGAGTACGCGACGGAACGGCACGCCGTGAACGTGCCGTTGAGGTTGATGTCGACCACCTGCCCCCACTCGTCCTCCGACATGAGCGCCAACGGCCGGTCCCGCGTGATGCCGGCCGAGCAGACGAGCGCCTCGATCGGGCCGAGCTCGGTCTCGACCCGATCGACGAAGCCCTGGGTCTGGTCGAGGGACGTGGCGTCCACGGCCGCTGCGAGACATCTCTGCCCGGCGGCCTCCACACCGGCGGCGATCTTCTCGGCCTCCTCGTGCCGGCTGGCGTAGGTGAACGCCACGTCGTGGCCGTCGGCAGCGAGCCGCAGGGCGACGGCTGCGCCGATACCGCGCGATCCTCCGGTGACGAGAGCAACGGGGTCGGTCATCGATCCACCTCCTGGTGTCGGGTCTGGTCAGGGTCCGGCAAGGAGGACGCCGGCCGGCGTCCGATGGTCAGCTGGCCGACCTCGAGCACGTGCTGGTCGTCGCACCGGCTGCTCCCGGCGAGCACGGCCGCTCCGCCCGCGTCGGCCACCAGGCGCACCTCGTGCACGAGCGTCGCGGACGGTCGAGGAGCGGCGCCGAACCGGACGTCGCGCGCTCCGCCGAACAGCAGCACGGAGCCGGTCCGGACGTCCGGCGTCGGGTCGTCCCACGTCGTGAGCATGGCGGCCGCCTGCGCCCACGACTCGAGCACGAGCGGCCACGGGAGCTGCTCCGCACCGCCCGCGTCGACCACTCCGCCCGCCCCGGCCGTCACGGTGTAGGTCGCCGTGAGGGAGACCGTCGGTTCGACCGACTCGACGCGGTCCAGCAGCAGCATGGGCGGGCGGTGCGGCAGCACCTGCTCCGGCCGCGGGTGCTCACCGGCGCCCGCAGAGGGCACGGCGGCGGGTACCGCCGCGCCCAGCGGCTCCGGCTCCCGGCCCTGCCCCCTGACCTCGAGGTCGACGACGACGATGACGGCGCCGTCCTCGTGGGACAGCGTGTAGCGCGGGAGGCCGCGCCGCTCGGTGCGCTCGAGGAGGATCCGCTGGCCGGGGAACACGGGCTCTCGGAACCGGACCGAACGCACGCCGGCCCACCGGTCCCCCAGCTCGAGCACCTCCCGGTGGCGCGCCTCCGCCGCCGCCGCGATCTCCACGAGGAACACCCCCGGGACGATGGGATAGCCGGGGTAGTGGCCGCTCAGGGCCGGGGTGCCCACGGGCAGCACGGCCGAGAACCGGACCGTGCCGGGACCCGCCGCCGCCTCGCAGGACAGGTGCGCGCCCGCGAGGCGGGTGGCCGCGGGCCGGACGTCGGCCGTCAGCTCGGCGGTCCGAGCAGCTCCGGCCGTCACGAGGCCGTCTTCAGCTCGTCGCTCAGCAGGTCGTAGGCGGCCTGCAGGGAGGTGACCTCGGGCAGCCTCTCCTCCTTGAGCTTCACCTTGTACCGACGCTCCAGCACCATCGTCACCTCGAGCGCCATCAGCGAGTCCACGTCGAGGTCGTCCACGAAGCTCGCGTCGTCCGTCACGTCCTCCACGTCCTGATCGATCGTGTCCGCGACGAGATTCCGGAGCTCTTCCTTGTCGAGCACAGCCGCCATGACTTCCTCCTGGTGGGGTGGTGGTGAGAAGACGCCCGGGCGGGCGCCGTCGAGCTGGTGAAAGGGCAGCGGTCCGGCGGACCGCGCCACGACGTGGACAAGATCAGCGGGCGCGCGCTGGTGCACGACCGACGCGTGGTGGACCGGCCCGAGACCGGCGGTGATCCCGGTGCGCCGCAGCGCCGTCGGCCGCCCGTCGAGCTCCAGGACCTCGTCGCGGAACGCGATCCGGCGCAACGGCAGGGCGAACCCCACGCCGAGCGCCTTGAGCGCCGACTCCAGGGCGCACCAGCGTTCGATGACGGCGCAGGACTCGTCGTCCGGGCCACCGAGGCCGACCATGCGCAGACGTTCGGCAAGGGCCTCGCGCTCCCGCAGCGGACGGCACGTCTCGACGTCGACCCCCACGGGCCGGGTCGACGCCGCCGCCGCGACGACCGCCCGCGAGTGCGCCCACGAGACCCACACGCGCTCGCCGGCCTGGCTGCCCAGCGGGCGACGGCCCGTCCGCGAGCGCAGCTGCACCGGGGCCAGGCTGCCGGTCAGGGTGCGGACGGCCCGCACGGCC
Source organism: Isoptericola maris (assembly GCF_048065335.1). Lineage (NCBI taxonomy): Bacteria > Bacillati > Actinomycetota > Actinomycetes > Micrococcales > Promicromonosporaceae > Isoptericola > Isoptericola maris. The sequence continues at coordinate 137,380 of NZ_JBLUNY010000003.1, read as the reverse complement.
ATCGCCCGAGCCGCCGCGGCCTCGGTGCCGGGCTCGACGTCCGTCCCGCACGTCAGCACGACGGTCCGGTCCCTCACGGTGCGTCCTGCGGAAGGCGCACGAGCGCGACGTGGACGGCGCCCTCCCGGTCGGTGCCGGAGATCAGGGCACAGTCCTGCGGCGCGTCCGCGCCGGCGGCCCGGAGGGCGGCGAGCGCCGCCTGGAGCTGCACGAGCCCGGACGCGGAGCCGACGTCACCGGTGTGCGCGGCGGCGTCGACCACGGAGACCGTCCGGAACTCTTCCGCGCCGAGGAGGCGTGCCGCGGCGCGCGTCTCGGCGGAGTCGGGGCCGGCATCGCCGGGTGCGACGACGCGGACGTGGGGACGGTTCGCGGCGGTCGGCTCCGACCCGCCCAGGACACGCTCGAAGAGCTGGTGCAGCACGGACTCGGTCGACTCCGGGTCGATCGCCAGTGCCGAGTCCAGGCCGAGGATCTCGCCGACCGGCTCCTCGCCGGCACCTCGCGGCTCGACGAGCACGGCCGCGGCCCCCTCCCCGAGCGTCGTGCTCCCTCCCCACACCTGCTCGAGCCGGGCGCGGGCGGTCGACAGCTCCTCGCTCGCCCCGACGATCATCCGCCGCGCATGGCCGCTGTGCAGCAGCCGCACGGCGTAGGCGAGAGCGGTGAACGAGCCGACGTGCCCCGTCGTGACCGTCGCGTTGGGGCCCTGGATCCGGTAGCGGATGGCGCACTGGCCGGCGGCGAAGTTCATCACCGTGTTGGGGAATCGTGCCGGGTCGACGTGGAACGGGCGGACGCCGGTGAACGAGTCCCTCGTGAAGTCCATCGTCGACTGGATGCTGCCCATGGTGGTCGCGAGGACGATGCCGACGTCGGGCAGGTCCGGCGTCTCGTCCCCCGGTCCGGCGTCCATCCCGGGCAGGCGCCCCACCGCGTGCATCGCGAGCCCGGCTGCCCGGTCCAGGGTGCGGGTGCCCTTGCGCCCGAGGTCACGCCTGATGTCGAAGTCGACGCCGCTCCCCCGGGCCGTCCCGTGCCCGCCGGGCGCGAGCAGGTCGGCAGGTTCTTGCTGGTTGAGCACGAGGCTCGCAGCCGTGATCTCGGCCAGTGGTGTGTGCATGCCGTGCCTCCTAGGCGTACCAGACGTGGTCGTGGGTGGTGAGCGCCTCGAGCACCCGCTGGGGCGACGCGACCTCGAAAAGCTCGGCGACGGCCTCGGTGACGCCGTGCTGCTCTGTCGCTCGCGCGTCCGCGAGGACCGTCAGGTCGCGCGCCGCGGCGAGGAGGCTCTGCGCACCCGCAAGGGCTCCCGGCACGTGCTCGTCAGGGGCGGCCGGGGCAGCCACCGCCGCGGCGCCGAGCAGGACGCCCTGACCGGTCAGCAGGATCGACGCCCTGCCGAACTGGAGCGCTGCGACCCGTGCGAGGTGCACGGAGTCGGCGAACTGCCGTTCCAGCGCACCACGGAACGGTCGGTCGACGATGACGAGGACGGACGGCATCACAGCCTCCCGACCGTGATCGTCCGGCCAGCTGCGCCGACGAACCGGGGGTAGAACATCGCGGGCCGGGTCCGGACCCCGTCGATGTGCTCCGTCGCGCCCCGCTCGTGGCTGCAGAAGTGGCACACCGCCCAGTCCAGCCGTCCCGGGTGCCGCGCGAGCAGCTCCTCGACGAACAGGGCGCTCGTCGGGTAGTCGACGTCACGGGCGAAGACGTTCCGGGGCTTGTCACGTTCGAGGCCCGACTGGCTGATCAGGGTCGCGTTGCCGCACGCCCACACGCCCACGGCAGCGCCCTGGTCGAGCATCGCCGAGGCGAGCGAGAGGGCCGTACCGAGGGCGTCGGACTCGTGCGGAGAGCCCAGCAGGGTGACCAGGATGTCGCGAGACCTCATCGCCACACCACCCGCGTCCGTCCGTCGAGAGCACGTGCGGCGATGTCGTGGTGGGTGAGCCGCGCCGCGGGGGCGACCCGGTCGCGCAGGCCGCGCCGCACGAGCGCGGCGTCGTCGAAGAGCACCTCGACCCCGCACTCGCGCAGAGCGTCCGCGCGTCCGTGCACCGCGTCGACGACGAAGTCGTCGGTGGCCACCGCCACCACCGGGTGCCCGGACCGCGCCAGGAGCTCGGGCAGCGGCTCGGCGCCGGCCTGCTCGGGACTGCTGAGGAGGAACAACCACGGCGTCATGTCGTGACCGCCCTCGCCTCGTGGTCGACGCCGTCACGCAGGTGCTCGTCGAGGAAGCCCACGACGTGCTCGACGTAGCCGGACGGGTCCGCCGACAGCGCACCGAGGTGCGCGGCCCGGGGCAGCACCCAGGTGCGGACGTCCTCCAGGTGGGGGGTCATCGCCGTCACCTCGTCGGCGGGCAGGAGCCGGTCGCGCCCGCCCGCGACGAGGAGCACCGGCAGGCGGCAGCCGGACCGCGGCCACCGCCGCACCGCCAGGATGCCCGCGGCGACTGCCGGCGCGACCCTGCCGACGATGCGACGGGCCGCCGGTGTCGAGATCCGCTCGTCGCGCCAGGCGAGGGCCGCCGCGAACCGGGCGATGGCACGCCGGATGTCGACGACCGGCCCGCTGTCGCAGACCACCGCGCGGAGCCCGAGGTGCTCGGCGCTCGTCGTGGCGGCAGCGCACACCGCGGGCCAGGTGGAGAACGACATCGAGAGGCATCCGAGCGTCCCGCTCACGCGCGGGTCGCTGCGCAGCTGGCCCAGGGCGTCGAGCAGGTCCGAGGTGTAGCGCGAGGACATCCCGGTCACGCTGCGGCAGCGTCCGCTCTCGCCGTGGTTGCGCATGTCGACGGTCAGCACGTGGAACCCCGCACGGTGCAGGAGCTCGACGTGCGCGAGGGTCTCCGAGCGCGACCGTCCCACGCCGTGCTGGACCAGCACCGCGTCCGGACCGGTCCCCTCGACGAACCAGCCCTGGATGTCCAGGCGGTCGCGATGCGTGCGCCAGCTCCAGCTCTCGAACTCGAGGCCACGCGCGTCGGGGGTCTCCTGCAGCGGACGCGGCGCCGGGTGGTACACCTGCCAGGCGACGCCGACGCCGAACCAGACGGCCCGCACGGCCGCTGCCGCTTCGCGCCACAGGCCTGTCGTTCGCCCCGTCGCGCCGGTCGGCCGGCTCACGTCGTCAGACCTTCGCCACCGTCGGCCGCGATGACGTTGCCCGTCATCCAGCTGCTGCGGGTCGCCACCAGGGCCGACACGACCTCGGCGACGTCGTCGGGCGTCGTGAGCCGCTCGTGCGGGTTCGCCGCCCGGGCGACGGCGGCCAGCCGGTCGCTGCCGGGGATGCGGTCGAACGACGGCGTGATGGTCACCCCGGCGCGGACCGCGTTCACGGCCACCCCGCAGGGCGCCGCCTCGACCGCGAGCTGGCGGACGTGCGCGAGCAGCGCCGCCTTGGCCGCGGAGACAGCACCGTAGGACGCGCTGACGCGCGAGTCACCGGCGCTGGTCATGGCGAGGACGTGGCTGCCACGGCCGAGCAGACCCGCGTCGAGCAGCTCACGGGTCCACCAGACGAGCGAGTGCGCCATCACCTCCAGCGTCATGGTCATCTGGCGGGGCGTGAGGAGGGTGGCGTCCTCCCGGCTCTCACCGGGCCGGGACAGGTAGGGCAGCAGCGTGCCGAAGGCCAGCGAGTGGAACAGCAGCCCGACCCGCACCGGGCCTGCGGACGCGAGGTCGCTCACGATCTCCGCGCACGTCGTGTGCGACGCCGCGTTGGCGTTGACGAACCGGACCTCGACCCCGGTCGCCTCCAGGTCCCGGACGACGCCGGCCGCCTCCTCGGCGCGCACGGCGGTGTCCAGGTGGACGCCCAGGATCGACATGCCGTCGGCTGCGAGCCGACGAGCCACGGCCGCACCCATGCCGCTGGACGCTCCGAGGACGACGGCCCACTCGCCCGTCCGGGTGCCCTGCGCCGGGCGGGACCGCGGCCGGGTCTCCACGTCTGCTGTGCTCATGGGGTCATGCTCCTGACGGGATCGGATTCGTGGGTACTGACCGGTGAGTGCTCGACGACGACGCCGGTGGCGGCCCCCGACGGGTCGGCGACGACGACGGCGAGGTCGTCGCCGTCCCGGACGGCCTCGACCAGCCGCAGAGCACCTGCCAACGGGCCCGGGCCGTCGGACGACGATCCGCCCGGCTCGACGACCAGCACCGGGACGGATGCGGTCGGCTCGAGGTTCGCCCGCACCAGGCGTGCGGCGCTCGCCGGGTCTCCGGCCACGAACGCCGAGGCGGTGCGCACGTGCCCGCCGGCCCCGCCGGTGCGCAGCTGCAGCGCGATCGCGCCGCACTCCGTCGGCCTGCCACGGCTCTGCCCGCCGTCGGGCACCTCGACGGCCACCACGGTCGCCTCGTCGACACGGCCCAACGCCAGCGCCCGCCGCGCACAGGCGATCGCGTCCAGCACCGCGGTGCCCGTGCTGGTCACGGTGACGGACGGGCCGGTGGCGCCCAGGTCGTTCGCCGCGCGGGAGGGCACCAGGTTCACCGAGAAGTACGGCGCCCCGGTCGGCGGGAGCGACTCGGTCCCCTCGGAGAGGATCCGGCCGTCCAGGTCCGCCAGGCAGTGCGAGGCGGCCGTGCTGGAGCCGAGCCACAGCCCGAGCCGGTCCCCGGCGGTGGACTCCGCCGTCGACCCGTCCGGAGGACTCAGCCGGCGCACCGCCGCGAGGGCGAGCTGCGCGGGCAGGGGAAGCTGCCGATACCCGCGGCGGCCGAGGTGCTCCCGGACGTCGAACCACGCGCCGTCGGACGGTATCCGGGGTGCCTCCGGAGCGTCCTCGGGCAGGCAGACGGAGTGTGCGACCACTGTGACGCTCATGGGACCCCCTGGAAGACGAGGGTGGCGTTGTTGCCACCGAAGGCGTACGCGTTGACCACGGCCGCCCCGGCGACCGGAGACGGGACGTCGTGCAGGTATCCCGTCATCTGCGGCATGAGCTCCCCGACGTCGCAGTTCGCCGGGACCTTGCCCTCACGCAGGCACAGCACGGCCATCACGGCGGCGAGCGCACCGGCGCCACCGCCCGTGTGCCCGATGAGTGCCTTCGCGCTGTAGACGGGTGGCGCGTCCGCCGGCTCCGGCCAGAGGTCGCGCAGCAGCTCGGCCTCGACCTGGTCGTTCAACGTGGTCCCCGTGCCGTGCGGGACGACCAGCCCGATTCCCTCCGGGGCGAGGCCCGCCTCCTCGAGCGCGACGCTGAACGCGCGCCGCGCCTGCACGCCGTCCGCCGCCGGTGCGGTCGCGTGCCCGGCGTCGCAGCTGAATCCTGCGCCGCCGAGCAGCACGTCACCGGCCGCTCCGGCGGCCGCACCGTCCGTCCGGTCGAGGACGAGGGCGCCCGCACCCTCCCCGAAGGCCGTCCCCGCCCGGTCCACGGCGAAGGGGCGGCAGCGCTCGGGGTCCAGCGCCGCCATCTGGTTGAAGCACCCGAGAGCCACCCTCGAGTAGGCCTCGACCCCGACGACGACGACCCGGTCGCACTCGCCCGTCGCGATCAGGTCGGCGGCGTGGCCGACGGCGTAGGCACCCGCGGCGCACGCGTTGGCGACGTTGAGGACGGGCCCCTGGAGCCCCAGCTCGGTCGCCACGTCGGCGGCGATGCCGTACAGCTCCGGCGCCTCCTCGGCCGCGCCCTCCCGGACGCGCTCCGACTCGCCGCTGTTGCCCATGCACGACCCGACGACCAGCCCGGTGCGTCCCGGTCGCGGTCCAGGGCCGGCGTCGCGCACCGCCTCGGCTGCCGCCCGGACGGCCAGCCGCCCCGCGCGCGAGCGACCCGGACCGTCGAACGACCGGTCACGCTCGGACGTGCTGCCCGCGACGAGGTGGATCAGCCGCACCGGTCCGTCCATGTGCGCGTCACCGATCTCCACCGGTGCCACCACGGCATCGGTCATCCCGTCCCACACCTCGGCGACCGTGCTGCCGGCATGGCACACGGCGCCGATCCCGCTGACCTTGGCGAGGGGCATCGTGCTCAGCCCCGCACGGCGGTCAGGAGACGCTCGTCGAAGTCCACGAGGCTCCAGTCGCGCCGGTCGTCGATGACGGCGTAGCCGTGGGTGATCTCACCGACGGCCACCGGGACGAGCTCGCCGTCCCGCTCCACGTAGCAGGTCATGCTCGACGTGTAGGTGACGCCCTTGAAGTCGTGGACGACCTCGAAGACGGTGACGAGCTCCTCCTCCATGAGCGCCTCGCCGGTCAGCTCGATCGTGGAGCTGGGGACGACGGGGATCCAGTTCTGCTCGTCCAGGAGGGTGCGGATGCTGGCGCCGCGCTCCTCGAGGAAGAGGTCGACGACCTCCTCCATCTGGCGCAGGAAGCCCGACATCTGCATGCGCACCGTGTGGTGGCAGTAGAAGTACGGGATGCGCCACGACCAGACGACCGCGGGGCGGTCCCCGCTGCGCAGCCGGGGGTCGACGGCGGTGCTCACGCCGCCGCGACCGGTCACGAGCGTGTCGCCGAGCGCGTCGGCCGGCACGTTCGGCGGGACCGGCACGGTCGGCTCGAGGCGCGCGACGACGGCGGGCCGGAGGAACGCGGGGACGTCGTCGACACCGTCACCGTGGCGGTCCTCGGCACGCAGCTGGACGGTGACGGTCGAGGTGACGGCCTTCACCTCGTGCCCGTCACGGTCGACCTTCCCCGCCACCTTCGCCGTCAGGCCGGAGTCCCCGACGGCGACCGTCACGGCGAACCTCACCTCGTCGTCGATGTGCAGGGCGTGCAGGATCCGCGTCGTGATGCCCACGAGGTCGACCCCGACGCCTGCCTCCTCGAACAGTCTGCGGCTGGGCCATCCGTTCTGCCGCAGCCAGTCGAGGACGGCTTCCTCGACGAGGTAGTTCACGTGCTTGAACCCGATCCAGGTGCAGATGTTGGTGCCCTCGAACCGAGGGCGGAGGGTCGTCTCGGTCGTCGCCCGGTCGGGTGCGGCGACGGTCTCGATCACAGCGGATGTCATGTCAGCTCCTTGCGTGGTTGACGCCGTCCCCGCGGGACAGGCTGGTGGCTCGACCGCGCCGTCGCGGCTCGTGCGGACCGGGGGTGCACCGTCCGGTGCGCCGACCGGTCGATCGCGTCCCGGACGACCCCGGCCACCAGCGCCGGGTCGGTCGTCATCGGGAAGTGGTCGCCCGCCTCGACGGGGTGCAGCCGTGCCCACGGCAGCACCCGCGCCAGCTCCACCGCGTCGGCCGGGGGCGCGACGCCGTCCGCGGTCCCGTACACCACGTGCACGGGGACGGTGGCGGCCGCCGTCTCGGCGGCCGGCGTGGCCAGGTAGGCGGACATGAAGGCCATCCAGCCGTACGCCCCCATCCGGTCGCGGACGGACCGCGCCATCGCCCGGCGGATCTCCGGGTCGATCCGGTGCCCGGTCCGGGAGACCAGCCCCGTCTCGAGGAACTCGTCGAACCGGGTCAAGAAGTGCTCCAGGGTCGACCAGCGGAAGTCCCGGGCGGAGGACCGGTAGAACGGGGAGACGATCACGGCCGCCCGGGGCTGCACTCGGTCGCGGCCGCACAGGTGCGCCAGCACGAGCGAGGCCGCGAAGGAGTGCGCCACCAGGACGTCGCCGGACCGCACGAGCCGCGACGTGGCCTGCTGCGGGTCCCACCCGGGCTCGGCCCAGCCGCCTCCCGCCTGTGCGTGCCACGGCACGTCCGCGACGTCGGCCGACACGTCGGGGCGCAGCCGGGTCAGCTCCGCGACAGTCTCGTCCCAGAGGCCGGGCGCGCCGGCCAGGCCCGACAGGATGCGGACACGGGTGCTCACGAGGCGCTCACCCACCACGTTCCGGTCGGGCCCTCGACCGCGCTGACGCCGTCGTGCGCCGCGGGGACCGCCGCGAGCGCCGAGACGACGGCGAGCGCCGCACCCAGCGTGGCCGTGGTCCCGCGGACCTCCGCTCCCTGCGCCGGTGCGGCCCGGCCGTGGTCCACCGTCCGGGCCGGCCTCGTCGTCCCGGGACGTCCGAGCAGCAGCGCGACGGACCCGTGCGCGAGCTCGTCACCGGTCAGCGCGGCCACCTGGTCGGACGGCGCCTCCGCGACCAGGTAGAGCACCTCGTCGCAGCGTCCGGACCGGATGAGGTGGACCGCCCACCGCAGCGCGTCCCAGCCGCCTGCGGCGCCGGTGTCCATGGTCAGGCAGGGGCCGGTCACGCCCAGCCGGATCGCGGCGGTCGCCGCGAGGACGTTGCGGCTGGCGTTCGGCAGCTCCAGCGCGCTGGTCGACTGCACGCCCTCGGTCTCGATCTGACCGGCGACCTCGCACACGGTGGCGGTGTTGCCGTAGGCGGAGGCCGCCACGATCCCGCGGCGCAGACCGTCCTCGAAGAAGGTGCTCCCGTCGTCCCGGCTGCCCAGGGTCCATCTGCCGGCCGTGGCCTCTGCCGCGGCGACCATCGCGACACGCGTCGCCGGCGTCATGGTGCGGAAGCCCTTGCGCCCGACGGCGGCACGCAGGTCGAACGGTTCGCCGCCGGACGCCACGGGTGCGGACGACCCGGCGACGCCGTGGACGCCGTCGTCGGGGAAGCACGCTCCCGCCGCCAGCACCTCGACGGTGCCGTAGGGCCCGGCCAGCAGGCGGGCCGACGCCCCGTCGCGTGGCTCCGTGGTGGTGCCGGCGCGCTGGGCCCGGACCGTCCCGGCCCAGGCGTCCGCCACCGCTCGGGGGCGCGGGTCGCGTTCGAGGATCGCGACGGCGTTGAGGCCGCCGAAGCCGAACGCGTCGACCTGTGCCAGGCGCGGGTCGTCGAGGTCTCGGGTCCGGCCGCTGAGCGAGAGGCCCGCTGCGGCCGGGTCGACGTGGTCGAGTCCGACCGTGCCGGGGAGCGTGCGCCGCCGCAGCGTCTCGACGGCCATGCACAGGCTGAACAGACCGGACCCTCCCGACGTGTGCCCGGTGGCGCCCTTGACGCTCGTCACCGGGACGCTGCCGGGCACGACGCGCGACAGGGCGGCCGCCTCCGCCCGGTCGTTGAGGACCGTCCCGGTGCCGTGCGCGTAGACGGCGTCCAGGTCGTGCGCGTCGATCCCGGCGGCGGCGTGGGCGGCCCGGATCGTGTGCTCGATGCCGGCGTCGTCCGGCGCGGTGGAGTGGAAGGCGTCGCAGCCGAGCGCCACGGCCCGCACCGCGACGAGGTCCGGGGAGCTCGCCCGGGCGTCACCCCGCCGCAGGACCACCGCGGCCGCTCCGTCACCCATGATCACGCCCAGGCGATCGGCGTCGAACGGCCGCACGCTCGTCGGCGGGTCGAGATGCACGCGGTCCAGGAGCCCGAACATGCTCTGCGAGAGCACGTCCACCCCGGCCACCACGACGGCGTCCGCCGTCCCCTCGACGATCAGGTCGCATCCCACGGCCAGGGCGTAGAGCGATGCCGAGCAGGCGTTGGAGAAGACCTGGACGTCCTCCGCGTCGGTCGCCAGGCGTACGCCCTCGACCAACGAGCTCTCGGCGTCGTCGAGAGGCTTGCCGTCCAGCCACGCAGACTCCACGGTCCGGGTCTCGCCCAGGCCGGTACCGACGACGACGGGGACGCCCCGCAGCGACGCCAGACCGGCGTCGGCGGCCGCGTCCTTGACCGCCTCGACCAGCAGCCGGGACGCGAGCAGGTGCTCACGTTCCGCCCTCGGGGGCTCGCTCACCTGGTAGGCGTTCCGGACGCCGAACCGCGCGGCCGGGAACGCGACCAGCGGCCCGACGCCGCTGTCCCCGGCCACCAGCCGTTCGAAGCACTCGTCCACCCCCGCGCCGACGGCGCACAGCGCGGCCGTCCCGGCGATCACCGGGTACGTGTCACGTCGCATCGGTCTGCTCCTCCTCGACGCGGGGCCGGCCCAGGACGACGACCGCGTTGTTCCCACCGAAGGCGAGCCCGTCGTTGACCACGACCTGCAGGTCGGCCGCCCGGCTCTCGTTGGGCACGCAGTCGACCGGGCAGTCCTCGTCGGTCTGCCGGTGGTTGATGGTCGGCGGGGCGAACCCCGACTCGATCGCGATGGCACAGGCGGCCGCACCGAGCGCGCTGGCCGCGCCCATGGCATGGCCGAGCATCGACTTGATCGACACCGTCGTGGGGACCTTCTCGCCGAAGACCCTGCCGAGAGCGGCGCACTCGGTGACGTCGTTGGCGCGGGTCCCCGTCCCGTGCGCGGACACGAGGTCCACGTCGGCCGGGGTGACGCCGGACCCGTCGAGCGCCGACTCGATGCACCGGGCGATGCCCGTCACGTCGGGCGCCACAGGGTGGGACGCGTCGCAGGACAGCCCGTAGCCCAGGACCTCGGCATAGATGCGGGCGCCGCGGGCACGTGCCGCCGACTCCGTCTCCAGGTGCAGGACGCAGCTGCCCTCACCTGTCAGGATCCCCTGCCGGTCGGCGTCGAACGGCCGGCAGACGTCCGGGGTGATCGTCCCCAGCCGGTAGAAGCCGGTGAACGTCTTGCGGCACAGGGCGTCCGCACCCCCGACCAGGGCGTACTGCGCCTCGCCGGAGCGGAGGGCCTCGAAGCCGTAGCCGATGGCGTAGTTGCCGGCCGCGCACGCCGTGGCGATCGTCGCCACGTCGACGTCGGAGAGACCCAACGACCGCGCGACCGCGGTCGACAGGCGGAACGGCTGGACCCTGCTGCGCAGCCGGTCGGCGCCGTCGTCCCCGACGCCGTGCAGCACCTCGAGCCGGACGAGCTCGTCGATGTCCTGCGACTCGCCGTCGGTCGTCCCGACGGCGACCGCTCCGCGCAGCGGCCGCAGCTGCTCCGCCGTCAGCCCCGCGTCGGCGATCGCCTGCGTCGCCGCCCCGACGGCGAACTGGGCTGCGCGCCCGTCGGGGGACGTCGCGTCCGAGGCCCGGGGGACCTCGCACGCGAGCTCGCGGTCGTAGCCCGTGGTGTCGAACGCCGTGATCGGAGCGGCGCCGGACACGCCGTCGCGCAGCGCCTCGCGGAACTCGTCGACGCCCTCACCGACGGAGCTGATGACCCCGATGCCGGTGATGACGATGCGTTCGACCGGCGCCGGCGTGACGCCGACGGCGGGCTCGTCCAGGACGGTGGCGGGCATCCCTACTTCCTCGCCAGCGCCTCGTCGACGACGGACAGGACCCCGTCCATGTTGACCATGCGCGCCATGTCGGCCTGCGCGATGTCGATCCCGAATCCACGCTCCAGCGAGGAGACGATCTCGATCGCCCGCAGCGAGTCGGCGTCGTGGTCCTCCTTGAACATGCTGGTCCGGGTGACCTCGTCGGGTTCGACCTCGAGGATGTCGCAGACGATGTTCTTGATCTCGTCCTGGATCTCGTCGATGGTGACAGTCATGGCGCTCCGCCCTTGTCGTGAGTTGGGTCCTGGTGTGCCGTGCGGCTGAACGGCCAGGACGAGTCTTGGCCGGACGCCGGGGCGGACCAAGGGTTCCGGCATGAAGGTGCAAGGCGGCCGTCTCTCCGGCGAGGGGCGTGGCAGCAACCGGTCAGTCCTGTACGCGGACGGGGGGCCGGTCCCTCAGCGGGCGCCTCAGGCCCGGACCGCGGGCAGGCGGCGCAGGAGGGCCACGTAGGCGACGTCGGCGACCAAGCAGACGACGTACAGCACGGTCAGGAGCGGTCCCCGTGCGAAGTCGTCGCGGCTGAAGAAGAACATGGCCAGCGAGAAGAGAGCGGTCCCGACGAGCTTCGCGACCGCGATCGGGATCGACTGCCCGCGCCGGTCACCGCGCGCCAACGCCATCTGCACGAAGCAGAGAGACATCATGACGTTGATCCCGAAGATGCAGTAGGCACCGCCGTAGTCGTCGAACTCGGCGATGAACGACAGCTGCAGCACGGTCGCGACGGCGATCGCCAGGGGAACCGTCAGGCGGCTCCACCGGGCGCCGAGCGACGGCAGCTCCCGGGGGACGTAGCGGATCACCTGGCAGACGATCACGACGTCGACCGCCGCCCACAGGAAGTTCGACCAGCGCAGCAGACCCTCGGCCGGGTGGACGACCGCGAAGATGAGCTCGTTGCCGATGTTCGCCGCCAGCGCCGCCAGCGGCATGCCGTAGGTGCGGTCCAGGAACCCCCGACGGACCACCAGGACGTACGCGAGGAGCCACGCGAGGGTCCCCAGACCGCTGATCACCGTGAAGACGGTGGCCGCCGGCACCGAGCCCAGCGCCAGCGGCAGGTCGGCGCTCGCCGGGATCATCGCGTCCGGCCACGCAGTGCGGTGAGCACCTCCCGGAGCACGGACACACCCGGGGCGTCCCCGAGCGCCGTCAGCGCGTCGCCGGCAGCGGCGAGAGACTGCCCGGCGAGCTCCGTCCCTCGTCGCAGGTTGCCTGTCCCGGCGACGATCTCGACGACCGCCCGGTGGTCCTGGTCGACGTCCGGCGCCGCGAAGAAGGCCTCGAGCACCCGCCGCTCGGACGTGGTGCCGTGCTCGTACGCCGTCACCACGGGCAGGCTCGCGCGCCGGCACCGCAGGTCGCTCTCCGGTGACTTCCCCGACTCCTCGTGCGTGCTCAGGTACGGGAGCAGATCGTCCTGCACCTGGAACGCCAGGCCGAGCTGGTTCCCGTACTGCCGCAGGAACCCGCGGGCGTCGTCCGCCCCGGCGACCACCGCCCCGAGCTCGGCGCACACCCGCAGGATGGAGGCGGTCTTGAGCATGACGACGCGGCGGTAGGTGTCGAAGGTCAGGTCGGCACGGACGGTCGCCTGCTCCTGCAGCACCTCTCCCGAGCAGAGCTCGTGCCCCATCGCCGCCACCAGCCGCACGGCCTCCGCGACGGTCGCTGCCGGGAGGCCGCTCTCGGCGATCGCCCGGAACATGGCGAAGATCAGGGCGTCGCCCGTCAGGAGCGCACTCTCCGTGCCGTACGCCGACCACACGGACGGCCTCCCCCGCCGCGTCCGGTCGCCGTCGATGATGTCGTCGTGCACGAGGCTCGCGGAGTGCCCCACCTCCATGGCGACCGCCACCTTCGCGACGGCCGAGAGGTCGGCCCCGCACCCGGCGGCGGCGGCCAGCATGATCAACGGACGGACCATCTTGCCCGCGGGCAGGCAGGCGTGCTCCATCGTCACCCGCAGGCCCGCGCCGTCCTCGAACGGCAGGGTGCGCAGGAAGTCCTCGAGCCCGCCGCGCGCCACCCGCAGCAGGTCGTCACGGGAGAGGTCCGTGGCGGTCCGGACGCCCGGACCGGGCACGCCCAGCGGCCGGACCGGGCGGGCCGACGTCGACGGGGCGGTGGTCATGCTGGGCTCACCGCCAGCCGGACCGGCCCCGCGACGCGTCCCAGCGGGGCGTAGACGTGCCGCGGGGCACGGACAGCCGCGGGTCTCGACGGGTGGGCGATCTCGGCGCTCCGGAGCAACGTCGCGAAGACGGTCCGCACCTGCCGCTCGGCGAGCTGTCCGCCGACGCAGGCGTGCGGACCGACACCGAACGGCATGAAACCCGGCATCGCACCCCCGCGCACGCGCGCACCCTGCTGCCTCCGGTCGGGCGCGAAGCGCTCCGGGTCGAACCGGTCGGGCTCCGGCCACGACGACGGGTCGCGCAACCCCGAGCCGAGCAGCCCGAAGACGAGACTGTCGCGCGGGATGGACCTCCCGGCGACCTCGCACTCCACGACGTTGCGCCGCATGACGTGCGAGGCGACCGGGTAGAGCCGCATCGACTCCCGCCAGACCATCCCGACGGTCTGCAGGGCGTCCTCGCCCGGAGCGGCGTCGTCGCAGACCTCGGCACGGATCCGCGCCTGCCAGTCCGGCGCGGAGGCGAGGAGATGGGCCATGCTGGCCGCCGAGTTCGCCGTCGTGTCGAAGGCCGCGAGCATCGTCGAGACGAAGGTGCGGACCAGCGTGTCGTCGTCCGCCCAGTCGAACGTGCCCCGAGCGGCCCGGAACCGGCTGAAGAGGTCGGGGCCGTCGACGCCGTCGCGCAGCCGGGCCATCAGGGCGTCGTGGAGCGTGCGGTACGCGCCGAGCAGGGGCCGGCGGACCAGGACGCCGGCCGGGCCGAGCGCAGGGGTGAAGCTGGCACGCCACAGGTTCGCGATCGCACGGTCGAGCTCACGCGCGCGCCGAGGATCGCGTATCCCGAGGAACGTCAGCGCCGTCATGTCCGCGAGGAGACGCCGGACGTCCGCCGCGAAGGAGGTCCGTCCCGACGCGACCCAGCCTGCCACCGCCCGGCGCACGAACTCGCGACAGCCCGCCGCCGTGCCGTGACCGACGAGCTCCGGGGACAGCAGACGCCGTACGTCGCGATGCGGCGGCCCGTCGAGCGTCAGGATGCCGTCCCACCCCTGGATGCGGGGGTCCATCCCGGACAGGTAGAAGCCCCAGGCCGAGGCGGCCGACCAGATCCCGTCACGGTTGCGCGCCATGCGGGCGACGGCGACCGGGTCCGCCACGCACACGATCGGGTCGACACCGAACATGTGCCGGTAGACGGGTCCGTGGCGTTCCCGCTGCCGCCGCAGATGGTCCTCGCCCCGCGTCGCCCATCCCACGAGGTTGGTCAGGCCGGCCGGGATGCCGGACCGTCCGGGGAGCTCCGACAGGTCGCGCGCGGGCCTGGTCCGGGGCACCCGTCGATCACCGCCGGGCGGGACGGCGACGGGCGTGCTCACCCGTGTCATGACGAGGTGGTCGGGCTCGCCAGGTACACGGTGCAGATGCCGTTGCTCATCGGGCGCACCGTGACGTCCCCGAACCCGGCGTCCTCGAGCATCGTCCGGAACGCGCCGGGCGACGGGAACGTGGCGACCGACCGTGGCAGGTACCGGTAGGCCGCGGGGTCCGCCGACAGCACCCGGCCCACCAGCGGGACGAACGTGCGGAAGTACGTCCAGAAGCCCAGCCGGAAGAGCGCTCCTCGTGGCCGGGAGAACTCCAGCACCAGGCACTCGCCGCCCGGAGCGAGGACCCGGCGCATCTCGGCCAGGCTCTCCTCGAGAGCCTCGAAGTTGCGCACCCCGAACACGGCGGTGACGAGGTCGAACCGGTCGTCGTCGAACGGCATGGACGCGCAGTCGCCCTGGACGAGAGTCACCTGCGCGTCGGGCGCCTCCTTGGTGACCCGGCCCCGTGCGAGGCTCAGCATGCCGGCCGACAGGTCGAGACCCGTCACCTCGTCGACGTCCAGCATCCGGTGCAGGTCGACGATCATGTCCCCCGTCCCGGTCGCGACGTCCAGGGCACGGCCGGGGCGCCGACGGCTCAGCATCTGTATCGCTCGACGCCGCCAACGGCGGTCGAGCCCGAGACTGATCACCCGGTTGAGGGCGTCGTACCGCTCGGCGATCGAGTCGAACATCGACCCGATCTGCGCCGTCTTCGCGCGGTCGTCCGCGTACGGCGTCACCCGTGCCGCCTCGTTCTTCGTCTCCTTGCGTGTCATGGCGCGTCGATCCTCTCGGGTTCCTGGGGGTGTCGGCGCCACCGGAACACGCCGTTGCCGGACAGCCAGAACGCCGCCGGCAGGAAGCTCACGACCGCACAGGCCACGAGCAGCCACCGGTCCACGGGGTCGACGCCGGGCGGGGTCGGCAGCAGCGCCGTGGCGAGCAGCATGCTCGACCCGATGAGCACGAAGTTCCGGTAGACGAAGAAGTCGCTCATCTTCCTCATGAAGTACGTGTGGTCACGCCACCGCCGCATGAACCGGAACGTCTCGACGGCGTGGAGGATCGCGGCGGGGAGCGCCACCAGGTAGAGCGGCCGGTCCACGGCCAGCCCGCACAGGAGCCCGACGACGACGATCGCCGTCACCCACGGGACGCGCGCGGCGTACTCCCTGCCGTACCGGACGACGAGAGTCCGCTTGCCGCCGGCCGCGTCCTCCTCCAGGTCCAGCATCTCCTGCACGTGGAGGCTGCCGAACCAGATGACCCCCAGGACGACGGAGACAGCGACCACCTGGAGGTCGAGGGAGGCGACCAGGTTCCAGCTGCCCGTGTCCGTGACGTCGGCGCCGGAGCCCAGCCGCAGCGCGAGGTAGGCCGAGCACACGAGGACGGGGCCGAACGCGACGAAGTTCGCCAGCTCGCCCAAGCCGTTGTACGACAGCTTGACGACGGCGTTGTACCCGAAGAGGAAGAAGAACCCCACCGCGACGCAGAGCAGGAACCGCCAGCCGACCTGGCTGATGATGACTCCCAGCAGGACCGCGTAGACGACCAGCAACGTCCAGAAGAACCGGCGCACCGACTCCATCCGCAGCCGCCGGCCCGTGAGGACGCCGCTGCCACCCGAGAAGAGCGTCAGAGGGTCGGACGACTCCGCCGGGAACTCGTTGCGGTAGTGCTGGAAGTCCTTGATCTCGTCCCAGACCTCCATGAAGGCGTGCGAGGTGAAGGCGGCCGCGATGACCACCGCGGCGAGCCACGGCCTGCTGTAGCCCTCCGACCACGCCTGGAAGATGCCGGCCGTCGCGGCCAGGGTGCTCGCGATCGTCCAGTGCGGCCGGATCAACCGGAAGTATGCCGAGCTCATGGTGCCGTCCCCTCCCGAGAGGATGCTTGTGCCAGCACGAAGATCTCCGCGGGCCCGGCCACGACCTCCGGGCGCTCGCAGCCGGCGGCCTCCAGGATGCGGCGCACCTGGTCGGCGAGCGCCGTCGGACGCTGCTCGTCGAACCGCCCCGAGTCCGGGTCGTACATCCCGTGGACCTCACCGCCCGGCGCCTCGTCGCACACGTACCCGTTCGGCACGGAGTAGACGAGCGTGCCGCCTGGACGCACCATGCGACGGGACTTCCGGACGAACTCGCCGACGTCCACGGAGGTGCTGTTGACCGTCCGCAGGGCGAAGAACAGGTCGAACTCGCCGGCCGGGCCGTCCCAGCCCTCGAACGTGCTGTTCGTGCAGCGGACGGCGTCGTAGTCGTGCAGATGGGTCCCGGCCGCCGACAGCGCGCGCGTGCTCACGTCGACCAGGTGGAGCTCGACGCGGGGGTCGGGGACCAGCATCCGCACCTCGCGGGCGTCGTTCACGCCGACTCCCAGCGCCGAGCGCACGCCGACGCGCGGCAGCCGGTCCCGGATCGGTGCGGACCACGTCGTCGGATAGAGGTCGCGCAGGTCGTTGACCTCGTCCCAGCGTCCGTACTTGTCGTCGTAGGCGCCCCGGAGTGCCGAGAAAACCGTCGCGGCGAACGTCTCCAGCCCTGCACGCCGACCGGTCCGGCGCCAGGCCGCCTCCAGCGCGGCGTCCGAGCGGGCGTCTCGCGGGTGGAGGTCGGCGGGGTCGATCGGCCCGACCGACCCGCTCAGCCTGCTCCGGAAGGCCTCGACGATGCTCAGCTCGCGGTGCGGTCGTGCGGGCGCTGGACCCGCCGCCGCGGCCACCGCCGTCGGCTGCCCTGCCGCGGTCATCGTCGACCCGCGCAACACGTGGCGATCATGGCGCACCGTCCTTGTCTCCGATCGAGTCCTGGCGGGAGTCTTCAGCAGCGGAGTCGGCGGCCAAAGGCTTTCGGCATGAACATGCAAGGGCCGGCGTCGACACCTTCCCGGGTGGCAGCAACCAGACACGGTGCCCGGCCCGGCCCGGGCACCCACGCGCCGCTGGTGCTCCGTGCGGGCCGCGCCCACCGGGTCGGCGCGCCCGCCCCGGGTTAAAGTGCCTCACCGTGACTAAGGTGACCGCCCCGCTCCCTGCTCCCCTGCCCATCAGGACGAGCCGGCTCACGCTGCGCGCGTACCGCGACGACGACCTCGGGCCGCTGCTGGACTACTACGCCGACCCGGAGGTCGCGCGGTTCCTCCTCGAGGAGCCGTGGACCCGCGAGCATGCCGAGACCCAGCTCGCCCTGCGTCAGCAGCGCACCGGCGTCGACGGTCCCTCGTCGGCGCTGGCCCTGGTCGTCGAGCACGAGGGAACGGTGATCGGCGACGTCGCCCTGTGGACGACGGGAGACACCATGTCGCGCGGGGAGGTCGGCTGGGCCTTCAACCCGGCGTTCGGCGGCCGAGGCTTCGCGACGGAGGCGCTGCGCTCCCTGCTCGGCGTGGCGTTCGACCGGTACCGGATGCACCGCGTGGTGGCCCAGCTCGACGCGCGCAACGAGCCGTCGGCCCGGCTCTGCGCCCGGGTGGGGATGCAGCGCGAGGGTCACCTGCGGGCGGACTGGTGGTCCAAGGGTGAGTGGACCGACACCCTGGTCTACGGGCTCCTCCAGCAGGAGTGGCAGCGACCCTGAGGGTCGCGTGACTCAGGCGGAGTCGCGCACCACGAGCGAGGTCGGCAGGGTGACGGCGGACGGCTCCTCGCCCTCGACGACGCGCAGCAGGAGCCGCACCATCTCGGCACTGATCCGCTCGTAGGGCTGGCGCATGGTCGTCAGCGCCGGGTGAAGCTGGGCGGCCACCCCGTTGTCGTCGAACCCGGCCACCGCGACGTCGTCGGGCACCGTGCGCCCCGCCGTCTGCGCGGCGGTCAGCGCGCCCGCGGCCATGAGGTCGCTGTGGACGAACACGGCGTCGACGTCCGGGTGCTCGGCCAGGAGCCGCGCCATGCCGAGCCGACCGCTCTCGCGCGAGTAGTCGCCGTGGAC
Organism: Isoptericola maris; assembly: GCF_048065335.1. Taxonomy (NCBI): domain Bacteria; kingdom Bacillati; phylum Actinomycetota; class Actinomycetes; order Micrococcales; family Promicromonosporaceae; genus Isoptericola; species Isoptericola maris. Next base: position 118,775 of record NZ_JBLUNY010000003.1, on the reverse strand, counting down.
CACGAGCCCCTCGTCGAACCGCTCCCCCAGCGCCTCGCGGTAGCCCTGCAGGCGCAGGACACCGCCGGGCGTGTCCAGGGGGCCGGTGATGGTGGCGATGCGGCGGCGCCCTGAGGCCATGAGGTGCTTGGTCATCGCGCGACCGCCGGAGAGGTCGTCGGCCGCGACGTACGCCACCTTGTCCTCGTAGCCGAGGGGGACACCGCACGCCACCGTCGGGATGCCGAGGTCCAGGAGCTCGGCCAGCATCGGGTTGCCCGCGTGGGAGCTGATGAGCAGGACGCCGTCCACGTGCCCCGCCTCGACGTAGTGCGCCACCCGGCGGCGCTCCTCGGCGGTGCCGGCGACGAGCAGGACCATGGGCATCTCGCGCGCGGCGGCCGCCTGGGTGGCGCCGCGCAGCAGCAGGGAGAAGTTGGGGTCCTCGAAGAGCAGGTGCTGCGGCTCCGTCAGGAGGAACGCGATCGAGTTGGAACGGCCTGTGACCAGCGACCGGGCGTGCTCGTTGGCGCGGTAGCCGGTGCGCTTGATGGCGGCGTCGACGGCGGTGCGTGCCTCGGGCGAGACCCAGTGGCCGCCGTTGATCACGCGCGAGACGGTCCCGCGCGACACACCGGCGACGGCGGCGACGTCACGGATCGTCGGCCGCTTCGGGGTCTTACGGGCTCGGCGTGCGGTGGACGACGGCGGAGCCTGCGCGGGAGCGGGGGCCTCGGCGTCGCCGGTGGTCGGGCCTTCCATGGTCGACGAGTCTAGCCCGGAGGGCTGTGAACGATCACAGTGCAGGTACGGGCGGTGGCGCGACCGTTTGGCGCCCAGCGTGCATAGAATCGTTTCGATGACCACCGCCGGCCCCGCCGTCGACCCCCGCCGCGCCACCATCATCCTGGTCGCGCTGGCCTCCTCGACGTTCCTCTTCGTGACCGTGGAGTCGCTGCCCTCCGGGCTGCTGACCCTCATGGCACCCGACCTCGACCGGCCGACCTCCCAGATCGGCCTCCTGGTCACCGCCTACGCGCTCGTGGTGCTCGTCAGCTCGGTACCGCTCGCGCACCTCACCCGCGCCGTGCCCCGCCGGTGGGTCCTGGCGGCCTGCGCGGGCGTCGCCGCCGTGGCCACCCTCTGGGCCGCGCTGACGCCGTCGTACGAGCAGCTCGTCATCGCCCGCGTGGTCACCGCGCTCGCCCAGGCGCTGTTCTGGGTGGCCGTGGTGCCGGCCACCGCCGGCCTGTTCCCGGCCGGCGCGCGCGGCAAGGCCATGGCCCGCCTCGCGATCGGCAACTCGCTCGCCCCCGTGCTGGGCGTGCCGGCCGGGACCTGGCTCGGAGAGATCACGTCGTGGCGGACCACGTTCGTCGCCGTCGCGGTGCTGTCCACGATCATCACCGTCATCGTCATCGTCATGTTCCCGTCGGTCGCACCGTCGGCCGGTGGCGCGAGCGAGGCACCCTTCCCGTCGGGGCGGCGGTTCGGGTTCCTCATGGTCACCACCGTGCTGGTGGTCACCGGTGCGTTCGGGATCATCACGTTCGTCACGCAGTACCTGCAGGACGTCGCAGGGTTCAGCCAGTCCGACATCCCGCTGCTGCTCCTGCTGCAAGGCGGCGCGGGCGTGGCGGGCGCCGTCGTCGTCGGCCGGTTCCTCGACCGACGGCCTGCCGGCTCCCTCCTGGTCGGGTGTGCGCTGCTGGTCGTGGCGCTGCTCTCGTTGTGGGCGTTCGGCGACTCGAAGGCCGGCGCCGTCGTCTCCCTCGCGCTGTTCGGCTTCGCGTTCTCCACCGTGCCGCCCGTGATGTCCCACCGCGTGCTGCTCGTCTCCCCGCGCGGGACCAACATGGGTCAGGCCATCTCGTCGTCCCTGTTCAACCTGGGGATCGCCGCGGGGTCCGGTCTGGGAGCCGCGCTGGTGACCGTGGTGGGCGTGCGGTCCGTGCCCCTGCTCAGCGCCGCGATGGTGCTGCTGGCGCTGGTGACGGCGCTCGTCGAGGAACGTCGGAACCCGCCGCTGGGGTCCGTGGCCGCAGCATCGGTGGACGAGGTCCTGGAGGACGGCGCGCAGCCGGCCTGACCGTCACGTCTCGCCGTCGAACACCCCGCCGTCGAGCAGCCAGTTGTAGCGCAGGCGGAGGGCGCGTTCGGTGCTGGCCATGAGGGCGAGCACCAGAATCGTGACGTTGCTCCAGGCGGGGAGCACGATCGGCGACGTGAAGGAGCCGACACTCTCGGCGACGAACGGGATCTGCGAGACCTCCTGCACGAGCTGCGGCACACCCAGCACGAGCGAGACGAGCAGGACGACGACGGACACCAGGCTGACGGTCCGGCTCGCGGCCGGGTGTTCACGATCCAGCCGCGCGCGACGCCCCTCGGCCGACGAGCGGTCCGGGACGAGCTGCCGCTCGCTGCCGTCCTCGGCCACGAAATGGCAGCGCTTGAGCCCGTAGTTGCTGGCCGCCACCTCCACGGCGCCACCCGGAACCGGGAAGGTGGCCGGGAGCTTCGACCGGGCGTGGTGAACACCGTCGCGATAGAGGTGCGCCCGGACCTCGCCGTCCGAGTCGCCCCCCAGCTTGACGTCCACGGTCCAGGTCTGCCGGCCGGCCACTCCATCGAGGTGCAGGTGGAACAGAGCCCGCGAGAACAGTTGCCACCACCGGTAGGGCTGCAACGGCCGCCCGTCCCCGGGCTCGACCTGCCGAGCGGCTCGGCGACGCTTCCAGTCCTCGTACACCCCGATCACTCTATCCGGGTCCCGGAGGGGGTACGTCAGGATGTCCTCATGGACGACGCCGCACGCTGCCCCTGCCTGAGCGGTCTGCCCTACGGCGAGTGCTGCGGGCCGCTGCACTCGGGCGGGCGTGCTGGTCGTCGCTCTGGTCGGGCTGTGGGCCGCCGGGACGTCTCCGGCGGGTGCCGTGGCATGCCTGGCCCTCTTCGGGTTCGCGTTCTCCACCGTGCCGCCCGTGCTGTCCCACCGCGTGCTGCTCGAAGAGCTCCCAGGCAACCGGTAGACGATTAGTATCGCCACGATTACACTAATCGCATGGAAGCCTACTCCTGGCCTCGTGTCACGCAGTTCCACAACCGCACCGCGGAGCTGCAACGCCTCGCAGCGTGGTGGGCCTCCCCGGAGGCGGACCCCGTCGCTCTCTCCGGCCGCCGGCGCGTCGGGAAGTCCTGGCTCCTGCACCGGTTCGCCCACGGCAAGCCCGCCGTCGTCCTGGTGGCCGACCGACTGTCTCCGGGCATGCAGCTCGACCGCCTCGCTGCTCAGCTCGCACCGCACCTCGGTGTGACGCCCCACCTCGAGAGCGCAGCCGACCTGGTCCGCGCTCTCTATCGACTGGCCCGCGACAAACAGGTCCTCGCCGTGGTCGATGAGTTCCCCTACCTGCTCGGGACCACCGCAGCGGAACAGCGGGCCCACCTGACGTCGATCCAGGCCGTCATGGAGGAGGAACGTGACCACTCGCACCTGAAACTGGTTCTCGCCGGCTCGACCCTCTCGGTGATGGAGTCGCTGCAGGCGGAGAAGAACCCCCTCCACGGGCGCACCACACCGCTGTGCCTGCGGCCGTTGCGCTTCGTGGGCGCCACAGAGTTCATGGCGGGCGACGACCCCGTCACCCAGCTGCAGCGCTTCGCCGTCGCGGGCGGCATGCCCCGCTACCTCACGGCGCTCGCGGGGCGCCCGCTCCTCGAGTCGATCACCGAGCAGGTCGTCGATCCCTACGGCCCGCTCTTCAACGAACCCTTCGCGCTGCTGTCCGCCGAGCTACGAGAACCCACCACCTATCTATCGATACTCGCCGCCTTGGCCGCGCGCCCTCAACAGATCGCGGACATCGCGGGCATGCTGCACACGCCGGCACAGCGCCTCCCGGAGTACCTCGCAACCCTCGAGGAGCTGCATCTCGTCTCCCGGCATCGCCCCGTCGGCGCCAGCCCGCAGAGCAGGAGCAGCCAGTGGCGCTGCGACGACGACTTCCTCCGGTTCTGGTTCCGGTTCGTGCACCCGCGGCGCGGAGACCTGGAGGCCGGGCTCGACGCACGCGAGTACGTCGAGTCCCGCGTCGCCCCAGCCCTGGCCGACCATGCGGCACAGACCTTCGAAGAGGTACTGCGGGACTGGGTCCGCGCCCGGTACGGCGCCGAAGCACCCGCCGTCGGCGGATGGTGGGGCCCTGCTCTGCACCCGCTGCGCCGCGCGAAGAGGAGGTTCACCGAGGAGATCGATGCCGTCGGACTCGACGGCCGGGCCGTGCGCGTCGTCGCGGAGGCGAAGTGGACGAGCTCCCCCATGGACACCGATGTCCTGAGAGACCTGCGCGAGTACAAGATTCCTGCGCTGGCCCAGTCCGGGCTGTCCACGGAAGGGACGTCGATCGTCCTGACGGCACGGTCAGGCTTCAGCCGACGGCTCGTCGATGCGGCCGGCAGCGACCCTGCCGTGAGGTTGGTCCGGGCAAAGGACATCCTCGCGCCCTGACCTCGGCGTGGTGGAGCATGTCCTCATGGACGACGCCGCACGCTGCCCCTGCCTGAGCGGTCTGCCCTACGGCGAGTGCTGCGGGCCGCTGCACGCCGGTGCGCGGCCCGCGGCCACCGCCGAGGCGCTCATGCGGTCGCGGTACTCGGCCTTCGCCGTCGGCGACGCTCCGTACCTCCTGCAGACGTGGCACCCGACGACGCGGCCGGCCTCCCTGGAGCTGGACCACGACCAGCAGTGGCGCCGGCTCGACGTCCTGGCCACGCGCGGCGGCCCGTTCGACGACGACGGCGAGGTGGAGTTCGTCGCGACGTTCCGGTCGGGGGCGGGGCCCGGCGGGCCCGGGCGGCTGCACGAGCGTGGGCAGCTGCACGAGGTGAGCCGGTTCGTCCGCGAGGGCGGCCGCTGGTTCTACGTCGACGGGGACATCGCCGGGTGAAATATCCCACTGCGGGTAGTTCTGTCCATGGACAGCGCCCCACCGCAGGCCCAGGCTCGGTACCGTCAGCATCCCGCCACCATCAACTTCAAAGGGGACATCTCTGTGACCGACCACCCGCCGCAGCCCGGATCGCCTGCCGACCCGCCCTCGGCGCTGCCCGCTGACGACACCGCGACCGCAGTGAGCACCACGCCCGCCGAGCCCGCACGCCGGTCCCGCAAGGGCCTCGTGATCGGCGGCTCGATCGCCGCCGGGTTGCTCGTCCTCGGCGGCGCCGGCGCTGCCGCCTACGCGATGCTCGGCGGCGGCGGTGAACAGCCGGAGGAAGCGCTGCCCGCGTCCACGATCGGCTACGTGCGCATCGACCTCGACCCCTCCGCGGAGCAGAAGATCAACCTGCTGCGCCTGGCCGACCGGCTGCCGGACCTCAGCGAGGACCTCGGCATCGAGATCACCGAGGACTCGGACCTCAAGCAGGTCCTCGCCGAGGCGATCACGACCAGCGGCGAGTGCGAGATCGACTACGAGGCCGACGTCGCGCCCTGGATCGGTGAGCGCGCGGCGCTCGCCGCCGTCCCGGGCGACGACGGCGAGCCGCACCCGGTCGGGGTGCTGGCCGTCACGGACGAGGACGCCGCCCGCACCGCGATCGAGTCCGGCCTGGGCTGCGGCGAGACGGTCGACGCGGCGCAGGTCGCCTTCACCTCGGGGTACGCGATCATCACCGACGGCACGGCGACGGCCGCAGCCGACGTCGTGGCCGACGCCGAGGAAAGCTCGCTCGCGGACGACGAGGCCTTCGGCGCGGACATGGAAGCGCTCGGCGACGCGGGGCTCGTGTCGTTCTGGGCCGACGCCCAGAGCGCCCTCGACTGGTCGCTCGAGAGCGCCGGCGAGCTCCCCGACGACGCGCTGACCGAGGAGTACCTCGCCGAGCTGGACGGCTACACCACGATGGCCGGTGCCCTGCGGGCGAACGCCGACGGGATCGAGCTAGAGTTCCTCACGGCCGGTGACGAGGAGCTCCTCGCCCCGTACCAGACGTCCGGCACCTCCGTGGCGGCCGCTCTGCCGGAGACGACGCTGGTCGCCGTCGCCGGCTCGACAGCGCCCGACGCCATCGACGACGCATGGGAGCAGTTCCGCGAGCTGTACGACTCGATGAGCTCCACGCTCGGCGGGGGCGCGCTGATGTCGAGCACCGGCGCCGGCATCACCTCGCCGCGAGCAGGGCTGGACACCGACGTCGACCCGATGGCCGACTACTGCCGGGACGCTGCCGAGAGCAGCCTCGGGATCACCGGTGACGACCTCTCCCCCGAGGACCAGATGATGATGGACGCCTTCATGGACGCGTGCACGGGGGCCTCGACCGAGGAGGAGCCGACGACGATCGCGGACGACCCCTGGGGCGGGACGGACCAGGGCGGGATGAGCCAGGGCGGGATGGCGCCGCCGGACCTCGACGGCATGGTCGCGCTGCTCGCCGACGAGTACGACATCCACCTGCCCGACGACCTCACGACGCTCGCCGGCGAGCAGGTCGCCGTCGCCGTCGACTCGCGCGGACTGGAGTCGCTCGACACCGTCCAGACCATGGCCGACGTCTCCGTGGGCGTCCGCACCGTGGGCGACACGGACGCGCTGCAGGACCTCGCCGGCCGGATCGACAGCCTGCTCGTCGAGGCCGGTCAGGACTCGCTCGCGACCTCCCCCGCCGACGACGGGTTCGTGTTCGCGACGAACGACGCGTACGCCACCGAGCTGGCCGGCGACGGCGGACTCGGCTCGACCGACGCCTACCGCAGCGTCGTGGCGGACGACGAGGTGAGCAGCGTGCTGTTCGTCGACCTCGACCAGCTCGAGGGTGTGCTGCGCCCCGCGCTCGAGTCGGACCCGACGGGCCTGGCCTACCTCGAGCCGCTGCGCGCGGTGGGGATGACCAGCAGCGCCGACGACTCGTACATGACGGCGACGCTGCGCCTCAGCTTCGACTGACGCCAGGGCTGTGACGGCCCAGTGGGCGTGACGGCCGTGGAGCGGGCCCGCGAGGGGCCGCTCCACGGCCGTTCTGCTGCGCAGGCCGTGGCCGGGTGCCGTCGTATACCCGTGCGGCCGGGCGGCCGACCGCGAGATGCCTCGACTCGTCCATCAGTTTCCGCGCGGGGTTCCCGTGCTTCCGGGCGGCGCTGGTGGGGTACGTCGCGGCGACGCGGGCCTCGTGGAGCGATGCGGACCTGAACGCGCTGTGCCCAGCGACGCCGTACTCGTCGACGCCCGCCGAGTGGGTGGGGATGCAGGCGGCCGGGGCTCGCGCGGTGAGGGCGTTCATGGGTGCGGCGGATGTTGCTGCTTGGGCCGGTGCTGTGGCGTTGAACCCGTCGCGGGTGACTGCGGCTGACCGGGAGCGGGACGAGGTGGTCGCCGCTCTCTGGCGTCGGCGCTGGAACACGTCAGTCGTCGCCTACTCACCCCAGCGGCGCTCCCCTTCGGCCGCCGGTTCGTGCAACGAGTCGAACCACAGATCCGTCACCCGACCCTCGTGCCGCCGGTGGTGCAGGCCCCAGAGCGTCTGCCGTGCGAGCGCTGTGATGCGGGGCTGGATCTCGCGGAGCATCGCCGTTCGTCCCGCCGCCGACACCGGCAGCTCGGCGATGGCGTCGCTCATCGCGTCAGGTATCGCCTCGGCCAGACTGCCGACGGTGTCCAGGACCCACCCGACGTCGGTGCCGGTCGCCGTCGCGAACCGCCGCCAATGCCGCTCCTCCACCTCACCGAACCGCTTCTCCCCGCCGATCGATTGCGCGGCCGACCCGAACATGAGGCGACCGGCGCCGTCGGCGAGCAGGCCGGTGGAGACGTCGTAGAGCGGCGCGAGGCGTGCTTGGCGCCCGACGAGCAGGAGCGCGTAGTTCTTGGCGTGCGCATCCGGTGCACCGACAAGGTAGTTGGCGACGACGGCGGTCACGAACCGCTCGGCGGAGCCGTCGCGTGTGACGTCACGCAGACGGGCGGCGATCTGCTGGACGCCCGGACCGCCGTCGGCCTCGTACTTGCGTTGCGGCACGAGCCCGAATGTCTGCACGAGGTCTTCCTGATGCACACGGACGAGCTTCCCGTCGGGGCGACGACGGCGGTCGTAGCGTTCGACGACGATGGCCGGCTGGTCCTCGAACTCCCGGTACGCCGTGGTGGCGACCTCGAGGCCGACGAGGGCCAGGGTGCGCATGCTGACGTGCTCCGCGAGCGCCTGGGCGGGGAGCTGGACGATGCCGGGTTTGACGATATGGGTAGACGGCGCGGACCCGCGTGGGTAGCCCCAGCCGTCCGCGGTGCGGACCAGGGCGAACTTGCCCTGGGCGCCGGCGAGACTCCAGTGCTCACCGAGGTCGTGCCACGCCGCAGGGTCGGTGCGCAGGTTCCGGAGCCGGGTGGCGATCTCGGGTTCGGTGACCGGCTCGACGTCGCCCGAGGACCGCATCGCGCCGTCCAGCTCGTCCGGCGGCGCGAAGATCGCTGCTCCTGCTGTGTCGCGCCCGATGGCGGCGATCAGACCCAGCGTGTCCCCCGGTCGGACGCCGAACTCGCGTGCCCATCGTTCCTGGACGTCCGTCCGGTCGGGCAGGAGTCCCTTGAGGTAGGCCTCGACGTAGCGTCGTTGGTACTCGGTGTCGGAGACGGGCATGGACAACGACAGTGGTGTGGTTCCTGGGCGACGTAGTCCGCGTCGTAGCGCAGAGTTGTCCGGCCGCGATCCCGGCTGATCAGCCCAGCGCGGCGTCCGTAGAGCCCGAAGGCGAGCTCCGCGCCACTCACGGTTCCTCTCCCAGGAGCTGGTCGAGCGCGTCGTCGAAGTTCGATTCGTCGTCAGGGGTCAGGGCGACGGCGAGGCCGAGCGCGCGCACGACAGCGAAGGTCCGGGACAGCTCGGCGCCCGGACGCCTCCCGCGTTCGACGTCGATGACGAACGCGCGTGAGACGCCGGCGCGGCGCGCGAGCTCTGCCTGGGTCAGCCCGCGCGACTGTCGCTCGGCCCGGATCTCAGCACCGAGGGCGACGATCGAGCTCACCGTTCGCGGCATGGTGTCACGGTACCGGAACATATCTGTCTGTCATAGATGTGTGACATACCGGTTTGTCACAGAACTGCGACACGGCCACCGGGGACCCCGCCGACGGATGGGGCGTGCGCGAGGAAGAAGCGTCGCACCCAGAGGGTAAGAAAAGTTCAGTAGGGCGCGTCAAAAACGTTGGCTAGATGTTGCGGGTCATGACGTTGGTGACGCGGGGCCGGGAGTGAGGAAGGGGTAGGCCCTGGCGGCAGGATGGAAGTGCGACCAACCGTCCTCGCCGAGAAAGACCTACCCCTTCATGACTCACGCTAACGCCCCGTTGACCCCTGCTGGCCGCCTGCGTCTGGTCCAGCGCTGCCAGGCGCGCCCGATCGCTCACGTCGCTGCGGAGGCCGGTGTCTCACGCGCCTGCCTGTCGAAGTGGAAGAACCGGTACGACCGGTTCGGTGAGGCAGGTCTGCACGATCGGGCCAGCATCCCGCACACCTCGCCGACGCAGACCCCGGCGAAGGTCGTCGAACGCATCGAGGAGCTGCGTCGCGAACACAAGTGGTCCGCGGCCCGTATCGCGCTCGAGCTCGCAGCCGAGGGCCACCACGTCTCGACCCGCACAGTGGGCCGCTGGTTCGAGCGCCTCGGCATCAACAAGCGCTGGCACCTGGACCCCGACGGGTCGTCCAACCGTCGCCCTGGACGGATCACGGCCCGCTACCCGGGCCACATGCTCCACCTGGACGTCAAGAAGGTCGGCCGCATCCCCGATGGCGGCGGATGGCGCGCCCACGGCCGCGGCTCGGACCAGGACAAGGCCGCCCAGCGCGCCAAGACCCGCGGCACGAGGGCCGGATACGTCTACCTGCACTCCGCGGTCGACGGGTTCTCCCGCCTGGCCTACACCGAACACCTGGCCGACGAGAAGGCCGCCACCACCATCGGCTTCTTCTGCCGCGCAAGAGCGTTCTTCGCCGCGCACGGCATCAACCGGATCGTGCGGGTCGTGACCGACAACGGCGCCAACTATCGTGCCCGTGACTTCGGACGCACCGTGGGCTCCTTCGCCTCGCGCCACCAGCGCACCCGCCCCTACACACCCCGCCACAACGGCAAGGTCGAGCGCTACCAGCGCATCCTGACCGAGGAGCTCCTCTACGCCCGCACCTGGACCAGCGAGGCCGAACGCGCCAACGCCCTGCAGATCTGGAACCTGCACTACAACTACCATCGGCCCCACACCGCCGTCGGGAACCAGCCCCCGCCGCGAAACTACCGACCAGCGTCACCAACGTCGTGGCCGGCAACAGCTAGAGGCGGTTGAGAAGGTTGGATAGGTCGCGTGAGCAGCCAGTACACGCGTCGCGTCGTGGACAGCTTCCTCGACGACTTCCAGCCTCACCTGCGAGCCCCTTGAAGTGTCCGACGCCCGAAAGCGTCCCCACAGTTGTTCGCGCAGGTCAGGCGTAACGATCGGACGCTTCGGACGGTTGTGGACACTGCGATCCCGCTGTCGTGTCTCAGGACCTCGGTGGCAGTTCTGCCGGCCCTGAATGCGTCAAACTCGGACGGCGACCCAACTACCCGCAGGTTGGTGCAGATCGACCATATCTCGTCATCGCGACGCGAGCAGGGCCAGCACGCGAGCGGCCGCCGCCTTCGGTGGCTCGTGCTCCCAGATGCGCACGACTGCCCAGCCCTGCTCGGCGAGCAGGCGGTCGGTGTCGCGGTCTCGCTCGCGGTTCGCCGTGAGCTTGACACTCCACCACTCGCTGTTCGCCTTCGGGGTCGTGCCGTGCTCCGGGCAGCCGTGCCAGAAGCAGCCATCGACGAAGATGGCGACCTTGGCTCGGGTGAACGCAACGTCGATCGTTCTGCGGCGTTGGCCGGGCACCGGGAACGCGACGCGATACCTCAGTCCTCGCGCGAAGAGTTCACGGCGCAACGCCAGCTCGGCCGCGGTATCTCGACGGCGTGCGGCGCTCATCCTCCGTGACACTCCGGCCGACGAAGAACCAGGGTGCGGAGGAACGTGCCGTGCCGCTCCGGCATCCACCACCACCACCCACCTTCTGAAGCGATCGCCCGTGGGCGTCCACTTGATCATTGACCACGATGCTGACCCTCGTTCACAGCGACGTGACCACGTCGCTCGACACACGTTGTCGTAGTCCGCCGCCCTAATGCGTTGCCGGACGCCCTCGTGCCGTCAGGCTGACCTGACTTGACGAGGCGCTCGGATGCAGCGGGATGTGCTGCGGCTCCATGGCGTCGGTGCGATCAGAACAGCCGCTTGTCTGCGGCGCGCTCTCCGTACCGACGCTGACCAGCGGCAACCACCATCTCGAGCCTGTCGTCGGGCGTCTTGGGTGCGTCGGTGACGATCGCTCGGTAGAGCGCGCGTCCCGTCTCTGAGCGCTCCAGGATCGCTTTGTCGCGCTCAGCGTGTGCGCGCAGCACGTTCCATACCGCCCCGACGCTGACACCGTTCCCGAGCTGCTTGTACGTCTGGGCTGCAGACTGGCCGCCGAAGTCGAAGTTGTCCGGGAGGCCTTGAAGCCGAGCCGCCTCACGCCACGCCAACCGGCGTCGAAGCGGACCCAACACCGAGGTCTGTGTGATGGCGACGAGCGCCGGCAGGTGCGTCATCCGCTTCGCCCGGATTCCGGACGGCCTGAGCTGCATCGCGCAGTCCCACAGCCGGGGTGACTGTTGCGCCTGCCACTCGAGCTTGCGCCGCGACTGCGGGAATTCATTGACAGGCCAATTGTTCAACCAGGCGTCGAGCGCAACCCTGTGCTTCGTGTAGAACTCGGCGTTCTTCCGGAGGAAGTTCTCCTTCCACCGTGGTGTTCCCTCAGGTATCTCCAACGTCGCGGCATCGACCCACGCGTCGACCCAGATGGGGAACCCGGGGAGTTTAGCCCCGTCACCGTCGATGCGCCGGACCTCTGCCCACATGAGCTCCACGAAGTCGTTCCAGGCATCGATCCACAGAATCTCCTCGGACGAGAGCTCCAGATCGGAGGTGACCTCGACGTCCCCCAGGGGAAGGTCGGTCGTCAACAGCCATTCCTCGTCGCCTCGCTGCGAGATGTTCTCGATGACCGCTGGGACGTCGTCGGCTTCGCAGGCACCGTCCGGGTCGTACGTCGCCGTGATGAAGACGCGCTCTCGCACCTGCGGCCTGCCCCCTCGCTCGATGGGCAGCAGGTGCGGCGAGAACACTGTCGGCGTCGCAGACACACGGTAACCAGCGTCACGCAGTTCCCGGATGATGACGTCCCACTCGTGGCCGTGCCGAGGTCCAGCGAGGTTCCGCACGTTCTCCAAGAGGACGACCGTGGGGCGGTGCTCATGGATGATCCTCAGGATGTTCCAGAACAGAGTGCCGCGGGTCTCCTCCATCCCGCGCTGGGCACCAGACTTGGAGAAGGGCTGGCATGGAAACCCGGCTGCGAGCAGGTCATGCGGAGGGACGCTGACGACGTCGTCGTTGGCGTCCTTGGTGATGTCGCCGAGGGGCGAGTGACCCCAGTTCCGTTCATAGACGGCGGCAGCAGCTGGGTCGATCTCAACGGAGTACACACACTCGCCACCGAACGCCTCGAGGGCCGCAGCGAAACCGCCGATGCCAGCGAAGAGGTCGATGTACCGGAACGATCGTCCTGCGGACACGTGGGCTCCCATGAGGACAGCTTGCCAGCTCGAACGCATGTGCGCAAGGGGCATCGCCGAGCCTGTGGAGAACAGCGGCCCATCGTACCGCGGCCACCGGCGCGAGCGGGGCGTCTCCGAATAGCCCCGCGGTTAAACCCGTGCCGAGCGGCTCACTGCCTGCCCGTCGGCAGTGGCGCTTGAACCGGGCCGCCACCTCCTCGATCGACACCTGTCGGCTGACCCGACTTTGGCCACACAACACCGCGATCGTGGCCGAAGTCGGGTTCGTCACGGCCGCACGCTGCTGCCGCACCACCTGGGCCAAGATCGGAACTCCTGCCCATCAAGCCCCTATCCGACGACCTCCGCGAAGCCCTCGACAAGATCGATCAGGCCGCCCGCTGAAGGGGACGCCACGATGGCCCAAGTCGCCCGACTCGGGGCGATGCGCCCTAAGGGGCAGGTACCTCGACCGACTCGCTGTAAATCAGGAAGTTGTCGATGTTGCGCTTGTTGATCATCACCTTGAGCGCGCGCGAAGCGCCGTCCGGCTGCCTGCCCTGCTTGAAGCTTCCGAGCACGACGCCGAAGTTGGCCGCGTTGATCTCGAGCACCCTCATGCGCTCGAACCGCACGGCCTCCTTGAAGCGGCGCGCGTACGACAGCTCGTTGTAGCCCTTCTTCGCAACGTAGCCCTTGTCGCGCCGCCACTCGTTCCACGCGATGGTGGCCAGGTCGCCATTGTCGCGGGCGTGCCAGGTCCGGTGCTCGTAGACGACGTACCAGAACCGGCCGTACTGCTCTATGCAGCGCTTGAGGTCCTCGGCGTCGTTGCCCGGCGACTCGTGCTTGATGATGTCACTGGCCTTCAGGTCTCCGTAGAAGTCGAGCTTGCCCCGCTCGAGGAGCAGCAGGTCGTAGTCGAGCAGGCCCTTGCGCTTCTCCTTCTGGAACTGCACGAGGTCAGTATGGTCGCCGGTCCGGGTGAACGCGTCCAGCCGGTACTCGAGGTAGAACCCCGGCCACTCGCCTTGGTTGCGGTCCTTCCACTTGGCGTCGTGCATCTGCTCCAGGGCCTCGATCCACTCGAGCCGGTCGCCGGTGAGGAACTCGCGGTTGAAGCCGGCAAAGACGTCGAGGTGTGGGTGCCGTTCCTCGGTCCGGGCGGCCAGGTAGCCCGCGAAGAGGTCCGCCCGGACGCTCGTGATGTGGTTGCCGTTCTTGTCCTCACGGGAGAACTGGCCCAGCGTCTGTGCCTGGAAGAGGTCGTTCGTGTAGACCCAGGCCGAGGAGTTGTTGGCATTGCGCGCGGCGTAGGTGTGCGGGTCGTAGTCGACGAAGATCGTGACGTCGTCGTAGCGGTAGATCCCGACGAAGTGCGGTGTCAGCCCCTCGGCGACCGCCTGCCGGTAGGCCACGGGCCAGCTCTTCGGGATCTGGATGCGCTTCTTGAACTCCGGGTGGGGGAATCCCATGTGAGTGATCTGCTTGTAGAAGATCACCAAGTCGCCGAGCCGGGCCGCCGGCACGCCCGCGTACCTCCCGAAGGTCGCGTCGGTAAGCGCCGCCAGCAGCAGTTCGCGCTTCTGGATCGGCGACAGTTTCGTGTCGATGTCCTGGACCAGCGCGCCGCTCGGCGTGATCTGGTCGACGTTCAGAGTTCCCACGCGGGCTTTCCTACCAGTCGGTGGTCCATTGCGCGATCTACTTGGTGGAACGAAGGTTCTCGTCGAGGGTCACGAGCACCAGCTCGGGCGGCACCCGACCGTCCCGGGCGAGGACCCGCTGCGCGTCGTGCCGGTCTTCCTCCCGAGGCACCCTGCACGAGGAGCGCGGTTGCCGGACCGGCACGCGGAGGGCGTCCTGCCGACCACTCGTTGAACGGGAACAGGTCTGCACCACGTCGCAGCCCCGCCGCAACCGACACAATGGCCCGCATGCTGCCCAGCAACGCGCGCCCACGCCCGTCCTCCGCCCGACGTGCGGCGCCCGTCACCGCCGCCGTCGCGGCGGCATTCGCCCTCACAGCCTGCTCCGCCGACACGGCCCCGGCCCCTGACTCCGCCGCAGCCGCCTCGCCGGCGACCGAGCAGAGCGCGACGCCGGCTGAACCGTCGGCCGTATCTTCGCCGTCGGACACCCCGATCCCGGAACCCACGGAGTCCGAGGAACCCGAGTCCTCCCCCGCTGCCGCACCCACCTACCCGCCGTTCGACGAACGTACCGACCGCGCTCTGCAGACGATCGCAGCGATGGAGGCGACGCTCGGCGCGGGCGCCTTCAAAGTCGAGGGCGACGACGACGGCACGGAATGGAAGCTGGAGCTCGCGCGGGGCGACGAACGGCTCAAGGTGAAGGCCGAGGCTGACGGGACCGGGCTTGCCACGACGAAGACCGACCGAGACGACCTCGACGATGATGACCGCGGCGCCCTGAGCAGCACGCAGATCAGCCTGAGCGAGGCGATCGCGCGGGTCGTCGAGCAGACAGGTGGGGTCCTCGATGGCGCCGAGCTCGAGGAGGACGACGACGCCGCCTTCTGGGAGGTCACG
The DNA here is from genome assembly GCF_048065335.1 of Isoptericola maris. NCBI lineage: Bacteria > Bacillati > Actinomycetota > Actinomycetes > Micrococcales > Promicromonosporaceae > Isoptericola > Isoptericola maris. The sequence goes on along the minus strand of NZ_JBLUNY010000003.1, from coordinate 103,568 downwards.
GTTCTCCTGGGAGATGACGACGAGGACTATCGCGTCGATCTCGCCACCGGCGAGGTCTCGCGCGACGACTAGCCTCGCCTCCCCCATCAGCCCGGCGCCGGCGCCGGCCCCAGCCGTCCTGACCAGGGCCGACGCGGCCGCACCGCCCGCGCACGAGGTCACTTCACCGAGACCTCGACCCCGTCCGAGAACATCGAGTCGTGCAGCTCGAGCGTGGCCGGGGTGGCCTTCTTCGGCAGGTCGAACACGACCACGCCGTCGACGGTGTTGCCCGGGTTGATCTCGTTGAGGAAGCTGTTCGAGTCCTCGAGGTAGATCGCCGCCCCGGTGTCTGCGGAGTGGGTCCGCCCCTTCGTGTCGACGAGCTCCTGCGAGTCGCCGTCGAAGTACTGCGCCTCGTCGCCGATGTTCTCCACCGTCATGTGGACCAGCACGAACTGGCCCTGCGCCTTCTCGTTGAGGAAGTCGTCGCCGATCTGCTTGACGCCGTCCTCCAGCTTGGTCACGGTGAACTCGAACTTGCCGTCGCGCACGGCGTCACCCAGGCCGGGCAGGTCGGCCGCGGCAGGCTCCTCGGCATCCTCCTCGGCCGCGGCATCCTCGTCAGCCGCGCCGCCGTCGTCGGCGGGCGTGTCTGCCGCGGCGTCCTCGACGACGGTCGTGCCGCCGTCGGCCACCGACGACTCGTCCCCGCCGCCCAGCTGCGCCCCGACGATCGCGATGCCCACCAGCGCGCCGAGGCCCGTGAGGACCTTGTGCCGGGCGAACCAGCTCTTGCGCTTCTCGGGCGCGGGGGGCGGCCCCCAGCCCTGCGGCGGCGGGCCGCCGGGGGCGCCGTACGGCTGCTGCGGGTATCCCGGCGGCACCGCACCGGTCGGCTCCCCGGCTGACGACGGCGGCACACCGCCCGGCGCGGAGCCTGCAGGCGGTGGCCCGAAGGACGAGGGCTGCTGCTGCGACGGGTCGGGCTGCTGCGTGGACATGGCGTCTCCCTGAGCGGATCGGTCGGTTGCGAACGGCACGATCCTGCGCTGCGGCACCTCGGCCGCGGATCCCCTGGTCGGCTCGACCCGTCGAGCCGATCGGGGGAGACCGTGGCGCGAGGTCGAGCCGATCCGCCGACGGCGAGCGTCGGGCGCACCCCGTAGCCTCGCCGCATGAGCAGCCCGTCACCCTCCCCGTCCGGCGGTCCGCCGCCCGGGGCCGGTGGCGGGTGGACGCGACCCGGCGCCCCGCTGCCGGCCCCGCACCCGGGCACGCCGTCGACGAGCCTGCCGACCGCACCACAGCTGCCGCCGCGTCCGCGAGGCCGCACCTTCTGGAGCGTGGCCGGAACCGTCGGGGCCGTCGTCGTCGCCTGGTTCTGCGCGATGCTCGGCCTGTCCATGGACTACCCGGCGGACGTCACCGACACGCAGCTCGCGGCGGTCATCCTGTGGTTCTTCGTGGCCGGTGGCGTCGCGGTCGCGATGGTGTGGCGGCAGCGGCACCCCGTCGTGGTGTGCCTCGCGACCGCCGTGATCGGCGTCGTGAGCCCGCTCGGCGCGGTGGCCCCGCTGATCGCGCTGCCGTGGGTGGTGGCCCGCACCGACTGGCGGCGCAGCCTGCTGTGCGGCATCGCCACCGCGGTCGCGCTGGCCGTCACGTTCTGGCGCGACACCACCCGTTCCGGGGAGGACGTCATCTTCTCGATGGCCGTCGAGGACGGCGGCCCGCTGACGTACATGACGCCGCTCGGGTACACGGTCCTCGGGACGCTCGCCCTGGGCCTCGCGGGCGGCGTCGGCCTGCTGCGCCGCCTGGCGACCCACGCCGACGCCGCCCGGTCGGCCGCGGCCGTCGAGGCTCACCGGGCCGCCACGTGGCAGCAGCAGTCGCAGTCGCTGCAGTCGGAGCTCTCCCGGCAGGAGGAGCGCGACCTCATCGCCCGCGAGATGCATGACACGGTCGCTCACCAGCTCTCGCTCATGTCGTTGCAGGCCTCGGCGCTGGAGGTGTCGTCCGACGACGGCGAGATCGGGGACGCCGCCCGGTCGATGCGGGCCGCGGCGCACCATGCGCTGGAGGAGATGCGCACGCTCATCACCTCGCTGCGGGAGGGCGCGGACGACTACGGCGCCCGTTCGTGGTCGCTCGCCGACCTCGCCGACCTGCTCGACTCGGCCCGAGACCGGGGTGTCGACCTGGTCGCGACCGTCTTCATCACCGACGGGGACGCCGCACCGGCGACGCTCACACGCACCGTGTACCGGGTGGTGCAGGAGTCGCTGACCAACGCCACCAAGCACGCACCCGGCACCCGGGTGGCGGTGAGCGTCCGGGCCCGTCCGGGGGACGGCATCGACATCACCGTGCGCAACGCGCCGCCGTCGGTGAGCGCGCCGGACACCGTACCGGGCAGCGGCTCCGGGATCCTCGGGATGCGCGAACGGTGCGAGGCCCTCGACGGCAGCTTCGACGCCGGATGGCAGGACGACGGCACGTTCCTCGTGCGGTCGCACCTGCCGTGGGCGGCGGCCTCCTAGGCCGTCCCGCGGGCCGGCCGTGGCGATGTCGCAGGTGGGCGCTACTGTCGATGTCGTGGTGAGGGTGCTGGTCGTCGACGACGACGCGATGGTGCGGAACTTCCTGCGGCAGATCCTGACGAAGCGCGGGAACGACGTCGTCGCGGAGGCCTCCGACGGCGACGAGGTGGTTCCCGCCGTGCAGGCACACCACCCTGAAGTGGTGCTCATGGACCTGCGCATGGAACGCATGGACGGTGTGCGGGCCACCGCGGCGGTCGCCGCGTTGCCCGACCCTCCCGGCGTGGTCGCGATGACGTCGTTCGACACCGAGTCCACGATCCTCGACGCAGTGCACGCGGGCGCCGCGGGCTTCCTCGCCAAGGACTCCGGGCCGGACGAGCTCGTCGCCGCCGTGGAGGCCGTGGCCTCCGGCGACGGCGCGCTGTCCGCCCGGGCGGCCCGCGTGGTGATGGAGCAGGTGGCGGCGGCACCGACGGCACGCGGCCGGCGCGAGGCCCAGGACATGCTCGCCCAGCTCACCGACCGCGAGCGGGAGATCGCGTACCGCGTGGCCGAGGGCCTGTCCAACATCGAGATCGCCGGCCGCCTCCACCTCGGCGAGGCGACCGTGAAGACCCACCTGGGCCATGCCTGCCACAAGCTCGGCGTGAACCGCGTCCGCCTGGCCCTGCTCGTGGACCGCGCTGCCTGACCCCATGGTCCAGCCTGCCCGGCCACCGGTATGTCCCGGGCTGTCTGATGCGCCAGGTCGCCGACGGCGTGCGCCTGGCCACGGGGATGTGACCGAGCGTCACCCTGGGTGCGCGTCGATCCAGTACCGCCGCTTGGGCGTCTCGCCCTCGACGGCGCGGACGTCTTCGAGCACGCCGCCGCAGGCCTCGATGACGGCGGCGGACCCGACGTTGTCCTCGTCGCAGGTCACCAGGACGCGGTCCACGCCGGACTCGGCGAGCAGCACCAGCGACTGCCGCAGGATCTCGGTGGCGTACCCCTGGCGGCGGTGCGCGGGCGCCACGCCGTAGCCGACGTGCCCGCCGACCTCGCGCAGGAAGTCGTTGAGCGCATACCGGATCGAGACGCGTCCCACCGGTTCGCCGTCGACCTCGGCCACGAGGAAGTCGGCGCGCACCCGACCCGGCGGGAGGTCCGTGCCGGCGGACTCGCGCCGGACCTGCTCGAGCACCTCGTCCCACGTGCCGTCGGCCAGCAGGAACGTGAATCCCTCGGGCGCGAGCTCGGCGTGCAGACGGCGGAGCACAGCCTCGTCGTCCGGGCGCGGTGGGCGGAGGATCAGCGACATGCCGGGATTCTGCCGGACGGCGACCGGCCGGCGCACCCGATTTCCGACCCGGCGCGAGCCCGGCCACCCGATCAGCTCGCCGTCCCCCCGTAGTGCGCGGCCAGCCGCCGCATCCCCTCGTCGATCGACACCGCGGGACGCCAGCCGAGCTCCGCACGCACCGCCCGCTGGTCGAACCAGTGCGCGGTGGAGAGCTGTTCGGCGAGGAACCGCGTCATCGGCGGCTCGTCCGCCCCGGGTCGCACACGCCAGACGGCCTCGACCAGCCCGCCCGCGGTCCGCGCCAGCCCCGCCGGCACGCGCCACCGCGGCGGCTCGACGCCCCCGGCCCGGCAGATGCCCACGAGCAGGTCGGCAACGGTGCGCGGCTCGCCGTTGGTGAGCACGTACGCCCGGCCGCGCACCGCGTCCGGACGGTCGCCCAGCCGGTCGAGCGCCGCCACGATCCCCGCGGCCGCATTGTCGAGGTAGGTGGTGTCGATGAGCGCCGCCCCGTGTCCCAGCAGCGGCAGCCGTCCGCTCGCCGCACGGTCGATCACACGCTCGACGAGCTGGGTGTCCCCCGGCCCCCACACGATGTGCGGCCGGACCGCCACGACGCGGAAGTCGTCGCGCCCTGCCGGGGTACCGCCGTCGTCCCCTGGTTGCGAGCGGTCGCGGGACAGCGCCAGCACCTCCGAGGTCGCCTTCGTGCGGGCGTACTCGCCGCGCGCCCGCGCCGGGTCGGCCGGCTCCGCGCCGACGCCCACCAGCGACGCCCCGGCGTGCGCTACCGACGGCGACGACACCTGCACGAACCGCCGCACACCCGCCCGCTCGGCGGCATCCAGCAGCACCTCCGTGCCCCGCACGTTGACGCGCTCGAACTCGGCCGGGTCGCCCGCCAGCGACACCTTCGCGGCGAGGTGCACGACGGCGTCGGCCCCGTCCACCGCTCGCGCCACGGTCGCGGCGTCGGTCACCGAACCGGCGACGTCCTCGGCACCGGGCACGCCGGACGCGCTGCGCTGCAGGGTGCGCACCTGCTCGCCGCGCTCCACCAGCAGCCGCGCCACCGCGCCGCCCAGGAGCCCCGACGCGCCCGTGACCAGCACGGTCACGGTGCGGACACCCGACCCCCGGCCAGCACGCCCTCGGCCCACCGCGCGAGCCGCGCCCGGTCGATCTTCGAGTTGTGGCGCACGTCCGTGGGCATCTGCGGCACCACGAGCACGGCCGCGAGCGCCACCGACGACGACGCCCGGACCGCCGCGTCGAGCTCCTGCGGCGCGAGCCCGGCCCGGCGGTCCCGTCGCCCGGCGTCGGCCGGAGGCTCCACCACGGCGACCGCCTGCTGCACCCCGGCGGGGCCGACGCCGACCACCGCCGCACGCCGCACGCCCGGCGCGCGCTCGATCGACTGCTCGGGTCCCACCGGCGCGAGCGGCCCGTCGGCCGTGGTCAGCACGTGCGAGAGCCGCCCCTCGATCCACAGCCGGCCCTCGGCGTCCAGGTGCCCGACGTCCCCCGTGCGGTGCCAGTGCCCGGGCGGCGTGTCCCGCTCGGCGGCGACGTCGGTGAGCCACAGGCGGTCGTAGCGCTCCTTGAGGTGCGGCGCGCGCACCAGCACCTCGCCCAGCACACCGGGCACCTCGGCCGACGACGGCGCCCCGGTCGCCGCGCCGTCGGCGTCCAGCGCGCTGATGGTCACCCCGCCCGCTGCGTCGTCCACGATCGGGCGGCCGACGCACACGCCGTCGTCGGGAGCGGTGGCCGCGGCGCGGATGCCCTCCAGGGTGATGTCGGTGACCAGCATGCACTCCGTCATCCCGTAGGGGGTGTGCGCGGCGGCGTCCGGCATGAGGGCCTGGACCGCGGTGAGCATCTCGGCGCTGATCGGCGCCCCGGTGGACAGGAACGTCTCGACCCGCTCGAGCGCGTCCCGGTCCGCGGCGTCGAGCTCCCCGGCGGTGTCGACCACGTGGAGGATCGCCGCCGGGGAGAGGAACACCATGCGGGCGTCCGAGGCGCGCACGGCGGCAGCCACCGCCCCGGCCGTCAGGGTGCGCGGCGCGGACACGTCCATGTCCGGTGTGACCGACCGCGTGCCCAGTGCCGGGCCGAGCAGCGCAAACGGCGCGAACCCGGTCACCAGGCCCGTCTCCGCGCCGACGTCGAAGTGCGCGGCCAGCACGTCGCGCAGCGCCGAGAGCCGGGCGTGCGTGTAGACCACCCCCTTGGCCGGACCGGTCGAGCCGGACGTGAAGAGCACGGCCGCCTCGTCGTCAGGCCCGGGTTCGGGTGGCAGGTCGAGCCCCTCGCCCGCACGGGCGACGTCGACCAGCTCGTGGTCCACGCCCAGCGCGCGCCGCCGGACCGGATCGAGCGGGTCGGCCGAGATCCGCACCCCCGGCCAGCCGAAGGCTCGCGCGGCCGCGAGCGCCGTCGTCCGCCCGACGAGGTACTGCGGCCAGGCGCCCCGCTGCGCACGGGTCAGCCCGCGGACCCCGAGCCCGGCGTCCGCCACGACCACGACCGCGCCGATGCGCAGGCACGCGTAGACCAGCGCCGTGAGCGTCGGGCCCGGCTGGACCAGCAGCGACACGCGGTCGCCCCGACGGACGCCGATCAAGTGCAGCCCGGCGGCGATCCGTCGCACCTGACGGTCCAGCGCCCCCCAGCTCACCGTGGCCGGGCCCGAGCCGGACATGTCGAGGACGGCAGCCTCGGAGCGCGTCGCGTCGTCGCCGGCCCGCTCGTCCAGACCCGCCCACATCGGCCGGAACGCGCTGCCCGACGGCGAGACGGCCGGCCCCGGAGCAGCGGAGGTGGGGGGGGGGGGGGGGGGGGGGGGGGGGGGGGGGGGGGGCGGCCGGCCCCCCCCCCCCCCCCCCGCCCGCCCCGCCCCCCCCGTCAACCCCGAAGTGGAGGGCCCCCCGGGGCCCGTGAACGCGTCGGCGCGCGACTCGTCCGACCGCACCGAACCCAACCAGTCCAGCACCGGACCCGCGTAGTCCACGTCCTCCGCGATCAGGTGCCCCGCCCCCTCGAACCGGTGGACCCGCGCGTGCGGCAGACGCTCGATCAGGTCGTCGAGGTAGCGGTCGGAGAAGATCGGGTCACGCGGACCCCACAGCAGCAGCGCGGGCACCTTCAGTGCCGCGACGCTCGCCGCGATGCGGTCCAGCTCCGGCCGGCTCGGGTGCTCCGCGGTCGCGGGGATGTCCGCGACGAACCCCTCGATCCCTGCCCGGTCGCCCGCCGTCCGGTACGGCAGCCGGTACGCGTCCGCGACGGCAGACGGCAGGCGGGGGTGCGCCAGCGCGAGCGTCGTCTCCAGGAACGCCCGCGTGGTGCTGGTGCCCAGGCGGTGCACCGGCGGTGCCAGCGCGAGCCGCAGAGCCGCCGGGATCGACACGTCCGCGGGCTGGTGCACCGCGGTGTTCAGCAGCGCGACACCGGCGAGCAGGTCCGGATGGTCCACCGCCCAGCCGAGCGAGACCACGCCGCCCCAGTCGTGCCCCAGCGTGACCACCGGCCCGTTCAGACCGAGCGCGTCGGTGAACGCCCCCAGACCCGCCACACGCTCGGGCAGCGACCGCACACCTCTGCTGCGCGCCGACAACCCCATCTCCAGCTGGTCGACGGCGACCACCCGCCACGCGTCGGGCACACCACCAGGACGTTCGCCCGTCGCCGCGGCCTCGGCCACCGCCGTCTCCGTCGCGAGGTTCAGCAGATCCCGCCACAGGTAGGACCACGTCGGGTTGCCGTGCACGGCCAGCACCGTGCCCACCGGCTCGATCCCCCGCGCCGCCAGCTCCGGTCCGTTGTCCAGGTAGTGCCACTCGGCCACCCGCCCGTGCGCGGCCGCGCCACCGCCGTCGGGCACGCGCAGCACGTGGCTGAACCGTGGATCGAGTCCGGGCAGACCCGGCGGGACCGTGCCCCCGCCCGAGCTCACCACGCAAGCTCCATCATCGCCGTGTTGATGCCCGAGCCGACACCCATGAGCAGCACACGCTCGCCGGGAGTCAACGAGTCCTGCTGCTCGACCAGCGTCATCGGGACCGACGCCGGACCCACGTTCCCCAGGTGACCGAACGTGGTCGGCACCACCGAGCGGTCCAGCCCCACGGCCTCCACGATCGCGTTCGTGTGCACGCGCGAGACCTGATGGGTGATGTAGCGGTCCATCGCACCCCAGCTCCAGTCGGCCGTGGCGTCCTTCCAGGCGTCGACCACCAGCTCCAGACCACCCTCGAGGAGCCCCTGGGCGTCGGTGAACATGCCCTCCGTGCTGCCCACACACATCAGGTGGTGCTGCGTCGCGGCCCGCGTCACGCCGCCAAGCACACGGTGGCCCTGCGGATGCTCGTCCGCACGGCCCAGCACCGCCGCGGCAGACCCCGAACCGAGCGTCAACGACGCGAACTCCGTCATGAAGTCCTCGCGGCTGACGCCGTCACGCAGCAGGCGCTCGACCGTCACGTCCTGGATGTCGTCGGCGTCCTCGCCCGCGACCACCATCGCGTACCGCACCTGCCCCGACTCGATCATCCCGGCCGCGATGCTCATGCCGTTGATGAAGCCCAGGCAGGCGTTCGCCACGTCGAAGTTCACCGCCGAGCTCGGCAGCCCCAGCCCGTGGTGCAGCCCTACCGCCACCGACGGCTCCAGGTGCTTGCGCGTCACCGAGGTGTTGATGAGCAGGCCGACGTCGTCCGGCTCCACCCCCGCGGCGTCCAGCGCCTCGACGCCTGCCGCGATCGTCGCGGTGTTCGCGTCCTCCCCCGGACCCCAGTTGCGCCGGGCCTCCACGCCCGCGACCCGTTCCAGCAGCGTGACCGGGAGCTTCAGGCGCGACAGAGCCGGCGCCAGGCGCTCCTGCACCTCGGCGGAGGTCGTGACCCGCGACGGCAGCCGGCTCGTCACGGACAGCAACGCGACGTTGGCGAACCTGGTGGTGGCGTTTCCAGACACTCGAGCTCCAGACATCCGGCCGCTCGAGGCGCCGGAACGACGATGATTCACCGGCTCCCGGGGGCGGGCTCCGGCTCGGTGGGCGTGTCGACACCCGCTCTCGAGGTTATGACGCTCGGGGCCTCGTCGCCGTTCCGGACCACGCTGTGGATCACGACACGTCACGACGCGCCGTGCCGGGTCCTAGCCTGGTCCGGTGACCACGCCGCTCCCGCCGTTCGCGTCCGACAACTACGCCGGCACCCATCCCGAGGTGCTCGCCGCGATCACCGCCGCCAACGCCGGGTTCGCCGTCGCCTACGGGGACGACCCGTGGACGGCACGCCTCGGCACCCGCGTCGCCGAGGTGTTCGGCCCCGGCGCGGTCGCGTTCCCGCTGATCAACGGCACCGGCGCGAACGTCGTCTCCCTCATGGCGCTGTCGGAGCGCTGGGGCGGCGTGGTGACCTCCGACGTCGCGCACGTCAACACCGACGAGAACGGTGCGCCCGAGCGGGTCGGCGGGCTCAAGATGCTGCCCTGCCCCTCGGTGGACGGGCGGATCGAGCCGTTCCACGTGGAACGGTGGGCCGGGCAGCGCCACGACGTGCACCGCGCCCACCCCGGTGTGCTGTCACTCACACAGTCCACCGAGCTCGGAACCGTCTACTCCGTCGAGGCGCTGCGGGCGCTGACCGACACCGCGCACTCGCTCGGCATGGCGGTGCACGTGGACGGGTCACGGCTCGCCAACGCTGCCGCCGCGCTCGGCTGCTCCCTGTGCGCGCTCACCACCGACCTCGGCGTCGACGTCGTCTCGCTGGGTGCCGCCAAGATCGGCGGCATGATCGGCGAGGCCGTCGTGGTGCTCGGGCCGGACGACGCCGCCCCCGGGTACGACGGCGCAGGGTACGACGGCGCTGGGTACGACGGCGCTGGGTTGCGGCGGCGCGCGGCCGCCGCGGTGCCGTACCTGCGCAAGTCGACGATGCAGCTCGCGTCGAAGGCGCGGTTCGTCTCGGCACAGCTCCTGGCGCTGCTCGGAGAGCCGGGTGCGCCGGTGGGCGGCGGCGTCGCGGCGGAACCGGTCGCGGCGGGTGCCGCAGGTGCCGCGGGCGCCGGTGCTCTCGGCGTGGACACCGCCGTCGAACCGCTGTGGTGGCGCAACGCCGTGCACGCCAACGCGATGGCGGCCCGGCTGCGGGACGGCCTGGACGCCGCCGGGGCGCTCGACCCGGCACCGGGTGGAGCATCCGCGCCGGAGGTGAGCTCCGCCGTCGGCGGCGTGCGCATCACGCGGCCCGTCGAGGCGAACGCGGTGTTCGCGACGTTGCCGAGAGTGGCGGCCGACCGGGTGCGCGAGCGGGCGCGGTTCTACGACTGGGCTCCCGGCGAGACCCCGGACCGGGTCGAGGTGCGCTGGATGTGCTCGTGGGACACCCCGGCCGCCGCGGTGGACGCGTTCGTCGAGGCCGTCGTCACCGCCCTGTGATGCGTTTTACCGATGTCGGTCATTCGTGTCGAGATCGGTTGGGCGCCCGACCGATGGCGACACCGATGTCCGACAGAGCGGGAACGGCACACGGGTCAGGATGGGAAGGGCAGCAACGGGTCGATCCGCGCAGCACGCCGCACGTCCCCGGGGAACGCCGCGACGAGCTTGCGCATCGCTCTGACGGAACCGTCCTTCGCTGTGAAGCGCAGCGGCCGCACACCGGTCGCGGCAGTGATCGCATCGTCGCGAAGCTTCTCCGCGAACCGTGCCGCGTCCGCGTCGTACTCCGCCCCGAAGGCCCCGTCGACATACTTGATCTGACCGTCGAACTCGGCGAGCACGCCGTGGTCGAGCCAGCCGAGGTCCACGCGGTACAGCCCTTCCGCGGTCTCGACCGGCAGCTGTGTCCGCGGGCGCGGGAGGCCCGCATGCGCCGCGAGATAGCGGATGAACGACTCCCAGGCGGACTCGGCCCCAGGGTCGGCCAGATCGAGAAGATACCTCGCGATCGCCCGCCCCCTCTGCTTGTTCCTCCGCTCCACGTGCTCGCGCACCCGGCCCTCGTCGAGCCCGTTCGCCAGTGCGCCGTCGAGCAGGACGAGCCCGTCCAGCGGAGGCATGGTCCGCAGGCAGTCGGCCACGGTCTCGGCGCGATCCGTCACCGGGATGTCGTCGACCGTCGCGACCGTCAGCGGCAGCGGGCGCCGTCGGACGATGTCCTGGGCGGCAGCCTTGCCGGCCCGATATGCCTGCAGCACGTGGATCTTCGCGGGAGACCGCCAGCAGCGCATGCCCCAGAGGAGCGCGGCGCTGTCATGGCTGAAGACGTGCTCAGCACGCAGCTGGCGGTGGACAGCGCGGATCCGGTCGAGCGCCCGCTTGCGTTCGGCGACCGCCCGCGCGTCCTTGCTCGGTTGCTTCAGCCGGTAGGCGCCGTGGCGCAACCTCTCGATAGAGCCGTTCCGGAGCGCTTCACGAAGACGGAGGCGGTGATGCTCGCGTGCGATGAGAATCTCGGTCGTCATGCAGGCACCTTGGCGCCGGCCGACGGTGCGCGCGGCGCCTCTGCGCTGCCCTGTGGACGACCGCCACAGTGGACCGCCGAGAACCGTTGCGCGGCCTGCGGGCGACCTCTCTCCACCGGCAGCCTCCAACGTTTTGCCGATGTCGGTAGTTCGTGGGGGGGGGGGGGGGGGGGCCGCCCCCCGGCGGCCCGCGCCCCCCCCGCGACGCGGGACGTCGGGGGGGGGTTTTGGGGGGGGGGGCGGGGGGCGCCCCCCCCCCCCCCCCCCCCCGAACTACCGACATCGGTAAAACGGCCAGAGCGGAGCGGAACGGTCTCGCAGAGCGGAACGGACACGCCGGACTGGACGGCCGCACGGAACCGGGACGCCCGATTCGGCCGGGTCACGACCGGCGCGTTACGGTCGTGCTGACAGGCCGCGACGGGGCGGCCCGCCCGCTCACCAGCCCAGGAGCCGCCATGACGACCGAGCACGCCACCGGGTTCACCGCCACCGCCTCGACCCACGTCGCCGAGCCGCCGGAACGGGTCTGGAACGAGCTGATGCACCCGGGCGCCCGCTGGATGCTCGGCGCCAACATCGAGACCGACTTCCGACCCGGCAGCCCGATCACGTTCGAGGGCCACTTCTTCGGCCGCCAGTTCGCCGACAAGGGCCAGGTCATCGCCGTCGACCGCCCGCACTTGCTGCACTTCACGCACTACTCGCCGCTCAGCGAGCTCCCCGACGTCCCCGCGAGCTACCACGAGATCCGCATCACCCTCGTGGCCGACGACGGCGGCACCCAGGTGACGGTGCAGCAGGGCAACATCGACACCGCCGAGCACGCCACCCGCTCCGAGCAGCACTGGCGCGACGCCCTCTCCACGCTCGCGCACCGGGACTCGGCCCCGACCTCGGGCCCGTGAGACGCCGGACGGCCGCGCTGGTCGCGCTCACCTGCGCGGCCCTCGCCGCCTGCGGCAGCCCGGGGTCGCAGCCCGCACCGACCCCCTCCCCCGAGCGGTCCGGCCCCGGCAGCGCGACCGGTCCCTCGCCGTCGGGCACCCCGGTCCCGCTGCCCTCGCCGTCCGCGGTGCCCGACGGCGGCACCCCGGACCCGCAGGACCCTGCGGCCGGGTGGAGCATCGAGCAGAAGGTGGGCCAGCTGCTCGTGGTGGGGACACCCGCCGACGCCGTGACCGTGGGGGACGCGACCCGGACGGCGATCGAGGACCACCACGTGGGCAACGTGTTCCTGCACGGCCGCAGCGAGGCGGGTCTCGAGGCGACGCGCGGGCTCGTGGAGTCGGCGATCGGCCTGGCGCCGGACGACGCGCCGCCGATGCTCGTCGCGACCGACCAGGAGGGCGGGTCGGTCCAGGTGCTGCGCGGTCCCGGCTTCTCCGAGCTGCCGCGGGCGACGGAGCAGGCGACGTGGGACGCCGAACGGCTCGAGGAGGAGGCCACCGCCTGGGGCGCCGAGCTCGCGGACGCGGGCGTCAACCTCAACCTGGCGCCTGTGATGGACCTCGTGCCGGCCGACAACCAGTCCGCCAACGCACCGATCGGCTACTTCTCGCGCAACTACGGCAACACCGCGCAGTCGGTGGTGCGCTCGGCGACCGCGTTCTCCGCAGGGATGCAGGCCTCGGGCGTGGAGCCCGTGATCAAGCACTTCCCCGGCCTGGGGCACGTCACCCGGAACACGGACACCACCGAGCGCGTGACCGACGACTCGGTGACCGCAGGCTCCGCGTCGGTCGAGGTCTTCGCCGACGGGATCGACGCCGGAGCGCGGTTCGTCATGCTCTCGAACGCCGTCTACACCCGGATCGACACGGAGAACCCGGCAGCCTTCTCCCCGGCGGTGGTGGGGCTGCTCCGCGAGGACCTGGGCTTCGACGGGGTAGTCGTGACCGACGACGTCTCGGCGGCCGCGGCGGTGACGGGCCTCGCCCCGGCCGAGCGAGCGCTCGAGGCCGTCGGCGCCGGTGCGGACCTCGTCCTGGCGTCCGCGGACCCGACGGTCGTGCCCGCGATGGCCGACGCGCTCGTGGCCCGGGCCCAGGACGACGCCGAGTTCGCTGCGAAGGTGGATGCCGCCGTCGGACGGGTGCTGACCGCCAAGGCCTCGCTCGGGGACTAGCGCCCGAGCCGCTGCCGGACGACGAAAGGCCTCCCGTGGCGGGAGCGGCAACGCGCCCCGGCCCCCGGGAGGCCTTCGTGGTGTCGCGCGGGACGCGACGCCGGTGTCAGATGCGCGAGGTCCCCGCGGTCCGACCGCCGACCACCGTGGAGGTGGAGGGCACCACGACGCGGTACTTGACGCGCTTGCTCGTGGAGAACTTGTACGTCGCCTTGCCCTTCTTGTTGAGCTTGACGGTCTTCTTGGTCTTCCACTTGCCGCCGACCTTGTGCTGGATCTTGACCTTCTTGCCCGCGTAGGGCTCCCAGGCCTTCTTCGACGTGTACTGCTTGACGCCGACCTTGACGGTCTTCTTCTTGCCGTTGGCCTTCACGTGGACGACGTTGCCGTACTTGAGCTTGCCGTCGATCGCGGACTTCATCTTGAACGAGCCGCCCGAGACCTTCGTGTCCTTGTAGGTCTTGGAGTCGTAGACGACGCGGACGTTCTTCACCTTGAACTTGCCGCGGCCCCAGGACGACTTCGCCGTGAGGTAGCCGGTGAGGTTCTTGCCGCCCGGGTACGCGTAGCCGAGGTCCACCTTGGACGCCACGCGCTTGCTGCCGCGGTACACGTCACCGTAGATGTCGGCCCAGCCGTCGAGGCCCGAGATCTTCGCCTTGGTGGTGATCCGGTAGTACTTCGTCTTCGAGCTGATGGCGGCGCCGCCATAGCTGGGCTTCACCGACACCGAGGTGACGTTGACGGGCGAGCTCGTCGCGGCCGAGGCGGGTGCCACGAGGCCACCGAGCAGGAGCGAGGCCGCTGCCACCGTCGTGGCGGCAAGCTTGAGTGCTGTGCGCATGGAGATCCTTCCAGAGGGTCGATTCCGTTGTCGGCCCCGTGACGGACGCTCCGAGTGCGCGTGCAGGCGTGCTGGCAGGCCGCTGACCCAACCAGAGAACCTTTCCCACGCGCAGCTCGGGCTACGTCGTCGGCCCGGCTCTGGCATGCGCCATCGGCGAGGCTTGCGACCTGACGCGCTGGATCTTAGACGCACGCGGGCCTGGATCGCCCTCGGTCCCAGCATGCGGCGCGTCGCGCCGGGATTTCACCCGCTCGGGCTCAGGAGTGCCCGCCGGCCGCGAGGAAGACCAGACCTGCCGCGACCGCGCCGACGACCGTGCCGAAACAGAGCAGCGCGCCGACGAGCCGGGCGGGCGAGGGCCGCGCGATGACGACCGGGCCCTTCGTGTCGGTGGACGTCCGACGGCGCTGCGCGGCGTCCGGGTCCTCCTGCGAGGTCCCGGCCACGAGACGCAGCCCCAGCGCGAACAGCGCGGGGATGCCCGCACCGAGGACGAGGCCCGCCACGACCACCTGGCCGAGAGCGCTCCACTCGACGAGTCCGTTCATGACTGCCTCCCCTTGCCGTCGGTGCTCGTCGCGCCCGAGCCGGTCGTCGAGATCGCGGATGCCATCGCCGAGGCCCGGCGCTCCCCGACGACAGGCCCGACCTGCGGCTCGCCGACCTCGCCCGTGGTCGCCACGGACGTCCGCAGGCGGGCGCCCTTGGCCTCGTCCCACTCCTCGTTGACGTTGTTGTGGTCGACCGGCTTGCGCCGCGAGGCCACCCAGATGGCGATCGAGGTGCCGACCAGCAGCGCGAAGACCAGCAGGGTGCCGAAGAACCCTCCGACGACGTGCTGGATCCAGAAGCACACCGCACCGACGAGGCCGGCCGCCGGCAGCGTCAGGCCCCACGCCGCGAGCATCCGGCCGGCGACGCCCCAGCGCACCTTCGCGCCGGGCATGCCGACACCGGAGCCGAGGATCGAGCCGGTCGCCACGTGCGTCGTGGACAGGGAGAAGCCGAAGTGGCTCGAGAGCAGGATCACCGCGGCGGACGACGTCTCGGCGGCCATGCCCTGGCGGCTGTCGATCTCGACGAGGCCCTTGCCGAGCGTGCGGATGATCCGCCAGCCGCCCAGGTAGGTGCCGAGCGCCATGAAGAACGCGCAGGAGACGATCACCCAGAACGGCACGCTGGAGTCCGCGGGGACGGCGCCGGCGGTGATGAGGGCCAGCAGGATGATGCCCATCGACTTCTGGGCGTCGTTGGTGCCGTGCGCCAGGGACACCAGCGACGCGGAGCCCACCTGGCCCCAGCGGAAGCCCCGCGTGGTGACGTCCTGCGAGATGCCGCGGGTCAGGCGGGCCACGAGGAAGGTGCCCACCGAGGCCACACCGATCGCGATGACCGGCGCCAGCAGCGCGGGCAGGAGCACCTTGGACAGCACGCCGGACCAGAGGACGCCGGAGGTGCCGGCGGCAGCCAGCACCGAACCGATCACACCGCCGACGAGGGCGTGCGACGAGCTCGACGGCAACCCGAACAACCAGGTGAGCAGGTTCCACACGATGCCGCCCACCAGCCCGGCGAAGACGACTTCGAGGCTGATCGCGCCGGCGTCCACGAGACCCTTGGCGATCGTCGCGGCCACGGCCAGCGAGAGGAACGCGCCCGCCATGTTGAGCACGGCGGACAGCAGCACGGCCGCCCGGGGCTTGAGCGCGCGGGTCGCGATGGACGTCGCCATCGCGTTGCCGGTGTCATGGAAGCCGTTCGTGAAGTCGAAGGCCAGAGCCGTCACGACGACGAGCACGAGCAGGAGCGTCTCGGTCACCCGTCCATGGTGGGGCTGCCGATGAACTGCGCGCGACCATCGTCCGAGCACACGGTGAACTGTTCCTCATCTGTTCACCTTCTGTTAACTTTCTGCGAGCCCCAGCGTCTGCAGCGTCCACGCGTGCTCGAACGCGATCTCCTCCCAGCGGGCATAGCGCCCGGACACCCCGCCGTGACCCGCCGACATCTCGATCTTGAGCAGCGCCGGCGCCCCCGCGGCCCGCAGGCGCGCCACCCACTTGGCCGGCTCGACGTACAGCACCCGTGTGTCGTGCAACGACGTGACCGCCAGGATCCGCGGGTAGTGCGAGGCGTCGTCGGGCACGTTCTCGTACGGCGAGTACGAGCGCATGTACTCGTACACCTCCGGGTCGGCGAGCGGGTTGCCCCACTCCTCCCACTCCACGACGGTCAGCGGCAGCGACGGGTCCAGGATCGAGGTCAGCGCATCGACGAACGGCACCCCGGCGAGCACGCCCGCGAACTTCTCCGGGGCCAGGTTCGCGACCGCACCCATGAGGAGCCCGCCCGCGCTACCGCCGTCGGCCACCATGCGCTCCGGCGTCGTCCAGCCCGTGCCGACCAGGTGCTCGGCGCACGCCACGAAGTCCGTGAACGTGTTGCGCTTGCGGTCCAGCCGGCCGCCCTCGTACCAGGCGCGGCCCATCTCCCCGCCGCCCCGCACGTGCGCGACGGCGAACACGACCCCGCGGTCCAGGAGCGACAGGCGCGGCACGCTGAAGTAGGGGTCCATGCTGATCTCGTAGGCGCCGTAGCCGTAGAGCAGCAGCGGAGCCGGGTCCGCCCCGGTGCCCGCGGCGTCGAGCGTGACCGCGTCACGCTTCCAGACGAGCGAGATCGGCACCCGGGTGCCGTCCTCGGCCGTCGCCCACTCGCGGCTCTGGGCGTAGTCGCGCGGGTCGTAGCCGCCGAGGACCTCCTGGCGCTTGCGCACCACCCGCTCACCGGTCGCCAGGTCGATGTCGTAGACCGTGGGCGGCGTGACGAACGACGTGCCGTGCACGCGCAGCGCCGGCGTCGCGAACTCCGGGTTGGCGGCCAGCACCGCCGAGTGCAGCGGCTCGTCGAACTCCAGCTCGCGCGCGGTCCACGGCACGCCCGGCACCAGCCCGTCGAGCGCCACGACGGCGACGCGCGGCGTGGCGTCGCGGCGCACGGCGAGCACCACGTGGGTCGAGAACGCGTCCACCGCCTCCAGCCGCACGTCCGGGTCGTGGGGGACGACGACGGCGGCCGCGGCGGGGTCCGCCGGCCCGGCCCCGGCGGGGGGCACCTCGGCGGTGACCAGCTCGAAGTTCTGCGCCCGCTCGTTGTGCAGGATCAGGAGCGCCGGACCACGACCCGGCAGCAGCGTGGGCTCGACCGTGTACTCGACGCCCTCGCGGCGCTCCCACACCACCCGGAACTCCCCCGCCGGGTCGTCCGCCTCGAGGATCCAGGACTCGCTCGTGCTCTTGGACCCCAGCTCGATCTGCAGGAACCGGTCGTCGCGGGAGAGGCCGACACCGAGCCAGAAGCGCTCGTCCGGCTCCTCGAGGACCATGACGTCGTCGCTCGCCGGGCGGCCGACCTCGTGCCGCCAGACCCGGTACGGCCGCCACGCGTCGTCGACGGTCGGGTAGAAGACGTAGCGTCCGTCCGGGCTGATGACCGCCCCCGGGAACGTCCGCTCGATCACGTCCGGCAGGTCGGCGCCGGTGACCAGGTCGCGCACCCGCACCGTGTAACGCTCGTCGCCCGTGGTATCCACGGCGTACACGAGACGGCTCCCGTCCCCGGAGACCGCGAACGAGCCGAGCGAGAAGAACTCGTGCCCCTCGGCCTCCGTGTTCTGGTCCAGCAGGAGCTGCTCGCCGGCCGGCACCTCGCCCGGCTCGATCGACGGCGGGGTCCAGTCGTCCGGGTCGGCGACCGCCACGCGGGCGTGCAAGGGGTACTGCTGACCCTCGACGGTGCGCACGTAGTACCAGTGGTCGCCCTGGCGGACCGGCACCGACAGGTCCGACTCGAGGATGCGGCCCTTGATCTCGCCGAAGATCCGTTCCCGCAGCGGCGCCAGGCCGACGAGCTGCGTCTGCGTCCAGGCGTTCTCGGCCTCGAGGTGGGCGATCACCTCCGGGTCGTCCTTGGCGCGCAGCCACTCGTACTCGTCGACGAACGTGTGTCCGTGATGGGTGCGCTCCGTCGGGCGACGGTCCGCCGCCGGAGCGGTCACGGCGGGACGGACGAGGTTCTCGGGGGAGGCTGGCTCGGGCTGGGCGGGGGCGGCGTCGTCGGGCACCCGACCAGCGTACGGCGCAGGACGGACAGCGGGACTGGACCTCCGCCGTCGGGCACGGACGCGTCGATGGTCACGTCTCTGCAACGGTTTACGGCCGCTGCGCGGCCAAAGCCGCGCGTTGCCCCGATATCGCCCGATCCCGTCGCGCGCGTGTGACGCAGGGGTGTCGTCCACGTCACAGTGCGCCGCTACACTTCCCGCACGTTCGTACCGCTCGCCGGTCAATGGGGGCTTCAGCACGCCTACATGGTCGGCACCGGTGCGGTCGCGTCCCGGGGTGACCCGGGGCATCTGACCTTGACCCGACGGAGGACCCCGTCCGATGACAGCGGACCGACCCACCATCACGAGCCGATGGAGCCGCCTGCTCGCGGCGATCGCGCTCGTGCTCCTGCCGGCGATGCTCGTCGCACCACCAGCGACGGCGAGCACCGACGAGCCCCCTTGCGAACCCGACGACGAGACAGCCTGCATAGCCGTCCTCGTGCTGAACGCGGACAACGACCGCATCAGCGACGTGGCGATCACCGTGGCCGGCGCCGGCTTCACCACGGACCTGACCACCACGGCCGACGGTCCCGCGACCGTCACCGCGCCGGAGGTCGGCAAGTACACGGTGACCATCGACCCGGCGACGCTGCCCGGCGACCAGCAGCTCCCCGAGGGAGCGGAGACCGAGCTGACCGTCACCGCGCAGACCGGTGGCACGGCGCGCGCCGCGTTCCGCGTCGGTCCCGGCGCCGAGGCGCCGGCCGCGCCCTCCGGAGGCGAGTCGTCCGACGGCGCACCGGCCGACGACGGCACCGCCGACGACGGCGAGGGAGTGGGGGCCGCGCCCGAGGGCGACGCCTCCGAACGCGACCTCACCTTCGCCCAGGTGTGGCAGCAGATCGGCTCCGGGCTCCGGTTCGGGCTCCTCCTCGCGCTCGCCTCCATCGGGCTGAACCTCGTCTTCGGGACGACCGGGCTGTCGAACTTCGCGCACGGCGAGCAGTTCGCGCTCGGCGCCGCGGTCGGCTACATCACCATCAACCAGATGGGCATGTCGATCTGGCTCGGCGGGCTCCTCACCCTGGCCGTCTGCGCGGCGACCGGCCTGGCACAGGACTCCGCCATCTGGCGCCCCCTGCGCAAGCGCAACGTGCCGGTGATGCAGCTGATGATCGTCTCCATCGGGCTCTCCATCACGCTGCAGTACGTCATCCAGCTGATGATCGGTGGCGGGTCCGAGCGGATCCTCTCTCGCAACCCGCAGCCCCTGACGATCGCCGGCATCACGCTCAGCACCGCGTCCTGGCTGTCCATGGTCGTCGCGCTCGTGTGCGTCCTCGGCATCGCCGTCTTCCTCACGCGCACCCGCATCGGGCGGGCGACGCGAGCCGTGTCGGACAACCCCGCGCTGGCCTCGGCCACCGGCATCGACCCCGACAAGATCATCCGCATCGTGTGGATCATGGCGACCGGCTTCGCCGCGCTGGCAGGCCTCATGTGGGGCGTGTCCTTCGGCTCCTTCAACTGGCAGCTCGGCGTCCAGCTCCTGCTGCTCATGTTCGCCGCGGTCACGCTCGGCGGCCTCGGCACCGCCCTCGGGGCGTTCGTCGGGTCGCTGCTCATCGGGCAGGTCGTCGAGCTGTCCAACCTGTTCATCCCCAGCGACCTGCGCTACGCCTCCGCGCTGGTGATCCTCATTCTCGTGCTCCTGTTCAGGCCGCAGGGCATTCTCGGCCGCCGCGAGCGGATCGGCTGAAGGGAGACGCATCATGGAAGAATTCCTCCGCATCCTCACGCAGTCGATGGGCGAGCTGCTCGCCCCGACGACCGCGGCCTACGCGATGGCCGCCATCGGCCTCAACCTGCACTTCGGGTACACGGGTCTGCTCAACATGGGCCAGGCAGGCTTCATGCTGCTCGGCGCCTACGGGTTCGGCATCACGCTCACGTCGGGCGGTTCGTTCTGGCTGGCCCTGCTGGTCGCGATAGCCGCCGGGGTCCTGTTCGCCCTCATCCTCGGCATGCCGACGCTGCAGCTACGCGGCGACTATCTCGCGATCGTCACCATCTCCGCCGCGGAGATCGTCCGCTGGTTCGGCCGCTCCACCCTGTGGCAGGAGTGGACCGGCGGCGCGTCCGGCCTGCAGGGCCGCTACTACAAGGAACCGTTCCAGGAGCTCTCGTTCCTCCCTGACGGCAGGTGGGCGCTCGGGCCGCTCGAGTACATCAACACGGGCTCCGACTCCTGGTGGACCCGCATCGTCGCCTGGGGCCTCGTCGCCCTCGTGCTCCTGTTCGTCTGGCTCATCACCCGCAGCCCCTGGGGCCGCGTCCTCAAGGGCATCCGGGAAGACGAGGACGCCGTCCGCGCGCTCGGCAAGAACGTCTACTCCTACAAGCTGCAGGCGCTGGTCATCGGTGGCGCCATCGGCGCGCTCGGTGGCGTGATCTTCGCGCTGCCCGCGGCGATCGTCCCCGACTCGATGGGCCGCACCATGACGTTCTTCGTCTGGACGATCCTGCTGCTCGGTGGGGCGGCCAGCGTGTTCGGGCCTGTGCTCGGGTCCATGATCTTCTTCGCGGCCTACATGTTCATGCGCACCGGCATGCGGGCGCTGGCCGAGAACACCGGCGTCGGTGACGTCATCACGACCACCAACGTCGAGCAGATCGGCGGCATGCTCGTCGGTGTGACCCTGATGCTGCTGGTCATCTTCAGACCACAGGGCATCCTCGGGAACAAGAAGGAGCTGGCGTTCAATGTCCGTTGACGAGACCACGACAGCGGCAGCCGAGGTGCTGCGCTCCGTCGAGCACGTCCCAGGATCGGCCAAGCCGAGCCCGCTCCTGGTGGCCGACCACGTCACGCGCAGGTTCGGCGGCATGACCGCCGTGGACGTCGACCATCTGGAGGTCCAGGAAGGCGTCATCACGGCACTGATCGGCCCCAACGGCGCCGGCAAGACGACGCTGTTCAACCTGCTCACGGGGTTCGACCGCCCCAACACGGGCGAGTGGAGCTTCCAGGGCAGGTCCCTGACCGGCAAGAGCGGCGCCGCCGTGGCGAAGGCCGGCATGGTCCGCACGTTCCAGCTCACCAAGGCGCTGTCGCGCCTCACCGTGCTGCAGAACATGCTGCTCGCGTCGCCGTCCAACCCCGGCGAGCGGCTCGCGCTCTCCTGGTTGCCGTTCCTGTGGAAGAAGCACGAGGCGGAGACCACCGAGAAGGCGATGGAGATCCTCGCCCGGTTCAAGCTCGACACCAAGGCCTCCGACTACGCCGGCTCCCTCTCGGGCGGCCAGCGCAAGCTTCTCGAGATGGCTCGCGCGCTGATGACCGACCCGACGATCATCATGCTCGACGAGCCGATGGCCGGCGTGAACCCGGCCCTCGTCCAGTCGCTGCTGGGGCACATCCAGGCGCTGCGGGACGAAGGCATGACCGTGCTCTTCGTGGAGCACGACATGCACGCGGTGCGCCACATCTCGGACTGGGTCGTCGTCATGGCCGAGGGTCGGATCGTGGCCGAGGGCCCGCCCGACAGCGTGATGAAGAACCAGGCCGTGGTGGATGCCTATCTCGGCGCGCACCACGACACCGACCTCGGGGACGACGCCCTGCTGGACCCCGAGATCCTGGCCCGGCTCGAGGCAGAGGAGGAGAAGCGATGAGCGCCACCACCACGGTCCCCGGCGAGAAGATGTCGGCCGCCGGCGTCCCCCAGAAAGACCTGCTCCTGCACGCGGACAACCTCGTCGCCGGCTACATCCCCGGCGTCAACATCCTCGACGGCTGCTCGCTCGAGGTCGCCAAGGGCGAGCTCGTCGGCATCATCGGCCCCAACGGCGCGGGCAAGTCGACGCTGCTGAAGGCCCTCTTCGGGCTGGTGAAGGTCTACTCCGGCACGGTCACGCTGGAAGGCCGGGACATCACCGGGATGAAGGCGAACCAGCTCGTCGCCAACGGCGTCGGGTTCGTCCCCCAGAACAACAACGTGTTCCCCTCGCTCACCGTCGAGGAGAACATGCGGATGGGGACGTACCTCAAGCCGAAGATCTTCGCCGAGCGCTGGTCCTTCATCGGTGACCTCTTCCCCGTGCTGCACGATCGTCGCTCGCAGCGCGCAGGCGCCATGTCCGGCGGTGAGCGGCAGATGGTCGCCATGGCCCGAGCCCTCATGATGAACCCGTCGGTGCTGCTGCTCGACGAGCCGTCCGCCGGCCTGTCGCCCGTCCGTCAGGACGAGACGTTCCTGCGGACCCGGATGATCAACAAGGCCGGCGTCTCCGTGATCATGGTCGAGCAGAACGCTCGCCGCTGCCTGCAGATCTGCGACCGCGGCTACGTGCTCGACCAGGGCAAGGACGCGTACACCGGCACCGGCCGGGAGCTGCAGGCCGATCCGAAGGTCATCTCGCTGTACCTGGGCACCCTCGCCGAGGACGTGGACGATGCCGCCGTCGCGGCCGACGCCGCGGAGGCAGCCGACGCCGCGGAGGCAGCCGACGCCGCGGAGGCAGCTGAGGCCGCGGAGGCCGATGTGAGGGAGGCCGAGGCGCCGGCGGAGCCCGCTGACGAGACCGGGTCCCAACCCGTCACCGACACGCCGAGGTAGTTACGACCGCGCCGAGGTAGTCGGCGCTTCGGCGGACGAGGGCGGGCGTTCCGGGACACCGGGACGCCCGCCCTCGTCGTTGCTCGCGCCGACGCCGGAACTCACCCGACGCCCCCGCCGCACCGAGGTAGCACCTGACCCGTCGAGGTAGCACCAGGTCCGCCGAATCCTCCAGGTCCTCCCACCGCACACGGATCACGATCCACCCTTCGTGTTCCAGCGCTTCCTGACGCGACAGCTCGGCCTGTCGCACGATCGCCGGATCCCGGTACTCGCCGCCGCGTGAGGCCGGCATCGACGGCGGCGAGACGCGCGACCGAATCCCCGGGCGAGACTGAACGAGGGTCACAGAGCTCGAGGATGCGCCGTGCCTGGACGATGCCCCGCTTCCCCTTGGAGGCACTCATGAGCCGGTCGACCTCGCGAGGGTCGGCCCCACGCCGGAACAACGAGCCACAGGTCACCAGCGCGGCCGCCGTGGGGAGGGTGCGGATGCAGTCGGCCAGCGTCCTCTCCTTGGTCGTCACGGGGATGCCGCCGACGACGTGACGGTTCACCGCGTACGTGACGTGCACGAGCCGCGGCACATGAAAGGTCCAGGCACCGTGCAGGAGCGCGGCGGTCGAGTGCGAGAACGCGGGCGTCGCCTGTCCGGTCGCCAGGAGACGGCGTACCTCGGTCAGGAGCGACAGCTCGTACTGCTCGTGACCGTCCCCTTCCTCAACCTCGGACCTCTCGACGTAGAGCGACCGCCCGAGGCGTTCGATCCTGCCCTGCTGGACGTGCCGTGCGAGCGCTTCGGGGTCGGCGTGCGTGATGTGGAGTGCAGGTGGCGCTGTCGGCGCTTCCGCCCGATCTGCCGAGTACATCGTGCGCAGCGGCGATCCCGGCGCGCTCATCGTGTTCAGGATCCGAGTGATCCGCCGGATCGCTGCAGTATGGATCTCTTCGCTCATGCTGCGAGGATCGCCCGGACCGACTCGCCCTCGTGGCGCCGTCGGGCCCGATGGTGGACGAGCGCTCCTGGGGACAGGCTCGGGGCGGCGCGCCGCCACCGCGTGACCGGAGCGGCGTCGTCCTACCTCGCCAGGCGAAGTACTACCTCGGCGGACGGCGCACTACCTCGCCGGGCGGAGCACTACCTCGGCGGGGACGACGACGGCGGCCCGGCCATCGCGTGGATGACCGGGCCGCCGTCGTGCTCGCCGACCCGAGGGTCAGCCGTGCGGCATCACTAGATCGAACCCTCGATCTCCCGCTCGAACGAGTACTCGTTCGAGTCGTCGTACTGGTAGATACCGATGAAGGCCGACGACGGGTCGTTGGCATCGTTCAGCGGACCGGTGCCCGAGAGACCCTTGTACGTGATCTCCTCGCCGGCATCGAGCGCCGCGACGGCATCGGCGAACGAGCTCACCTCGGTGCCGCCCTCGGAACCGGAGACCGCGCGGATGTTGTCCGCGATGGTCCGGCCGTCCGTCGCTTCCCCGCGGGTCGCGGCCAGCGCGGCCAGCATCGTGGCGTCGTAGGACTCCGCGGCGTACGAGAAGTCGGCGAGCTCGCCACCCTCGTTCTCCGAGTACCAGGTCTTGAGGCGCTCCTTGAAGTCGTCGTCGGCCTGAGCACCTGGCAGCGTGCCCTGGACGCCGGCCAGCGTGCCCTCGTCGAACTGGTCACCGTAGTTGGACAGGTTGCCGTCGCAGAAGTACGTCGTCCCGTCGAAGTCCCAACCCTGGGAGACGAGCTCGTTGACGATCGCCACGGTCTCCTCGAAGGCGATGACGACGATCGCGTCCGGCTCGGCGGCGAGCGCGGCCGTCACCTGGGCACCGAAGTTGGTCTCACCGGGAGGGAACTCCTCGCCGGCGCCCCCGGCACCGTAGACGACGGTGCCGCCGCCGGCCTCGATGGCCGACTGCGTGTGGTCGCGCAGGCCCGTGCCGTACGCCTCGTTCTGCACGAGCATCGCGACGTCCATGTGGCCGCCGTCGAGGATCAGCGAACCGAGCGCGGCGCCCTGGACGGTGTCCGGCGGGGCGGTGCGAGCGAAGAAGTCGCCGTAGCCCGAGAGGTCCGCAGCCGTGTTGGCGGGCGAGATCTGCATGACCTCGGCCTCGGCGAACGTGTCGACGACCGAGAGGGAGACACCGGACGAGGCCGCACCGATGACGGCGGAGACGCCGCTGCTGATGAGGTCCGTCGCGGTCGAGCTGGCCACGGACGGGTCCGTGGTGTCGCCCGAGTCGCCCCACTCGACGGCTACCTCGTTGCCGAGGACGCCACCGGCCTCGTTGATGTCCGCGATCGCGAGGCCCACACCGGCGATCTCGGGCGGGCCGAGGAACGCGAGAGTGCCCGTGACCGGCAGGATCGTGCCGATGGTCAGCGGCTCGGCGTCGGCCGCGCCCTCGTCGGTCGTCTCCTCGGCGGTCGACTCACCCTCAGGCTCCGTGTCGGAGGCGCAGGCCGCCAGGCCAAGGGTGAGGACTGCGGCAAAAGCGATGCCCTTGGCAGCCGTCATGCGTCGATTCATGTGCTTCCCCTTCGGGGTCGGACTTCCCACGGCCACTCAATGCCGCATGTAGTGGCGCTGAACCTAACCCGATTGTGTGACGTGCATGTGTCAGATGCGCCACATCGGCGGGATCGTGACGAACCTGTTATGTGTCTCACACCTGCCGACCCGCGCGCCACGGGACGACCACCGTGCTCAGGCGCGGAACTGGGTGAATTCTGCGGTCGCCGGGTCGGAACCGGTCCGGCCCGACGCGCCGGCGTCGAGCCCCGAGACGGCGGCCATCTGCTCCTCGTCGAGCTCGAACGCGAAGAGGTCGATGTTGCTCGCCTGCCGCTCCGCGGACAGCGACTTCGGGATGACGATCGTCCCCTGCTGGACGTGCCAGCGCAGCACCACCTGGGCCGTCGTGACGCCGAGCGAGGAGGCGACCGACTTCACCGCGGGAGCCTCCAGGTCAGCACCGCGGCCGAGCGGCGAGTAGGCCTCGACCGCGATCCCGAGCTTGCGGCACGCGGCCTGCACGTCGAGCTGCTGGAAGGTCGGGTGGACCTCTATCTGGTTCACGGCCGGGACCACGTCCGACGCGCTGACCAGGCGCTCCAGGTGGTCCGTCAGGAAGTTCGAGACGCCGATGGCTCGCACCGCCCCGTCGGCCAGCAGCTTCTCGAACGCCTTCCACGTCTCGACGTAGAGGTCCTTGCCGGGCATCGGCCAGTGGATCAGGTAGAGGTCGACGACGTCGAGGCCCAGCGCCCGCCGCGAGTCCTCGAACGCCCGCAGCGCCGAGTCGTAGCCCTGATCACCGTTGCGGAGCTTCGTGGTGACGAACAGCTCCTCACGCGGGATGCCTGATGCGCGCAGGGCCGCTCCCACACCGGCCTCGTTGTAGTAGCCCGCGGCGGTGTCGATGTGACGGTAGCCGCGCTCGAGCGCCTGCTCCACGTTCGCCTGCGTGCCGTCGTCGGGCACCTGGAAGACGCCGAGGCCGACCTGCGGGATCCGGACACCGTTGTTCAGGGTGATACTGGGAACAGTCATGCACAACATTGTGTCTTGTGCTGGTGCGATGGCGCGCGCTCGCGTACGGTTGAGGCTGTTGCAGTGTGTTGCTCGTACCGGGACGGTCTTCCGTCCTGCGTCGACGAGGTTGTGTCGTCAGGATTGACGCAGCGGAGTCGGCGGACCTTGGTCTTTCAAGAGTTGACGACGAACACCGTGATGAGCGCCCCCGACAGTCGGGGTCGCCGACTCTTGAAGGAGTACCCCATGGCCACCGGAACTGTGAAGTGGTTCAACAGCGAAAAGGGCTACGGCTTCATCGCCCCCGAGGACGGCACCGCTGACGTGTTCGTTCACTTCTCCGCGATCCAGTCGCAGGGCTACCGCTCGCTGGAGGAGGAGCAGAAGGTCGAGTTCGACGTCACGCAGGGCCCCAAGGGCCCGCAGGCGGAGAACGTTCGCCCGGTCTGATCTCACGCGTGACGGTCGCCTGACGGCGGCCCTCTCCTCGTGCGGACGGCCCGCACCCGTTGCCTCAGGGCAGCAGGTGCGGGCCGTTCTTCGTCTCCGGGCTGATCGCCGTCCGCCGGGAACCAGCGCCCGGCACCGCGCGTTCCCTCGGCATGGGCTTCCTCGACCGACTCCTCGGCAGGTCACGCGACGAGCGTCCCGCCATCCCCGGCATGACCGGCGGCGGGACACCGCGCGGCTACCAGTCCCCCACCCAGCATCAGCCCGGCATGTACCAGCAGGAGCCGACGGCGGCACGGACGGCGCCGCCGTCCGGCCCGGACTCGTCTGGTCCGGGCACATCCGGCCCGGCCCCGGATCGCCACCCGGACGACGTCGCGATCGACCGTTACCGCTACCTGCTCCGCACCGCCCCGCCGGACGCCGTCGAGCAGGCGCACGCCGAAGCGTTCTCCCAGCTCACCCCTGAGCAGCGCCAGCGCGTCCTGACGGAGGTCGGGGCGACCGTGCCGGAGTCCGAGCGCGCCACCTCGGACGATCCCCGGTCCCTGGCGCGGATGGCGACGCGTGCGGAGATGCGCAGCCCCGGCACGCTCGAGAACACGTTCCGCGGTCAAGGTGGCGCGGCACCCGGGTTCGGCGCGATGGTCGGCTCCAGCCTGCTCGGTACGGTCGCCGGCGTCGTGATCGGCTCGGCGGTCGCGAACGCGCTGTTCGGCCCGATGTTCGGTGATCCCTCGGCTCCCGTCGCCGAAGATGCTGCCGCGGCCGGCGACGGCAGCGGCGCCGAAGGGGAGGCCGGAGCAGCGGACGCCGGTGGTGGCGAAGCGGCCGGCGACGAAGGGATCTTCGGCGGCTTCTTCGGTGGGGACGGTGGCGGCTTCTTCGGCGGCGACGGCGGCGGGTTCGACATCTGACCCGGCCGGGCACCTACGTCGGCGCGAGCCGCACTACCTCGGCGCGAGCCGCACTACCTCGGCGTGACGAGGCGGAGGAACGCGCCGAGCTGTTCGAGGTCCCGCACGGACGTCGGCAGGTAGTCCGTCAGCCGCGGTGACCGGACGACGATCGCGCACCACTGTCCCCGCGAGACGGCCACGTTGACCCGGTTCCGGCTCAGCAGGAAGGCCATGCCGCGCGGCACCTCCTCCGGGGAGGAAGCCGCCATCGACAGGATCGCCACGGGTGCCTCCTGGCCCTGGAACTTGTCCACGGTGCCGACCGGGACGTCCTCGAGCCCTGCCGCCTCCAGCGCGCGACGCACGACCCAGACCTGCGCGTTGTACGCCGCGACCACGATGACGTCGGTCGGGGTGAGCCGCCGGGCCGCGCCGTTCGCGGCACCGACCCACTCCCGCCCGACGACGGCGCGCACCTGCCGCACCACGGCGTCCGCCTCCTCGTGCGAGGCCACCGCGCGGCCCTCGTGGGGCACCAGCACCTCGTGCACCCCGGGTGCGAGAGCGTCGAGCGAACGGCCGCGTGCGGTGGCGTGGGCGTGCAGCCTGCCGTCGTAGGCGAGGTCGGAGACTCCGGCGCACAGGTCGGGGTGCATGCGGCGGGACGCGGGCAGGAAGTACCCGAGCCCGTCCGGCAGGGTCTCGTGGCCGTCGGCGAGCCAGCCGAGCGCCGAACCACCCACGGCAGGGTCGGGATGGTTCCCCTGCGTGACCTGTGGCAGCTGTTGCGGGTCGCCGAGCAGCAGCAGCCGTGACGCGGCCCGCGCCACCGCCACCGTGTTCGCGATGGCGAACTGGCCTGCCTCGTCGATCACCAGGAGGTCCAGCCCGGAGTCCGGCCACCGCTCGTGCGCGAAGTCCCAGGCGGTCCCGCCGACCACGCAGCCGTCGCCCGCCTCACCGGCCGACGCGGAGAACCGTTCCAACGGTTCGGGCGACATCGGCTGCCAGGGGACGTCGTCCGGGTCGCCCGACGACGACTTCTTGGCGACCTGCTCGGCCGGCACGCCCGCCGCCAGGACGCCGTGGAGCAGGTTTCCGACGACGGCGTGCGACTGCGCCACGACGCCGATGCGCCAACCGCTGCGCACCAGTGCCGCGATGACGTGCGACGCCAGGTAGGTCTTGCCGGTCCCCGGAGGGCCCTGCACCGCGAGGTAGGACCGGTCGAGGCGCCGGACGGCCTCCTCGACCGCTGCCACGACGTCGGGTTCGCCGTCCTCGGCGAGCGCCGGGACCGGCAGGCCGCCGGTCACCCGCGACGGATGCCGCTGGAGCAGGTCGGTCATAGGCCCGGGGGGCAGCCGTTCGGCCATCGGCGCGCCCGCCGACTCCCCGGCGCGCCACGCCTCGAGGGCCGCCGACGCCGCCTCTGCCGTCGCGGACTCCTGCGGCTTGGCCTGGACGAACCCGTTGACGGAGATCGCGGACGGCGCCTCGGCGTGCGGCTCGTGGTCACGGCCCACCGCCTCCCGCACGGTGAAGACGTCCCGCTCGCCGCCGTCGTCGGACACCCGGCGGACCGCGGGGATCTCGACCCGGCCGTGGCATCCGCGCACCGCTCGTGGCCCGATCTCACCGACGGCGGCGGGCCCGGGCGCCTCGTAGAGGAGGAACGCCCCGACGCCGACCCGCAGCTCGGAGCCCTCGACGGCCGGGCAGCCCAGCTCGAGCACGCGCGACGGCGTCCGCCGGCCGGGCTCGACCTCCCAGTCACGCAGCACCCGGCACGACTCGACGACCGACGCCGAGCGCCGGCCCGGCCACTCGTCGGGGGGCAGCTCGAGGCGTGCGAAGTGCGCGTGCCAGAACGGCTTGCCCTCGCGGCGGTGGTACCCGACGCTCGCGCCGAGCAGGCTCAGCGCCCGGACGGCCGCGACGTCCCTCGGGTCGTGCGGGTGCGCGTGCTCGACGGCGGCACGGACATCGGCCTCGAGCCGGTCGCGGGCGGCCCGCGCCTCGTCGACGGTGATCTCCTCGGGGACGGCGAGCGGTGCCGCCACGGGCACCTCGACCGGGCCGACCACCTCGTCGTGCGCCCAGCGCAGCCAGTCGAGCAGGCGCAGGGTCGACAGGCAGTCGTAGCGGTTGTAGTCGAGGATCTCGGCGCGCCGGGCGGCGGCCTCGTCGCTCGCGCCCGCCTCGACGAGCTCGCAGTACTCGGCGTACTCGACCACGGAGGCGGCGGCGTCCGTGACTCCGGAGCGTGCCGCCTCGTCGCGCATGTACAGCGGTTCGAGCTTCTTGATCGAGCGGGACCGGTGCGAGATGCGCAGCCCGGCCCGCACGGTGGCGTACAGGTCGACGAGCACGCCGGCCCGCAGGAGCTCGTCGACCTCTTCCTCGTAGACGCCGTGGCGCGCCGCGATGGACAGCAGGTGCGTCCGTTCGTACGCCGCGTAGTGGTAGATGTGCATGTCCGGCCATCGACGGCGACGCTCAGCCATCTCGTCCACGAACGCGACGAGGGCGCGGGACTCGTCGGCCAGCGAGTCGGCCCACAGCGCTTGGAACGCCGGGCGACCTTCCGCGTCGAGGTCGCGTGTGACCCAGCCGAACAGGTAGTCGATGCCGGACGCCGCCGGGGCGCCCACGCCGTCGGGCGGTGTCCACAGCGGATCACCCTCGAAGTCGAAGAAGACGTCTCCCTCGCTGGGCGGGGGCAGCCGCTCGACCGATCGCGGGTCGGTGAGCGCCCACCGCAGCTCGGCCGGGCCGTCGTCGGTCTCGATCTTGACCGACCCGTGCCCCGGCTCCGTGCCGAGCTGCAGCCCGGCCTGGAGACGCAGCCCGGCGAACCGGTCGGCGCTCATCCCCTCCGGTGGTGACGTCGCACCGGCGAGCGCCTCCACCGTGGTGATGCCTGCCTCGCCGAGCCGTGCACGCTGCGGGCCGTAGACCCCGGCGACGAGCAGGACGTCGGAGTGCGCCTCCGCGGCCGCGGCACAGTCCGGGCACTGCCCCAGACGACGGCAGGCCGTGTGACCGGGTGCGTCCCACTCGACGGGGGCGTCCGCGGCGACGTGCCGCTCGACCACCTCGAGCAGCCGCTCCCGGCGCGCCCGGAACACCGGCAGCACCTCGGCGAGCAGATGGTTCGTGACCTCCCCGGTGCCGAGCACCAGGTGGGCGTGCTCCGTCGGGTCGACGCCGGCCGCGAGGAGCTGGTCGGCGTACGCCGCGAGCTGCAGCACGGCGCGGACCTTCTCCCGCCGGGCCAGCTTGGTGTCCCAGACCGCGTACCGGGGGCCGCCGTCGCGCACGAGGAAGTCGGCCCGGCCGTGGAAGCGGCCGTCGAAGAACGCGGCCTGGAAGACGACGTCGGCGCCCTGCTCGAGGGCTCCCAGGGTGCGCGCGTGCGCGGCCGCGAGCTCGTCGTGCTCCATGCGCCGCGGCGGGGCGATCGCCACCACGCCGCCCGGGCCGTCTCCCTGTGCCCAGCCGAACCGGTCCACGAACTTGTCGAGCACCGCCTGCTCGTGCGATTGTCCGAGCAGGGCCGTGCGCTCGAGCATCTCGTCCCGTTCGCGGCGACGCGCGGGGGCACGGCCGAGCACCTCGTCGAGGCGTCGCAGCAGCGCATGCTCGCACTCTGCGGCGACCACGAGGTCGCTCGCCGAGTGCACGAGCCGCGGCGCCGTCGCCGTCGGCGCGTCACCACCATCGCCATCGCTCAGCAGGAACATGTCACAGGTCTACCAGTGGCCCCCGACATGGACCTCGGGCGGTCGCGTCCGCCATAGTAGGGCCCGCGCGATCTCGAAGGAGTCCCATGTCCGTGCGGTTCAACCCCCCTCCAGGCTGGCAGGTCCCTCCCGGGTTCCGGCCCGAGGCCGGCTGGTCACCCGACCCGTCGTGGCCTCCGGCGCCGCCCGGCTGGGAGTACTGGGTCGATGAGCCGACGGCGGGCGCGCCCGCCCCCTCGTTCGCCCCGGCCGCGGCCTCCGCCGCGCAGGACGTCGGCGCGACGTCGGTGCTCGCGCCGGTCACGGCGTCGCCGGCCGCCGCCCCGCCGCCCGCCGTGCGGCCCGCTGCTGCCGAGCCCGCGCCTGCCCCGCCACCGGCGCCGGCGCCCCCGCCCGTTCCTCCGGCGGACGCGATCCACCCCACCGAGCACGGCACGACGCCGGTGCAGCCGCCCGGCCACCCGACGCCCGACGTCCGCCCCGCGCCGTCCCGCAGCGCGACGGAACCGGCGGCAGGAGGCAGAGCGGTACGCAAGCGACGCCCTCCGACCATGATGGTCGCGGGCGTGGCCGTCGCCTGCCTGGCGCTGGGGATCATCATGGGCGTCATGTTCTCGATGGTGCAGACCTCCGACGCCCGGCAGGCGGTGGCCGACTCGCAGCGAAAGGTCGACGAGGCCGAGGCGGCCCAGGAGCAGCTCGCGGCCGACCGCGCCGAGCTCTCCGAGCGCTCCGACGCCCTCGACGCCCTGGAGAAGGAGATCCAGGAGCGCGAGGAGGCGGTGGCCGACCGCGACACCGAGCTGACGAACCGCGAGAACGACATCGCCGACGCCGAGCAGCAGGCCCAGGAGCAGCAGCAACAGCAGGAGCAGGAGCAGCAGCAGCCGGGCGGCGACCAGTGGTGGTACTGGGACTGCAACGGCGCCCGTGAAGCAGGGGCGGCCCCGATCCAGCAGGGTCAGCCCGGCTACCGCGGCAGCCTGGACGGCAACGGCAACGGCGTCGCCTGCGAGCCCGGGGAGTAGTTCCTGACATCGGGGTGATCCCCGATGTCGCACCACGGTGGCCCCCCGTACCGTGAACGGGTGGTCGACGTCCTTGGAGCCCAGCTCTACGCCTGGTCCGCGCTCATCGCGCTGCTGCTGTTCGCCCTGTTCGTGCGGCGGGTGATCGGCGTCCGGCTCGGTCTGCCGCGCACGCTGCTCGCCGCGGCGGTCGGGATCACGCTCGGCCCTGCTCTCGTGACGGGCATGATGCCGGTCCCCGACCCGTCCAGCGACACCCTCGACCTGCTGCTCTACACCGCGCTGCTGTCCGTGGTCACGCTGGTGGTGGCGATGTTCGCGCTGGCCGCGATCGAGATGCTGGTCCCGAACGGGTCCCTGCCCGGCCCGGTCAGCACCGTACGTGGGCTCCGGGGCCGGGCGCGGCGCACGCGCCGCTACCTGCGGATCCTGCGGGTGCTGGCCCAGCACGGGCTGGCGCGGTTCCTGCGCGGTGGACGTCATCGGGGCGTCGCGACGCCGGAGGACCGCCGTGCGCTGGCCCGCTCGGTGCGGCGCGCGATGGAGGACGCCGGGGTCACGTTCGTCAAGCTCGGCCAGCAGCTCGGCACCCGCCGCGACATCCCGCCGGAGTTCGTCGCGGAGCTGTCCCGCCTGCAGGACGACGCGGACCCGCTGCCGTGGCCCGCCGTCGAGGCGGTCCTGACCGCGGAGCTGGGCGCCCCACCGACACAGGTGTTCGCCTCGATCGAGCAGGAGCCGCTCGCCTCGGCGTCGGTCGCCCAGGTTCATGCGGCGCGCACGACGGCGGGACGCGCCGTCGTCGTCAAGGTGCAGCGCCCGGGGATCGGCTCCCAGGTGGCCGGTGACCTGGACATCCTGGACCGGCTGGCGCGGACGTTGACGGCGCGGACCGCGTGGGCGCGGCACCTCGGGCTGGCGGACCTGGTGGCAGGCTTCGCGGCCGCCCTGCGCGAGGAGCTGGACTTCCGCGTCGAGCGGGACAACCTCGCGACGGTCGCGGCGGGGCTCGAGGGGTCGGACGGCATCGTCGTGCCGGCCGCCGATCCGGACCTGTGCACGGCCCGCGTGCTGGTCATGGAACACCTGGCGGGCACGCCGCTCGGGGCGGCGGGACCGGTGCTCGCCCGCCTGGGCGAGGACCGCCGTCGGGCGATCGCGGAGAACCTGCTGCACGTGGTGGTGGACCAGGTGGTGGCGCACGGCGTGTTCCACGTGGACCTGCACCCGGGCAACCTGCTGGTCGCGGACGACGGCACCCTGGCGATGCTGGACCTGGGCTCGGTGGGGCGGCTGGGCTCACGGGCGCGCGACCAGCTCGTGCTGCTGCTCGCGGCGCTGGCGACGGCCGACTCGGTGGCCGTCACCGACGCGCTGCTCGAGGTGGTGGACCGCCCGGACGTCGTCGACGAGCATCGCATCGAGCAGGAGGTCGGGGAGATCCTCGCCCGGTACGCCGGGCCGTCCGCGGCGCAGGCCGCACCTGCGATGGCGGCGCTGTTCCAGCTCGTCGCTCGGCACCGGCTCGGCATCCCGCCGCAGGTGGCGGCCGCGTTCCGCACGCTGGCCACCCTCGAAGGCACGCTGCAGGTGATCTGCGACGAGTACGACCTGGTGGACGGTGCTCGCCGGTACGCCGAGCGGTCGGCGCACCGGGCCGCCTCCCCGCGGGAGGTGCGCGCCACGCTGGAGTCCGAGCTCGTCGGGCTGGTGCCGGTGCTGCGCCGTCTGCCCCGCCGGATCGACCGGATCACCGACGCCGTCGAGCACGGCCGGCTGCAGGTCGGCGTCCGGCTCCTCGCCGACCCCGCCGACCGCCGGTTCGTCACCCGGCTGTGGCACCAGGCCCTGCTGGTGGTGCTCGCCTGCACCGCCGGCCTGATGTCCGTGGCGCTCTACCTGGCGGCTCCCGGCCCGATGGTGACCGACGCGGTCGGCATCTTCCACGTGCTCGGGACCGCACTGCTCGGCGGGTCCGTCATCCTCGTGATGCGCCTGCTCGTGGTGATCTTCCGCGGCGCCGACGACGAGGACGCGGGCTGACCCGCCAGCGTCAGACGCCGTATCCCGCCACGTCGGAGCCGATCACTGCCAGCACGCCGAACAGGACACCCCACAGGATGATCGAGACGATCTGCCAGCCGATCACGGCGTTGCGCGAGGCCCCGAACGACACCATGGCCGCGGCAGTGATCTGGCTGGGCAGCACCGTCTGGCCGAGCAGGCTCACGCCGGGCACCCCGAAGCGGTCGAACCGCTCACGGAGCTTCGCGCGACGAGGGGAGTCGGGCTTCTCCCTCCGCGAGACGGCGGCGGTTCGCACACGGGCCGTCGCCACCACGAAGATCACCATGGTGACCAAGTTGCCGACGACGGCGGCCGCCACCGCGACCGCCGGGTTCAGGCCGGCGAGGACGCCCAGCGCGGAGCCGGCGTAGGACTCGACGAACGGGATGGCCCCCGCGACCATCACGCCCACCCACTGCAGCAGCGGCGGGAGGGACTCGGTGAAGGACTGCAGGTTCTCGATCATGGCTCGGCGCTCCTGGATGGTGGTGGAAGGACGTGACACCATCCTGGGGCCGGTCGGAGGCCAGGACCGGTGCGAGGACGCACCGGTTCACGTGGCCTGGTCACGGACCTGCCATGACATCTGTCATCACCGTCGTCCCGTCCGTGTAGGTGACCTCGGCGCGTGCCGCGAGCGCCGCACCGCCCGGCGCCCACACCGCCCACCAGCCGTCGGCCACCGACGCCTCGACCCGCTCGCCGCTGGTGAGCGTCAGCTCGACGGCCGCGACGTCGTCGCCGGCCTGGCCGAACGCGGACGTCAGCGCGCCCTCCGTGCCGTCACCCTCGGACCACGAGGCCGTCCCGCGCTGCAGGGTCGTGAGGTCCCGCGCGTCCGGGGCGGGGAGGTCGACGCCGGCAGCGCCCGCGGTGACGACCGTCGGGGGCTCGTCGGCCGGGGCCGTGACGAAGCACTCGGTGTACGCGCCCTCGCCGGCCATCACCACGTACGTGTAGTCGCCGCGCACGTCGACCAGCACCGGCTCGACGGGCGAGTCCTGCACCACGGGTCCGTCCGGGCCGTCGACGATCTCGGCCGCCCCGGCACCGCACTGCTCGGTGCGCAGCTCCTGCTCCGCCTCGGGCACGGCGTCCGGCACCGGCGTCCACGACGCGTACGCGGCCGGGGAGTCCAGCGTGACCGTGGTGACCACGACGGCGACCGCGACGGCGGCCGCGGCGCTCGCGGCGGCCGCGACCCGGCCCGGGCGGCGGGCTGCCGGCCGGCGCTCGCCGGCGCGGGCGACACGCGGCTGCGCGAGGATCCGGGCCAGGGCGTCGTCGTCGGCGTGGCCCGGTGCCCGCAGCTCGCGTGCCGGGTCGAGCTCGGCGAGCTCGTCGAGCATCGGGGACCTCATCGCGCCTCCTGGAGCTTCTGCAGGACCTCGGCCGTCTCGCTCGGCACCTCGGAGAATGCGAGCAGACGCTTGCGGGCGCGGGTGAGGCGCACGGAGAAGGTGGAGGGCCGGCAGCCGAGCACGCGGGCGGCCTCGACCGTCGTCAGCCCGTCCCAGGCGACAAGCGCGATGACCTCGCGGTCGCCGTCGGAGAGGAGCTCCCAGGCCTGGCGCAGGTCGGCGCGGTCCGCGGCGACGTCGTCGGCGCCCTCCCGGACGAGGGTGGGCTGCTGCTCGATCCGCACGTTGAGCGCACGCCAGCGGCCGTGCGTGCGCAGGTGCGTCGCGAGGACGTTGCGCGCCACCCCGAAGAGCCACGGCCGGGGGTCGGCCGGGACGTCGTCCAGCCGCCGCCACGCGACGAGGAAGACCTCGGAGACGACATCGTCGACCAGCTCGGGCGCGACCCGGCGCGCGACGAAGCGCGTGACCTGCTCGTGGTGATCGACCCACAGCCCGGTCAGCCGCTCCTGCGCCTCGGCGTCGTCCACGCTCCGCAACCTTCTTCCACCCATCACCCTGTCATTGCCGGCAGGGCCGCGATGTCTACACGGTAGGGCACGACCTGTTGCGCCGGAGGTCTCGGCCGGTACGCTCGCACCCAACTCGTGCACGCGCCACCGCACCCGATCTCGACATCGACGACGACGCTCGACAGGGCGAGGAGAACGACATGAGCCGACGCAGGACCGTCCACCGCCACGCCGTCGCGATCCTCGGCACCGCCGCCCTCGCACTCGGCCTGGCTGCCGCGCCGACGTCGGCACCGGCCGCCGTCGCCGCCGACGAGAACCTGCCGGGCGTGCCGGAACCGGGCAGCCCCGCCGACGTCTGGGAGTCCTGGGCCGCCGAGGAGCGGGCGGAGGCCGAGGCGACCGACTGGGACGCGGACGCCGCGACCCGTGGCTGCGAGCTGCAGGAGGTGGAGATCTCCGACGAGGTCGACGTCGACTACAACCGGGCGATGGGCGCACCCGACGACCTGTCCACCCACCGCGTGGACCTCGTGGAGGACTGCTCGTCAGCGAAGGCGGAGCGCCTCATGAGCTCCGCGGAGGACGGCGCGACCGGTGACGTCAGCACGACGGCGCTGTCGCGGGGCACCTCGTGCAGCAGCACCCACGGGCCCGGCACCGCCTGCGTGTACAAGAGCGGCGGGCGGGTCTACGCCTCGTGGAAGTACCGGGGCTCCGGCAGCGTCAAGGGATTCCTGCGCATCTACCGGATCTCGGCGTCCGCGTCGAGCTGCTACCGCGGCAGCACGTGGCTGACCGGCCCGAACTCCACCTGGAGCAGCGGGATGACCCGCAGCATCTCCAAGACGAAGACGACCACCACCGGGTACTCCGGACACATCTGGAAGAAGGTCGCCATCGGGCACACCGACTGGGGTTCGGCCTGCTCCAGGCTCTGAACGTCGCTCGGTCCGCGACCGCCCTCACAGCACGTGTGCGAGGAACTCCTGCAGCCGCGGCTCGCTCGGTTGGTCCAGCACGTCGCCCGGCGGGCCCTGCTCGACGATGACGCCGTCGTCCATGAACACCACGTGGTCCGCGACCTCCCGGGCGAACCCGATCTCGTGGGTGACGACCACCATCGTCATGCCGGACGCCGCGAGGTCCTTCATCACCGTCAGGACCTCGCCGACCAGCTCGGGGTCGAGCGCCGAGGTCGGCTCGTCGAACAGCATGAGCTCGGGGTCCATCGCCAGCGCCCGCGCGATCGCCACCCGCTGCTGCTGACCGCCGGAGAGCTGTGCGGGGTAGTGGTCGACGCGATCGGTGAGCCCGACCCGGTCGAGCAGTTCGAGCGCACGGGTGCGCGCGGCGCGCCGCGACAGCCCGCGAACCTGCACAGGCGCCTCCATGACGTTCTCCAGCGCCGTCATGTGCCCGAACAGGTGGAACCGCTGGAACACCATCCCGATGCGGGAGCGCTGGGCGGCGATCCGCGTCGGGTGCAGGCGGTGCAGCACGCCCTGCGCGTCCCGGCGGTAGCCCAGCAGCTCGCCGTCGACGTGCACCGACCCGGCCGTGATCTCCTCGAGCTCGTTCAGGCAGCGCAGCAGCGTGGACTTCCCGGAGCCCGACGGCCCCAGGACCACCGTCACCGAGCCGCGCGGCACCTCGAGGTCCACACCTCGCAGCACGTGCAGGCCGTCGCTGCCGTGACCGAACACCTTGTGCACGTCGCGCGCCTCGACCATGGGGGTCGCCTGGACGTCGGTCATGGGGTCACCTCGGCAAACGGGTCGTCACGGGTGGTGCCGGCCGCACGGATCGCGGCCTGCCTGCTCGGCCGCCGGTTCCGCCGTCGGCGGCCGGGGCCGCCGCCTCGGCCGGGCCGCGCACCGTCGTCGAACCCGCGCCCGTAGTGCTGCTCGAGGTGGTGCTGGCCGACCATGAGGACCGACGTGATGAGCAGGTACCACAGGGCCGCCACGATCAGCAGCGGGATCGGCTCGAACGTGCGCGAGCCGATGGCGCTGGTCGCGTACGTGATCTCCAGCGTGAACGGCACCGCGACCACCAGCGAGGTGGTCTTGAGCATCGAGATCGTCTCGTTGCCGGTGGGCGGTACGATGACCCGCATGGCCTGCGGCAGCACGACACGGCGCAGGATCCTGCTCTCCTTCATGCCGAGCGCACGCGCCGCCTCGGCCTGGCCCGCGTCCACCGACCCCAGCCCCGCGCGCACGATCTCGGCGAGGTAGGCCGCCTCGTTGAGCGCCAGCCCGACCAGGGCCGCCCAGAACGCGGTGATGACCGTGCGGGTATCGAAGACCAGCAGCTCGGGGCCGAACGGGATGCCCAGGCTCAGGCGCGGGTACAGCACCGAGATCAGCCCCCAGAACACGAGCTGGGTGTAGATGGGCGTGCCGCGGAAGAACCAGATGTAGCACCAGGCGACCCACCGCATCACCGGGTTGTCGCTGCGGCGCATCACCGCGAGCAGGACCGCCAGCACCACGGCGATGGCCATGGACCCGAAGGTGAGCACGAGCGTCCAGCCCACGCCACGCACCACGTTGACGTCCCGCAGGTACAGCCAGACGGTGTCCCACCGGAAGTTCGCGTTGGTGACCAGGGCGTTGACGACCATCGCGGCGAGCACGAGCACGATCGCCCCGGACACCCAGCGGCCCGGCCGGGGCACCGGCCGGGCGCGCAGCGGCTCGGGCAGGGACGCGCCGGGGCGCGGGATCTCGGCGGGCACGTCAGGCGCCGGGGTCGAGCTCGGCGGTGGCCAGCGCGCCGTCGGCGTTGCCCCACACGTCGAGGATCGCCGTCAGCGTGCCGTCGTCCATGAGCTGCTGCAGCGCGGCCTGGACGGACTCGGCCAGCTCGGTGTCACCCTGCGCGACGACGACGCCGTACGGGGCGGCGTCGGTGATGTCGCCGAGGGTCTCGAGCGTGCCGTCCGCCTGGTCCACGGCGTACGCGGTGACGGGGGAGTCGGCGTACATGGCCTGGACCTTGCCGCCGACGAGGTTGGTGGTCACGTCGGCCTGCGAGTCGTAGGGCAGCACCTCGACGGCCTCGGAGCCGGCGGCCTCGCAGTCGGCCGAGACCGTCTCGAGCTCGCTCTGCTGCACGGTGCCGGTCTGCACGCCGACGACGACGCCGCACAGGTCGGTCGCGTCGATCCCGTCCGGGTTGCCGGCCGCCACGGCGAGCTGCGAGCCCGCGTCGAAGTAGCTGACCATGTGCGCCACCTGCAGGCGCTCGGCGTCGATCGTGAAGCCGGAGACGCCGACCTCGTACTTGGTGCCGACGGCGGGGATGATCGCGTCGAACGTGGAGGGCTCCACCTCGGCCTCGAGGCCCAGCGTCGCGGCGACCGCACCGGCGATGTCGACGTCGAACCCGACCGGGGTGACGCCGTCGGGCGCGACGAACTCCGCCGGCGCATAGGACAGCTCGGCGCCCACGGTCAGCACGCCGTCGGCGGCGACCTCCTCCGGGACGAGGGCGGCCAGGTCGGCGTCGGCCTCGATGCCGGAGATGTCGTAGCCCGGCGTGGCGGTGCCGGCGCCGTCGTCGGCGGCGGCGCCCGACGCGGACCCGAGGTCCTGCGAAGCGGTGGTGCAGCCGGCGAGGAGCGCGGCGCCGAGGGCGCCGACGGCGAGCACGGACAGGGACTTGGCGGGGCGGGCGCGCATGACGGTCTCCGAGGGGTCGCGGGAGGGGACGACGCGGAGACCCGGTCGGGAACCCAACGTCTATGCATGAGCATGCATACCTATTCCTCGCGCGACCAAACCTGCGCGGCATGACGTGCGTCACCCGCGCAGGCACGAGGCCTACGTGTCGTGCTCGATGATCCCCGCGTCCTCGCGATGGTCGTCCTCGCCGCCCGGCGGGAGGTCGGCGCTCTCGGGACGGGCGCGGAGGGCGAGGATGCTGACGATCAGCCCTCCCCAGATGATCACCATGGCCACGGCCATCATGAGGATCGCTTCGGTGGTCATCGGACGGCACCCTTCTGCTCGGAGACGGTATCGACCGGGTACGGCGGCCACGCGGCAAACTCGTCACGGCCACGCCAGCGCGGCAGCGTGAACACGATCGCCCCGACGACAAGCAGCGCGACCGAGCCCCAGCCCGCGAACAGCAGGTACGTGGTGTCGTAGCCCTCGTACGGCTCGTTGATCCGCGTGATGACGTACTGG
This sequence comes from Isoptericola maris, assembly GCF_048065335.1. Lineage (NCBI taxonomy): Bacteria > Bacillati > Actinomycetota > Actinomycetes > Micrococcales > Promicromonosporaceae > Isoptericola > Isoptericola maris. The sequence continues at coordinate 62,774 of NZ_JBLUNY010000003.1, read as the reverse complement.
ACCAGCATCACGATGAGCATCACCGGGACGATCGCACCGACGCAGACGTACCACCAGCGGCCGACCTGGAACGTCGAGACCGCGTTGAGGTGATAGCGCAGCTCCGGGCCCCGGCGGTAGAACCAGATCACGAACACGCACATGAAGATCGCCGAGGCGACGATGCCGATGTTGTTGACGAACGCGTCGGCCGTGTCGAGCAGGATCAGGCCTGTCGTGGTGCTGAACCCGAGCACGGAGACCGTGCCGAGCACCACGCCGAGGCCGATCGTCGCTGCGCGGCGAGACAGCGCGAACTTCTCCTGCAGGGCGGCGGAGACAACCTGCAGGATCGACACCAGCGACGTGAACCCCGCCATCACCAGCGACCCGAAGAACAGCGCTCCGAAGAACGCGCCCGCGGGCATCTCGGAGACGATGGCCGGGAACGTCACGAACGCGAGCCCCACACCGGCGATACTCAGGTCCGCCACTGCCATCCCCGCGTCGGCCGCCAAGAATCCGATAGCCGCAAAGACACCCAGGCCGGCGAGCAGCTCGAAGCCGGAGTTCGAGAACGCCACGACCAGACCTGGTCCGGACATGTTCGACCGGCGCCGACGGTACGAGGCGTACGTGATCATGATGCCGAACGCCACGGACAACGAGAAGAAGATCTGCCCGTAGGCCGCGATCCACACATTCGGGTCTCCGAGCGCACTCCAGTTCGGGGTGAAGAGCAGGTTGAGGCCGTCGACCGCACCGTCGAGTGTCAGCGCGCGCACCACCAGGGCTGTGAAGGCGACGATCAGCAGCGGGATGAAGACGACGTTGGCACGCTGGACGCCCCTGACCACCCCGGCCGCGAGGACCGCGATGACGGCGACCCACACAAGAACCAGTGGGATGAGGACGGCGGCGACGAAATCGAACGTCAGCACCGTGTCCACACCGGCACTCTTGGGCAGCTGCAGGTGCTCGCCGAAGAAAAACGCCTCCGGGTCGTCGCCCCAGTCGAGGCCGAACGAGTAGACGAAGAAGCTCGCAGCCCAGGCGACCACGGCCGCGTAGTAGACGGCGATCAGCACGCAGATCATGACCTGGAACCAGCCGAGGCTCTCCAGCCACCGCTTGACCCGGCGGAACGCCTGCGGCGCGCCGCCACGGAACCGGTGGCCCAGCGCGTAGTCCAGGAAGAGGATCGGGATGCCGGCGGTCAGCAGAGCGATCAGGTAGGGGACCAGGAAGGCCCCACCGCCGTTCTCGTACGCCACCCCGGGGAACCGCCAGATGTTGCCGAGCCCCACGGCCGAGCCGACCGCCGACAGGATGAAGCCGACCTGTCCGGTGAACTGCTCGCGTGGCGCCGCAGTCGTCTTGTCAGTACTCACGAGTCCCACAGCCTCCGGGTCGTTCGCCGTCGAGTCAAACCACGTCACCTGCGATCATGCGCGATACGGCCCGCACAGGCAACGGCTCAGACGAGCTGTCGTCGGCGGAGCCTGCGGCTCAGCCGAGCAGCCGGGCGAGGTAGCCGCCCTGCAGGCGCGCGCCCGGGTCGAACCGCTCCGCCAGCGCCTTGAAGTCGCCGAACCGGGGATAGAGCGCTCCGAGCTGCGTGGGATCGATCGCGAAGACCTTCCCCCAGTGCGGCCGGGCGCCCAGCGGCAGCAGGAGGTCCTCGACGGCCGGCAGCACGGCAGCCACCTCGGCGTCGCGCGGGTGCCACGTGAAGTGCAGGGCGACGGAGTCCTCGGGGAACGGGCTGAGCCACAGGTCGTCGGCGGCGACGGTGCGGATCTCGCACGTCTGCAGCAGCGGCGCGACCTGCGGCGCGAGCCTGCGCATGCCCTCGATCGCAGCGACGGCGTGGCGCCGCGGCATCAGGTACTCGGACTGCAGCTCGTTGCCGGACGACGGCGTGAACTCCAGCCGGAAGTGGCTCAGCCGCTCGTGCCACGGCCCGGGCACGCCGAGCTGCTCGGTGCAGGCGGCGGTGTCGACGCCGGGCAGGGGGTGCACCGGGTCCGTCGCCCACCGCAGGCCGTCCACCGCCGAGGGTCGCTGACCGGCGCCCTCGGGGACGAGCGACTTGAAGAGCACGTGGCGCACCGACGACTCCTCCCAGCTCGTGAAGAGGCTGACGGAGTAGGCGGCGCCGGTCAGGGCGTCGAAGCTGCCGAGCACGGTGTCCCAGGGCACGTCGACGGCGACGTCCTGGCGGACGTCGTAGCTCGGCCGGGTCGCCAGCTCGACCCGCGTGACGATCCCGAGCGCCCCGAGGGAGACGACGGCGCCCGGGAACACCTCCGGGTCGTTCGCGCGGGTGACCCGGCGCAGCTCACCCGCCGTGGTCATGATCTCGAGCCCGACGACCGGCCCGGCGAGCGACTGGTTGGTGTCGCCGGACCCGTGGGTCGCCGTCGCGACGGCGCCCGCCACGGAGATGTGCGGCAGGGAGGCCAGGCTGCCCAGCCCGCGCCCCTGGAGCTGCAGGGCGCGGGAGACCTCGCCGTAGCGCAGGCCCGCGTTGACCGAGACGACGCCGGTGGCCGGGTCGAGGTCGACGGCCGGGCGGCCGTCGTCGAGCCGGTCCACCTGGACCTGCGTGCCGCGCGTGTCGGCGATGTCGTTGAACGAGTGCCGCGACCCGAGGGCGCGCACGGGCCCCGCCGCGGCGAGCACCGCCGCGAGCTCGTCGAGGGTGGACGGCCGCGCGAGGGTGTGCGCCGCGTAGTGGAGGTTGCCTGCCCAGTTCTGCACGCGCCTAGCCTGCCACGGCTCCGTCCCGGTAGGTCGCGAGCGCCGTCGCCGCGTCCCGGACGGCGGCACGCTCCGCCGGCGTCGGGTCGCGCTGCCACTGCAGCTCGGGCTCGCTGCCGCGCGCCGGCTGGGCGGGCCAGCGCCAGCGGGCGGCGAGCAGCCCGTCCACGGCGACCGTGTGGACGAAGGCGCCGATGCGGCCGGGTTCCGGCGCGCGCGGGTCGCTCAGGATGCCGCGCGTCTCCCGGTAGGAGGCCAGGATCTCGTCGTACCCACAGAGCAGGTCGACCACATGGCTCGACGACGGCGGCGGGTGGGTGGCGGCGTCGTGCAGCTCGGGCGTGCTGACGAGCAGCAGGCCGTCGAGGTCGCCGCTGCCGGGGACCATGACCGCCTCGCCGGTGTCGAGCAGGACGGCGAGCCCCGCGCGCAGCTCCGCGAGCGTCAGCCCGCACCACTGGCCGAGGTCCTTGGCCGTGGCGTAGGCGCGGCCGGGCAGGAACCGTCGCCACAGCTCCAGCACGGCGGCCTCCCGGTCGAACCGCCTGCCGAGCGGTCCGTACCCGGCCGGGACGCGCGAGTCGAAGGGCACGTACGTGTGCCGGCCCTGCGCCGTCGGCCCGCTGACGACGACGCCGCGCAGCTCGGCGTGCATCAGCACGTGCGTGACGACGATGCCGGGTGCGTCGTCCGCCGCGAGCCCGCGCGCGACCAGCGCCGTGGCGAGCTCGGTGCGGGTGCGCGCGCCGACGGCGACCTCGTCGGCGACGGCGTCGATCGCGGCCGTGGGGTCGCCGATGCCCCACTGCTTCTCGGTGGAGGCCATCGTGCGCGCCACGCGGGGCGCGGTGAGCTCGAGGAGCCAGCGCGCGTCGTCGGGCCGGACCAGGTGCCACGTGGGCCGCAGGGCGTGGGTGCGCAGGACCGCGCCGTCGTCGAGCGCACCGAGCGCAGCGGCCTCGTCGGGCCGCGTGCCGGGCGTGACGCGCCGGCTGAGGCCCCAGAGCGTCGGGCGCAGCTCCTGTCCCTGGACGGCGAGCAGGTGCCCGACGGCGGAGGGCAGGTCGGGCAGGTCGGGCTCGCGCAGGCGCTGGGCCCGGAGCCGGGCGGCGCGGACCGTGACGGCGTCGACGCTCATGGAGGCACTCTGCCACCAGGTCCGGACATCTCGCCGCTGTTGTGGGCGCGATCGCCGGGCCGCAGACGCCCCACAAGGGACGAATCGGGCCAGAGATCGCGCCCACAACCCCTGCGGGTCAGGCGAGGGTGAGGCTCAGCGTCGCGTAGGAGTGCGCCGGGAGGGTCACCTCGAGGCCACGCGCGTGCGGCCGGACGGCCTCCAGCGCGACGGGCGCGACGGCGTCGGGCGCGTCCGGCGTGTTGTGCGTGGCCAGCCCGGGCGCGCTCAGCACCCGGGCAGAGTGCTCGACGACGTCCCGGCCGCGCAGGTCCAGCACGACGGTGCGCTCGGCCGTCGCGTCCAGGTTGGTCAGCGATACCAGCGCCGCGTTCCCACGGGTCGACGCCGACGCCGAGACCAGCGGCAGCTCGGCCTTCTCGCCGGGCCGGGAGGGCACGCCCTGCAGGTGCACGTCCAGCGAGTCGGCGTCGTGGTGACCCGCGTTCATCTCGAACACGTGATAGCTCGGCGTGCGGACCAGCGCACCGGACTCCGGGTCGGTGAGCAGCATCGCCTGCAGCACGTTGACCGTCTGGGCGATGTTGGCCATGACCACGCGGTCGGCGTGCCGGTGGAAGGCATCGAGGTGCACCGAGGCCACCAGGGCGTCGCGCAGGGTGTTCTGCTGGTACAGGAACCCGGGGTTGGTGCCGGGCTCCACGTTCCACCAGGTGCCCCACTCGTCCACGACCAGCCCCACCCGCTTGTGCGGGTCGTAGCGGTCCATGACCTGCCCGTGCCGGGTGAGCAGGTGGTCCATGTACCGGGCCCGCTCCAGGGCGAGGTACCACTCGTCCTCGGTGAACTCGGTCGCCGAGCCCTTGTCCGCCCACGGGCCGGTCATCGTGTAGTAGTGCAGCGAGACGGCCTGGAAGGGCGCGGCGGGGGTGCCGGCGTCCTCCGCGCGGTCCAGCGCGTCGAACGACTGCATGAGCACCTCGGTCCAGTGCAGGTCGGCGTCCGAGGCGCCCGCCGCGATGCGGTAGACGTCGTTGCCCGCATGGTTGCGCACGTACGTCGAGTACTGGCGCGCCAGCGACGCGAACTGCTCGACGCGCAGGTTGCCGCCGCAGCCCCAGGCCTCGTTGCCGATGCCGAAGAACGGCACCTTCCACGGCTCGTCGCGGCCGTTGCGACGCCGCAGGTCGGCCATCGGCGAGTCGTCGGCGCGGGTGAGGTACTCGATCCACTCGCTCATCTCGGCCACCGAGCCCGAACCCACGTTCCCCGCGATGTACGCCTCGGTGCCGAGCAGCTCGCACAGGTCCATGAACTCGTGGGTGCCGAACGAGTTGTCCTCGACGACGTCGCCCCAGTGCGAGTTGACCATCCGGGGGCGGTCCTCGCGCGGGCCGATGCCGTCGCGCCAGTGGTAGTCGTCCGCGAAGCACCCGCCCGGCCACCGCAGGTTCGGGATGTTCAGGGCGCGCAGGGCCTCGACGACGTCGGACCGGATGCCGCGCTCGTTCGGGATGTCGGAGTCCTCGCCGACGTAGAAGCCGCCGTAGATGCAGCGGCCGAGGTGCTCGGCGAAGTGTCCGTACACGTGCCGGGAGATGCGCGGGCCCGGCAGGTCGAGGTCGATGATGGCTGTCGTCTGCTCCATGGGAGCAGTTTATCGATATAATCATGGAGACGAAAGAGGGTGACCGATACCGTGACCGGCGTGAGGCCGACCATGAGCGACGTGGCGCGCGCCGCGGGCGTCTCCGCGATGACCGTCTCCAACGTCCTCACCGGGCGGCGGCGCGTCAGCCCCGCCACCCGGTCACGCGTGGAGCAGGCCGCCACCCACCTCGGCTACGAGCTGAACCTCACCGCCCGCCATCTGCGGGCCGGGCGCACCGACACCGTCGCGCTCGTCGTCCCGCACTTCGACCACCCCTACTTCGGCGAGCTCGCCGCCCGCCTCGCAGGACTCCTCGCGGCGGAGGACCGCCACCTCGTCGTCGAGCAGACCGGGGCCAGCCGCGAGGCCGAGCTCGCCGCCGTCGCCCGCGCACGCGCCCGGTGGCAGCTCTACGACGGCGTGGTGCTCTCCGCCGTCGGGATGACCGCCGCCGACCTCGACGCCATGCACACCTCCGTCCCCCTCGTGCTGCTCGGCGAGCAGGAGATGTCCGCCCGCTACGCCCATGTCCGGATGGACAACGTCGGCGGCGCCCGCCTCGCCACCGCGCACCTGCTGGCCGCCGGAGCGCGCCGCATCGCCGTCGTCGGCGGCGCCGAACCCTCCGCCGAGGCCGGCATGATGCCCGCACGCACCCTCGGATGGTCGCTCGCCCACGACGACGCCGGGGTGCAGGCCGCGCCGGAGCTCATCGTCCGCGCGCCCGCCGACCTCACCTCCGGCCGCGACGCCGTCCGCCGGATCGTGCGCGAAGGGCTCGACCTCGACGCCGTGCTCGCCGTCACCGACTCCCTCGCCGTCGGCGTCCTCGCCGGTCTCGCCGAGGCCGGACGGCGGGTGCCCGACGACGTCCAGGTGGTCGGGTTCGACAACCTCGCCTCGTCCGAGTTCACCGTCCCCGCCCTGTCGACGGTGGACCCCGGCCACGAGTGGTTGGCCACCGAGACGCTGCGGCTCCTCGAGGCCGCGATCGCGCGCGGCCCGGCAGCAGCGGCCGACGGCGCAGCGGACGTGCCGCAGCACGTCACGGCACCCGCGCGCCTCGTCCTGCGCGGCACGACCCGGGACCACCGCGACTGAGGACGCGACAGCGTCAGGCGCCGGCGGGCTGCTCCTCACGGATGATCGGGATGCGGCCACCCATGCCCACCATGTCGAGCACCTCGATCACGGCGTCGGAAGGCTCGAGCAGCTGGACCGGCGAGCCGGTCTCCTGGCCGAGCATGTAGATCTGCAGGATGAAAGCCACCCCGGACGAGTCGAGGAACGTGACGTCACGGACGTCCAGCACGATCGGGGTCGCCGAACGACGGGCCACGACGGTGGCCATCGCGTCGCTCGCCGCCTCCCGCAACGCAGCGTCCACCTCGCCCCACAAGGTCAGGTAGGTACCTTCCTCCTGCTGCTGGCAGGCGATGCCGGACCCAGGGTCGGGCTCGAGTTCTGTGCTGTGGTCGGTATCCATGGGGTGTCAGGCTCCCGTAGTGCCGTCGGCGACCGTGGTGGCGCTTCTCCCCCCGTCGAAGGCCATGGTCGAGTGTTCACCGGTCTCGTGGATTCGTCCAGTGGAACCGGACGATCATTGCCCGAGGCTCACGACCCGGGAGGTGGATCCGGGTCGGTGACGTCAGCGACCTCGGCGCCGAGCACCCGGATGAGGTCGTCGGCGTCGAGCGTCGCGGCGACGCCGTGACCTCCCGCACCGACCGACACGCGCCCCGCACCGGCGACGGAGGCGTCGGCGACGACCGGCCAAGCGGTCGACGCGCCAAAAGGGGTGATCGTTCCACGCTCGTAGCCCGTGACCTCCCGGGCCACGTCGGCGTCCGGCATCGACAGCCGGTTCACTCCGAGCAGCGACCTCAGCCGTGCCCAGGCGATCGTCCGGCCGCCCGGGACCAGCACGAACAGGAAGTCGTCCGCCCCGCGACGCACCACGAGGGTCTTGAGGATCTGGTGCGGCTCGAGCCCGCGCGCCGTGGCAGCCTCCGCGAGGGAGCCGACACGACCGTGCCGGGTGAGCTCGAACTCGACCCCGGACGCCACCAGGCCGCGGCGCGCGCGTGCCTCGGTGTCCGACCCGGTCATCATGCTTCCCCCAGGACGCGCTGCGCGGTCGCCGCCGCGTCCACCGGCCCGTCGTGCTCCGTGCGTTCCGTGCGCCAGTACTCGGCGCCGTCCCGCGTCCGGGCGACCAGCCCGAGATCGATCATTGCGCGGCGCAGACCGACCGGATCGTCCGCCAGCTCGGCGAGCCGGTCCGTGAGCTCGCGCTCGGTCCACGGCTCGAGCAGGCGCGGCATCGCGAGCGTCGCGAGGTACCGCGTGACGGCCCGCTTGTCACGCCATCGTCGCGGGCTGCGCCGGAGCCGTCCGTCGTCCAGGAACCGGCGAGGGTCCCCGGCGGGCTGCTGGTCGGTCACGAGATCCTCAGGGCCTGGGCGTCGGCGTCGTCCGAGTCCGCGTCGTCACGTCCCAGAGGGCTCTGCAGGAGCGACTGCGGCCTCGGCTCGGGCGCGTCGTCCTCCGTGCAGTCCGGCTCCTGCTCGGAACGCTCCTCGTCCGCGAGCTGCTTCTCGTCCGCCGGCTGCTCTTCCGCGGCAGGTTCCTCCTCGCAGAGCTCGTCGGCGGGCGGCTCGTCGGCAGGCGGCTCCGTCGGCTCGGGCGACGGCTCGTCGGCGGGCGGCTCGGTCGGCTCGGGCGAGGGCGTCGGCTCCGTCGGTGTCGGTGTCGGCGACGGCGACGGCTTGTCGGCAGGCGGCTTGGTCGGCGTGGTCGGCGTGGGCTTGGGCTTGGGCTTGGGCTTCGGCTTGGGCTTCGGGTCCTTCTTGTCGCCGTTGCCCTTCTTGTTCTTGTCCTTGCCCTTGTTCTTCTTGCCGTCCTTCTTGTTCTTCTTGTCGCCGTCCTTCTTCTTGCCGTCCTTCGAGTCCCCGGAGTCCTTCTTGCCGTCCGACCCGCCCGTCGAGTCGCCACCGGACCCGTTGCCGTCCGACGACCCGCCACCGGTGGAGGAGCCGCCGTCCGTGGCGAAGTCGTCCGTCGAGGTGGCGCGGTCCGGGATCGGGCCGGCGGCGAAGAACTCGAAGTGCCACGGCTCGGGCTTGCTGCCGTCGAGACGCGCCCAGGCGGGGTTGTCCCAGCCGTAGTCCGGCCCGTTGACCCGCAGCCACGCGTACTCGGCGGACCGGCCGCCCGAGATCGGGGTGGAGAGGTCCAGGGCGAGACCCCAGCCATGGTTCGACGTGCCAGGCACGGCGGCCAGGTGGGGCTTCGCCGCACGCACCGCGACCTGTGAGGCGTACGAGCGGTAGGAGTCCGTGATGGGGATGTTCGTGCCGAACCGTGCGCGGTAGGCCTCGTTGAGCGCTTCGAGCTGCAGCGCGGCGTCGCACCGGAGCATGTGGCCGGGCGCCCACGGGACGGCGCACAGCACCGACGTGGGGATCCGGCCGTTGCTGTAGCCCGCCGTCGAGGTGGCGTGCTGATCGACGACCGAGCGCAGCGCCTGCGACAGCGAGTTGGCCGCGGCGTCCAGCGGGAGGCCGCCCGCGGTGACCGGGGTGCCGTCGCTCAGCACGAAGGTCCCGTCGGGCAGCTCGGTGACCGACGGGCGGATGTCGACGACGTAGCCCGCTGCCGCCGGGTCGAGGAGCGTGGAAAGACGCGTCGCCGCCACCACGACGTCGTCGAACGTGACGGCGTCGTCCACGTGCTCGTGCTCGACGTCGCCCTCCACCCCGAGCGTCTCCTCGGCACCGGGCTCCTCGGCATCGGGCTCCTCGGCACCGCCGAAGCCGCCGGCCGTCGAGGGCATCTCCGGCTCGGCCGAGGCGTCCTCCTCGTCGGACCCGGAACCGCCCCCTGCTGCGCCGTCGTCCGGCAGGACCGGGCTCGCGACCCGCAGCGCCCCGTCGCCCTGGAGCAGCTGGTCCAGCGTGGGGAGCCGGAGGCTCGGCACGTCGACCGGCTCGATGGGCTCCAGGTCCGCCGTCGACCGCGGCCCACCGGTGTCACCGGCCGCGCCGTACTCGATCTCGGGGTCCCCGGCGTCCGCGAGGTCCTCCGGGCGCACCGACCCGCCGTCGTCGTCCGCGGGCTCGTCGACCTCGGCGGGCGGCCGCAGCTCGCCGCTGCCGAAGTCCTCGGGGTCGCCGAAGGGGACGTCGCCCGCGGGCTCGCCGGCCGGGTCCGGCGCCGTCGGTTCGTCGGCGGGCTCGTCCGGTACGGCGTCGGCGACGTCCTCGCGCTGCTGGGGGACGCCGACCCGTGGCGCGACGGCGGCGTCCCGCTGGGCGACGTAGATGCTCAGCAGGGTGCCGAGCTCCGCTGCGGCCTGCTGCACCTCTGGGTCGAGCGCGCGGCCCGAGTCCACGGCGGCCAGCTCGGCCCGCTCGACCACGTCGAGGATCTGGCCCACCGTCTTCGGGCCGGTCGACGTCGAGGCGCCGACGACGCCCACGACCACCGGCTCGGTGTCGACGGGCGCAGTGAACTCAGGGTGCTCGGTGAAGTCGTTCCAGGGAAGGTCGGAGACGGAGCCGGCCATGATGCCGGCGGCGAGGGTCAGAGCAGCCGCACCGGCGCCGACGGTGCGCAGGACCGAGCGGCCTCGCTCGGCGGACGCGGGCCGGCGCGGCGCGGAGCCGTCGACGCTCTCGGCGTCACGTCCTCCCAGGTCACCGTTCTTCTCGACCGCCACGCGGAACCCTTCTGCCAGCCGCTGTGCTGCACGACGCATCCTCGCACACCAACGTGACCAGATGCTGCGGGCAACGTCCCCCAAGAACCACTGTGCGGCACCGCGACGAGTCCCGCCAGTCCTCCCAACCACCGTTCGCCCGGAGCCGGCCGGGTCCGCCCGAGGGCACACTGGACCCATGAGCAGGCCCTCCGCATCGACGCCCCCGAGCATCGACCTGAACAGCGATCTCGGTGAGCGGTCCGAGCGGTCCGCCGTCCGGGACGACGCCCGCATGCTCGCCGTCGTCTCCAGCGCGAACGTGGCGTGCGGATTCCACGCCGGGGACCCCGCGACGATGCGCCGCACGGTCCGCGGAGCGGTCACCCACGGGGTCGCGATCGGCGCGCACGTCGCCTACCGGGACCGTGCCGGGTTCGGTCGCCGGTCGATGGACGTGCCCAGCGACGAGTTGCGCGCCGACGTCGTCTACCAGCTCGGCGCGCTGCAGGCTGTCGCCGCGGCCGAGGGCACGCGGGTGCGGTACGTCAAGCCGCACGGTGCGCTGTACAACACGGCGGCCACCGACGAGCGGGTCGCGGTCGACGTCGCGGCGGCGGTCGCCGCCGTGGACCCGGCCCTGGTGGTGCTCGGCCTGCCCGGCAGCGTCGCCCTGGCCGCCGCGGCCGACGCCGGGCTCGCGACCATGTCGGAGGCGTTCGCCGACCGCGCGTACACAGCGGCCGGGACCCTTGTGCCCCGCGGTACGCCCGGCGCGGTGCTCGACGACGCCGAGGAGGTCGCCGCCCGCATGCTGCGGCTCGTCGCGTCCGGCCTCGTCACCGCCGTGGACGGCACCGACGTCCTGGTGCAGGCCGACTCCGTGTGCGTGCACGGCGACACCCCGGGTGCGGTCATGATGGCCGAGCGGGTGCGCGAGGTGCTCGCCGGCGCCGGCGTCCAACTCCGATCCTTCGTCGAGGGCACGTGAGCGTGCGGGTCCGGGTCGCCCGGGACGACGTGCTGCTCGTGGAGGTCGCCGACCTGGCGGCCGCCACCGCTTTGCACCGCTCTCTGTCGAGCGCCCCGGTGCCCGGCGTCGGGCAGCCGGTGCCAGGGGCCCGGACGGTCCTGGTGCCGTTCGACCCGCGGGTCCTCCCCGCCACGACGCTCGCCGCCGAGCTGCGCGCGCGGGCCGAGGTGCCGCCGTCGGGCACGGAGCAGCCAGGACGTCTCGTGGAGGTGCCCACGGTGTACGACGGCGCCGACCTGGACGGCGTCGCGGCCCACCACGGGTGGAGCGTGGCCGAGGTGGTGCGCCGGCACACGGGCGCCCGCTGGACGGTGGGGTTCGTGGGCTTCGCGCCCGGGTTCGGCTACCTCGTGGGCGACGACCCGGGGCTGGTGGTGCCGCGGCGGGCGAGCCCGCGCACGCGTGTCCCGGCGGGAGCGGTGGCCCTCGCCGGGCCGTACTCCGGCGTCTACCCGCGCGAGAGCCCGGGCGGCTGGCAGATCGTCGGGCGCACCGCCGTCGTCACCTGGGACGAACGGCGGGACCCGCCCGCGCTCTGGGTCCCGGGCGACCGCGTGCGGTTCGTGGCGGTGCGGGAGTCGGTGCGCGGTGTCTCGGCTCCGTTCGGCACTTCCGGCTCCGTTCGGCAGTCCGGACTGCCGAACGGAGCGGGAGGTGCCGAACGCACCCCCCTCCAGGGGGGTGCCCCCGGCCGCCGCCCGGCCGGGGGGGGGCGGCCGGCCCCCCCCCCCGGCGCGGGTGGTGCCGAACGCAGCATCCTCGAGGTGGTTGCCCCAGGCCTCCAGACGCTCGTGCAGGACCTCGGCCGCCCCGGCCGGGCGGACCTCGGCGTCGCGACCTCCGGAGCCGCCGACCCCCGCAGCCTGCGCGCCGCGAACCGCGCCGTCGGCAACCCCGTCGACGCCGCCGCCCTGGAGACTCTCGGCGGCCTGCGGCTCCGGGCGCACGGCCCCGTCGTGGTCGCCGTCACCGGCGCTCCCACCCCGCTCAGCACGGTGCCCGACGGCGGAGGCCCCGCCCGCCCGCACCACCTCGGCCAGGCGTTCGCGCTGGCCGACGGCGACGAGCTGTCGATCGGGACGCCGACGCGCGGGCTGCGCAGCTACCTGGCGCTGCGAGGCGGCCTCGACGTGCCGGCCGTGCTGGGCTCACGTGCCACCGACGTCCTCGCCGGGCTGGGCCCCGACCCGGTGCGCGCCGGCACCCTGCTGCCCGCCGGGCCACCGCCGTCGGCCGCCGTGGCCCTGACCACGACGGGCGCGCCCGACCCGGCCACCCTGCCTGCACCGGGCGACGTCGCGACGCTGCCGCTGGTGCTCGGCCCGCGCGACGACTGGTTCACCCCCGAGGCTCTGCGGCTGCTCACCGAGCAGGAGTGGGAGGTCACGGCGCGGTCCAACCGCGTGGGGCTCCGGCTCGCCGGGGCGGCGCCGCTGGACCGGCGCTCCGCCGTCGCGCACGCCGAGCTGCCCAGCGAGGGCTGCGTCACCGGAGCGCTGCAGGTGCCGCCCGACGGCCAGCCGGTCCTGTTCCTCTCCGACCACCCCCTCACCGGGGGATACCCCGTCGTGGCCGCGGTGCCGACGGCAGACCTGTGGGTGGCCGGCCAGATGCCGCCCGGCGCCCGGCTGCGCTTCCGTGTGACGTGAGTGTGCGCAAGATCTCCACGGACTCTTTGTCCACAACCACACACATCGCGCAAGGTCGCGGGCAGGATAGGGGCATGACGTCAACGACGACCAGCACGACGACCGGTCGAGCACCGGGCCGCGCCGCAGCGGCCGGACTGCTCGCCGTCACCCTCACCCTCGGTGCCTGCTCCGTCCCCCACGACGTCGAGCGGTACATCGCCGATGCCCAGGTCCAGGCCGACAGCCTCGACGCCGACCTCCAGCAGCTCGCGGACCAGACCTCCGAGCTCACCACACTCGGGGAGGACGTCACGAACGCCGTCGACTCTGCACAGGCCGCCACCGACGAAGCCCGCTCCGCCCTCGACAAGGCCGCGGAGTCGTCCGACGGCGCCGTCGTGGCGCTCGCGGACGCCCAGGTCGCGCTCGAGGCCGCCTCCGCCGAGGTGAGCTACGTGATCGCGAACGCCGACGCCAGCCCCGAGGTCGTCACCGCCCTCACCGAGCTGCAGGAGCAGATCAACGCGCTGCGGGGCCAGACGGAGAACGCCGGCGAGTAGGGCCTCAGGCCGGCCGCCGCCGGCCGAGCCACTCCCGCGCCGCGGCGACCAGGAGGTCCACGCCGAGCTCCAGCGTGGGCTCGGGCACCGGCGCGAAGAACGGTGAGTGGTTCGGCGCGACCTCCGCGGGCAGGTTGCCCATACTGGCCGTCGACGGGTCGAAGCCCTCGAACAGCGCGGCATCGAAGCCGCCCAGGAACCAGTACACGAGCGGGGCGTCCGCTGCGGCCGCCAGGACGCCGACGTCCTCCGAACCCGCGAGCGGCGGCAGCTCCACGACGGCGGGCCGCCCACCCGCGGACTCGATCGTCGCGCGGCGGGCCTCGAGCGAGCGTTCGAGCGCGGAGCGGGTGCGCCCGGCGGCCTCCGGGTCGTTCACGGTGGCGCCGAACGTCGAGACCTGCTCGTACTCCGGCGGCTGCGGGGCGCCCGACGCCACCGCCTCGGCGTCGACGATGCGGTGGATGGCGGCGAGCACGCGCTCGCGCACGGCCTCGTCGAACGTGCGGACGTTGACCAGCAGCTCCGCGCGGTCCGGGATGATGTTCGCCTGCGTGCCGGCGCGGACCGCACCGACCGTCACCACCGCCGCCTCCCGCGCTCCGACCTCGCGCGCCACGATCCCCTGCAGCCGCTGGATCGTCGCGGCCGCCATGAGGACCGGGTCGACCGCGCCCTCCGGGCTGGACCCGTGCCCGCCGCGACCGTGCAGGACGATCCGCATCGAGTCGGCGGCGGCCATGGCGGTGCCCGGCGTGAGGTTGACCGTCCCGACCGGGAGCGGCATGACGTGCTGGCCAAGCACGACGTCGGGCGTGCCGATCCGCGCGTACAGGCCGTCGTCGACCATGGCTCGTGCGCCGGCACCGACCTCCTCCGCCGGCTGGAAGAGCACCTGGAGCGTGCCCGACCACTCCTCGCGGCGCTCGGCCAGGTGGGCTGCCGCGCCGAGGAGGCACGTCACGTGGACGTCGTGCCCGCAGGCGTGCATGGTCGGCGTCTCGCGCCCGTCCGGCAGGGTGGCGGTGTCCGTCGAGGCGTAGGGCAGGTCGGTGCGCTCCGCGACGGGCAGGCCGTCCATGTCGGCGCGGAGCAGCACCGTGGGGCCGTCTCCGTTCGCCAGGACGCCGACGACGCCGGTACCCCCGATGCGGTCGTGCACCGCGAAGCCCGCCGTGCGCAGGCGATCGGCGACGACGCCCGCCGTGCGGTGCTCGGCGAACGCGAGCTCGGGATGCGCGTGCAGGTCGGTGTAGACCGCGGTGCGCTCCGCGGCGGTGAGGGCGCTCATGCCGCCATCCTGCCCTGCCGAGCCGCGAACGTCGCCGCACGTACGCCGTGGGCGAATCCGGAAATTGAGTCGGCACGACTCAAGTTGCACCCCTCAGCACCACCCACCCGAGGAGGAATCATGATCGCCACCCTGAACCGTCCCCCGTTCGCCGACGTCCGGATCCGCGACCCGCGCCGTCTGCCGCTCGCACCCGCCGAGCGCCAGACCGCACCGGTGGACGTCTACCGCCAGGGCGAGGACCTCGTCGCCCGCTTCGACCTGCCGGGCATCGACCCGGCCGACGACGTCACCGTCGAGGTCGAGGGACGCCAGCTCGTCGTCCGCGGCGAGCGCAAGGACCACCGTGACGAGGACGCCGAGGGCCGCCGGTTCTCGGAGGTCCGCTACGGCGAGTTCCGTCGTGTCGTCCCGCTGCGCAAGGCCGTCGACGGCACGGCCGTGACCGCGTCCTACGACGCCGGTGTCCTGACGGTCACCGTCGCCGGAGTGTTCGCGGGCACGACGCCGCAGCGCATCGAGGTCACCACCGCCTGACCCCAGGTCGGGCGAATGTCACGGTCCGGACCGGTTCGGTGCGTCAAACCGGTCCGGACCGTGACGTTCGGCGTGGTCAGTCGAAGTAGGCGGGCACGTCGATCGGACCGCCGGCCGCCGCGAACTCGGCATCCACCGCCGCACGCAGCCCCGCGTCGCACAGATAGTCCAGCGCCGTCTGCGCGAGCCCGGCGGCGCCGTCGACGGCGGCCCGCTCGGCCCCCGGACCGCCCGCCGCCGCGGCGAACGCCTCGGTGTGCAACGCCACGGACGGGTCCGCCACCTGGATCAACGGGTGGATCCCCGGCACCCGGAAGCTGACGTTGCCGAAGTCCGTCGACGCCGCCAGCGTCTCGGACACCACCCCGCCCGGCAGCACGTCCCGCCCCCGCGCCTCCTGCGCCGCCACCCACCGCCGGGTGAGCGCCTGGTTGGTCCGTACCGGCAACGACGGGTGCGCGCCGTCGTCCCAGTCGATCTGCACCTCGGTGCCGGTGATGAGCGCGGCACCGCGGGCGACGTCGTCCAGCCGGCGCGACAGGTCACGCAACGTGTCCGGGTACTTCGAGCGCGCGTAGAGGTGCATCACGGCGCGCTCGGTGATGATGCTGGGCCGGGTGCCGCCCTCGACGATCGTGGCATGCACACGGTCCGACGGCGGCATCTGCTGCCGCAGCAGCCCGATGCCCTGGTAGGCCACGTTCGCCGCGTCCAGGGCGTTGCGACCCATGAACGGCTGCGCCGAGGCGTGCGCCGCCCGACCGGTGAACGTCCAGGTCAGCAGCCGGCGGCCCAGCCACACCTGATCGGCGACGTCGACGCCGTACGGGTGCACCATGATCGCGGCGTCGACGTCGTCGAACGCGCCGGCACGCGCCATGACCTCCTTGCCGCTGTGCCCCTCCTCGGCGGGCGTGCCGAGGAGCACCACCCGGCCCGACGGCGCCCCCTCGCCCGCCAGCACCGGCTGCAGCGCGAGGAACGCCCCCACCCCGGCGGCCGCGATGACGTTGTGACCGCAGGCGTGGCCGATCACCGGCAGGGCGTCGTACTCGGCGCAGATCGCGATCGTCGGCCCGTCACCGGAGCCCAGGACGGCCCGGAACGCCGTGTCGGCGCCGTGCACCCCGAGCTCCGCCTCGACGCCGTGCTGCGCGAGGACGTCCACGAGCAGCCGCGCGCTCTCGTGCTCCTCGAACGCGGTCTCCGGGTTCGCGTGCAGGGTCCGCACGATCCGGGTCAGGTCCGCCCCGAGCGAGGCGACCGCCGACTCGACCGTGGCGCGCAGCGCGGCCGGTGCGCCGCCGTCGTCCCCGGGGCCGGGTTCCGCGGCCTGCGCCGCGAGCGCGAGGCGGCGACGCTCCTCGGTCTCGTCGACGACGTGGTCGAGGTATGCGGTGCTGGGCGGGGGCGGACCATCCACAGGCATGCCGCCATCGTACGGACGGGGGCCACCCCGTTTGCCGGTTCGGCAAAGCCGTTGTCGCCCCGAGGGACAGCCGGGGCACCATGGTGCTGTTCCCCCACTGCCAGGAGGCCCGATGCCCCGCGAAGTCCGCATGCTCGACGACGTCCGTCCCGACGAAGCGGACCACGACTTCCTCCCGGGCATGCGCCGAGGCTGGATGATCCCCTGGTACGACGTCGTCGCCCGCTTCCGTGGCCTCGATCGTCTGTACCGCCGCACGGTCGAGGTCGCCGCCGTCGGGCCGGGACAGCACGTGCTGGACGTCGGCTGCGGCACCGGCAACCTGTCCCGCGAGGTGCTGCGCGCCGCGCCCGACGCGGTCGTCACCGGTCTGGACCCCGACGGCGACTCGCTGCGCCACGCCGCCCGCAAGCTCCGCCGTCGTCGGCGTGGCGAGGTCACGCTGGTTCGCGGGTTCGCGCACCGCCTGCCCGTGCCGGACGCGAGCCAGGACCACGTGGTCTCCTCCCTGGCGCTGCACCACGTGCCGGCCGAGGAGAAGGAGCGCCTCGCCGGGGAGATCGCCCGGGTGCTGCGTCCCGGCGGGCGGGTGACGATCGCGGACTTCGCCGGCGACCACGCGAGCGCGCACGAGCACGCGTCCGAGGGATCACCCGGGCACGGGGACGACGGCGGCACGCACCACGGGCAGCACGACCACGGGCCCGGGCGTGGTCACCGCCACCAGCCGGGTCACGGCCCGGGCAGCCGCACCCACGACGCCGACAACGCCGACGGGGGCATCGAACGGCTGCTCACGGCAGCCGGCCTGGCCGACGCGCGCACGGTGGAGCGCATGCCGCTGCTCGGCGACTCCGTGATCTTCGTGCAGGCCCACCGGTGACGACGCCGCGGACTCAGGCCCGACTCCACGGGTCGACGACCTCGATGCCGCTGTGGGCGAAGTGCCGGACGTTGCGCGTCACGACCGCGGCCCCGTGCGCCCTGGCCACGGCGGCGATCATCGCGTCGAGGTCACCGGCCGGTCGCCCGGCGCGCTCCTGACGGCTCCGCACCACGGCGTACTCGACGGCAGCGGGCTCTCCGAACGGCAGCACCCGGTCGCGGAACCTCTCCGAGAGGATCGCCAGCACCACCGCGTGGAGCGCCTCTCGCCGGCGTCCGGAAGGTAGCCGGGCCACGCCGAAGAGCAGCTCGCCCACCACCACGGACGTCGTCCACACGTCGTCGTGCGACCTCAGCCACCGCAGGACGGCGGGATCGGGCGCCCGACGCGTCAGCTCCGAGAGAACGTTCGTGTCGAGGAGGTAGGTCACCCCTCGAGCTCCACGGCCGGCCGGGACGGCGCCTCGGGACGCTCCGGAAGCCAGTCGTCATCCCACGCCGGATCCGCCCAGACCTCGTGGAGGGCAGAGCGCGCGCGGTCGATCCAGTCGCCGCCGGCCGGCGCGTCGCGAGGCGGGCCGTCCTCCGGCGCCTCTCCCCAGCGGACGTCGAGCGCAGGTGCCGTCACCGCGCCCGCGAGGATCGCGCGCACCTCGGCCTCCATCGAGCGATGGTGCCTGCGCGCACGCTCCTTGATCTGCCGGTGCAGCTCGTCGTCGAGCCCTCGCACGGTGATCGTCATCGACATCACTACCTCCCTGACAGCAGAATGCTAGCACCCTGCCGGAAGGCGACTCAGTCCGGGTCGCTCGGGTCCAGCGGCTCGGCGGGGTCCAGGTTGACGGTGCCGCGGCGCCAGTAGCCGGAGATCGCGAGCTGGTCCGGGCGCGCTCCCGTCTCGTGGCGCAGGTAGCGGCGCACGGGCACCAGCTCGCCGGCCTCGCCGAGCGCGACGAGGAGCTCGCCGTCGTCCAGGCCGCCCAGGGACCGCACGGCCTCCTCGACCTGGCCGGGGCCGTCGGTGCGGTAGAGGATCTCGACGTCGGCGTGCCCCAGCTCGGACTCCACGAACGCCTCGTCGACGTCGTCGCCGATCTCCACGATCGCCGTCACGCGGACGTCCGGCCCGACGGCGTCCACCCAGCGCGCCGCGGCGGGCAGCCCGGTCTCGTCGACGACGACGGTCAGCCGCTCGATGCCCTCCGGCACGCCGACGCTCACGCTCGGCCCCACGAGCACCACCTCGTCGCCGACGGCGGCACGCGACGCCCAGGCCGACGCCGGCCCGCCCCCGCCGTGCAGCACCCAGTCGACGTCCACCTCGGCCGCGCCGTCCACGGTCCGCTGCGCGCGCACCGTGAGCTCGCGCGAGATCGAGACGACGCCTGCCGGCCGCTGGATGCCGCCGTCCGGCGCGACGGTCGGCGCGTGCAGCTCACCGGTGGCCGGGTCGGGCAGGAAGACCTTGACGTGGTCCTCCGGGCCGGGCGCCCGCAGCGCGGCGAGGGACGACGGCGCGCCCGGGTCCGCGCCGTCCGGGTCCCGGAACGTGGTGCGCACCATCGAGCCGGTGAGCTGCCGGACGGCGTGCACGCGGACGCGACGCGGGATCAGGTCGAGCGAGGTTCGAGGTCGCGAGAGCACGCATCGATCTCATCACGGATACGCATCCTGGTGAAGGCGGCGCTGGTGCGCGGCGCTCGCGTCCGGGAGGATGGCCTCATGACCGATCCGTACCAGCCGCCGCAGCCGTACTCGACCCCCGACTCCTCGGGCGACCCCGGGAAGTCGCACAGCGGCGCTCCGCAGGCCGACCCGACGCCGCCCGCGTACGGGCAGGGGTACGGGCAGCAGCCCGGCTACGGGCAGACCCCGTACGGCCAGCCCGGCTACGCGCCGGTCTACGCGCCGGACCCGCCCGGCAAGACCATGGGGATCATCGGGTTCGTGCTGGCGTTTGTCCTCGCCCCCGCCGGGATCGTGGTCTCGGCCATGGCCCTGTCGGAGTCGAAGAAGGTCGGCTACGACAACGCGCTGGGCAAGTGGGGCCTGTGGCTGTCGATCATCTTCACGTCGCTCGGCGTGCTGGCGGTCATCGCGTACATCGGGTTCTTCGTGTTCTTCTTCGGCGCGATGGGCGTGGCGTCGAGCAGCTACTACTGATCGCTCAGGCGAAGAACACCCGCAGGTCGGCGACGACGTCGCCGGGCACCTCCATCGCGGCGAAGTGCCCGCCGCGCGGGAACTCGGACCAGTGCTCGATGCGTGAGTTGTCGCGCTCGGCGAGGCTGCGGATCGTCCGGAAGTCGTCCGCGAACACCGCGACGCCGAGACGACCGGCGGCGACGACGGGCTCCGCGCCGCTGCGCTGCTCCGCGTAGTGGTACCGCGCGGCGGTCGCGTAGGTGTTCGTGAGCCAGTAGAGCGTGGCCTGGGCGAGCACCTGCTCCGGGCGCACCAGCGACGTGCCGTTGCCGAAGCTCTCGAAGAGCTCGGAGTACGCCAGCGTCGCGACGGGCGAGTCCGGGAGGTCGCGCGGACCGGCTGGGCGGTGCACGCCCGCATCGTCGTGGACGCCGGCGCCGAGCAGGTGCTCGCGCGGATCAACCCCGCCGTGGGGACCGTGGAGCCGCTGCCCGACGGACGGTCGGTGCTGGTGACGGGCGGCGACAGCGTCGAGACGGTCGCCGTGTGGATCGGCATGCTCGGCTACGACTTCCACGTCACGGAGCCGCCGGGCCTGGTCGAGCACCTGTGCGTGCTGGCCGGGCGCTACTCCCGGGCCACCAGCCAGACGGCCACCGCGCAGAGCAGCGCCCCGGGGAGGGCGAGCAGCCCCGGCACCTGACCGAGCTGCAGCCCGGCCCACAGCGCCGTGACCGGCGGCGTGAGGTACAGCAGGGCGCTCACGGTCTGCGGTCCGCGCCGCCGCAGCACCAGGAAGTAGCACCCGTACCCGCCGACCGTCGACAGCACCACGACCCACCCCACCGCCACCCAGAACTGCGGGGCGGCGGGCGGTGCCATCCGGCCGGTCAGGACGGCCAGCGCGACGAGGGCCGCACCCGCCGCGATCGTGTGGACCGACAGGTCGCCGAGCAGGTCGCCGTCGCCGGGTGCCCGCCGCTCCAGGACCGTGCCCACCGACAGCGACAGCATCCCGCCGAGCGGCAGCAGGTACACCCACCACGGCGCCGACCCCTGACCGAGATCCCCGAGCACGACCAGCAGGACACCGGCCAGGCCGAGCACCAGGCCGAACCGCTGGCCCGCCGTCGTCCGCTCGCCCCATGCCGCGCGCGCCAGCGCCGCGACGACCAGGGGCTGCAGCGCGGCGACGAGCGCCGCGGTCCCGGCGGGCACGCCCAGCGCGACGCCGCCGACGATCCCCCCGAGGTATCCGGCCTGGGTCAGCAGGCCGACGACGACGGCGTGGCGTGCGCGCCCGGTCGTCACGCGCCCCCACCGCGCGCGTCGCCCGCGGAGCACGGCGACGAGCACGAGGACCAGCGCGCACGCGACGAGGTACCGCCAGGCGAGCAGGGTCACGGGTGAGGCGTCCCTCGTGCCCAGCTCGGCGCCGACGAACCCGGAGCTCCAGAACACGATCAGCCCGATCGCCGCGATGGTGTCTCGTCCCATGGTGGCGAGGTAACCATACCGGTCTGTATACTCGCAGTACCCTCTTCTGCCCCGCCGAGGAGCGCCGCATGACGACCTCGACCGACACCCCCACCCCCGTCTTCGCCGAGCCCGAGCTCACGCCCGCCGGCCACAGCCTGCTCGACGCCGCCAGCACGCTCTTCTACACGCGCGGGATCCGCGCCGTCGGCGTCGACCTCGTCGCCCTCGAGGCCGGCACCACGAAGAAGACCCTCTACGACCGCTTCGGCTCCAAGGACCGCCTCGTCGCGCAGTACCTCACCCGCCGCGGCGCCCGCTGGCAGCACCGGGTCCTCGAGCTCGTCGCCGAGCGGACCGACGCCCGGTCCCGGCTGCTCGCCGTCTTCGACGCGCTCGAGGAGTGGCACGCCGGGCAGGACCGCGGCTGCGCCTTCGTCAACGCCTACGCAGAGGTGGGCGCCGACGACCAGGCGACCCGCGACGTCATCCGCCGCGAGAAGGACTGGATGCGACAGCTCTTCGTCTCCCTCGCCGCCGGAGCCCACCCCACCACGCGCCACGCGACCGGCGCCGCAGTCCACCTGCTCTACGAGGGGGCGCTCGTGATCGCCACCGCCGGAGGCCGCCCCGACGCGCTCGCCGAGGCGCGCGCCACGGTGGAGGCACTCCTGGCAGCATCCGCGCCCACCATCCAATGAGCTTGCGAGGGCTGCCAGAATGA
This sequence comes from Isoptericola maris, assembly GCF_048065335.1. Classification (NCBI taxonomy): domain Bacteria; kingdom Bacillati; phylum Actinomycetota; class Actinomycetes; order Micrococcales; family Promicromonosporaceae; genus Isoptericola; species Isoptericola maris. The sequence continues at coordinate 40,833 of NZ_JBLUNY010000003.1, read as the reverse complement.
GGGGTCGTGAGCACTGAGCCGTCCCCCGCCCCGCAGTCCGCCGACGACGGCGGCTTGCGCGGCGACCGCCGGGACCGCCGCGACGGCGGGACGCAGGCCGAGCAGCAGCGGGGGCAGCACGCCGCCAAGGGCGACGGCCGACGGCGGCGCGGCCGGGGGGCACGGAAGTCCGGCCCCACGGGTGGTCGCCAGAACGGCCGCGGGCCGGCTCGGGTGAGCCGCGACCAGCTCGAACGGGCAGCCGCGGCGCGTGCCGCCGTCGTCGTGCCCGAGATCACGTATCCCGAGCAGCTGCCCGTCTCCGCGCGGCGCGAGGACATCGCCGCTGCGATCGAGACCCACCAGGTCGTGGTGGTCGCGGGAGAGACCGGCTCCGGCAAGACGACGCAGCTGCCCAAGATCCTGCTCGAGCTCGGACGCGGCCGGAAGGGTCAGATCGGGCACACGCAGCCGCGGCGCATCGCCGCGCGGTCCGTCGCCGAGCGCGTCGCGGAGGAGCTGGGCACCGAGCTCGGCGGCGTCGTCGGCTACCAGGTGCGGTTCACCGACACCTCCAGCGCGGAGACGCTGGTCAAGGTGATGACGGACGGCATCCTGCTCGCGCAGATCCAGCGTGACCCGGAGCTGCTCGCCTACGACACGATCATCATCGACGAGGCGCACGAGCGGTCGCTCAACATCGACTTCCTGCTCGGCTACCTGTCCCGGCTGCTGCCGCGCCGCCCCGACCTCAAGCTGATCATCACCTCCGCGACGATCGACTCGGAGCGGTTCGCGGCGCACTTCTCGCCTGCTTCCCTGGCGCGTGGCGGCGGGGCGCCCGACGCCGTCGTCGGCGTCCTGCCGGACCACGCCCCCGTCGTCGAGGTCACCGGGCGGACCTACCCCGTCGAGATCCGGTACCGGCCGCTCTCCCCGGACACCGACCCGGACGCGCCCGCGAAGAAGAAGGGCGAGGAGAAGGACCTCGTCACCGGCATCGTCGAGGCCTGCGACGAGCTGATGCGCGAGGGTCCCGGCGACATCCTCGTGTTCCTCTCCGGCGAGCGCGAGATCCACGACGCCGCCGACGCCCTCGAAGGCCACCTCAAGGAACGCGTCCGCGACCCCAAGCACCCGCAGCACGTCGAGATCCTGCCGCTGTACTCTCGCCTGTCCGCCGCCGAGCAGCACCGCGTGTTCCAGCAGCACTCGTCGCGGCGGATCGTGCTGTCCACCAACGTCGCCGAGACGTCCCTGACCGTGCCCGGCATCCACTACGTCGTCGACCCCGGCACCGCCCGTATCTCGCGCTACTCCAAGGCGACCAAGGTGCAGCGCCTGCCGATCGAGCCCATCTCGCAGGCCTCCGCGAACCAGCGCTCCGGGCGCTCCGGGCGCGTGGCCGACGGCGTCGCGATCCGCCTCTACGCGCAGGCCGACTTCGAGAGCCGGCCCGAGTTCACCGAGCCCGAGATCCTGCGGACCTCGCTCGCGTCGGTGCTGCTGCAGATGATCTCCGTCGGCGTCGTCACCACGCCCGACGACGTCGCGAGGTTCCCGTTCGTCGAGCCTCCGGACACGCGGGCCGTGCGCGACGGCGTCCAGCTGCTCACCGAGCTCGGCGCGCTCGCGGTGGAGGAGGGCGCGACGCGTCTGACCGACGTCGGCCGCACCCTGGCGCAGCTCCCCATGGACCCGCGTCTGGCCCGCATGATCATCGAGGGCGCCAAGCACGGCGTCGCCCGCGAGGTCGCGATCATCGCCGCGGCGCTGTCCATCCAGGACCCGCGCGAACGCCCCACGGAGTCCCGCGCGCAGGCCGACCAGCTGCACGCCCGGTTCACCGACCCGACGTCGGACTTCCTCACGTACCTGAACCTGTGGGAGTACCTGCGCACCCAGCAGCACGCCATGGGGTCCTCGGCGTTCCGGCGCATGTGCCGGGCCGAGTACATCAACTTCCTGCGGGTGCGGGAGTGGCAGGACGTCGTCGCGCAGCTGCGGCAGATGTCCGGGCCGCTCGGCATCGACCTGTCCAGGCCCGCGCGCCAGGCACAGCCCGCCGACCCCGACAACCCGGACGACTGGCGGCACGCCTGGGACGGGGACACGATCCACCGCTCGCTGCTCGCCGGACTGCTCTCCCAGATCGGCATGCAGGAGACCAGCGAGGTCAAGGCGTCCTCCGTGGCGCACCTGCGCGGCGAGGCCCGCGCCCGGGCGCTGCGGCAGGCCGCCAAGCGCGCCCGCAACGAGTACCTCGGGGCGCGCGGCGCGCGGTTCGCGATCTTCCCCGGCTCGCCGCTGAGCAAGAAGCCGCCGGCCTGGATCATGGCCGGCGAGCTCGTCGAGACCTCCCGGTTGTGGGCGCGCGACGTCGCCCGCATCCAGCCCGAGTGGGCCGAGGACCTCGCCGGCGACCTCGCCCGGCGCACCTACTCCGACCCGCACTGGTCCACCAAGCAGGGCGCGGCGATGGCGACGGAGAAGGTGCTGCTGTACGGCGTACCCATCGTCGCGGACCGCAAGGTGCTCTACGCCAAGGTCGACCCGGAGGCCGCGCGCGAGATGTTCGTCCGGCACGCCCTCGTCGAGGGCGCGTGGACCACCCACCACCGGTTCTTCGCCGAGAACCGGCGCCTGCTCGCCGAGGCCGAGGAGCTCGAGGCCCGCTCCCGCCAGCGCGGGCTCGTCGCGAGCGAGGACGACCTGTTCGCGTTCTACGACGAGCGCGTCCCGGCGTCCGTGGTCAGCGCCCGCCACTTCGACTCCTGGTGGAAGAAAGCCCGGCACGACGACCCCGACCTGCTGACCTTCACGCTCGACCAGCTCGTCGACGCCGCCGCCGTGGACACCACCGAGTTCCCCGAGACGTGGACGCAGGGCGACGTCACGCTGCCGCTGACCTACCAGTTCCAGCCCGGCAGCGCCGCCGACGGCGTCACCGTCCACGTCCCGCTGTCCATCCTCAACCGCGTGGTCCCCGACGGGTTCGACTGGATGGTCCCCGGCCTGCTCGACGAGCTCTGCGTCGCCACCATCCGCTCGCTGCCCAAGGCCGTGCGGCGCGAGCTGGTGCCCGCGCCCGACGTCGGGGCCGCCGTCGCGCACTGGCTGCGGGAGAACACGCCCGAGTGGTCGGACATGACGCGGGCGGGTGACATGGCGTCGCCGTTCCACGTCGAGTTCTCGCGCGCCGTGCGCGAGCTGCGCGACGTCGTGATCCCCGACGACGTGTGGGACGCCGAGCGCGTCGAGCGTCTGCCCGCGCACCTGCGGATGACGTTCCGCGTCGAGGACGCCTCGGGCGCGTCCGGTTCGGGCTCCGACGATGCCCGACGGCGGAAGCCCGGCAAGGGCCGTGGAAAGCGGTCCGGCCGGGCTGCGACGTCCCACGAGCCGGTGCCGCTCGACGAGTCGAAGGACCTGCTGTCGCTGCAGAAGCGGCTGGCGCCGCAGGCCGAGGCGGCGGTGCGGGCGGCTGTCAAGGGGGCTGTGGGGGTCGCACTTCAGGAGGCGGCGCGGGCTGCTTCTGGGTCTGGGCCGTCGGACCCGGAGGTTGGTGTGCCGCCTCGCTCACGGGCCCCCTGGGGCCCTCCGCTACGGCTTGACGGCGGCACACCAACCTCCCCGGGTCCGACGGCGATGGGTCCGCCGCCGCTGGTCGGCCCGGATCCGGCGGTCGCGCCGCCACCAGACAGGCAGTGGTGGCGGAGGAGACGGAGCTGTTGACCTGGCCTGGTGGTTTGGCTGGTGGGGGGTTGCCTCGGGTGGTGTCGACCGACGTGGGGGGCGGCGTCGTCGTGCGGGGGTATCCCGCGCTGGTCGAGGAGCGCGACCGCAAGGGTGCTCCCTCGGTGGCGCTGCGGGTGCTGGCCGACGCGGCGGCGCAGGACGCCGCGCACGAACGTGGCGTGCGGCGGCTGCTGCTCACCGAGACCGGGCTGGCGACGGCGCGCGTGACCTCGCGGTGGTCGTCGAAGCAGTCGCTGACGCTCGCGGCGGCACCGTACCGGAACACGGAGGCGCTGGTTGCCGACCTGCAGCTCGCCGCCGTCACGGCCCTGACCAGCCCCGACGACGACAAGGCGCCGGGCACGCCATCAGGTGGGCCGATTGCTGTACAGGTTCGCGATGCCGATTCGTACGAGGATGCGGTGGCGTTCGTGCGGCAGCACCTGGAGGACGAGGTGCACCGGATCGTCGGCCATGTGGTGGCTGCGCTCAGCGCGTGGCGCACCGTCGAGGGCGAGGTGCGGGCGTCGTCGTCCCTCGCCCTGCTCAACACGCTGCAGGACATCCGGGACCACGTGGCCGGACTGATCCACTCCGGGTTCGTGTCCGCGACACCAGCACGGCGGGTGCCGCACCTCGTGCGCTACCTGCGGGCGGCGTCGTACCGCCTGGAGAAGGCGCAGTCGAACCCGCACCGCGACGCCGAGCTCGCGTGGAAGGTGCACGACGTCACCGAGGCGTACGAGCGAGCGCGGGCCGCGTACGCCGCCGGCGCGGCCGACCCGGCGCGGGAGGCCGATCTCGCCGAGGTGCGCTGGCTGCTCGAGGAGCTGCGCGTCTCGCTGTTCGCGCAGCAGCTCGGCACCGACGGCGCCGTCTCGGAGAAGCGGATCCGCAAGATCCTGAACCCTGGCGGGTGGTGAGCACCCTCAGTCGAGGTCGATTTCCTCATGCTGCGGACCGTCGACGGGCCGGTGGGAAGGTCTCCGTCGCGAGGTGGCCTTCGGTCCCGGCCCATAGGTCACCGCCGTGCCGCGGGTGGCCTTCGAGGTCCGGACGAGGAAGCCGCGTTCGACGAGATCGCGCAACAAGCGCGAAGTCGTGGGGACATCGAGATCGAGCATGAGGCGAACCATGCGGGAGTTGATCGTCCCTGCCTCCTTGACGAGGGCGATCACCTTGCGATCTAGCTGGTCAGCTGTCCGGCGACGGTAGGTGACCGCCGATCCGAGGGCCGCTACCGGCTCCTCGCGGAGCTTCTGCAGCAGCGGTGTCACGCTGCGGGCGTCGATGATCCGCTGCGTCAGCAGCGTGAGGAGAACCATGAGCGTGTCAGCGTCCTCGGCCTCGTCGGCGGGGAGGGTGGCAACGAACCTGGTGAAGCTGGCGTTCGGAGCGCCGCCCCTCAGGGTGACAGTCACCGACTCGGGGTCGGCTTGGTACGCCGGTGGTTGGTGACCGATGCGAGTCATCTCCGCGTACATTCTGTCGACCCCTGTTCCCGCAGTCTCCGCGAAGTCGAGCCCTCGGACCGCCTGTGCAAGGCCCCCGTTCCTCGTCCGTGACGAGGTGGTGAGCACGTTGTCCGTCCGGACTCCGGTGACGAATCCGCCCGGCGAGGTCACCGCGAGTCGCGTGGGCGAGTGCTCGACGGTCACCCGATCAGTACGCCGGTAGTCGCGATGCATGACGGCGTTGACGATCGCCTCCCGGACAGCGCCGTCGGGAAGATCACCGACTTGGAGCTGCTGCCCCGACCCAACGCTCACGGAGGTCCGGTCGATGCGCGCCTCAGTCAGATCGAACACCCTCTGCAATACGGTCACGAGCGGACCCGTGAGCTGCTCGTTCGCGGCGAGCGCACCTGTCGGCGTACGACGAAAGATGTAGGCCACGAGCACGGGCAGCTGGTCCATACCCCCGGAAGAGCAACGCTCCAGCGTTCGTCAGGTTGTTCCGCTCGGTGACGACGCCGAGTGCTCGGAGCAGCTCGACAGTCGCGGATCTTGCCCTCTCACGGCGTCGCGGATCGACCGAACGCTCCAACCTCGAGCGGGCGATCGCCACGGCGACCTCGTCGACCTCGTCGACCGGCACCCCAGAATCGTGGGACGACCAGTCGTCCCCCTGGCGTTCGGCAACGAGCGAGGCGATCCGTTGCGTCGACATGGGCATGCACGAGGTTCCGACGCGCTCGGTGGGCATCTTCGACGTGACCTTGTGGACAGTGACGCCACGCGGCACGTTCATGACCAGGACGTCTCCGCCGCGATGCACGAAGGACTCCACCTCGACGAGGACCGACGGGTCCGTCAGCTCGTAGACGCGGTTTCTCGTCGCGTCCACATCGAGAGAATGGCCGACGAACGCGTCCGGACCAGCGATCCTGTCGGCGACGCCGACCACGACAGTCCCACCGCCCGCGTTGGCGAAGCAGGCCACGGCATCGGCAAGGTCTTCCAGCGTGTCCTGGACGGATCGGCGCTTCTGCGTCTTGAAGTCGAGCGTCTGCGACTCTGCACCGTCCGCCGTGCCACCGGAGTAGATCGAGTCCAACACGGCCAAGAGCTCGACGCGATCCATCGTTTCTCCAGTCTTTTGCGTTGCCCTGTCATGCCAGGGGAACGCAAAACTTGCCACAAAGGTGGCCCCTTGCGGGCGGGTGGCGAGCACCTCAGCCGTCGCTCGGTACTGGCAGCTCCAGCTCGCGGCGGCACCACGGCGGCGTCACGGACGACCCGGTCGCCCAACGGCGCATCCAGCTCGACGACGAACGGCGTCGGCGGGTTCGACGGGCAGTTGTGACCTCCCGGGTGCCGGGCCGGAGCCGACTTGCACGCGCAGGTGCCGCCGTCGGCCGCTCCTCAGCCGGTGAGTGCAGCGGGCCCGGGGTGCCGTGATGAGATCCTCGGGGTGCCCCTCGCCCGACCTTCGGAGGTATCTCGATGCTCGACTCGCTCGGCGACCTGCTCTGGCTCACGCCGACCGAGGCGCTCGCCGTCGTCCTCGCGACCACCGGGATGTACCTCGCGATGGTGCTGCTGGTACGGGTCCTGGGGCCGCGGATGCTCGGGGCGATGTCGAGCTACGACCTCGTGGCGATCATCGCGTTCGGCGCCGTCCTGGGTCGCGCTGCTCTGGGCGAGGTCGCTGTGCTGGGTGGCGGGCTGGTGGCGCTGCTGACGCTCGTCGGGCTCCAGGCCGTCTCCGGGGCACTGCGGGCGGTGCCGTTCGGCGCCCGGGCGGTCTCCTCCGAACCGGTGCTGCTCCTGGCCGACGGTCGCGTGCTGGAGAAGCAGCTGCGTCGCGCCCACGTCTCACCCGCGGAGCTGGCGTCCCGGCTCCGCCTCGCGGGCGTGGCGCGCTACGACGACGTCGCCGTCGCCCTGCTGGAGCCCACCGGCGCGATCAGCGTGCTGCGTCGTGGTGCGCCGATCGACCCGGAGCTGCTCAGCGGGGTGATCGGTGCCCATCTCGTCCCGGAGGGTCTGCTGGGCCAGCGGTCGGTCGTCGGCGAGGCCCGCCCCGACCACTGACACGTCCAGACCGGCAGTTCGGCCCGCGTCAGGGTGACCCGGGGTCGAATCCGGGGGTCACCGGATACCGAGGTACCGCCGTCGTGCCTAGCGTGGAAGCATGAGCAATCCTCAGACGATCCAGCAGCCCCGCAAGCTCTACCGGCCGGGCAACGGCCGCGTGTTCGGCGGCGTGTGCGCCGGCATCGCCGACTACTTCGGCTGGAGCCGCGGCCTCGTCCGGCTCCTGACGGCGCTGTCCATCCTCATCCCCGGCCCGCAGGTCCTGGCGTACATCGTGTTCTGGATCCTCATGCCGGACGAGCGCAAGGTCTACGGGGCCTGACCACCACTACCTCGGCGGCCGAGGTAGTGCCTCGGCGATGGGCGGTACTACCTCGCGCGGAGCGCTACTGGCTCGCGAGCGGAGGGAGCCGGGCCGTCCGCTGGAGGAACCCGGCGTGCCGCCCCATGCTGGACGGATGGAGATCACCGCCGAGACCGGCGACCTGACCCGCGCCGAGAGCGACGCGATCGTCGACGCGGCGAACTCGAGCCTGCTCGGCGGGGGCGGCGTCGACGGCGCGATCCACGCGGCCGCCGGTCCCGAGCTCCTGGAGGCGTGCCGCGAGCTGCGGCGCACGGTCCTGCCGGACGGCCTGCCGGTCGGCGACGCCGTCGCGACGCCCGGGTTCGACCTCCCGGCCCGCTGGGTGATCCACACCGTGGGCCCGAACCGGCACGCGGGCGAGACCGATCCCGCGCTGCTCGCCTCGTGCTTCACCCGCTCGCTCGACGTCGCCGCCGAGGTCGGCGCCCGCAGCGTCGCCTTCCCTGCCGTGAGCGCCGGCGTCTACGGCTGGGCGGCCGACGACGTCGCGCGGGTCGCGGTCGAGGCGGTCCGCGCGTGGGGCGCACCGGGAGACGCACCGGTGCGCTCGGTGCGCTTCGTGCTCTTCCACCAGTCCCTCCTCGACGCTTTCGAGGCGGCCCTGGGCTGACCGGGCGGCCACCGGACCTCCGCCGGATCTTCGCCGGTTCGGACGATTCAGCCATGGCGCCGATTCGTTGCCCGTGAAAACATGCGCAGCATCGCGCAGGGGGCCTGACGAGACAAATGGGGAGCACACGTGCGACGAGCAGTCATCACCGGGATCGGGGCGGTCACGCCCCTCGGCCTGACAGCGACCGAGACCTGGACCAGCCTGCGCGGCGGCGCGAACGGCGTGACGACGCTCAAGGAACCCTGGGCCGACGATCTTCCCGTGCACGTCGCGGCCCGTGTGGACGACGTCTTCGCCGACGCGCTGCAGGTGCGCGAGGTCCGGCGCACCGATCGCGTCGCACAGCTCACCCTGGTCGCCGGCCGGGCCGCGTGGGCCGACGCCGGCAGCCCGGACGTGGAGCCGGAGCGGCTGGGCGTCGCGGTCGGCACCGCCAACGGCGGCTACGGCACCACGCTGGCCCAGCACACGCTCCTCGACGAGCGCGGTCATCGGGGCGTGTCACCGCACGCCGTGACGATGGTGATGGCGAACAGCCCGGCGGCGTGGCTGTCCATCGACCTCGGCGCCAAGGCCGGCGCCCGTGCTCCCGTGACGGCCTGCGCGGCCGGCTCCGAGGCGATCGGGATGGGCCGCCAGGCGATCCTCGCCGACGAGGCGGACGTGTACGTCTGCGGGGGCGTGGAGGCGAGCGTCCTCGACCTGGTGATCTCGGCGTTCTCCCGGGCCCGGGCCATGTCATCGCGCACGGACTGCCCGGAGACCGCCTCGCGTCCGTTCGACGTGACCCGCGACGGGTTCGTCATGGGTGAGGGCAGCGCGATGGTCGTCCTGGAGGAGGAGTCGCACGCCCGGGCCCGCGGCGCCACGATCCTCGGCGCGGTGGAGGGCTTCTCGCTCACCTCGGACGCGCACGACATCGTCGGCGGCGAGCCCGTGAACCAGGCCCGCACGATCGACCTCGCGCTGCGCTCGGCGCGGGTGACGCCGTCCGACGTCGGGCTGGTGCACGCCCATGCGACGTCCACGCCGTCGGGCGACCTCAACGAGGCGCGGGCGCTGCGCTCCGTCGGGGTCACGGCGCCGGTGACGGCCACCAAGGGTGCGACCGGCCACCTGCTCGGCGGCTCCGGACCGCTCGGGGTGCTGGCCGCGCTCGGAGCGATGCGGGACGGGGTCGTGCCGCCCACGCTGCACACCTCCACGCTGGACCCGGAGGCGGACCTGGACCTCGTCACCGAGGCGCGGCCGACGACGGCGGAGGTCGCCCTGATCGACGCGTTCGGCTTCGGGGGTCACTCGGCCGCACTGGTGCTGACCCGCTCCTGACCACCACCCACCCACACGCCCACACGCCGAGCGTCCGGGTTCGGTACGGTTCAGCGTCTCGAACCGTACCGAACCCGGACGTTCGGCACCGAGAGAGGTTAGTCGGTCAGCTGCCAGGGGCCCCACGGCGAGTCGCCGGGGGTCTGGTTGCGGGTCCACCACTGGGCCTCGTAGGTGGCGCCGTCGTGCTCCACGACGTCACCGGCCACGAAGATCCGCGACGGCGTCCAGACGGCCGTCCCGTCCGAGGTCTCGGCGATCTCCTGCCACGACCCCCACGGCGACGACCCCGGCTCGGCATCACGCGTCCACCACGTCGCCTCGAAGACCGCACCCTCGTGCATCACCCGGTCACCCGCGGTGTACACCGTCGAGGCGTCCCACACCGGGTGCTCCGGTGCGCAGTCCTCGATCTCGACGACCAGCTGGGCGCGACCCTTGAAGATCGCCTCCCAGTCGCCCGTGATCTCCAGCTCGGTGCCGTCGGCCGGCCAGGCGCGCACCACGTAGGTACCCGCGTCGACCTCGCCGGCCGGCACGTAGCCGCCCGCCGCGCCGTCGACCCACTCCTTGAGCACGTACCGCTGCACGCCCTCGACCGGGACTCCCTCGATCGAACCCGACGAGCCTGCCTCGCAGTCCGGCTGCGTGACCGACACCTCCGGCGTCGCGGTCGCAGGACCGGTCTCCGCCGGCGTCAGCGTCCAGAACCGGTCGGCGGTCTCCTCGTCGGTCGCCGTGGTCGTGCCGCCCGAACCCTGCCCGACGGTGACCGTGGCGTCGAGACCGTTGCCCGAGGAGTCGACCACGGTCGAGCCGCCGTCCGGCTCGTCGAACGCGTAGCTGACCACGTCACCGTCAGCCGGCTGCCCCTCGGCCAGCTCGGCGATCTCGGCGGCGGACAGCGCACGGCTGTAGATCGCGACGTCGTCCAGTGCGCCGTCGAACGCCGGGTCAGAGCCGTACTGCGACCTCCCGAGCCAGTTGCGTCCGTTCGCCGCCCCCAGGTCGGCGGGCGAGATCGTGATTTCGTCGTTGGTGACGACCGCCTCGCCGTCGACGTACAGCGTGCCGGTGGTGCCGGACACGGTGACCGCCACCTGCGTCCACTCGTCGAGGGGAAGGTTCTGCCCCGGGTAGTCGAGGCGCTGCTCTCCCCCGGCACCGCCCGTGGTGATGACGAAGCGCGGCCCGCTGCCGGCGTTGAGGGTGAGGAACATGCTCGAGCCCGAGCCCGAGCCGATGTCGAACACCCGGGCCCAGGTCGGCAACGCGGACGGGTTCACCCACGTGGAGATCGACCAGTCACCGTCGAGTCCGTCGACGACGCCGTCCGGCATCGTGACGTAGGAGTCGGTTCCGCACAGGTCGAGCGCCGTCGCGAACTGACCCGGCTGCCGCGGCCCGTCGGGCGTGCAGTTCGACGTCGGGGCCCCGTCGGTCCACTGGACCACGGCTGCACCCGGCTCGGTGCTCATCTGGTCGACGCCGACGGTCAGGCCGGTCGCATAGTTGGCGAGCCGGACGTTGCCCTGGCCGTCGGGGACGAGCTGCCACAGCTGGTTCTCGCTCCCGTCCTCCTCCTGGAGGACGGTGGGTGCGCCGTTGCCGGTCGCCCCCGGCTGCGCGCCGAGGAGCAGTCCGCTGGCGGTGTCGGCGACGGTGTAGAGGCCCGAGCCGGCGGCACGGATCTCCCACGTGCTGCCCTCGCCGGCTGCGGACTGGACGGCAGCGCCGTCATCCGCGCCGAGGGGCAGGCCGGAGTGGACGTTGTCGAGGGTGTACGTCCCCGCCAGGTTCTCGGTCTCCCCGGCCTCGGACACGACGACGTGGTAGCCGTAGTTCGGATTCATCACGACCGGGACGGTGATGGATCCGTCCTCGCCGACGGAATAGGTCGTGTCCGAGATGGTGATCGGTCCTGCGGTGGGCGTGGTCCTGCCGTAGGACGGCGTGACCTCCAGCCTCACGTTCACGTCGTCGCCGAGAGCGAGCTGGTCCAGTCCGTTGACCTCGATCGAGGTCGGGCCGCTGTTGCCGCCCGCGATGACCCGCACCTCGTCCTTCGCGTCGTTCACCGACGCAGCCCCGTCCAGCGGGCTCTCGTTCGACGGCGGCGTCGTGGTGACCATGTTCCCGGTCATGTCGGCGTACCAGGTGTACAGCCAGTAGGCGCCGTTGGGTGCGCCACCGCGCTCGACCAGCAGGTCGCCCAGCGTCCCGGACTGGTTCCAGAAGGCGAGCTCGGCGCGGTCGATGCCGAACCGCTCGAACTTGGAGATGTACCCGACAAGTGGTCCGGGCAAGCCCACCTCCTGCGGGGAGGCGTACTCCGCGATGTCGATCGGCAGATCGGGCAGGCTCAGCTCGTCAAGCATGGCACGCACGGACTCCACGTCACCCTTGGTCTTCGACGACCGGATCAGCTCGTGCCACTCGAGCACGTCGGGGACGGTATCCGTCTCCTTCGCGAACTCGAGGAACTGGCGCATGTCGGAGATGTTGTCCGAGAAGCTCGGGCCCTGGATCGGGACGTCCGGTCCCAGCTCCTCGCGCAGTACGTCGTAGCTGAACTCCCACAGCTCCTCGAAGGTACCGTTCTCCTCCAGCCAGGTGTGGTCCGACTCGTTCCACGGGGCGTAGGCCACGATGTTGGTCGCACCCGACGCCTCGACGTCTGCCACGACATCCCGGATGACGTCCTCCCAGGCCTTGCGGTCCTCGGTGTTCTCCCAGCTGAACTGGTATGGCCAGCCGGGGTAGTAGTCCACGATCCGCACAACGATCCCGGCGTCGTGCCGCGCGGCGGTCTGCCACACGTCGAGGGTGTCGCCCGTCGGCTGCTGGCGACCACCCGGCGGCATCTGGACGAACGTGTTCGGCTTGATCGGGGCGATGAGGTCGTCGGACGGCACGCCCTCGTCGGCGATGCCGTACAGGGACCCCGTCGCCACGTGGGACACCTCACGGAACGGCTGGTCGGCCTCGACGACCAGCGTGGACTCCGGGCCCGGCTCGGCCGCCGCCGTCGTCGTGCTCACTGCGGCGCCCACGGTGCCCAGGGCCACGACGCTCACAGCCGTCATCGCCGTCATAGCGATCCGGCGGCGTCGAGCCTCCGGCACCGGTGATCTTCTCTTCAGAGACATCTTCGTACTCCTCGTTCATGGCGGAAGGCACCGCGTCGTGCCTTCCGCGGACGTCAACGTGCGAGTCTCGCGGATCTCGCCCCGGGGCCGCCCGGGGCGTCGTGCTCCCTCCCTTCGTCGACCTCACGCTGTCGAACCGGTTCGCTTCGGGTCGTCGCTCCTTCCTCAGGTGTTGCTGCTGGTCCGTCCGACGAGATGCGTCAGCGCGCCGTCGCGCAGGAACACCGGTACGACGTCGAGCGGCGCGTCGACGACGACGGTCGCGCCGCCGTCGTGCACCTCACCGGTCGCGGCGTCGGTCCACGACGCCCCGGCGGGCAGGTAGACCTCCCGCTCCCGGGCACCGGCCTCCAGCACCGGCGCCACCAGGACGTCGGGCCCGAGCAGGAACTGGTCGTCGACGTCCCAGGCGGCGGCATCGTCGGGGAACTCGTGGAACAGGCCGCGCATGGCGGGCTGACCGTCGAGGTGCGCGGCGCGCATCACCTCGCGCACGTAGGGGCGGAGCGTCTCGCGCAGGTGCACGTAGCGTTCCAGGACGCCGTACACCTCGTCGCCGAAGCTCCACAGCTCGTTCGGTCCGCCCGAGCGGAGCCGTCGCGACCCGTCGGCCGCGGTGACCTCCTCGTACGGCAGCCGGTCGCCGTGCAGCCGCATCACCGGGCAGAGCGCGCCGAACTGGAACCAGCGCACCATCAGCTCCCGGAAGCCGGGGTCGCTCACGTCCCCGGCGTGGAACCCACCGATGTCCGTGGTGAACCACGGGATCCCGGCGACCCCCATGTGGATGCCCGCGGTGACCTGGCGCGTCAGGTCCTGCCAGGTCGAGGAGATGTCTCCCGACCACACGAGCGCCCCGTACCGCTGGCTGCCGGCCCACGCGCACCGCAGCAGGTTCACCACGTCGGTCTCGCCGTCGGCGGCCTGCCCCTCGAAGAACGCCCGCGCGAAGGCCTGCGGGTACAGGTTGCCCACCCGCTGGTAGGGGCCGAGGTGCGTGCGGTAGGCGTCGTAGTCGTAGACGCCGAGCTCGGGTTCGGCCTCGTCCAACCAGAACGTGCGGATGCCGTGCTCGCCGTAGTTGCGCCGGCAGGTCTCCCACAGCCACTCGCGGGCCTGGGGGTTCAGCACGTCGAGGAACACGCTCGGCCCCTCGAAGGACATCTGGACGTCGAGCCCGCGATCGGCGCGCACCAGCAGGTTGTGCTGCCGCAGGTACGCGAAGTTCTCCGAGGACAGCGCCACCTGCGGCCACACGGACACCATGAGCTCGACGCCGAGCTCGTCCAGCTCAGCCACCATCGCGGCCGGGTCCGGCCAGAACTCCTCTTCGAAGCGGTAGTCGCCCATGTGCGGCCAGTGGAAGAAGTCCGCGACGATCACGTCCAGCGGCAGGCCCCGACGGCGGTGCTCGCGCGCCACCTCGAGCAGCTGCTCCTGGTTCCAGTAGCGCAGCTTGCACTGCCAGAACCCCAGGCCGCGCTCCGGCATCATCGGGGCGTGGCCGGTGGCGTCGGCATAGTTCCGCGAGATCGCGGCCGGGGTCGCCCCCGCCGTCACCCAGTAGTCGAGCTGTCGCGTGGACTCCGCGTGCCACTCGGTGCGGTTGCGCGCGAACGTCGCCCGCCCGATCGCCGGGTCGTGCCACAGGAACCCGTAGCCCGCGCTGGACACCACGAACGGCACGGACGCCTGCGAGTTGCGGTGCGCCAGCTCGAACGTGGATCCCTTGAGGTCCAGGACGTGCTGCTGGTACTGCCCCATGCCGGCCAGGTGCTCGTCCGGGTCCGCCTCGAACGCCGCGGTCAGCGTGTGCCCGTCGTCGCCGAGCCGCGGCCGGAAGGACCGGGCCCGCAGGTCCAGGGAGCCGCCCCGGTCCAGCTCGCGGAACAGCAGCCGCCCGTCGGCGTCGTAGAACGCGAGGTCGCACCGGAAGACGTCGTAGCCCACCGGTTCGTGGAACCACGACGACGTCGTGAGCTCGACCCGCACCGCACCGTTGACGAGCGTCGCGCCGTCCGTCCGCACCTCGGTCCGCACCTCGGCGTGCGCGGCCGGGTCCGGGGGCAGCAGCGCCCAGTCGGTGTCCTCGACGTCGCCCATGACGGTGGCGCGCACGCGGACCGAGTCACGGCCCCAGGGCTCGACGACGAGGACCTCGCCGCCGCCGCGCCAGACGAGGCGGGTGCCGTCGGCGTGGACGTGCGGAGCGGGGTGCTGGGTCACGGTCACCGTGCCCCTCCTTCCGGGACGAAGACGCGCATGGTCGACGGGCCGCGTTCGGCCCACCGGTGGTACGGCACGAGCGGGACGTCGAACGTGTCCGGCGTGCCGCCGTCGGGCAGGGGCAGGAGCGGGCCGGAGGTGAACGGCGGCGTCCCCGTGCCGCCGTCGGGCAGCGGGCCGGTGCGCGCCCGCACGAGCGCGCCGTCCGCGTGCGCACGCGGCGCGGCCGCGACGTCGAGGCGGACGCTCTCCAGCGAGACCCCGTCCGGGAGGTCGACGGACTCCAGGCACAGCACGAGCGGTCCGCGCTCGACGGCGACCGTGCCGCGGGCGGCGTCCACCCGCGGGTCCGGCCAGGTCAGCCGCGGCCCGACGGGCAGCTCGAGGACGACGACGTCGCCCGCCGCGAGCGCCCCGGGCACCTCCACCCAGCCGGGGGCCGGGCGGGACGCGGTGCCGGACGCCGCGGTGAGCGACGCGCCGTCGGCCCAGTGCGGCACCCGCAGGCGCAGGGACACGGGCTCCGAGGGGAGGTCGACGACCTCGATGCGCACCGTCCCGGTCGTGGGGTAGCCGGTGTCGACGCGCAGCGCGAGCGCGCCGTCACCCACCGCCACCCGGACGTCGCCCGCGGCGTACTGGGCGAGCGTGACGACCGCCGCGCCGTCGGTACCCGGTCCGGTCTCGGCCGGGCCACCGACGTCGTCGACGAACGCCGCGTAGGTGTGCCAGGAGGCGAGGGTGCGCGCCACGTTGGTGGGGCAGCACGACACGTCGAACCAGGGCGCACGGGCACCGCCCTCGGCGCGCGGGTTCACGGCGTCCGGCTGCATGGGGGCGCCCTCCTCGCGCTGCTGCAGCGGGTTGGCGTAGAAGAACGCGCGGCCGTCGGTCCGTGGCGAGGTGGCGACCACGTTGAAGAACGTGCGCTCGATGAGGTCGGCGTACCGGACGTCGTCGGAGGCGAGCAGGAGGCGCCACGACACCATGACGGACGCGATGCCGGCGCACGTCTCGCAGTAGGCACGGTCCGGCGGCAGCTCGAAGTCGTCGCCGAAACCCTCGTCCTGGTGGCGCGACCCCATCCCCCCGGTGAGGTACGTGCGGCGCTCTACCGTGCGCGTCCACTGCCGCTCGACGGCGGCGCGCAGGGCGTCGTCACCGGTGTCGACGGCGACGTCCACCGCCCCGGCCGCGAGGTACAGCGCACGCACCGCGTGGCCGCGCCACACGTCGGCCTCGCGCACCGGGACGTCGTCCTGGAAGTACGCGGGGCTGAGCAGCGCGATCGGGGCGAGGGTGCCGCGCCCGCGGCGCTCGACGAACAGGCGGGCCTGCTCCGTGTACCGCGGCTCGTCCAGCGCGCGGCCCAGCTCGGCGAGCCCGAGCTCGATCTCCGGGTGCCCGCAGATCCCCTGGCGGCCGTCGAGCCCGAACTCCCGGCAGACCTGGTCGGCCGCACGGCGTGCGACGTCGACCAGGAGGTCCTGGCCGTGGGTGCGCACCCGGGCGACGGCCGCCTGCAGCAGGTGACCGGTGCAGTACAGCTCGTGCCCGGTCGACAGGTCGGACCAGCGCGCCGGCTGGTTCCCGTGCCCGTAGCAGGTGTTGAGGTAGCCG
Organism: Isoptericola maris; assembly: GCF_048065335.1. Classification (NCBI taxonomy): domain Bacteria; kingdom Bacillati; phylum Actinomycetota; class Actinomycetes; order Micrococcales; family Promicromonosporaceae; genus Isoptericola; species Isoptericola maris. Next base: position 24,273 of record NZ_JBLUNY010000003.1, on the reverse strand, counting down.
TCGTCGTCCTGCGCCGCGGCCACGCGCGCCACGACCTTCGTCCACAGGGCCTCGGCGGCGGGGTCGGCGGTGCGGCCCAGCTCCCACGCCGCCGCCTCGAGGAGCTTGTAGACCTCGGAGTCGGAGAACTGCCAGCCGGGGCGCGGGACACCCGGCGTCCCGGCTGTTCCGTCGGTGACTCGGTCGAAGTTGGCGAGCCAGCCGAGCCGTTCCATCCAGTCGAGGCAGTGCTGCAGCGTGGCGCGGGCGTTCGTCTCCTGGAGCTCTCCCCAGAATCCGCCGTCCAGCGCCAGCTCGCCGATGCCGAGGCCGCGGCGGCTCCCGCCGGGCGCCACCGGACGGGCGCGCACGCCGCTGCTGATGAGGGTGTCTGTCACGTCGATGTCCTTCAGTCCTTGACGGCACCGGCGGTCACACCGGCCGCCACGTAGCGCTGGGCGACGACGAGCAGGATCGACGCCGGGATCGAGGCGACGACGGCGGTCGCCATGATCGCGTTCCACTGCGTGGTGTTGTTGCCGATGTAGTGGTAGATGCTGAGCGTGATCGGGATGAGATCACCGTTGCGGTTGAGCGTCGAGGCGAAGATGAAGTCCGACCAGGCCCACAGGAACGCGAACAGCGACACCGTGAGGATCGAGTTGCGGCTCATCGGCAGCACGATCGACACGAACGTGCGCCACGCGCCGGCGCCGTCCACGCGGGCCGCCTGGAGCAGCTCGCGCGGGATGCCGGACATGAACGCCGTGAAGAGCAGCACCCCGAACGGCACCGCGATGGTCGAGTCCGCCACGATCAGCCCCGGGACCGTGTTGAGCAGCCCGAGGTTGTTGTAGACGGCGTAGAAGCCCATCGCCATGACGACGGCGGGGATCATCTGGGCGACCAGCAGCAGGAAGTTCAGCGTGCGCCCGCCCCGCAGGTGCAGCAGCGCCAGCGCGTACCCGGCCGGGGCGGCGATCACCACGGTGAGCACGACCGAACCCAGACCGATGAGGAGGCTGGTGCCCAGCGCCGGCAGCTGCTGGGCGAACACCGCCTCGTAGCCCTCGAACGTGGGGTCCCACGGGAACCAGTGCGGCGGGTCGGCCCGCAGGTCACGCGTCTCCGTGAAGGAGACGTTCACCATCCAGTAGACCGGGAACAGCATCAACGCGGTGAAGAGGACGCCCAGGGCGGTCTTCCACCAGACCTTGCGCTCCGTCATGACGAGGCCTCCTGTCGGTGCTGGAGGCGCAGGTGCAGGAACCCGAACACCAGCGCGATGACGATGAGCAGGTTGCCGACGGCGGCGGCGGGCGAGAAGTCGGGCTGTCCCGTGCCGAAGGCCTCGCGGTAGGACCAGATGGCGAGCGTCGTGGACGCGTCACCCGGCCCACCGGTCGTCATCACCCAGATCACGTCGACGACCTTCAGGGTGTAGATCAGCCCCAGCAGGATCGTGATCGCCGAGACCGGCCGCAGCAGCGGGAACGTGATCGACCAGAACTGCCGCCAGGGGCCGGCGCCGTCGAGCGACGCGGCCTCGTAGACCTCCCCCGGAATGTTCTGCAGGCCCGAGTAGAGGATCACCAGGTTGAACGGGATGCCCAGCCAGATGTTCGCGATCGTCACCGACAGCAGCGCCGTGTCCGGGGAGGTGAGCCAGTTGATCTGCTCGCCGCCGAACGCGGTGATCACCGAGTTGACGATGCCGTTCTCGCTGTTGAGCATCCAGGCCCAGGTGGAGGCCGACACGATCAGCGGCAGCAGCCACGGCACGAGGAACATCGCCCGCAGGGTGCTGGAGAGCCGGAAGCTCGACCGGAAGAACACGGCCAGCGCCAGGCCGATCGTGAACTGGAAGGCGATCGACCCGAACGTGAACACGACGGTGTTCCACAGGGCCGTCGGGAACGTCGAGGAGCTGAAGACGTCGACGTAGTTCTGCAGCCCGACGAACTCGGCGTCGCCCTGCACGAACGCACGGATCGTGTAGTCGTGCACCGACAGGTCGATGTTGCGCCACAACGGGTAGGCGTAGAAGAGCACGAGGTACACCAGGAGCGGTGCGGCGAAGCCGACCGCCGCCCACTGGCTCGAGCTCAGCGTCCGTCGGCGACGGCCGCCGGGCGGCACGGCGGGCGTGGTGCCCGCCGCGCCGCGCGGCGCTCCGCGCGACCCGACGTCGGCCGGGGTGCTGGTCATGAGAGGTCCTTCTCGACGGTCGCGCTCGCATTGAGCGCGGTTTGCGTGGCTGAGGGGCGGCGGCCCGTCAGCTCGTGGCGGCCTCGGCGTCGGCCTGCGCGGCCTCGAGCGCCTCCTGCGGCGTCGCCGCACCGGACAGCGCGTTCTGCACGGCGGTCCACAGCGCCTCGGAGATCAGCGGGTAGTCGTTCCCGAGACCGTCGCTGGTGCGGCCCTTGGCGCTCTGCACGGCCTCGACCCAGGGCTCGAGGTCCGGGTTCTCGGCCAGCAGCTGCTCCTGGCCCTCGGCGGTCGGCGGGACGTAGTACGCGAACGTGGTCGCCGTCTCGACGAAGCCCTCCGGCGTCGTCATGCACTCGACGATCTGGCGGGTCACGTCGTAGCGCGCGGCGTCCTCCTGGACGGGCGCGACGATGAACTCGCCGCCGGTCGGGGCGGGGGCCACGCCGCCATGCTTGCCCGGGAGCTGGACGAGACCGGTCTCGAACTCGGCCTCGGCCGCGCTGTTGACCTGCCAGGTGCCGTTCTCGGCGAAGGCGAAGTCACCGGTGAGGAACTCCTCCCACACCGTGTTCTGCGAGTTGTTGATGACGGTGTTGGGCGCGTAGCCCTCGTCGAGCCAGCCCTTCCACAGCTCGAGGGCCTCGACGGCCTCCGGCGAGGACAGGTCGGTCAGGTCGGCACCGGAGCCCCAGAACCACGGCAGGAACTGGAAGGAGCCCTCCTCGGTGCCGATCCCCGCGAAGGTGATGCCCTTGTGCCCGGCGTCGGTGACCTGCGCGAGCGCGGCGGTCAGGGAGTCCCAGTCTGTGATCGAGGCCGGGTCGACGCCGGCGTCGGAGAGCACGTCGGCGTTGTAGTAGAGCGAGAGCGTGTTGGCGCCGATGGGGATGCCGTACGCCTCGCCGTCGACGACGCCCGCGTCCAGGAGGTTCTGGTCGATCGCGGAGGTGTCCAGGCCGAACTCGTCGACCGTGGTCAGCATGCCGGTGTCGGCGAGGGTGGACACGGCCGGGTTGTCGATGAGGATGACGTCGGGCGACGTGCCCTCCTGCGCCGAGAGCAGCGCCTGGTTGGTCAGCGCCGTCGTGTCGTACGCGGTGCGCTCGATGGTGACGCCGGCGTCCTCGCCGCACGCCTGGACGCGGGCCTCCCAGTCGGACGAGCCATCGTGCTGGGGGTACGGGTCCCACCAGGTGTAGGTGCCGCCGGCGGCGTCCCCGGACGCTCCGTCCGAGCTGGCGCCGTCGGACGACGAGCAGGCGCCGAGGATGCCGACGACGGCGAGGGCGGTGGTGGCGGCAAGGGTGGTGCGGGTGCGCCGATGGTGCTGCATGGCTGTTCCTCCTTGAACGGCGGCCGGTCCGACGTCGTCGGCGGCCGGTGGGTGCTTCGTGCTTGTACGGCGAATAGCGTCGAACCGGTTCGACGGTGCACAGCGAGAACCGGTCGTGCAGGTGGTGCGGAATCAGTCCCCTCGCGGGGGTGCGGTGCTCCCCCGGTCGACCAGCTCGGGCGAGACGAACCGGACCACGTGCGGCTCGTCGGGACCCGCCTGCCCCTCGATGCGCCGCACCAGCTCGCGCACGGCCATGCGGCCGAGCCGGTCGGGTGCGCTCTCGATCGAGGAGTACGGCAGGGAGAACGTACGGGCGAACTCGTCCGAGTAGCGCCCGACGACGGACAGGTCGGCCGGCGCGGTCAGCCGGCGATCGTGCAGCACGGTCGGCAGCGCTGCCGCGGCGGCCTCGTTGTTGACGAGCAGTCCCGTCGCGCCGGGGTAGGCGTCCAGCAGACGGTGCAGGTCGCGCCCCACCTCCGGCTGGTGCGACGAGCCGAACTCTGCGTGCAGGGTGATCCCCCGCGTGCGGGCCGCCTCGATCGCCGCGTTCTGCAGGCGCCACACGTAGGCGCCACCCCGCTCGACGACGTGCTCGGGCTGCGAGACGAGCAGCAGCTCGCGGTGCCCGAGGCGGTGCAGATGGTCCACCATCAGGCGGCCGGCGTCCTCGAAGTCGAGGTCGAACACGTCCACGCCGGTGCAGTCCGCCGGCAGCCCGACGAGCGCGCCCGGCTGGGGTGCCTCGCGCAGGATCGGCAGGCGGTCGTCGTGCTCGGCGACGTTGAGCAGGACGATCCCGTCGACCATCCGCGAGTCCGTCATCCGCCGCAGCGCGTTGCGCCCGTCGGCCTCGGTGGACAGCAGGATGTCGTAGCCGAGCTCGCGGGCCGTGTTGGAGACACCCAGCATGTACTGCAGCATCGCCGGGGCGAACTCGTCCTCGAGGAACTGCGCGAGCAGCCCGATGACGCGGGTCTGGGAGGTGGCGAGGGCCCGGGCGCCGGCGTTCGGCGTGTAGCCGAGCTCGCGGACGGCGGTCTCGACGCGACGGCGGACGTCGGCGGAGATGGTGCGCTTGCCCGACAGCGCGTACGACGCCGTGCTGCGCGAGACTCCCGCGACCCTGGCGACGTCCCCGATGGTGGCCACCGTGCCTCCTCGTTGTCGACCTCTTCGTTGCGAACCGGTTCGACACTAGCGCGCGTGGCGTCGGTGACGCAAGAGGCATTCCTTGGCGGGTTTTCGTGGGTGTCGGAGTGATGCTATCGAACCGATTCGCTACCCGTATCCGTTTCCTCGGCCACGACGCCTCGCCGGCCTGTGACGCCCGGAGCATGTCGGTCCCGTCCGTCAGGCTGTGGGCATGACCCAGGAGACGACGCCGACCCCCGGCGCCCGCTGCTTCGGTGACGGGGACCCGCTGTACGCCGAGTACCACGACACCGAGTGGGGCCACCCCGTGCACGGCGAGGCCGAGCTGTTGGAGCGGGTCGCCCTCGAGGGGTTCCAGTCCGGCCTGTCGTGGCTGACGATCCTGCGCAAGCGCGACGCGTTCCGCGAGGTCTTCGGCGGGTTCGACCCCGAGCACGTGGCGGCGATGACGGCCGACGACGTCGAACGGCTCCTGGGCGACGCCCGCATCGTGCGCAACCGCGCCAAGATCGAGGCCACCGTCGCGAACGGCCGCGCCGTCCTGGCGCTGCACGAGTCCGGACGGACCCTCGACGAGCTGTTCTGGTCGTTCGCCCCCGCACCGCGCGCGACCCGGATCGCCACGTGGCAGGACGTCCCGGCCACCACGGACGAGTCGAAGGCGCTGGCCAAGGCGCTCAAGAAGGAGGGCTTCCGGTTCTTCGGCCCGACGACGGCGTACGCGGCCATGCAGGCCTGCGGGCTGGTCGACGACCACCTCGCCACGTGCCCGGTGGTCACCGCCGAGGGCGCGCCCGGCCGCTGAGCGGTGCCGTGTGCCCGGCCGAGGCTCAGAGCTCGGCCTCGTCGCGCGCGTCGTAGGCGTCGCGCGCGCGTTCGACGGCGGGCAGGTGCGCCGACGCCCACTCCAGGACGACGTCGACGGGCTGGCGCAGCGTCTTGCCGAGCGGCGTGATCGAGTACCGGACCGCGACCGGGCGCGTGGAGACGATCTCGCGTTCCACCACGCCGTTGCGCTCGAGCCGGCGAAGGGTGGCGGTCAGCGACTTCTGCGTCACCGCGGGGATGGCTCGACGCAGCTCGTTGAAGCGGCAGGGACGTTCGCAGAGCTCGTCGAGCACTCCGAGGGACCACTTGTCGAGCACCTGGTCGAGGAGCTCTCGGTGGGGGGCGTCGATGCGGAGCGCGCCGTCGGTATCCATGACGAAACCTCGTCTCGTTGAAGTGCCTTCCCGTGCCTAGATATCCTACCGATACCTGCTTCGACAAGGAGAGACGACCATGACTGTTCAGCACTTCACGCCGGAGGGCATGCTGCAGCCCACCCCCTACCACCACGTGGCCGTCGGCACGGGCACGACCCACGTGCACGTCAGCGGCCAGGTCTCCCGCCAGGCTGACGGGACCCCGGTCGCACCGGGCGACCTGGCCGGTCAGGTCGCCCGGTCCTTGCAGAACACGGGCCTCGGCCTGACGGCCGCCGGAGCGTCGTTCGCCGACGTGCTGCGTCTGACGTTCTACGTGACCGGGTGGACGCCGGAGAAGATCGGCGACCTCATGGCCGGGATCGAGGCGGTCGCCGAGGAGATCGGCCTCCCGCTCCCCATGCCGCCGGCCAGCCTGATCGGTGTCGACTACCTCTTCGAGCCGGACGTCCTCGTCGAGGTCGAGGCGACCGCGCTGCTCGACTGACCCGTCGGGCCGTGCCGACCGTCGTCGGCGGCCGGCGAGGGCCGCACCGCGACGGCCGCTGCGAGCAACGTGCCGAGCCCGGAGGGGCGGGTGTGCGCCGGCCACCCGAGGACCGTCGTCACGGGCGGCGCGTCCGTCACGGGGATCGCGGCGTGCTCCGGCCACTGCCACGCCCGGCTCGACGCGGGGATGACCAGGAGGGTGCGCCCCAGTGCGACGAGCTGTGCGAGCTGGGACTGCGATCGCACCTCCGGTCCGGGGCCGTCGGGGTACGTGCCGTCCAGTCGCGGCCATCGCGCCATCGGCAGGTCAGGGACGCGTGCGACGTCGGACATCGTCACCTCGGCCCGGGCGGCCAGCGGGTGCGCGGCGGGAACGATCGCCACCTGTCCCTCCGTCAGCAGATCCTGCGTCTCGAACCCGGCGAGATCGTCGACGGGGCGGTGCATCAGCGCGACGTCGGCCGCACCGCGGCGCAGGACGCCGGCCTGCTCCCCCACCTCGCACAGCATGACCTCGACCGGTACGGCGCCGTCCCTGCTCGCGTGCGCGTCGAGCAGGGACTGCAGCAGCTCGTGGGAGGCGCCGGCCTTGGTCACCAAGGTGATCACCCGCGACGGGTCGGCGGCGCGACGGGTACGCCGCTCGGCCGCCTCGACGGCGGCGAGCGCCCGCCCGGCCTCCCGGTGCAGCACCTCCCCGACGGCGGTGAGCGCGACGCCCCGTCGGTCGCGGTCGAAGAGCTGCGCGCCGAGCCGCCGTTCGAGCTGCCGGATCGCCCGCGACAGCGGCGGCTGCGCGATGCCGAGCCGCTCGGCCGCGCGCCCGAAGTGCAGCTCGTCGGCCACCGCCGTGAAATAGCGCAGCTCGCGCGTCTCGAGGGTGTCCACGGTGTCCGAGCCTACGCAGTTCATACCTGTGAGGTATCACAGGCGACCCGATCGATCTTGGACGGACCGGGCCCGCACGCCCGAGCATCGTTCCCATGGAACAGCAGAAGATCGCCCTCGTCACCGGCGCCAACAAGGGAATCGGGTACGCCATCGCCCATGGTCTGGGCCAGGAAGGCTTTCGGGTCGCCGTCGGCGCCCGCGACGACGCACGACGGGACGCGGCCGTCCAGAAGCTGCGCGCGGACGGTGTGGACGCGTTCGGCGTCGCGCTCGACGTCACCTCCGACGAGAGCGTCGCCGCGGCGGCGCGGGCCGTCGCGTCCGAAGCGGGGCGGCTCGACGTCCTCGTCAACAACGCCGGGATCTCCGGCAGCCTCGCCGACGGCGCCCAGGACCCGACGACCCTCGACCTCGACGTCGTGCGTACCGTGCTGGACACGAACGCGTTCGGGGCGGTGCGCGTGACCAACGCGATGCTGCCGCTGCTCGAGGGCGCCGACTCGCCTCGGATCGTGAACATGTCCAGCGACATGGGCTCGCTGGAGCTGCACACCGGCCCTCTCCTGGCCGCCTATGCGGCGTCCAAGACGATGCTCAACGCGCTCACGGTCCACTACGCGCGCCGGCTGGCCGACACGAACGTCATCGTGAACTCCGCGTGCCCAGGCTACGTCGCGACCGACTTCACCGGGCACGACGGCCCGCGCACTCCCGACCAGGGCGCCGCGGTCGCGATCCGGCTGGCCACGCTGCCCGACGACGGTCCCCGCGGCGGGTTCTTCAACGAGGCCGGACCGCTCCCCTGGTAACCGTTCGTGTTGTGGGCGCGATTTCTGGGACTGAAGATGGCCTCAAGCAGACAAATCGGGCCAGAAATCGCGCCCACAACACGGAGGGTGGGTCGGTCGGTCGGGTCAGTCGAGGCCGCTGTAGGAGTGCTTGCCGTTGAAGATCAGGTTCACGCCGGTGAAGTTGAACAGCACGCACGCGTAGCCGATCAGCACCAGGTAGGCCGCGCGGCGGCCGGACCAGCCTCGCGTCGTCCGCGCATGGAGGTAGGCGGCGTACACGACCCAGACGACGAAGCTCCAGACCTCCTTCGGGTCCCAGCCCCAGTAGCGCCCCCAGGCGTGCTCCGCCCAGATCGCGCCGCCGATCAGCGTGAACGTCCACAGGACGAACGCCACGGCGTTGAGGCGGAAGCTGAGTATCTCGAGCTGAGCGGGTACGGGCATCCCGTCCAGCCAGCGCCAGGACCGGCCGCTGAGCGCGACCGCGCCGTTCTCCCGGCTGTCCCGCAGGAGCTGGAGGACCGAGACGACGAAGCTGACGGTGAAGATGCCCGTCGCGATGATCGCGACCCCGACGTGCAGGACGAGCCAGTAGGACTGCAGCGCCGGCTGGGTTGCCGTCGCCGGGACGAAGACGACCTGGGCCAGCGCCAGGAAGAGCACGCAGAGCCCGACGACGAACGAGCCCAGGAACCGTACCTCGGCCCGTCGCGCGACCAGCACGAACGTCGCGAGCGTGATGAAGGCCCCGACGATCGTGAACTCGTACATGTTCGCCCAGGGGGCCCGCCCGGCAGCGATGCCACGCGCGACGATCGCCACCAGCAGGAGCACCGTGCCGAGCACGGTCACCGACATCCCCATCGCGGCGAACCGGCGGTTCTGGGGAGCGTGCGGTCCGCCGTCCACGCCGTCCACGCCGTCAGCGCCGTCGGCTCGGCCGTCGCCCTCCGTGGTGAGCGGGACCCGGGCCGGTGCCCGACGGGGCACGTCGGCCAACCGGGCGAGGTCGACGGCGAACATGATCAGCCCGATCGTCAGCGCGGTCGCCGCGGACCACACCAGGAGCTGGCTGAGCTCGGTGCCGGTCATGCTCACCAGAACACGGCCAGGGCGACGTTCACGAGCGAGAGGCCGCCGACAGCGTGCGCGAGTCCCACCGGGACCGTCTGGTCACGCTTGATCTTCGAACGGCCGATCCACGCCGCGACCAGGACAGCGACCAGCACGACGAGCTTGACGCCGATCTTCATGTGGTTGACGTCGCCGTCCGCCGACTCTGCCAGGCCCACGAGAGCGACACCGCTGGCGAGCTGCACCCAGCCGCCGACGAACTGCGACATGGTCACCGTCGGAGTCCGGAACCGCGCGAACCATCCACCCACCAGGGCAGCGGCGCCGAGGATGTGGACGAACAGGGCAAGCATCACCATCAGATCCATGGCCGTCACACTAGCCGACGCGGCGTCGGCAACATTCACGCGGCGGCTGTGATCTTCGCCCGTCGGCGCACCCGGCCCGGGACGTGGCGTCGCCGCCGGACGCCGCGGTCGTCAGGCTCGGTCAGGAGCCGAGCACGCCCGGGACCGTCGTGAGACGGCGCGCCAGCTCGTCGCCGTCCGCACCCGAGACGGTCGGCACCGCGGCCCGTGCACCCGAGCCCTCGAGGTCCGATCGCTCCGGGCCGGCCGCTGCCCCGCCGTCGGGCAGGTTGCCCGCGAGGACCTGCTCGGTGGGGCGGAGCCGGCGGATGGCCACGGCCGCCACCTGGTCGGGGCGGCGGTCGACGGCGCGCGCGTAGATGCCGGCGTCGTGCTGACCGTCGTCCCCCACGAGCAGCCAGCGCACGTGGGGGAACCAGGACATGAGCAGCTCGATGCTGGCGTTCTTGTGCGCCTGCCCGCTGCGGAACCAGCCGGTCATGGTGGGCCCCCAGTCGGTGAGCAGCAACGGACCCGGCGGGTAGGCGTTGCGCGCGAGGAAGGCCCGCAGCGTCGCCGCGGTGTTCCACGCGCCCGTCGAGAGGTAGACGAACGGCGCCTCCGGGTGGGCCTGCCGCAGCCGCCGGTAGAACGCGGGCATGCCCGGCACGGCGCGCCGCTTGCTGGAGTGGCGCACGAACGTGTTCCACGCCGCGAGCAGCGGGCGCGGCACCGAGGTGACCATCGTCGTGTCGTCGATGTCGCTGATCACGCCGAACCGCGTCTCCGGGCCGATGATCAGCAACGGCGCGTCCGCGGTGTCCTCCTCCGGCGGGACCGTCGGCTCCGTCGCGCGCTCCGCCGCCGTCGCGGCCCCCGCGTCGCTCAGCCGGGCCCGCTGCCAGCCCGGCGGCAGCGGCGGGTCGGCCGGCACGTCCACCTGGACGTCGACGTAGCCGGCCCGGTCGCTCTGCACGACCTGTCGGGCGCCGCCGACCTGGACCAGGACCCTGCGGTGCGGGGCCGGCACCGTCAGGAAGTGCCGGAAGCCGCGGCGCCCCGCGCGGTGGGCGTTGTCCGCCGCGACCCGGCCCGGCGGGGTCAGCAGCACCCTCGCGAGCACCCGCACCCGGCGCGGCGAACCGTAGCCGGAATACGTCTCCATCCGCGGCCGCCAGCCGACGCGGCGCAGCAGCCAGCCCGCCGCCTCGTAGAAGCGGTCCTCGACCACCGCGGCCAGGTGCGGCCGCTGCGACGGGTGCGGGGTCACGGTCATCATGCGGTCATCATCCGATCACTGAGCGCCCGAAGGCGCCGATGATCAGCGACGAGTCTCCACCAGAAGCCTTCCACGCCGCTATCAGACCAGGTAGCGAGCCTGTGCGCACGGTGCGACGATCGCGGGCATGGATCTCTCCGTGCTCACCAGACCCTCGCCGCGCACGTCCGTGCCCCGCACGCTGGCACGGGTCGCGCTCGGCCTGGCGCTCGCCGGTGCGGGGATCTCGCACCTCACCGTCGCGCGCGAGGAGTTCCAGGCGCAGGTGCCGAGCTGGTTCCCCGTCGACGACGACGTCACGGTGCTGGCGTCCGGAGTCGTGGAGATCGCCATCGGCGGTTCCCTCGTGGTGCTGTCGCGGTGGAAGGTGGCCGTCGGTCTGGTCGCCGCCGGGTTCTTCGTGGCGATCTTCCCCGGCAACGTCGCCCAGTGGCTCGAGGGCACGGACGGGTTCGGCCTCGACACCGACGCCAAGCGCCTGGCCCGGCTGCCGTTCCAGGCGGTGCTCGTCGCCCTGGCGCTGTGGTCGACGGGAGCGTGGTCGGCGCTGCGGACCGCCCGTCGCACCGACCGGTCCGGCAGGTGAGCGACGCGCTGCGTGCCTAGCATGCTGCGATGAGCATGGACCTGCCGGACGGCGAGCACCAGACCCCCGCCGGCGTCTCGGACGCGACCGTCGAGGCGCTCGGCATGCTGAGCGAGGCGTTGGAGACCGTCGAGCGCGCCCGCGGCCACCTGTACACGTTCCACCAGCTCACCGGGGAGGCCGACCTGGCCCTCGGGGACGCGGTGGACAAGCTGCGCGAGGCCGGCCACGAGGACGTCGCCCGCCGGATCTCCGAGGACCTCGTCGGCCGCAACGTGATCGCCGGCCGCTGGACCTTCCAGATCGTCGAGGACTACGACGACGGCTACTGGCACGCGTTCCGCGCCCACGAGCGGGACGCCCGTGAGGAGCTCGCCGACGGCGTCCGGCACCTGGCGGAAGCGCGGATGAAGCAGGAGCGCCGCACCCACGCACGTCCCGGCCACGAGGTGGGGCCGGGCGACGTCGACCGCTAGCGCTCAGGCGCCGGGCCGCCGTCGACGGTTGCGGAACCACCGCCACCCGGCGACGACGAACGGGAGATAACGCAGGATCCGTGCCATCCCCTCACTCTTGGACGGAGCCGCTCGCCTCGCCACTCGGCCCGCCGTGCGGGGCCAGCCGCTCCACGAACGGTGCGACGAGCTCCTCGACGCTCGTCCAGACCTGCCCCAGCGGCACACCTGACTCGATCATCCGCGACCCGGAGTGCACGACGGCGTTGATGAGCTCGGCGCACCGCGTGACGTCGTGGACGCCGAGCGTCTCCAGCGTGTCGGCCAGCGGTTGCAGGAGCTCGTCGTGCATCACGCGGGTGCCTTCCTCGACGGCGCCGGAGGGGCCCACGCTCGCGAGCGCCGTCGCGAGCGCGTGCTCTCCCTCGGCCACGAGCTGGAGGTTGGCGCGCATGTAGGCGAGGACGCGCGCCGGCTCGTCGGGCGCCTCGTCCATCGCGCGTGCGACCGTCGCCGACCACCGGGGGAAGACGTCCTGGACCATGGCCTGCAGCAGGTCCTCGGCGGAGCGGAAGTACTGGTAGACGCTGGGCCGGGCGAGCCCTGCCCGCTCGGCGAGCGCCGCGAACGTCGGGGGACGGCCGGTCTCGGCCAGGAGGGACCTGGCGGCGTCGAGCAGCGCACGTTGCTGTGCCGAACGGTGCAAGGCGACCGTGGGAGCGCTGATCCGCGGCACGACTCTCCTTCTGACGGGCTCTCGGGCCCTGACCGGGCCCGAGAGCGTGAGCTCAAGCGCTGAGTCTCCCATCTTCCATCTCGACGATGCGGTCGCGGTGCTCGAGCACGTCACGGTCGTGGGTCACCATGACGGTCGCCACGCCGTGCTCGTGCGTCTCGGCGGCGAGCAGCAGCGAGGGGGCGGTGACCAGTGCGCGGGCGATGCCCACGCGCTGCCGTTCGCCTCCCGACAGCTCGTGCGGCCGTCAGGGCGGGGATCAGGTTGCCCGACTGGAAGACGAACCCGATCTGCTCGCGCCGCAGCGCCGCCTGCCGGCTCGCCTTGAGCACGCCCACGTCGACGCCGCCCACGTGGACGCCGCCCGTCGTCGGCTGGATGAGTGCTCCCGCCACGGCCAGCAGGCTCGACTTGCCGGAACCGGAGGGGCCGAGGACGGCCAGGAGCTCGCCCTGCGGGACGGTGAGGCTCACGCCGTCCAGCGCGGTGACGGTCGAGTCGCCGTCGCCCAGCTCCAGGGAGACGTGGTCGAGGACGAGGCCGTCCGCGTGGCGTGCTGCGGAGTTCGAGAGCTGTTCGGCGGCGTGCGTCATCGTTGTCCTCCGAGTGCGGTCAGGGGGTCGACGCGGGCGATGCGGCCGACGGAGACGGCGGCGCCGAGGAGTCCGAGACCGACCATGAGTCCGGCAGCGGCGGCCAGCGGCCCGGCCTCGAGCGAGAACGGCATCGGCGTCGAGGTCAGGAGTGCGCCGAACCCGACACCTACGCCGATGCCGACGGCGGTGGAGACGACGAGGACGACGGCGGCCTGACCGATGGCGTCCCGGACGAGGAAGGCGGTCGAGGCACCCATGGCGCGGGCGACGGCGATCTCGTGCTTGCGCTGGATGGTCCACACGGTGAAGAACGCGCCGACGACGAGCGCCGAGATCGCGTACAGGAACGCCTGGATGAGCTCGAGCGTGAGCGTCTCGGCGGAGTACCCGGGCGAACCGTCGAAGGACTCCTCGAGGCTCACGGTCGTGGTGGCGGCGACCTCGTCCCCGGCCGCGGCGTCGATGTCCGTCCCGGAGGCGGCGGTGAGCGCGATCGCCGTGGCCTCGTCGTAGATCTCGGGCCGCGCCTCGGTCCCCTCGGGGACTCCGGCGTGGAAGTCGCCGAGAGGAGGTCGAGCAGCTCGCCGAGGTCATCGACGCGACGGTCTCGTCGCCGACCTGACCGAGGTGTGGGCCGCCGTCGGCACGGCCCCACCGGCGGGGACACGGCCGCAGCAGCGGACGGGTCAGGAGACGGCGAGCGGGTACGTCACCGCACCGTCCGGGCCCACCGACGGCGTCGCGCCCCAGCGCCCCAGCTCGTGCGGCTGCGGCTTCGCGCCGTTCATGAGGTGGACGACCTGCCAGCCGCGCGCCGCCAACGTGTTGGCGACGAGCAGCCGGTGGCACCGCCAGGGCATCGGCTCGCCGCACATGACGGCCACGTGGCGGTCCTGCGCCAGCCCGGTCAGGCGCGCGAGGCCCGCCTCGTACTCCGGGGTGAGCGTGTGGTCGGCATAGTTCTTGAAGCTGACGTTCTGCCATCCGGCGTTCAGCTCCGGGTCGACGTCGCGCTGCTTCGGCCGACGCCCGGCGAGCTCGGTGAGGTGCTCGTAGCCGATGCCGGCGTCCGCGAGCCACGTGGTCATCTCGTCGGCGTCGAACTGCGGGCTGCGCCGCGACCCGGGCATCCGGCGCACGTCGGCGAGCAGCTCGATGCCCGCCGAGGCGAGCGTGTCGAGCACGACCTCCCGCGGGCAGGTCCAGTGCCCGATCGTCCAGATCTCCCCCGTCACGTCCACCGATGGCCTCCTCCCGCCGCGGCCACCTCATCGTAGGTCGGTCCTGCGGCCGAGCGCCGCTCAGCCCCGGCCGCACGCTCCGCAGGTGCCCCGACGGCGCAGCCAGTACGCGTAGGTCGCCGCCCCGAGCGCGGCCGACCACAGCGGCCACAGCAACGCCGGCCCGACGGCGCCCCACGTCCCGGCGTCCAGCCCGAGCATCCCCTCGGAGAACCCGAGGGCGATCATGGAGACGCCGGCGGGCAGCACGGCCACGGCCACGAGGGTCGCGGGCACGACGGCGAGACCCACCGGGACCCGCTTGCCGGCGAGACCGAGCATCCAGCGCGGGAAGACGTCTCCCCAGCGCTGGTACAGCCCGAGCGTGAGCACCGCACCGAGCAGCGCGAACGTACCGAGACCGATGGGGCCGATGAGGTCGAGCCCGCGCATCGACTCGACGGAGTCGCGGGAGAAACCCAGAGGGATGCCGAGCGCCCACGCGATGCGGGTGAGGCCGTAGAAGGCGGGGATCGCCGCGGCCACGAGCGCCGCGACCCGGCCCCAGCGCGCGGCCGCGGCCGGCGTCGTCCAGGCCGGGTCGGCGCCGTCGTGCCGTCGGCCGCACCGGTCGCACGCGGCGAGGCCGCGCCTGGTGGAGCGCACCGCGGCGACCGTGAGGAGCACCGCCCCGCACAGCACCACGACCTGGAACAGGAAGTCGGGTGCCACGTAGTGGTCGAGCGAGGCCCGCACCTCGGCGCTGAAGAGCGACATCACCAGGACGGCAGGCAGGTAGCCGACCCCGGCCAGGACGGTGGCGTCCACGAGCAGGACGGCGGCCAGCAGCACCGCGACGGTGCCGCCGACGGCAGCGCGGCGCGGGCCGTTCGCGGTGGAGCGTCCCCAGCGCAGCCACGCCGCGAGCGCCGCACCGACGGCGGCGAGGACGGTGACGCCGGTGGCCAGCGTCGCGACAGGCACGTCGCGGAGCAGGCCGTGGTTGATCGCCTCGGGCGTCACCACGGCGGAGCCCACCGCTCCCCGGTAGACGAGCGCCAGGACGAGTCCGGCCACCCACCAGAGGACGGCGAGGTTCTCGAGGCGGCGGGACGTGCGGGGGCGGGACGGCCGGCCGCGCGGCGCCCGGCCGGTCGGTGGTGACGACTGCTGCGAAGCTTCGTGTGTGGTCATGTCTCGAGCCTCGTGACCCGCGCCCACGAACGGATCCCCCGCCGCGACCAGCACGCTCCCCCGTGCGGGGGAACCTCAGCCCGCCCGCACGAACCCCGACGTGTAGGCGCGCACCACGGCCTGGGTCCGGTCGCGAACCCCGAGCTTGCCCAGCACGTTGCCCACGTGGGTGCGCACCGTCTCGACGCCGAGGTACAGCTCGCCGGCGATCTCGGCGTTCGACATCCCGTCGGCCATGAGCCGCAGCACCTCACCCTCCCGTTCGGTGAGCCGCGCGGACACCAGGGCGTCGCCCGACGGCGGACGCCCGGCAGCGAGGCGGCGCACCGCGTCCGGGAACAGCAGCGAATCCCCCTGCGCGACCGTCCGGACCGCCTGGGCGATCTCCTCCGGGCGGGCCCGCTTGAGGAGGAACCCCTGGGCACCGGCCTGCAGGGCGTCGAGCACGTGGTCGTCGTTCTCGAACGTCGTCAGCACGACCACGCGCGGCACCGGCCCGCCGGCACGGTCGACGACGGCACGGGTCGCGGCGATGCCGTCCACGCGCGGCATGCGCACGTCCATGAGCACGACGTCGGGCCGGGTGTCGGTGACGAGCTGCGGGACCCCGGCGCCGTCCTCCGCCTCGCCGACCACCGCGATGTCGGGCTCGGCGTCGAGCACCACGCGCAGCCCGGCGCGCACGAGCGGCTCGTCGTCGACGATGGCGACGCGGACGTCCTCGGTCACGGCACCGATCCTGCCGCACCGGTGCCCGCGGTGCCGAACCGCGCACGCACGACCCACCGGTCCGGCTCCTGGCCGCCGTGACGGGGTCCGGCCTCCAGGGTGCCGCCGAGCAGCCCCACCCGTTCGGCCATGCCCGCCGTCCCGCGGCCGGTGCGTGGGGTGCCCGACGGCGGCCCCCCGGCCAGCGGGTTCGTCACCTCGATCTCGACCCCGCCGTCGTCGGCCGTCACCCGCACGGCCACCGGGGTACCGGGCGCGTGCCGCAGCGCGTTCGTGACCGACTCCTGCACGATCCGGTACGCCTCGCGCGACACGGCCTGCGGCACGTCGGGCTCCGGCGACGTGCCGGCCGTGCCCGACGACGGCGGCAGGCCGTCCAGCGCGACGTCGGCCCCTGTGCGCCGCACGTCCTCGACGAGGCGCGGGACGTCGGCGAGGGTGCGGACCGGCGGTGCGGGCGCCGTCGGCGACCCGTCGCCCGCAGGACGGCCCGCGGCACCACCGGGTCCCGGGTCGCGCAGCAGCCCCAGCACGTGGTCGAGATCGGCCATCGCGGCGCGGCCGGTCGCCTCGATCGCGGCGAGCGACTGCCGCGCGGCGTCGTCGTCGGACCCGATCTGCCGTGCGGCGGCCGCGGCCTGCAGAGTGGTGACGGTCAGGGCGTGCCCGACCGAGTCGTGCAGCTCGCGCGCCAGCCGGTTCCGTTCGACGGCGCGCCGGGCGGTCGCCTCGAGCTCGGCGATCCGCTCGGACTGGTCCGGACCGAGCAGCGGCAGCGCCGCCTGCCGCAGCACCACCCGGACGAGGGCCGCCGCGTACGGGAGCGCGAGCAGCAGCACCAGGGCCGCCGCCAGGGACAGCAGTCCGCCGCCGAAGCCTCCGACCTCGTGGAACACCCCGATCACGACGTCCTGGTCGAGGCCGAGCCCGACCAGCACGAGCTGCGTCGCCAGCGGCACCACGAGCAGCAGCGCGAGGGTCGCCGCGGCACCGGCCGCCAGGTGGAGGCCGTACCACGCCGCCGCGCGCCACCGTGTCGCGGCGAGCAGCCTGCCGCCGTCGGACCGTGGGACCGGAACCTCCACCCCGAGGAACGTCCGCACCGCCAGGATCTCGAGCGTGCGCACCGCCCCCAGGAACGGCGGCACCAGCACGATCGCCGCCGTCACGCCGACGAGCACCGCCAGGGCCACCCGCGAGATCTCCGGCGCGGCGAACATCTGCGCGAACCCGGTCACGAGCACGCCGTACGCGCCGGCCACGACGCCGCCGAGCACCAGGTACACCCCGGTCTGCAGCGTCGACACCGACGTCAACGGGCGCAGCGCACGGCGCCACCCACCGCGCGATCCGGGTGCAGGGTCCATGCCGGTCAGTCTGGCAACGAGCGCGCGGCGGCGCCTCCCCCGCGCAGGGGAGCTGTCACCGCCGGCGGGTCACCACAGGACCAGGAGGATGGCCACGATCGTGAGGTCGGCCAGCACGTGAGCGACCCACGGCAGGAGCAGGCCGTGCGAGACCCGGCGCAGCACACTGAGGACGAGACCGTAGCCACCCGCGAGGAACACACCCCACCACCCGCTCGGGAAGCCGTACCAGTGGGAGGCACCGAACATCGCGGCGGCGAGCACGACCGCGACGGCGCCGCGCAGGTCGTGACCCAACGCCCGCTGCGCCACCCCGTTGTAGGCGCACTCCTCGGCCGCGGCGTTGACGAAGGCGAACGTCAGCGCCCCGAGCACCAGCACCCAGACGCCCTGGCCGTCGAGGATGTCTCGGTAGACCTCCTGTCCGGTGCCGACCTCGTCCGCCGCCCACGACCAGACCACGAGGGCCAGCGCCGCGACCGGGACGATCGCGACGGTCAGCCACACCCCCGGCCGGTTCACCGTCCCGGCCCGGAACCAGTCGGTCACCAGGGCGAGCCGGCGCCACCGGCTCACCAGGACGTAGAGCACGACGGCGAGGACGAGCGGCACCGGCCACAGGGCCACGCCCGCCGCACCCGCGACGCCGACGGCTTCGAGAGCCGCACCCGCGCCACGGAGCACCCCGGTGACCGCCACGAGACAGAGGGCCAGGGCCGCCACGCTCCCCGACCCCGACGGCGCTCCGCCGCGCGTCGCAGCACCGGCCGTCACCAGCACTAGCGCCGCCGCCGCGATCAGCGGCCCGGCCACCGGGTGCCCACCCACGACGACGGCCGCGACGAGGCACGCGGCGGCGAGCAGCGCCGGCACCACGGCACGCCGGTCCGGTGCCGCCGCGCCCTCTCCCACGCCGGTCCCCGCCACCTGCTCCATCCCCGAGCCCTTCTACGCCGCGAGCTCCTGGCCGCTCAGCTGGTGGATCGACGTCATGACCTGGTCGGTCAGCTCGCGGCGGGCCTGGGCGGGCCGCAGCGTGGCGGTGATCTGGCGGTTCGGGTCGATCGGCACGCCGAAGTCGACGCGGATGCCGCGGACGGGCCGGGGCAGGCGCCGTCCGACCGGCTGGACCTTGTCGGTGCCGTGCATCGCGACCGGCACCACGGGCGCCCCGCCCGCGAACGCGAGCCAGGCCACACCGGTGCGCCCCCGCTGCAGCCGCCCGTCGCGCGAGCGGGTGCCCTCCGGGTAGATGCCGAACGCTCCCCCGCGCTCGAGCACGTCCAGCGCGTCCTGGAGCGAGCGCTGGCCGGCGCGCGGGTCGTCCCGGTCGACGGGGATGTGGCCCATCGTGGTGAAGAACCAGCGCGAGAGGCGACCCTTGAGCCCGCGGCCCGTCCAGTACTCCGCCTTGGCGATGAACGTGACGTGCCGCGGAACCACGAGCGGCAGGATGATCGAGTCGATCACCGACAGGTGGTTGCTCGCGATGATGACCGGCCCGCGGCGGGGGACGTTGTGCAGCCCGGTGACCTGGGGACGCAGGAACACGTACACCAGGAGCGAGCACACGAGCTTGAGGATGCGGTACGTCACCGGCTCATCATCCCTCAGCCGAGGGTGACGAGGTAGTCCTCGGCCTCGTCGTCCCAGGCGAGCCGGACGGCGTCGGCGGCCGCGGCAGCCTTGCAGAACTGGAGGAACCCGCCGTAGCCGAGGGCCTTCTCCGAGAAGTCGGGGCGACGCTTGCGCACGTGGTTCTTCAGGCCGGAGAGGGCCGCGGTGCCGCCCGCGTCCTGCACGACGGCGCGCAGCAGGTCGAACGCCTTGGCGCTGTCCGGCTGCTCCGGGAGCTCGACCACCGGGTCGCCCGACGACGGTCCGTCGCTCAGGACGATGACGTCCCGGTCGGCGAGGTAGCGCAGGAACTCCCCAAAGGTGCGGAAGCCGTAGTCGGACTCGCTGAACGTCGGCTCCTTGCGCACCAGCGTGCGCTTCAGCTGCGACGCCGTCACCGAGCCGGAGGCCGAGCCCTGCAGGCCGGCGAGGGTCTGGGCGACCTTGACCTCCATGGTGGGCGGCTCGCCGGTGGGGGCGTCGTCGTCCTCGTCGGTGGCCGGTTCGGGCGCTCGGTCGGGCACGTCGACCGGTTCGGGCAGCGTGATCTCGGGCTTCTTGCGCCGGGTCCTGCCGCCTGACGCCGCGGTGGCCGGGGCCTCCTCGGCGGGCGGCAGCTCCTCGGCGACGGCCGCGGCCTTGGCCCGGCCGCCGGTGGCGCGCGAGCTGCCCGAGCGGCCGGAGCCGGAGCGCCGCGCGGGGCTCTTCTTCTGGGGTGCCTCGGACTCGTCGGGGACCTCGACGCCCTCGAGCCGGTCGTAGAAGAGGAACTCGTCGCAGGCGGAGGGCAGCAGGCGGGAGGTGGACTTCTCGACCCCGACGCCGATGACGCGCTTGTCGAGCTCGCGCAGCTTGTGCACGAGCGGGGAGAAGTCCGAGTCGCCTGTACACATGACGAACGTCGAGATGTACTCACGCTCGAAGGCCATCTCGATGGCGTCGACGACCATCTTGATGTCGGCGGCGTTCTTCCGCGACGCGCCCATGCGCTGCGGCATCTCGATGAGCTCGACCTGATGACGGGTCAGCATCCGGCGGTCCTCGTCGAAGTACGACCAGTCCGCGTACGCGCGCCGCGTCACCACCCGGCCCCGCACGGCGAGGGCGTCGGCGATCGGCTGGAAGTCGAACTGCATCCCGCCCAGGTGCTCCCGGGCGCCGAGCGCGAGGTTCTCGTAGTCGAGGAAGACGGCAAGGCGCTCTTCGGTGTCCATGCCCGCCAGCCTACGGCGCCACCAGCCGAACCGGTGCATCTCATCATACGGTCGCGGTTGTCCGCAGGGTGAACCATGCGTACAGTCGAGCCCGAAGCCATCCAGAGCGGCCGAGAGTCCTGGCTCGACGACGCCGCAGCAACCCGTTCTCCGACGGAAGCCTCCCGAGGACGAAGGTGCTCAACGCCAGGCCTGATGGAGTGACGCATGGTCGCAGAGGCACCCCCGCACGTCCCGGCACACCGGCACCGCCCGACGGTGAGCTTCGAGCTCATGCCGCCCCGCCGGCCCGACGCCGCCCCCCGGTTCTGGGAGACGGCGCGCCGACTGGTCGCGGCGAACCCCGACTTCGTGTCGGTGACCTACGGCGCCGGCGGCGGCGACCGCGCCACCGCCCGGCACGTCGTGGCGACCCTGCTGGGCGGCACCCCCGTGCTGCCCATCGCCCACCTGACCTGCGTCGGAGCCTCCCGCGAGGACGTCTCCACCGTCATCGACGAGTTCCTCGAGGCCGGTGTCCGCTCGTTCCTCGCGCTGCGCGGCGACCCGCCGAAGGACCAGCCCGACTGGCGCCCGCCGGCCGACGGCGTGCACTCCTCGATCGAGCTGGTCGCACTGCTGCGCGAGGTCGAGGCCCGGCGCTGCGCCGTCGACCCGGCCGCCGCCGTCCGCGGCGCCGCTCGGCCGCTGACCGTCGCGGTGGCGACCTTTCCGGACGGCAACCGCCAGGCGGGCACCACCCGCACGCAGGAGGTGCAGCGCCTGCTGGAGAAGCAGCAGGCCGGAGCCTCGTTCGCCATCACCCAGCTCTTCTACGCCGCGGACAGCTACACCGACTTCGTCGCCGAGGCCCGTGCGGCCGGCGTGACGATCCCGATCCTCGCCGGGCTGATGCCCACGACCGAGCCGCGCCGGCTCCGTCGTGTCGAGGAGCTCACCGGCGTCCCCGCGCCCCAGCACCTGCTGGACGCGCTGGACGCCCTGCCGGACCCGGAGGCGCAGCACGCCTACGGGACCGCGTACTCCGTCGAGCTCGCCCAGCGCATGCTCGACGCGGGCGCACCCGGCCTGCACGTGTACACGTTCAACAAGTACCGACCCGCTCTGGACCTGCTCGAGGGTGTTCACCTCGGCGGTCGGACGCCGCACGGCGTCCCTGACCTGGCCAGAAGGCCGCTGGTACCGGGCATCCCGACCGTGGCTCCCGCCGTCTGACGCCTTGCCGAACATCGAGGTCCCGCCCGCAATGCGCGGTCATTGCGGTCGCGACCTCGACGCTCGGCGACGTCGCGACACGGAAGCACCGACACCTGGAGTGCTCATGACCACACCGACCGAACCCCACCGCCCCACCACCGCGTTCCCCGGCGGCACGATCCTCGGCTATCCCCGCATCGGCCGCCGCCGCGAGCTCAAGCGCGCCGTCGAGTCCTTCTGGGCCGGGCGCGCCGACGCCGTCGACCTCGAGGTCGCGGCCGGCGCGCTGCGCCGCGACACCCTGCGACGCCTCGTCTCGCTCGGGCTGGACCCCGAGGACGGCTCCGTCCCCGGCTCCTTCTCGTTCTACGACCAGGTGCTCGACGTCGTGGCGCTGCTCGGTGCCGTCCCGACCCGGTTCCGGGACCTGATCGACGGCGACGACGGATCGCTCGACCTGGACGGCTACTTCACCGTGGCCCGGGGCCGCGGCGACGACGCGCCGCTCGAGATGACCAAGTGGTTCGACACGAACTACCACTACCTGGTCCCCGAGATCAGCGAGACGACGCCGATCTCCTTCGCGGACCACCGCATCGTCCGTGAGTTCGCCGAGGCCAAGGAGGCGGGCGTCACCACCCGGCCGGTCCTCGTCGGGCCGGTCACCTTCCTCGCGCTGTCCAAGGCCGCCGACGACGCGGGCGAGGGCTTCCACCCCCTCGACCGGCTCGACGACGTGGTCGCCGCGTACGCCGAGCTGCTCCGGGCGCTGGCCGCCGTCGGCGTGCCGTGGGTGCAGCTCGACGAGCCCGTCCTCGTCTCGGACACGGTCGACGCTACCGCCCAGCGGGTCGATGCCGCGATCACCTCCGCGTACCGCGCGATGGCGACCGACCTCGCCGCCCGGTCCGACGACGACGGTCTCGACGCCGAGGCGGAGCGCCCGGCCATCCTCGTGGCCGCCCCGTTCGGCGGGCTCGCGACCGGCACGTCCGGCGAAGCGGCCGACGGCGGCGCTCGCGACGGCCTGGCGCTGCTCGCCGCGACCGACGTGGACGCCATCGCGATCGACCTGGTCAAGGGCTCCGTCCCCACGGGCCACGGGCCGCACGGGACCGTCCCCGGCCTGGAGACGAAGACCCTCGTGGCGGGCGTCGTCGACGGGCACAACGTGTGGCGCGCCGACCTCGCCGCCCGGTTCGACCGGCTCGCCGCGCTGCGCCCGCTGGGCGCCGGCGCCCTGACCGTCGGCACCTCGACGTCGCTGCTGCACGTGCCGCACGACGTGGAGGACGAGTCGTGGGAGGGGCCGGCCGCCGAGCGCGCGGGTCGCTCCCCCGAGCTGCGCCGCTGGCTCGCGTTCGCCGACCAGAAGGTCCGGGAGGTCACGACGCTGGCCCGCGCCGTCACCGACGGCCCGGACTCGGTGCGCGCCGAGCTCGACGCGGCGAGCGCGGCGCTGGCCGAGCGGGCGACCGCACCGGGCGTCGTCGTCCCCACGGTCCGCGAGCGCCTGGGCGCGCTCGTCGAGGGCGACTTCGCCCGCGGCGCGCACGCCGAGCGGGTCGCCGCCCAGCGTGAGCGGCTCGGGCTGCCGCCGCTGCCCACCACGACGATCGGCTCGTTCCCGCAGACGGCCGAGATCCGCAAGGCGCGGTCGGCGTGGGCCCAGGGCGAGCTCGACGACGAGGCGTACACCGCCGCGATGCGCGCGGAGATCGCCCGGGTGGTCGCGCTCCAGGAGGAGATCGGCCTCGACGTGCTGGTGCACGGCGAGCCGGAGCGCAACGACATGGTGCAGTACTTCGCCGAGCTGCTGGACGGGTTCGCGACGACGGACCTGGGCTGGGTGCAGTCCTACGGGTCGCGCTGCGTGCGGCCGCCGATCCTGTGGGGCGACGTGACCCGCCCGGCCCCGATGACGGTCGGGTGGACCCGGTATGCCGCGTCGCTCACCGAGAAGCCCGTCAAGGGCATGCTGACGGGGCCGGTGACGATCCTCGCGTGGTCGTTCGTGCGCGACGACCAGCCGCTGGCGGACACCGCGAACCAGGTGGCGCTGGCCCTGCGCGACGAGGTGCGCGACCTCGAGGACGCCGGCACCGCCGTCGTGCAGGTGGACGAACCCGCCCTGCGCGAGCTGCTGCCGCTGCGCCGCGCCGACCAGCCGGAGTACCTGCGCTGGTCCGTCGGGGCGTTCCGGCTGGCGACGGCGGGAGCGGAGGCCTCCACCCAGGTGCACACGCACCTGTGCTACTCGGAGTTCGGCGAGGTCATCGGCGCGATCGACGGGCTGGACGCGGACGTGACGTCCATCGAGGCGGCACGCTCGCGCATGGAGGTCGTGCCGGAGCTGCATGCCGCCGGGTACTCGCGGGGCGTCGGGCCGGGCGTCTACGACATCCACTCGCCCCGGGTCCCGTCCGTGGACGAGGTCACCGAGCTGCTGCGGCTCGCGGTGGGCTCGATCGACCCGGACGTGGTGTGGGTGAACCCGGACTGCGGGCTCAAGACCCGCGGGTACGCCGAGGTGGAGCCGTCGCTGCGCCACCTGGTCGCGGCGGCGCAGACGGTGCGCGCCGGCCTCTGAGCGGCGCGGTCGTGG
>NZ_JBLUNY010000002.1:454421-520956 GCF_048065335.1 Isoptericola maris | reverse complement strand
ATCCGCGACGGCACCGGATCCGCCCGGTTGCTCGACATGGTCGAGGGGCGCTCCAAGCAGGCCTTCAAGCAGTGGCTCGCCACCCGCCCGAAGACATGGCGACAGGCGGTGGAGGTCGTCGCGATGGACGGCTTCACCGGGTTCAAGACCGCCACTGCCGAAGAGCTGCCCGACGCGGTCGCGGTGATGGACCCGTTCCACGTCGTGAAGTTGGCCGGTGATGCCCTGGACCGCTGCCGCCGCCGAGTCCAACAAGACTTGCACGGCCACCGCGGCCGCGCCAAGGATCCGCTCTATCGTGCCCGGCGGACCCTGCACACCGGCGCCGACCTGCTCACCGACAAGCAGACGACCAGGATCGAGGCCCTGTTCGCGATCGAGGAGCACGTCGAGGTCGAGGCGACCTGGGGCATCTACCAGCGCATGATCACCGCCTACCGCCACCCCGACCGCGCCCAGGGCCGTGCTCTCATGACCGCGGTGATCGACTCGGTGGCCCGCGGCGTTCCGGCGGCCCTGAGCGAGCTCGTCACGCTCGGGCGGACGTTGAAGAAGCGCGCCGCCGACGTGCTGGCGTTCTTCGACCTACCAGGCTCGAGCAACGGACCGACGGAGGCGATCAACGGCCGACTCGAACACCTCCGAGGCTCCGCGCTCGGCTTCCGGAACCTGACCCACTACATCGCCCGATCACTCCTCGAAGCCGGCGGCTTCAGACCCCGGCTACACCCTCATCTGCGTTGAGCCAGTATGGGTGGCGCGACCGCGAGGTGTCCGAATCGGAGACGGGCCCTAGCTCGCTGGCACCTGCTCCATCGCCATCGCATCGGCGCACACCGGAGTCTCTTCGTGGTCCCAGCACGCCACCTGCAGCTCGAGGTTGCCAATCTCGGTTCGCTTCATGGCCCGAGGATACGGTTCGCTGTTGCCAGCTCAGCAGGCCTCTCGCGGTCAAGACGGCATGAGCCGATAAGTCAAGTTATGCCGGATCCCGCACCCAATTGTGCAACTGACTCGACCTTGCGGTTCCTGGTCTCGTCGACGACATCCGGCGGCACCTGCACGCCGAGGATGTCGTGTTCGGTCTCTGCGCCGTGGCGAGCACGCGCGACGAGCCGCCCGGCTCAGAACTCCTCGTAGACCGCCGGGTCCTGGTCGTGGGTCCGGCCGTCGGGCCGGGCGAGCGACGCGATGGCCTCGACGTCGGCGTCGGTGAGCTCCAGGTCGATCGCGGCGAGGTTCTGCCGCTGCCGCTCGGACGCCGTCGCCTTGGGCAGCGGCAGGACACCGAGCCGAGCGTGCCACGCCAGGATCACCTCGGCCACGCTCACGCCGTGCCCCTCGGCGATCCGCGTCAGCAGCGGGTCCCGCAGCATCTCGTTCGCCCGCCCGATGGGGCTCCATGCCTCGGTGACGATGCCGCGCGACGCGTCGTAGGCACGCTGCTCGTCCTGCGGGAAGTAGGGGTGCAGCTCGACCTGGTTCACCGCGGGGGTCACGCCCGTGGCCTCCACCAGCCGGTCGATGTGCTCGGGCAGGAAGTTCGACACCCCGATGGCGCGCACCAGCCCGCGCTCGCGCGCCTCGATCAGGGCCTCCCACGCTTCGACGTAGCGCTCCTGCGACGGGTTCGGCCAGTGGATCAGGTACAGGTCGAGGTGGTCCAGGCCGGTGCGGTAGACGCTCTCCTCGACCGATTCGAGCGCGGCGGCGTGGGCATGGTGGCGGCCGGGCAACTTGGAGGTGACGATCAGTTCGTCGCGGGGCACGCCGCTGGACCGCACGGCCGCGCCCACGGCTCCCTCGTTCTCGTAGTTGAACGCCGAGTCGATCAGCCGGTAGCCCGTCCGCAACGCCTCCGCGATCGTCTCCGCACCGTGCCGGCCCTTCAGGGCGGCGGTGCCGAACCCGATGCGGGGCAGCGGGTCGGCGGTAGGGGTCGTCTCGGGCATCGGGTCCTCCTCGTGGATGGGTGGCACGCTCCTCGAGGAGACGGTACGCGCCGACCCCCGCCGTCGCCCACCACGCTCAGGAGAGGTCGCGCACCACCAGGGTCTGGGCCAGCCGCCCGAATGCGCCGTCGGCGTCGTGCAGGACGGCGGAGGTGAGCCCCGCGCCGCTCGGTCCGAACGTAACGGTCGTGTCCAGTCCCAGCCAGCCGCCGGTCGGCGCCCGGAACAGGTGAGCGGTGAGATCGAGGTTGGGGAACGCGACGCGGCGCGGGTCGCTGCGGACGGTCATGCCGTTGGCGACGTCCAGCAGCCCGGCCGTGCGTGCGAGCGGGCCGACCTCCTCGCCGTCGAGCAGCGGGACGTCCGTGCGCGCCCACACCCGGCCACGCCCGGGGGTCTCCAGGCTGCGACGCACCTCGATCGAGGCGACGAACCCGCCGGGCCAGTCCGTCGTCGGGTCCCAGGCCGGAGTCTCGTCCGGTCCCGGCATCGCGGCGGGGGCACCGTCCGCCAGCGCCGTCGTGTCGCCGACGCCGGCCAGCCAGGCACGCAGCGTGGCCACCCGCCGTCCGCCGCAGGAGACGGTGGCCTCGACGAGCTCGACGCCCCGCCCTGGCCGCAGCACCTGCACCGCCGTCTCCATCGACTCCAGCGGGTAGGGGCCCCAGACGTCGAACGACAGCCGCGTCACGGCGAGGTCGTCGCGCCCCCGGGCGGCGCGATCGGTCTCCACGAGGTGGGTGAGCAGGCCGAACGTCGGGGCGACGTGCTGCTCGGCGGTGTTCCAGGCGCCGCCGACGGCGGGGGTCGGGTCGAACATGGAAGCGCCGGTGCGTCGGAAGTAGGCCATGGCGCCATCCTGACAGGAGCCGCTCCGGCGTAGTCTGCTGGACCCATGGGGACACGGCGGACGACGGCGTCATCTCACGGCCTGGTCCTGCTGGCCACGGCGGGCGCCCTGCTGGGCGGGTGCGGCCCGACGACGTCCGACGGCGGGGACGCCACGGGCGGCGGGAGCACGGCGACCTCGGCGGCCGGGGCGCCCACGACGGTCGCCACAGACCTCGACGCGCCGTGGTCCGTGGTGCTGCTCGACGGGACGCCGCTGGTGAGCGAGCGCGACAGTGCCCGGATCCTCGAGCTGGCCGACGACGGGACGCCCCGCGAGGTCGGGGTGGTCGACGGCGTGGAGGCGGCCGGCGAGGGCGGTCTCCTCGGGCTGGCGCTGGACGACGACGGCCGACTGTACGTCTGCTCGACCGCCGCGGGCGGCAACCGTATCCAGCGCTATGACCTGGCGGGCGAACCAGGGGCGCTGAGCCTGGGGGAGCCGACGACGATCCTGGACGGGCTGCCGGCGGCGAGCGTCCACGACGGCGGACGCCTCGCCGTCGGGCCGGACGGGATGCTGTACGCCACGGTGGGGGACGCGGGGGTCCCGGACCGTGCGCAGGACCTCCGCTCGCTCGGCGGCAAGATCCTGCGGATGACGCCCGACGGCGAGGTCCCGGTCGACAACCCCTTCGACGGATCGCTGGTGTACAGCTACGGTCACCGCAATGTACAAGGGCTGGCATGGGCCGACGACGGCACCCTGTTCGCCACCGAGTTCGGCCAGGACACGTGGGACGAGCTGAACGTGATCACGCCCGGTGCCAACTACGGCTGGCCGGAGGTGGAGGGCGCCGGGGACGCCGGCGCGGACGACGAGTTCGTCGACCCCGTGCAGCAGTGGCCGCCGTCGGAGGCCAGCCCGAGCGGGATGGCGCACCTGGACGGGACGCTGTTCATCGCGAACCTGCGAGGCCAGGTGCTGCGCGCTGTGCCGGTGGACGACCCGTCCACCTCGACCGACCACTACGCCGGTGAGCACGGCCGTCTGCGCGACGCCGTGCCCGGACCCGAGGGCCGCCTGTGGCTCGTCACCAGCAACACGGACGGACGCGGCTCACCGGGCCCGGAGGACGACCAGATCCTCTCCGTCGACGTGCGGCGCTGAGGCGTCTACCGTCGAGACATGTCGGAGTCGTCCACGCCGGGCCGCCCGCAGCCCGCGAAGCAGTTCCGCTCGAGCCGCGTCAGTCGCGCCGAGGACACGGTCATGCGGACGCTCGTCCGCCTGCACCTGGTACCGCGCACCTCGCTGCTGACGACGCGCGGCCGCAAGAGCGGCCGGCCTCGGACCAACCCGGCGACGGTCGTCACCGGCGGTAGTTCGCGGTGGCTCGTGTCGCCCTACGGCGTGGTGTCATGGGTGCACAACGCCAGGGCCGACGGCCGGGTGCTGCTGCACCGCCTGTTCGAGCGCCAGACGTACCTGGTCCGCGAGGTGCCGGCGCAGGACGCCGGGCCGATCCTCCGCGAGTACGTGCGGATCGCGCCGGCCACGCGGCCCTACTTCGCCGCCGGCACCGACGCGCCCGTGGAGGAGTTCGCCGCCGAGGCGGACCGGCACCCGGTCTTCGAGCTGCTCCCGGCCCGCCCGCGCCGCGGCTGAACCGGCCGTCTGAGGCCAGCCCCCCGCCCTCGACGCTGACCATGGCGTCGGGGAGGCGGGCTGGTCAGACGGCGCTGAGCGCGTCGTCGATCGCGCCGCCGAACGCGTCGAGGTCGCCAGGGTTGCGGGACGTGATGAGCCGCCACCCCTCGGCGTCGTCGACGCAGACGGCCTCGTCGCGCCACTCGGCGGCTCCGGCGTTGCGGATGTCCGTTCGCAGGGACGGGTACGACGTGAGGGTCTTGCCGCCGAGGACGCCGGCCTCCACGAGCGCCCACGGCCCGTGGCAGATCGCCGCGACCGGGCGGCCCGACCCGGTGAACGACCGCACGATGCGCGACGTCGTCTCCTCCAGCCGCAGCGAGTCGGCGTTGAGGGTGCCGCCGGGGACGAGCAGGAGGTCGAAGCCGGCGGGGTCGACGTCGTCGAGCGCCACGTCGACGGGCACCGAGCGGCCCGGGTCCTTGTCGCCCACGAGAGTGGCGACGTCGTCGGTGGTCGTGGCGGCGAGGGTCACGACGGCACCGCGTTCGCGCAGGTGCTCGAGGGGGACGACGAGCTCGTCCTGCTCGACTCCGTAGTTCGTCACGATGGCCAGGACGGTGCGGCCCGTGAGATCGGTGTCTGCCATGGTCGTTCCTTCCGCGGGTGTCGGTCGGGTCGGCCACCGTAGGCACGCACGGCGATGGACGCACCCGGACAGGACGGCGTTCGGGGACCTGTGGACCGGGGCACCCGAGCGCGGCAGGATGGACGGACAGCCCCACGAGCGGAGGTCACGATGGGATCGCACAAGGACGGCACGAAGCGCGGCGGACCGCCGAGCCTGTTCAAGCTGGTGATGTTCGCGCTCGTCGTCGCGGCCGTCACCAAGGAGCTCCAGAAGGATCCTGCGGAGCGGGAGTGGCACGGCACGGTCGCCGGGTTCGTGCCCTACGAGTTCCGCATCCCCACCATCCAGCGCGTCAAGGAACGCGTGTGGGATCCGGAGGGGGAGCACTTCCTCAGCCCGCACGTGTTCGGCGTCGGCTGGACGGTGAACCTCGGGCGGGTCGTCACCGTCGTGCGCGAGAGGCTGGCCGCCTGACGGACGCCCGCGGCCACCGCGCCGCCGCGGGGCCGAGGGCGTCCGTCCGGGCCGTCGCTCAGCCGCGCCCGACCCGCTCGCCCTCGTGCTCGACGACGGTCACGTGGTCCGAGGACGTCGACGTCCAGGTGGTGGTCGGCGTGAACCCGCCGGCCGCGACGTCCTGCGCCGTCACCGTGTGCCGGGCGAACGTGCAGGTATAGCCCGCGTCGCCGCCCAGCCCGCGGTAGCGGCAGTTCTGCGCGGCCTCGGCCGGGTCGAGGTGGTCCAGGTTCCCGGTGGGCACCACCGTGGTCGTGGCGGCCGAGAGGTTGCGCACCGTGTACGTGTACCGCAGCGTGTCGCCGACGGCGTACGTCTCCTGCGGGTCGATCAGGCTGCCGCCGGTGACCTCGATCGCGCCCGGTTCGGCGTCCGGGGTGTTGAGCACCCAGGAGAAGCTGGGCTTCGCCCTGGTGTTCGTCAGCCACGACCTCGCGCTGGTCGCGCAGCTCGCGCACCGCGTGACGGTGATGTACGCGGGTCAGGTCGTCGAGCAGGCGCCCACGTCGGAGCTGCTCGCCGACCCGCGCCACGAGTACACCCGTGGCCTGCTCGGCGCTGTGCTGTCCATCGAGTCGCGGGCCGAACGGCTCCACCAGATCCCCGGGACGGTGCCCTCCCCGCGTGACTTCCCGACCGGCGACCGGTTCGCACCCCGCTCGTCGAACCCCTCGACCGGCAGCGGTCCGCGTCCGGTGCTCGAGCCGGTCGCCGACGAGCCGGACCATCTGGTTGCGGTCTCGCAGGACGAGCCGCTCGTCTCCGGAGGTGCCCGATGAATCCCCTCACCACGGCGGAGGCCGCCGGCGAGGCCCCCTCGTCGAGCTCGACGGCGTCCACGTCGTCTTCCGCTCCCGGACGGGCTCGCTCCTGCGCGCCCAGCGGGTGCACGCCGTCGACGACGTCAGCATCCAGGTCCACCGGGGACGCACCCTGGGGATCGTGGGCGAGTCCGGTTCCGGGAAGACCACGATGGCGAAGGTGCTGGTGGGGCTCCAGCCCGCGTCGTCGGGCACGGTGCGGTTCCGCGGCGAGGTCGTGCGGCGCTACACTCCGCGGATCCGGCGCCGGATCGGCCGGGTCGTGTCCGTGGTGTTCCAGGACCCGACGACGGCCCTGAACCCCCGCCTGCGGGTGGCCGACGCGCTGCGGGACCCGCTGGACGTGCACGGCGTCGGGACGTCCGCCTCGCGGAACGCCCGCGTCCGGGACCTGGTCCGCCTGGTCGGGCTGCCGGCCTCCGCCCTCGACGCCCTGCCAGGGCAGCTCTCCGGAGGGCAGCGGCAGCGGGTGGCCATCGCCCGTGCGCTCGCGCTGGAACCGGACGTCATCGTCGCCGACGAGCCGACGTCGGCGCTGGACGTGTCGGTGCGTGCGCAGATCCTCAACCTGCTCGCGGACCTCAAGGCCGAGCTGAACCTGGGGATGGTCTTCATCTCGCACGACATCCAGACCGTCCGCCACGTCTCGGACGACCTCGTCGTGATGCGCGGCGGACGGATCGTCGAGAGCGGTCCCGCGGAGCAGGTCCTGAACCGTCCCGCCGACGACTACACCCGCACCCTGCTGGCCGCCGCGCCCGCCCTGCTCTAGTCCGCCCACCACCACATCGGAGCACCACCGTGAACCACCACTTCCGCGGGATCGTCCCGCCCCTGCTGACGCCCCTCACCGAGGCGGGCGAGATCGACGTGCCCTCGCTGGAACGTCTGACGGAGCATCTCGTCGCCTCCGGCGTGCAGGCGGGGTGCACCGACGCGCACGGCGTCGTCGACCGGGCCGATCGGGGCGACCTGATCGCCCGCGGGGTGGTCGACGGCGCCGCGGCGGCGCTCGGCAGGGCCGTCGCCGGGATCGTCACGGTGTGGGACCCGCACGTGGTCGTCGTCGGAGGTGGCGTGGCCGGGGCGGGCCCGCGATGGTGGGAGGTCCTGCGCAGCACGGCGCGGGCGGAGCTCGTCGAGGTGCTGGCGGACGTCGAGATCCGACCGGCGGCGCTCGGTGCACGAGCGGCGCTGGTCGGTGCTGCGCACACGGCACGCCAGGCCCTCGCCACGAAGGAGGACGGATGACCGCCACGGGCACCGATGCCGTCGAGGCGATGCGAGGCGGTCTGACCGTCTCCTGCCAGGCGTACCCGGGCGAGCCGATGCGCGACCCGCGCACGACGGCGCAGGTCGCCCGGTCGGTCGTCGCCGGCGGTGCCGTGGCGCTGCGCATCCAGGGGATCGACGACCTGCGGGCCGTGGTCCCGGTGGTGGACGTGCCCGTGGTCGGACTGTGGAAGGACGGCGAGGAGGGCGTGCTCATCACGCCGACCGTCGACCATGCGCTCGCGGTGCTCGCCGCCGGTGCGGACGTCGTCGCCGTGGACGGCACCCGGCGTCCGCGACCTGACGGCCGGGACCTGGCGGCCACGATCGCTGCGATCCGAGCCGTGCACCCCGGCGCGGTGGTGATGGCGGACTGCGGTTCCGTGGACGACGCGGTGGCCGCGGAGCGGGCCGGCGCGGACCTGCTGGGCACCACGCTCGCGGGGTACACCGGCGAGCGTCCCCGCACGGACGGCCGGATCTGGACCTCCTGGACGAGGTCCGTGAGCGCTGCGCGCTCCCCGTGGTGGTCGAGGGCCGGGTGCACTACCCGGCCGCCGCGGCCGCCGCGCTGTCACGCGGCGCGCACGGGGTGTGCGTGGGGACCGCCATCACGCACCCGACGACGATCGCGTCGTGGTTCGCGGAGGCGGTGCGCGAGGCCGCCGGGCCGGTCCCGTAGCGGGCGCCGGTGCGCCGTCGCCTGGTCGACCGCGCTGCTGCAAACGTTTGTCGGCGTGACGCGACGTGGGCCGGTTGACCCCGGTGCGCGCCTATGACAACGTTTGCGAACGGCGACGGAGCAACCGGGAGGACGACGATGGAGCAGACCTGGCGCTGGTTCGGACCGCGCGACCCGATCACGCTGGCGGACGTCCGTCAGACCGGGGCGACCGGCATCGTCACCGCGCTGCACGACGTCCCCAACGGCGAGGTCTGGACCGTCGAGGCGATCTCCGCCCGCCGGGAGCAGATCGAGGCCGCCGGCCTGCGCTGGTCCGTCGTCGAGAGCATCCCGGTGCACGACGACGTCAAGCGCCGCGCGCCCGGCTACGAGCGGTGGCTCGAGACGTACGCCCAGAGCGTGCGCAACGTCGCCGCGTGCGGCATCGACGTCGTCTGCTACAACTTCATGCCCGTCCTGGACTGGGTGCGCACCGACCTGGCGTATCCGCTGCCGGACGGCGCGCTGGCGCTGCGGTTCGACCAGGACGCCTTCGCGGCGTTCGACCTGTTCCTGCTGGAGCGCCCGGGAGCCGAGGCGGACTACACCGACGTGGAGGTCGAGCGTGCTCGTCGCCACCTCGACGCGATGACGCCGACGGCGGTCGACCGGCTGGTCGCCACGGTCTCGGCGGGCCTGCCGGGCTCGGAGGAGACGTGGACGCTCGACGGGCTGCGCGCCGAGCTCGCGGCCTACGCCGACGTGGACGACGACGCGCTCCGGTCCGCGCTGGTCGAGTTCCTGGAAGCGATCGTCCCGGTGGCCGAGGAGTGCGGGGTGCGCCTGGGTATCCATCCCGACGACCCGCCGCGGCCCGTGCTCGGCCTCCCGCGGATCATGTCGACGGCCGCGGACGCGCGCTGGCTGCTCGACGCCGTCCCGAACCCGACCAGCGGGCTGACCTTCTGCACCGGGTCCTTCGGGGCGCTGCCCGAGAACGACCTCGTCGCGATGGTCGGCGAGTTCGCCCCGCGCATCCACTTCGCCCACCTGCGCTCCACGCGCCGCGAGGCCGACCCGCGCACCTTCCACGAGGCCGCACACCTCGGGGGGGACGTCGACATGGTCGGAGTCGTCGACGCCCTCGTCCGCGAGGAGCTCCGCCGCGAGGAGCACGGCGGCGCCCCGATCCCGATGCGTCCGGACCACGGCCACCTGCTGCTGGCCGAGCAGGCCTCCGAGCGTGCGTCCGCCGTGCCCGGCTACTCGCTCGTCGGGCGGCTCAAGGGGCTGGCGGAGCTGCGCGGGGTCGAGCTCGCGGTGCGGCAGCGACGCTGAGCCCGTCGCCGTCGCCCGGGTCGCCGGGAGAACGGACCAACGGTTCCACGCCCGCGTAGCCGTCCACGGTCTCGGCCGGCCCGCTCGTGTCCCACACGCGGGCCGCGCACGCCGAGCCGGTCCAGGGGGTCCATCCCGGGTCGTGCGAGCGGACGAACGCCGACGCCGCGCCGTGCAGGTCGTCCGCCAGGCGCTGCGGAGGATCGTCCCCGGCGATCCTGCTCACCCCGGGCGCGTCGAGGACGTCGAAGAAGAACGGCACGTCGAGGCAGTGCAGCGCGATCCCGTACGTCGGCGACGCCCAGGCGAACCGGTACGCCCAGGTCGGCGCCGGCCCCTGCGCGCCGTCGCGCGCCCTCGCGACCTCCACCACCACGCGCCGGAACACCGTGTCCGTGACGAACCGGCCCAGGAGCCGGGCCGTGCCGCCGGCGCGCAGGGCGGTGTTCGCCGCGAGGTACGCACGCCGCTGCGACCGGGGGACCCGCAGGGCGGCCAGCACGAGGCTCGGCGGGACCCACCGGAGGGCTCTGCGTGCCCCGTCGAGGAGCATCGAGAACTCGTCGTCGGCCGTGCCGAGCACGAGCGGCTTGCCGGCGCCGACACCGTCGCGGAGGGACGAGACCGTGGGCCCGAGGACCAGCTCGCCGTCGACGACGGGCCCGAGGGCCGTGCCGTGTGTCAGCTGGTCGACGGCACCCGCGAGCGCCCCGGCCCTCGCAGGCCGGGCCGCGGACTCCTGGAGAGCGAGGACGCGGTCCTCGGGGACGCTCCGGAAGCCGTCGAGCGTCGGGGCGACCTTGGCCGCGTCCGCGAGGCGTCGCGCGACCTGACGGGCGCGGGGGACGGGCACCTCCGAGAGCGCGCCCGACATGCACCAGGCGGCGCGGAAGAGGTGCTGTGCGGCGGGCATCCCGAGCAGGGTGAGCACCGCCCCGCCGCCGGCGGACTGCCCGGCGACCGTCACGCGGTCCGGGTCGCCCCCGAACGCGGCGACGTTCTCCTGGACCCACTCCAGGGCGAGGAGCCAGTCGCGCACGCCGCGGTTCGACGGAGCGCCCTCGATCCATCCGAAGCCGTCGAACCCGAGTCGGTACGAGAGCGTGACGGTCACGACGCCGTCGCGCGCGAACGCCGCGCCGTCGTACCAAGGGCTCGCCGGTGAGCCCGAGGTGTACCCACCGCCGTGCACGTAGACGAGCACGGGAAGCCGTGCGGAGACGTCGGGTGCGGGGGTGAAGACGTTGACGCCCAGTGTCGCGTCGCCCGGGACGGACGGCTCGGGGATCAGGGTGATGCCGCTGTCCCCGCGCTGCGGCGTCGGGCCGAACGCGGTGGCGTCGAGGACGCCGTCCCAGCGCGCGTGCGGCACGGGTGCGGCGAAGCGGAGCTCGCCCGTCGGTGGTTCGGCGTAGGGGATGCCGAGGAACGCCGCCGTCCGGGGAGCTCGGCCTCGCCACGCGCCTCGCACCCGGCCTGCCCGGGTGCGCACCTCGGGCGGGGGAGCCGGGCGCAGGGGTGCCTGCATCGACGCCACCTCCCTGACTCGGTCGTCACAGCGTGCGCCTCGTCCCCCGGCACCGCAACGGCGCGGGCGATGCCTGCCGGGCCAGGTTGCGCGAGGATGGCGATCGATGAGCCACGAGACCACGCCCGGGCGTCCGGGGAGGACGGAGCGGCGGGCGCGCGCCGCCGTCGCCGTCCTGTTCCTCACGAACGGTGCGTTGTTCGCCAACCTCCTGCCCCGGTACCCGGAGATCAAGGCCGCCCTGGACCTCAGCAACACCGTCTACGGGATGGCCGTCATCGCGTTCCCGGCCGGTGCGATCGTCTCGGGGTTCGCGACCGGTGCCGCGGTCCGCCGCTTCGGCTCGGCCCGGATCGCGGCGTTCGGCACGGTGCTGACCTCGGCCGGGGTGCTGTGCGCCGGGGCCGCGCCCGCGCTCGGGCTGTTCGTCGCCGCGCTGTTCGCCGCCGGGGCGTCGGACGCGTTCACCGACGTCGGGCAGAACGCGCACGGCCTGCGGGTCCAGCGCCGCTACGGCCGGTCGATCTTCAACTCGTTCCACGCCCTGTGGTCGGTCGGCAGCGTGGTGGGCGGGGCGATGTCCGCCGGTGCGATCGCCCTCGAGATCCCCCTGGACCTGCATCTCGCGATCTCCGGCGCGCTGTTCTCCGCGGTCGCGCTCGTCGCGATGCGGTACTGCCTGCCAGGTCGCGACGGCGACGAGCGCGCCGCGGCCGAGCGTGCGGTCGAGCAGCGCCGGGCCGTGGCGGACCCCTCGGGGCCCCCCGTGCCGCCGGTCCCTCGCGGTCGCACCCTGTTCCTGCTGGCCGCGTTCGTCATCGTCGGCATCTCCGGCACCGTGGTCGAGGAGGCCACGAACTCCTGGGCGGCCGTCTACCTCTCGGGGTCGCTCGACGCGACGGGCGCCGTGGCGGCCACCGCGTTCATCGCCTTCATGGCGGCGGAGTTCCTGGGACGGGCGACGGGGGACCGGTTCGTCGACCGCTTCGGCCAGCGGGCCGTGGCGCGTGCCGGGGGCGCGCTCGTCGCCGTCGCGATGGCCCTGGCGCTCGCCTTCCCGTCCGTCCCAAGCACGGTCGCGGGGTTCGCCGTCGCGGGCTTCGGCGTGGCCACGGTGATCCCCGCGGCGATGCACGCGGCCGACGAGCTGCCGGGCCTGCGTCCCGGCACGGGGCTGATGGCCGTCACCTGGCTGATGCGGTTCGGGTTCCTCCTGACGCCGCCGTTCGTCGGGCTCGTCTCCGATGCGAGCGACCTGCGGGTGGGGCTGCTGGTCATGCCCGTGGCCGGTGTCGCCATCCTGGTCGCCGGCGTCCTGCTGCAGGGGCGCCGGACGACGCCGAGGATCGACCTCTGACCGCGCTCGCAGGTCACCGGGCCGTGCGCACCACCATCTTGCCGACGTTCCCGCCGCGCATCATGTCCAGGAACGCCTGCGGAGCGTTCTCGATGCCGTCGACGACGGTCTCGTCGTAGACGATCTTGCCGTCGGAGAACCAGCCGGTCATCAGCTCGTTGAACTTCGGGGCGTGGTCCATGTAGCTCGGCAGCGTGAAGCCCTTCAGCATCAGGCTGCGGGTGACGATGTTGGCGAGGTTGTCCGGCCCGGGCGTGCGCTCGGTGTCGTTGTACTGCGAGATAGCACCGCACAGGGCTACGCGCCCACCGGTGTTCATGCGGTCCAGCGCCGCCTCCAGGTGGTCGCCGCCGACGTTGTCGAAGAACACGTCGACGCCGTCGGGCGTGACCTCGCGCAGCTGACGGCGCACGGGCGCGTCCTTGTAGTTGAACGCGGCGTCGTACCCGTACTTGCCGGTCAGCAGCTCGACCTTCTCGGCCGATCCCGCCGAGCCGATCACCTGCGAGGCGCCGAGCAGGCGGGCGATCTGCCCGACGGCCGTACCCACGGCGCCGGCCGCGCCGGAGACGAACACGGTGTCGCCCTCGCGCAGCTCCGCGACGGCGGTGAGCCCGACGTACGCGGTGAGCCCGGTCAGTCCGAAGATGCCGAGGTAGAGCGACAGCGGCGCCCCGGGGATCTCCGGCACCACCTGGAAACCGCGAGCGTCCTCCTGGACGACGTCACGCCAGCCGTACTGGTGCTGGACCACCGCACCGACCTCGACGTCGTCGGACGCCGACTCGACGACGCGGCCGACGGCGCCACCCGTCATGGTCTCGCCGACCTTGAAGGGCGGGACGTAGCTCTTGACGTCGTTCATGCGGCCGCGCATGTACGGGTCCACGGAGACGAACTCGTTGACCACGCGGACCTGGCCGGGCTCGAGGTCGCCGTAGGTGACCTGGACGACGCGGAAGGTGTCCTCGGTGGGCCAGCCGGTGGGGCGGGCGGCGAGCTGGACCTGGGTGGAGACGACGTCGGACATGAGGGACCTGCCTTGCTTCGGGGACGGTGGGGCGGACGTTTCAGAGAGCGAGGCCGACGGCGAGGGCGACGACGGCGAGCAGCGGCACGACGCCCTGCTTCACCGCGGCGCCACGCTTGCCGGGGGACGAGGTGAGCAGCACGAGGGCGGCGGCCGCCATCGAGCCGGGGCCGGCGAGGACGAGGGCCGCACCGGCCGCGTCGGACCCGGTGGCCAGCAGGACGATGCCGACGGCCGTGACGATCGCCAGGAAGAGGTTGTAGAAGCCCTGGTTGAACGCGAGCTCGCGGGTCGCGGCCGCCTCCTGCTCGCTGGTGCCGAACACGGCGCGGGCGCGCGTCGTCCAGACCACCGACTCCAGCCAGAAGATGTAGACGTGGAGGGCGGCGGCCAGTCCTGCCAGGACGAGTCCGGCGACGATCATCGGGATGCTCCCTGCTCGGGCGGCGCGACAGAAGTTCTGCAACGATCGGTCCACAACCTATACTGGAACGACCGTTCCAACAACCGGAGGCGAGCGATGGGCAGGGTGCAGGCCTTCGAGACCGACCGCGTCGTGCGTGCGGCGCTCGGGGTGTTCTGGCGATCGGGCTACGAGGGGACCTCCGTGCCCGCGCTCGAGTCCGCCACGGGGCTGAACCGGTCGAGCATCTACCACCGCTTCGGCTCCAAGCGCGGGCTGTTCGACGCGGCCGTCCGGACCTACCTGGACGACGTCGTCCGGCCGCGCCTGCGTCCGCTGCTCGCCGAGCCGGTCGCGCCCGAGGCCGTCGTGGACTACTTCACCGGGCTGCGCGACGCCCTCGCACGCACCGGCGAGATCCAGGCCGACAGCGGCTGCCTGCTGGTCAACACCTCGGGGGCGCCGATCTCCCGGGACGCGGCGGTCCGACGCACGGTGGCGGACTACCGGGCCGAGCTGCGGGCGGGGGGGGGGGGGGGGGGGGGGGGGGCCGCGGGGGGGGGCGGGGGCGGGGGCGGGGCCGCGCGGGCCCGGCTGGCCGATCTGTGCACCTCGCTGGTGGTCAGCGCCTTCGCGCTCGTCCGCGTGGACCCCCGGAGCGCGACCGGCTCGCTCGATAGCGCCCTGGCGCTCCTCGAGGCATGAGGCCCTCCAGCGAGGCTCCGCGCGTCAGGAGATGCGGCGGAAGAAGGTGCGGAGGTCGTCCGCGAGCAGCTTCGGCTCCTCCATCGCGGGGAAGTGCCCGCCCTCGGTGAACTCGCTCCAGTGACTGGCCGCGCCCCACGGGTCCATCACGCGGCGCACGAGCGGGTGGCTGTCGAACACGGCCCATCCGGACGGGACCTCGGCTGCCATGGCCCACTCGAGCCCCGAGTGCTCGCTCTCGTAGTAGAACTGCGCGCTCGACGCGCCGGAGCGGGTGAACCAGTACAGGCTGATGTTCGTCAGGAGCTGGTCGCGGTCGACCGCCCCGTCCGGCGTCCGGAACGCGCCGCTGGTCCAGGTCTTGAACTTCTCGGCGATCCACGCGAGCTGGCCGACCGGTGAGTCGGTGAGCGCGGCTCCGATCGTGTCGGGGCGGTGGTTCTGCATCTCGTAGTACCCCCGCTCTGCGGCGGACTCCGCGTGGACCTCGGCGATCTGTGCCCTCTCGTCGTCGGTCAGGCCCTCGGGGTAGGGGAACTTGTCGCCGACCATCCCGAGCAGTCGGCGTTCCACCCCCGTGTGCGTGCCGATGACCCGTTCGGGGTGGAGGGCCGCGAGCCGGCCGGCGATGCCCGAGCCGATGTCGGTGCCGTGCGTACCGAACCGTCCGTACCCGAGGCGCGTCATGATCTCGGCGTACGCCTCCGTGGTGCGCGCCAGCTCCCAGCCCGTCCCGGACAGCGGGGTCGAGAACCCGAAGCCGGGCAGCGACGGGATGACCACGTGGAAGTCGTCGGTCAGCAGGGGGACCAGAC
The DNA here is from genome assembly GCF_048065335.1 of Isoptericola maris. Taxonomy (NCBI): domain Bacteria; kingdom Bacillati; phylum Actinomycetota; class Actinomycetes; order Micrococcales; family Promicromonosporaceae; genus Isoptericola; species Isoptericola maris. The sequence continues at coordinate 505,445 of NZ_JBLUNY010000002.1, read as the reverse complement.
GCTGGTACTCGACGAAGGAACCGGGCCAGCCGTGGTGAAGGACGAGCGGGGTCGCGTCCGGGTTCGCCGACCGCACGTGCACGACGTGGAACGTCTGCCCGTCGACGACGGTGGTGAGCTGGTCCTGCTGGTTGAGCGCCGCCTCCTGGGCGCGCCAGTCGAACCCGTCGCGCCAGTACTCTGCCAGCTCCTGCAGGTACGCCAGCGGGATGCCGCGGCTGAAGTCCGTGCGGTCGTCCCGGCCCGGGACGGGGTGCGGCCAGCGGGTCTGCGCCAGCCGGGTGCGCAGGTCGTCGAGGTCGGCCTGCGGGATGTCGATGCGGAACGGTGTGAGTGTCGTGTTCTCGGTCATGACGACCACGATCCCGGTCAATGCGGCGAGGATGCTTCCGCGATCGGTGGAATGATCGAGAACATGTTGGAGACCTCGGCCCGCCTGCTGGAGCTGCTGTCGCTGCTCCAGGTCAGGCGTGACTGGACGGGCGACGAGCTCGCCTCCCGGCTGGGCGTGAGCACGCGGACGGTGCGCGCCGACGTCGGCAGGCTGCGCTCGCTCGGCTATCCCGTGGACGCGCGCCCCGGCGTCGCGGGCGGGTACCGGCTGGCCGCCGGGACGGCGATGCCTCCGCTGCTGCTCGACGACGACGAGGCCGTGGCCGTCGCGGTCGCGCTGGGGGTGGTCGCGACCCAGCGGATCGGTGTCGAGGAGACCTCGCTCACCGCGCTCGCCAAGCTGGAGCAGGTGCTGCCCTCGCGCCTGCGTCGACGCGTGGAGGCGGTCCGCGAGGCGACGAGCGTCGTCGCGGGGGCGGATCCGCCGCTCGACCTCTCGGCGCTCGGGGCGGTCGCTGCCGCGATCCGCGGCCACGAACGGCTCCGCTTCGGGTACACCAAGCCCGGAGGCAGCGAAGCGGCGCGGCACACCGAGCCGCAACGGCTGGTGGCCTGGGGGCCGTACTGGTACCTGCTCGCCTGGGACCTCGACCGCGGAGACTGGCGGGTCTTCCGGGTGGACCGCATGGTGCCGCACGCACCGACGGGCGCGCGGTTCCGGCCCCGCGTGATCCCGGAGGACAAGGTGGTCGAGTTCGTCGTCGGACGCGTCATCAAGGGGGCCTGGAAGTACCGCGCACGCGTGCTCGTGCACGCTCCCGCCGCCGAGGTCGCCGGCAAGATCCGGATCCCCCTCGACATCGAGGTGGTCGACGAGTCCACGTGCCGCGTCGTGCTCGGCTCCGACGACCCGGACGGGCTCGCGCTGTGGCTGACGCAGCTCGGGGTCGACGTCGAGGTCGTCGAGGGCGACGAGCTCGCGGCGGCGTTCGAACGCCTCGCGACGAGGTTCCGCCGTGCGGCGGGTGGTGCAGCCGCAGCGGGCGGCTCACCCACGGAGTGACGCTCGCTGGAGACCGACCGCCGCTATCTGCCCGAATCCGGGCAAATCCTGGACACTCGTGCGCCAGGAGCGCATGCTTGACCGGTGAACGACGCCGAGCTGGTCTCCCGCGTGGCCCTCACCACGGGCCTGAGCCCGTCCGAGGCCGCGCGCGTGATCGAGGACGTCCTCGCCTGGTACTCCGAACCGGTCGAGCACTACGTCCGGCGTCGCCACACGACCCTGCAGACCACCGGGCACCGCAACGCCGAGATCTACGCGCGCATCGCCGCGGAGCTGCGGGACCGCGTGGTGGCCGCGCCGGAGCTCACCGAGCGTCAGGTCCGCCGGATCGTCTACGGCTAGGTCGGGCAGCCCCCGGCACCCCCGCTTTTCCTCCGCCACCCCTCACCCCTCAGGAGCACCGATCCCATGTGCGGAATCGTCGGCTACATCGGCCCCCAGCAGGCAGCGCCCGTCCTCGTCGAAGGGCTGACGCGCCTGGAGTACCGCGGCTACGACTCGGCCGGCATCGCCGTCCTCAACCCGCGCTCGAAGGCCAACCCGTCCCGCGTCGTCCGCGCGCAGGGCCGCGTGCGGGACCTCGAGGCCGCGCTGCCCGCGCGCCTCGCCGGCACCACCGGCATCGGCCATACCCGCTGGGCCACCCACGGCGAGCCCAGCGAGCGCAACGCCCACCCGCACACGTCGTTCGACGGCCGCGTCCACGTGGTCCACAACGGGATCATCGACAACTTCGCGACGCTGCGCAGCCGCCTGGCCGACGACGGCGTCGAGCTCACCTCCGACACGGACACCGAGGTGGTCGCCCACCTGGTGGCGCGCGAGCTCGCGACCGGCCTGAGCCTCGAGGACGCGGTGCGTGGCGCCGTCGGGCAGATCGTGGGCACCTACGCCCTCGCCGTGCTCGACGTCCAGACGCCCGAGCGCGTCGTGGTGGCGCGCAACGGCTCGCCGCTGCTGCTCGGCGTGGGCGACGGCGAGATGTTCGTCGCGTCGGACCCGGCGGCGATCGTGCGGCACACCAGCCAGGTCGTGCTGCTGGACGACGGCGACTTCGCCACCGTCACCGCGGACGGCTTCCACAGCTTCACCGCCGGCGAGGAGCGGACGGCGCGTGCCGCCGTCACGATCGACCTCACCGTGGAGGAGCTGGAGCTCGGTGGGCACGACCACTTCATGCACAAGGAGATCCACGAGCAGCCGGAGTCGGTGGAGCGGATGCTCACCGGGCGCCTCGACGACCGCTTCGGCACCGCCAAGCTCGCCGGCCTCAACCTCGAGCCGCGGGACCTGCGCCGCTTCGAGCGCGTCAAGGTGCTGGGCTGCGGGTCCGCCTACTACGTCGGCCAGCTCGGGGCCTCGATGATCGAGGACCTGGCGCGCATCCCCGCCGACGCGGAGCCCGCCAGCGAGTTCCGCTACCGCAACCCCATCATCGAGCCGAGCACGCTCTACGTGGTGGTGAGCCAGTCCGGCGAGACGGCCGACACGCTCTTCGCCGTCCGCGAGGTGGAGCGCAAGGGCGGCACCGTCGTCGGCCTCGTCAACGCCGTGGGCTCGTCCATCGCGCGGGAGGTCGACGGCGGCATCTACCTGCACGCCGGACCCGAGGTCGCGGTGGCCTCCACCAAGGCGCTGACGCACATGTCGATCGGGTTCGCGCTGCTGGCGCTCACCCTCGGGCGCGTGCACGACCTGTCGTTCGCCGACGGCCGGCGCATCATCGCCGGGCTGCGGGCGATCCCCGGCCAGATCGCCGAGATCCTCGCCGGCGAGGAGTCGCTCGCCGCCGCGGCCAAGGAGCTCTCGACGGCGCCGAGCCTGTTCTTCGTCGGTCGCGTCCGGGGCTACCCGGTGGCACGCGAGGGCGCCCAGAAGTTCAAGGAGATCACCTACCGGCACGCCGAGGCGTACCCGACGAGCGAGCTCAAGCACGGCCCCCTCGCTCTCATCAGCCCGGAGCTGCCCTCGGTCGCGATCATCCCGGACGACGACCTCGTCGAGCGGAACATCACCGCGGCCCAGGAGATCCGGGCGCGTGGCGGCGCTGTCGTCGCGATCACGCACCCGGGCGTCGAGCTCGGGAACGCGGCGACGGCGCGCATCGAGGTGCCGCGCAACGAGGTCGAGCTCGACCCGATCCTGCTGACCATCCCCACCCAGCTGCTCGGCTACCACGCGGCCGTGGCGCTGGGCGAGGACGTCGACCGGCCGCGCAACCTCGCGAAGTCCGTCACCGTGGAGTGACGCGACCCGTCACGCGGCGGGGGAGAACTCCCAGTGCCACGGCTCGTAGGGTCCCGCACCGCCCTGGCGTGCCCAGGCCGGGTTGGTCCACCCCGCCGCGGGGCCGTGCTCGGCGAGCCAGGCCCAGCGGTCGCCGGCGTACGACTCCGGGCAGATGTCGACCGCGAGGCCCCAGCCGTGGTTGGAGGTGCCCGGGGTGGCCGCGAGGCCGGGCTTCTGCCCCTTGAGCACCACCTGCTGGTCGTAGCTGCGGTAGCCGTCGGTGATGCACATCTGCTCGCCGAACTGCTCGGTGTACGCGTCGTTCAGCGCGGCGAGAGCGGTCGCGGCGTCGGCGCGCAGGAGCACGGCGCCGGCCCACGGCGCGCAGAGGTCGGCCGTGGAGAGGCGGCCGTTGCTGCCCTGCGGGTCGATGCTCGGGTCGCAGCCCGGCGGCGGGACCTGCTCGTCCGGCGCGGCCGGGGCGGGGTCGGCCGGCACGATCTCGATCGAGTCCCGGTCGACGCGGTCGCCGTCCCGGGACACCTTGGCCTCCCGGTCGACGACGATCGCGACGCCGGACCGGGCGGCCGTGCCGGACCTGGAGGCCGACCGGTCGGAGCGCTCGGCGACCGCCCGTTCGGCGGCGGCGAGGGCCGCGGGATCGAGGGTCGTGGTCCCGGTCCCCTCGGCGTTGGCCTCCTCCGGCAGGACGGCCGGGGCGACGACGGCGGACGCCGTGGCGAGCGCGAGGGCGAACCCGGCGCCGACCTTCCCGGGACGTGGTGCCAGTCGTGCCGCCGGTCGCGGGGTCGTGCGTGAAGCACGGGAGGCGCGGGGCTGGGGCTCGGCGAAGTGCCGGCCACGGCGTGCGCGGGTGGAGCGGGTCATCGTCATCTCCTGGCGCCTTCGGGGTTAGCTGTCGGATTCGGGTCGGAGACTGACCCGGCCGCCGCGCGCTGCGCGGTCGGCTTCACCCCAAGGACGCCGTGGCGCCCGTCGTTGGTTCCCCCGCCCCGTGTCTGTTTCGGTCGACGACGCACGGTGACAGGGCTCGGCGCCCGTGCGACGTGCCTCGCGGCGTGGCGAGGCATGCAGAAACGTACCGCGCGGAGGCACCGATTGTCACGAACGCGTAACAGCATGTCCGGCGCTGGCATGATCGCGGGTGAGCCCGACGACGAAGGAGACCACGTGGCACCCTCCGAGACGACGACGGAACGTGCGGTCGGGGTGATGCTGCCCCGGGACCTGCCGGCCGGGGACGTCCTCGACTTCGCCCGGCGTGCCGACGCGCACGGCTTCGACGAGCTCTGGGTGGTCGAGGACCTCGGGTTCCGCGGGGGCACGGCGCAGGCGGCGGCGGTCCTCGCGGCGACCGAGCGGATCCGGGTGGGGGTCGGCGTCCTGCCCGCCGCAGCGCGGAACCCGGCGTTCACGGCGATGGAGGTCGCCACCCTGGGCCAGCTCTTCCCGGGCCGGGTCGACGTCGGCCTGGGGCACGGCATGCCGGGCTGGATGCGGTCCGCGGGGGCGTGGCCCAGCAGCCCGCTCACGCTGCTCGAGGAGCACCTGCGCGCCGTCCGCGCGCTGGTGCGGGGTGACGTCGTCGAGCTCGACGGGACCGCTCGCTACGTCGCGCTGGACGGCGTGCGGCTGGAACCCGCCGTCGTCCCCACGACGACCCCCCGCGTGCTGGCGGGCGTGCGGGGGCCGCGGTCCCTCGCGCTGGCCGGGCGGCAGGCGGACGGCACCGTCCTCGCGGAGCCGTGCGCCCCCGCGTACGTCCGGGCCGCGCTCGGCCACGTCGCCGCCGCGGGCCCGCACCGGGTCGTCACCTACGACGTCGCGGCGGTCGACGACGACGCGGCGCGTGCGCGGGACACGGCACGTCCCGGGCTGGAGTGGATCGGGGAGCCCGACTGGGACCCGCACGTCGCGCCGCTGCCGTTCGCCGAGGAGTTCCGGGCGCTGCGCCGCCGAGCGGGTTCGCGGGCAGAGTTCGTCCGGGACCTGCCGGACGAGTGGCTCGACGACCTCGCGCTGGCCGGGACGCCCGCGCAGGTGCAGGGCGGTGTCGCGGCCCGGTGGGACGCCGGGGCGTCCTGCGTGGTCATGATCCCCGTCGGCCCGGACCCGACGGCGGCTCTCGACGCGCTCGCGCGGGTGCTCTGAGACCGGGCGTCGACGGGCCGGGGCCGCCTCAGCCCCGCCCCAGGACGCAGAAGTCGTTGCCCTCGATGTCCGCGAGGCAGACCCAGGGCACGTCGCCCTGGCCGACGTCGGCGTCCGTGGCGCCCAGCGACCGCAGCCGCTCCACCTCGGCGGCCTGGGAGTCGCCGGGGTACGGCAGCAGGTCCAGGTGCACGCGGGTCCAGGCGGTCTCCGCGGGCGTGCGGACCAGCTCCAGGTAAGGGCCGACGTCCTGGGGGGCGCGCAGCCGGGCGTGGTCGTCGGAGACCTCGTGGACCTTCCAGCCCGTCGCCTCGCCCCAGAACCGAGCCATGGCGCGCGGGTCGGCGCAGTGGACCACCACGGCGGCGATCGGGCCGGTGTCCTGGTAGAGCGGCCGCGGCTCCAGCACGCAGAACACGTTGCCCTCCGGGTCGGCGAGCACGGTCCACGGCACGTCGCCCTGGCCGATGTCCGCCGGCTGCGCCCCGAGGTCGCGCAACCGCGCGACGAGCTCCGCCTGGTGGGCCTGCGACGTCGTGGCGAGGTCGAGGTGCGCGCGGTACCGCACGGTCTCGGGGTCCGGGACCCGGACGACGTCGACGCAGACGGCGGAGGGGTCCGGCCAGTCGAAGCCCGGCGGCTCGACGTTGGCCACCCCGGGGCCCTCGCTGTCGAGGCTCCAGCCGAGCGCGTCGGCCCAGAACCGCCCGAGCGCCGCCTCGTCGCGAGCCTTGAAGTTCACCTGCACGAGCTGGAGTGCCATGGCGCCCGACCCTACCCACGGAGGGCAGCGGTCGTCAGGGTGCGAGGCCCATCCGCGCCTGCCAGGATCGCGAAGAACGGGTGCCCGACGGCGCTGCACGCCACGGCCGAGCAGGCGGGACGGCGTGAGCGAAGGAGAAGCATGAGTGCAGGAGCGAGCGGTGCGGCGACGTACGGCGTCCACTCCGAGGTGGGTCGGCTGCGCAAGGTCCTGGTGTGCTCGCCAGGCCTGGCGCACGAGCGGCTGACGCCGACGAACTCGGACGACCTGCTGTTCGACGACGTGATGTGGGTGGAGGCCGCCCAGCGTGACCACCAGGACTTCGTCGACGAGCTGACCGGCCGCGGCGTCGAGGTGGTCGAACTGCACGACCTGCTCGCCCAGACCATGGCGCTGCCGGAGGCGCGGGCGTGGCTGCTGGACCGCAAGGTGGTGCCGAACCGCGTCGGGCTGGGCATGGTGGAGGGCACGCGCGCCTACCTCGACTCGCTGTCGCCGTCGGATCTGGCGCGGTCCCTGGTGGGCGGGCTGTCGACGACGGACCTGCCGGCGGACTACCGCACGGACTACGTCTCGCTCGCCCAGGAGGCGCCGGACGCCCGCGAGTACCTGCTGCCGCCGCTGCCGAACACCCTGTACACCCGCGACACCACGTGCTGGATCTACGGCGGGCTCACGCTGAACCCGCTGTACTGGCCGGCGCGCAAGGACGAGACGCTGCTGATGAAGGCGATCTACTCCTTCCACCCGGAGTACCGGGACGCGACGGTGTGGTGGGGCGACCCGGAGCAGGACTGGGGCCAGGCCACGCTCGAGGGCGGCGACGTGATGCCGGTGGGCTCCGGCGTCGTCCTGGTCGGCATGAGCGAGCGCACGTCGCGCCAGGCGATCAGCCAGCTCGCCAAGGCGTTGTTCGACGGCGGGGCGGCGGACCAGGTGGTCGTGGCCGGCATGCCGCGGCTCCGGGCGGCGATGCACCTGGACACGGTGTTCACGTTCGCCGACCGCGACCTGGTGACGGTGCACCCGACGATCGTCGACAACATCCGGCCCTACGTGCTGCGTCCGAGCGACCGCGCCCCGGGCGTGGAGGTCACGGACCATGGGGGCACACCGTTCGTGGACGTCGTGGCGCGCGCCATGGGGCTGGACCGGCTGCGCGTGGTCGAGACGGCGGGGGACGTGTACGCCTCGGAGCGTCAGCAGTGGGACTCGGGGAACAACGCGGTCGCCGTCGAGCCGGGGGTGGTCTTCACCTACGACCGCAACACCCTGACCAACGCGGAGCTGCGCCGTGCGGGCGTGGAGGTGATCACGATCGTCGGCGGGGAGCTGGGCCGCGGGCGCGGTGGCGGGCACTGCATGACGTGCCCGATCGTGCGCGACCCGGTCGCCTGAGCGCTCATTCGCGGTAGGCCGCCGCGAACTCGGCCGACGGCTCGATCGGCTGGATGACGTCGACGAGGACGCCGTCGGGCGCCTCCACGATCAGGTGGCGCTGCCCGAAGGGCTCGTCGCGCAGCGGCAGCACGGGCCGCAGACCGTGCTCGTCGACGAGTCGCCGGTGCTCCGCGTCGACGTCCTCGACCTCCAGGTTGAGCAGCAGCCCCTGGACGGGCCGGCCGAACCCGGCGGGCACGGTGGGGTGATCGGCGTCGAGCAGGGCCAGCTCGAAGGTGCCGCGGCGCAGGCTCACGTACCAGTCGGCCTCGAACGTGGTCTCGAAGTCCAGGACGCGGCGGTAGAAGTCGGCGGCGGAGCTGACGTCCGCGGACATGATGACGGGGTAGAAGCTCGTGACGGACATGGCGCCTCCTCGAAGACATACACTGCGTACGTAAACCACTATACATACGCTGTGCATGTCAGGAGGACCCATGCCACGCGCCACCGCCGCAGCGGCCGCCGAGACGGCCCGCCGCCTCGTGGAGATCGCCGCCGACCTGTTCGCCGACCGGGGCTACGCCGCCGTCGCGCTGGACGACGTCGCCGTCGCCGGCGGGGTGACGCGCGGAGCCGTCTACCACCACTACGGCAGCAAGGCAGGCCTCTTCCGGGCGGTGACCGCTCACCTGCAGCGGGAGGTCGCAGCGGCCCTCGTCGCGGCCGCGGAGACCACCGACGCCCCGGCGGACCGGCTGCGTGCCGGGAGCCACGCGTTCCTCGACGCGATCACCGCGCCACGGACGGTGCGCATCCTGCTCGTGGAGGCGCCCGCCGTCGTCGGCTGGCAGGAGTGGCGGGCCCTCGACGCCGAGTCCACGGCCGTGCACCTGCGCGACGCCCTCGCCGAGGCGGGCGTGGGCCCCGCGTTGCTGGACGCGCTGACCGCCCAGCTCTCCGGCGCGATGAACGAGGCCGCGCTGTGGCTCGTCGACCGCGGCGGGGACCCCAGGGCGCGCGAGGCCGCCCACCGGTCGCTGGACCTGCTGCTCGACGCCGCCGTCGCGCGCCGCTGACGGCGAGGCCGGCCTACGCTGACCGGCTGTGCTCCAGCTTCCCGGACTCGTCGCGACCCGGGCGCACCCGCGGGCGGCGGTGCGCCCGCACGACGGCCACGGTGACCGCGACCGCGAAGAGCACGGACCCCGCCCAGACCATCGCCTGCGTGACGTCGGGGCCGGTTCCCTCCGCTCCTGGCGTGCGGCCTCCGTCCCGGCCGGTGGCGGTCGCCCACAGCACCACGACGACGGTCAGCGCGACGGCGCCGCGCCCGACCCAGCGGCCGACGGCGTCGACGACGGTCCGCCCGGCCGTGCGTGCCGGTGCGAGCAGCCGGGCGAGCAGGAGGGCGGCGACCGGGAGCTGGAGCAGCCAGACGGTGGTGCGGAAGGCGCCGTCGTACCAGACGTTCGTCCCGTACAGGAGCGTGTGCCACACGCTGAGCACGTAGACGACGATGATCGACGCGTGCAGCGCCTGCCAGACGCGCGGGCCCATCCACCGGCGCGCGTAGAACGCGAGCCCGAGGGGAACGGCCAGGTAGAGCGCCAGCAGCCCGATCAGGATCGCGATCTGCCCCGTGCCCGAGGAGTACCCGCCGGGGACGAACACGTCGACGAAGGCGCTCCCCACGAGCGCCGGTGCGGAGAGCCCGTCCGCGTTCTCCCGGACCAGCTCGGCGAAGAACCAGAAGGCGTGGGCGAACATCAGACCGATCGTCGTCAGGCTCGTGGTGCGGTGCCACCGCTCGAGCCGTGCCGTCGGGACGGGCAGCCGGGCCGGGCGCCGGGCGGACCGGACGAGCCCGAGCATCACGGTGATCCACGCCCACGCGAGGCCCGACCATCCGAACGCCTGGCACAACCAGTACATCCAGTACAGCGGGGCGTCCGCGAGGTACGGCATGACGTCGGTCGTGGCCGAGGCGCCGGTCTCGACCCTCCGGTACAGCAGGACGAACACCGCCAGCGTCAGCAGGAGGGCCGCAGCGGCGTCCTTCCATGCCGCGCGCAGGTCCTCGCGGAGCGCCGCGGAGTCGAACCGGACCGTCCTGCCAGCCACCATCGATGCACACCCTCGTCCAGGACGGCGGCACCGCGCAGGGCCCCCGTCGGCCAGCCGCGAAGGTACCGAGCCCGTTCGGCGAGGGTCAAGGAACCGCGCTGACCTGCGAGTGCAGAAGTGGCCCGACATTTGCTTGACAGCGAACATAAGTCGCGTAGTGTGCGCGATATGGTCAATGATGACGACGTCCGTGGACCCCGTACCGGAGTCTGGTTCATCGGCGCTCGCGGCTCGGTCGCGACCACCGCCACCGTCGGCGCACTCGCCCTCGCACGGGGCGGCACCGCGCCGACCGGCCTGGTCACGGAGCTCGAGGAGGTGTCCCGCGCAGGGCTGCCGCCCCTCGACGGGCTGGTTCTCGGCGGGCACGACCTCGCCGGCAGCATGGTCGAGCGGGCCCAGGAGCTCGCCCGCTCGGGGGTGGTACCGCCCGAGACGGTCACCGAGGTGCTCGACGGGCTCGCCGCGGTCGATGCCCGGGTCCGCCCGGGTGCCACCGGAGCCGCGGACCGCGCCACCGCCGACCGGCTCGAGCAGGACCTGCGCGACTTCCGCGCCGAGCACGATCTCGACCACCTCGTCGTCATCGACGTCTCCAGCACGGAACCACCGTCGCCCGAGGCCGCCCGTATCGGCTCCCTCGACGAGCTCGACCGCGCGCTCGACGACGGGACCGCAGCGCTCCCGCCGTCGTCCCTCTACGCGTACGCCGCGTTCCGGGCCGACTGTCCCTTCGTGGAGTTCACCCCGTCGACCGGTCCGCACGTGCCCGCGCTCGAGGAGCTCGCCAAGGCCCGGCACCTGCCGTGGGCCGGGCGGGACGGGAAGACCGGCGAGACCCTCCTGAAGTCGGCGCTCGCGCCCATGTTCGCGATGCGCGCCCTCGACGTCCGGTCGTGGGCGGCGTTCAACATCCTCGGGGGCGGGGACGGCCGCACGCTGGCGGACCCGGCCGCGGCGGCGAGCAAGACGGCCACGAAGGCCATGGCGCTGGAGGCGATCCTCGGCTACCCCGTCGACGGGCCGGTCCGGATCGACCACGTCGCCGACATGGGCGACTGGAAGACGGCCTGGGACCACGTGTCGTTCGAGGGGTTCCTCGGGACCCGCATGCGCATGCAGGTCACCTGGGAGGGCTGCGACTCGGCGCTCGCCGCGCCGCTCGTCCTCGACCTCGCCCGCCTCCTCGCGCGAGCGCAGCAGGCCGGCCAGTGCGGCCCCGTCGCCGCGCTCGGGTTCTTCTTCAAGGAGCCGCTGGGTGGCACGTCGCACGCGCTCACCGACCAGTGGCAGGCGCTGACCCGCTGGTGCGCCGACCTCGCCGCCGCCCCGGCGGACGCGCCGTCCCACGGCGCCGCATGAGGTGGCGCGACCTCGCCGAGCTCGTCCGGCTCCCCGCGGCACTCACCGTCCCGGGTGACACGCTGGTCGGCGCCGCGGCCGCGGGGTGGCCGAGCCGGGGGCGGACGGCGGCGCTCCCGCTCGCGTCCGCCGCCCTGTACTGGGCGGGCATGGCCCTCAACGACTGGTCCGACCGTGAGCTCGACGCCGTCGAGCGGCCGGACCGTCCGATCCCGTCGGGCCGGGTCCGGCCGGACGAGGCCCTGGGCGTCGCGGCCGCGCTCACCGGCGTGGGGCTCGCGTGCGCCGCGGTCGCCGGACGGCGGCCGCTCGCCGTGGGCACCGCCCTGGCGGCCGCGGTGTGGACGTACGACCTCGTCGCGAAGCCGACGGCGGCCGGGCCGGTCGTCATGGCGTCGACCCGGTTCCTGGACGTGCTGATGGGTGCCGGCGGCCGGCGCGCCGCCCTCGGTCCGGCCACCGCGCTCGGCGTGCACACGCTCGCCGTCACGGCCGTGTCGCGCGGCGAGGTGCACGGCACGACCGTCGGCACGGCCCGCACCGCCGCGGCCACCACCGTCGGCGTCGGCGCCGCGGCCGCCCTCGGCGCGCTGGTGGGTGCACGCGGTGGCACCGGCCCCGCCGTCGCCACGTCCGTCGCGGGGCCGGGCCTCGCCGCGTCGTACGTGGCCGCCGTCCTGCCCGCCCAGCTCGACGTCGTCCGCGCGCCCGACGCCGGGAACGCCCGGCGGGCCACCGGCGTCGGCATCCGGGGGATGGTTCCGCTCCAGGCCGCGCTGCTCGCCGGGCAGGGCGCCGTCGGTGCCGCGCTCGGCCTGATGACCGTGGTCCCGCTGGCGCGGGCGGGTGCCAAGGTGGTGAGCCCGACGTGATCACGATGGCCTACGGCACCAACGGGCTGGCCGACCATCGCCTCGACGACGCGCTCGCGCTGCTCGCCGACCACGGGTACGGCGGCGTCGCCCTGACCCTCGACCACATGCACCTGGACCCGCTGGCGCCGGACCTCGCGGCGCGGACGACGGCGGTCCGGGGGATGCTCGAGCGGCACGGCCTGCGGGTGGTCGTGGAGACGGGCGCCCGCTACGTGCTCGACCCCCGCCGCAAGCACGAGCCGACCCTGCTGTCCGACGAGGGCAGGGAGCGCCGCGTCGCCCTGCTGCGTACCGCCGTCGAGATCGCCGCGGACCTCGGGTCGCCGGCGGTCCACCTGTGGTCCGGGATCCTGCCGGTGGGCACCTCGAGGGCGACGGGCCGCTCGCGCCTGCGGGCCGGCCTCGAGGAGCTGATCCCCGTCGCGGAGGCCGCGGGCGTCGTCCTCGCCTTCGAGCCGGAGCCGGGGATGCTCGTCGAGCGGGTCGACGACGTGCTGGACCTGCGCCGCGAGCTCGGCGACCCGGACGCCCTGCGGCTCACGGTGGACGTCGGCCACCTGACCTGCGTCGAGGACGCTCCCGGCCCTGACGTGGTGCGTCGCGTAGGGGACCTGATCGCCCACGTCCAGGTGGACGACATGGTGCGTGGCGTGCACGAGCACCTCGAGCTCGGCACCGGGGACGTCGACCTGCCCGGGGTCCTGACCGCGCTGCACGAGGCCGCGTTCGACGGCCTGGCCGCCGTCGAGCTGCCCCGCCACTCGCACGCCGCCGCTCGGCTCGTCGCCTCGAGTGCCGAGGCGATCCGCGCGTCGGCCTACCAGGCGGACATCCCGCTCAGACCCAGGAGGTGACCAGATGACCGCCGAGGAACGTCTCGCCGTGCTCGTCGGGGAGGTGCGGCACGATCCCGCGGCGCTGCCCCGGGTCTCCGCCCGCGCAGCCCGGGTGGTCGGTCGCGGCCCGGGTCTGGACGGCCGCCGGATCGAGGACGTCGCGCGGTCCCGGCTGCTGGTGGCCGCGTGCGAGACGGCGGGGCCGGACGTCGCGACCGACGTCGTCGCCGGGCAGTACGCCGTGGGCGACGCCGACGAGCGCCGCGCCGTGCTGATGGCGCTGCCCGACCTCGAGGAGCTCGGGCTCGGCGACGGCGCGGTGCCCGTCGTCCTCGACGCGCTGCGGACCAACGACACCCGGCTGGTGGCCGTCGCGATGGGCCCGTACGCCGCCGCGCACCTGCCGGTCGACGCCTGGCGCCACGGCGTCCTGAAGTGCCTGTTCACCGGCGTCCCGCTGGCCTCCGTCGCGGCCCTGGACGCCCGCCGCGACGCCGAGCTCGACCGGATGGTGCGCGCGTTCGCCGAGGAGCGCGAGGCCGCCGGGCGCGACGTCCCCGAGGACGCGCTGCGGCTGCTGGCCTCCGCCGACCACTGACCGACCGATCCCTCCGCGACGCCGCGGACCGACCCGAGGAGAGTGCCGTGCGCATCTTCGACCCGCACATCCACATGACCTCCCGGACGACCGACGACTACGAGGCGATGCACGCCGCCGGGGTGCGCGCCGTCGTCGAGCCCGCGTTCTGGCTGGGGCAGCCGCGCACGTCGGTCGGCTCGTTCGTCGACTACTTCGACGCGCTGCTGGGGTGGGAGAGGTTCCGCGCCGCGCAGTTCGGCATCGCCCACCACGCCACCATCGCGCTGAACCCGAAGGAGGCGAACGACCCGCGGCTGCTGGAGGTGCTCGACCTGCTCCCGCGCTACCTGGAGAAGGACGGCGTGGTCGCCGTCGGCGAGGTCGGCTTCGACTCGATGACCGACGCCGAGGAGAAGGTGATGGTCCGCCAGCTCGAGCTGGCCGGCGAGCACGACCTGCCCGTCATGGTCCACACCCCGCACCGCGACAAGGTGGCGGGCACCCGGCGCACCCTGGAGATCGTGCGGCAGGTGGGCCTGCCGCCGGAGCGCGTCCTCGTGGACCACCTCAACGAGAAGACCGTCGACCTGGTCGACGACGCGGGCTGCTGGGCCGGGTTCTCCGTCTACCCGGACACCAAGATGGACGAGGACCGGATGGTCGCGATCCTGGACCGCCGCGGCCTGGACCGCGCGCTGGTCAACTCGGCGGCGGACTGGGGACGTTCCGACCCGTTGAAGACGTACCGCACGGGCCGGGCCATGCTCGAGGGCGGCTACACCGACGACGACGTGGACCACGTGCTCTGGCGCAACCCGGTGGCGTTCTACGGCCAGAGCGGCCGGTTGCTGCTCGACGACGTGGTCGACGACGCCGGGGACTTCGCGGGCAACACGCTGCAGCGTGGTGAGCCGCTCGCGCCGGGCGGGTCGCAGGGCGTGCCGACCGCGGGCTCGGAGGGCTGAGCCGTGCGTCTGCGCCACCCCGACGGGAGCGTCCTGCACGTGTCCTACGGCACCAACGTCCACCCGGCGCAGGACGTCGACGGGCTCGTCGACCAGCTCCGGCGGTTCGGCGGCCCCGTGCGGCGGCGGCTCGGGGTGGACCGCCTCGGTCTCGGCCTGTGGCTCCCCGCCGAGGCGACGCGTCGGCTCGCGGCCGATCCCGCCGCCGTCGGTCTGCTGCGCAAGGCGCTCGACCACGAGGGACTGGAGGTCGTCACGGTCAACGCGTTCCCGTACGGCAACTTCCACGCGCCGGTGGTCAAGAAGGCGGTCTACCGGCCGGACTGGACCGAGGACGCCCGCCTCGAGTACACCCTCGACTGCGCGCAGGTTCTCGGCGAGCTCCTGCCCGACGACGTCACGCGCGGCAGCATCAGCACGCTGCCGCTGGGCTGGCGCGAGCCCTGGGACGCCGACCGTGCCGCCGCGGCCCGCGACCGGGTCGACCGGCTCGCCGAGGGGCTCGGGGAGCTGGAGGACCGCACCGGTCGTACGGTGCGGGTCGCGTTCGAGCCCGAGCCCGGCTGCGTCGCCGAGACGACCAGCGGCCTCGTCGAGCACCTGGACGGGGTCGATACCGAGCGGCTGGGCGCCTGCCTCGACCTGTGCCACCTGGCCACCGAGTTCGAGGACCCCGCCGCGGCGCTCGCGCAGCTCCACGGTGCGGGGGTCGACGTGGTCAAGACGCAGGTCTCGGCGGCGCTGCACTGCGACGACCCGACGGACCCCGAGGCGCTGGCCGCGCTGGAGGAGTTCGTGGAGGCGCGGTTCCTGCACCAGGTGCGCGAGCAGCAGGAGGCGTCGGTGGACCGCCGTGACGACCTGCCGGACGCGCTCGGCCGCGTGGCGGGCTCGGCGGGCCTGCCCGGCGACGGGCCGTGGCGGGTGCACGTCCACGTGCCGCTGCACGCCGACCCGCGCCCGCCGCTGCGGAGCACCCGGGAGGTCCTGACGGACGCGCTCGGCCTCCTGGTCGGTGGTGCGCACCCGCTCGTGGAGCACCTGGAGACCGAGACGTACACGTGGTCGGTGCTGCCCGCGCACCTGCGGCCCCGCGACGACGACGGCCTGGTGGCCGGCATCGCGGCGGAGCTGGACTGGACGCGCGCGCAGCTCGTCGACCGAGGGATGGAGGTCCTGTGAACCGGATGCTGGTGCTCGACGTGGTCGGGCTGACCCCACGCCTGCTGGAGCACATGCCGCGCCTGCGGGCGCTGACCGAGGGTGGCGGACGGGCGGAGCTGGGGACGGTGCTCCCGGCGGTGACCTGCTCGGTGCAGTCGACGTTCCTCACGGGCCGGATGCCCCGGGACCACGGCATCGTGGGTAACGGCTGGTACTTCCGCGACCTGGGCGAGCCGCTGCTGTGGCGTCAGCACCACCGGCTGGTCCAGGGCGAGAAGGTCTGGGAGACGATCCGGCACGAGCAGCCGGGCTACCGGGTCGCCAACGTGTGCTGGTGGTACGCCATGGGGTCGACGGCGGACACGACGATCACCCCGCGTCCCGTCTACCGCGCCGACGGCCGCAAGGAGCCGGACTGCTGGACGTGGCCGCCGGAGCTGCACGACGAGCTGGAGTCCGAGCTGGGTCCGTTCCCGCTGTTCACCTACTGGGGGCCGACGGCGAGCATCGCCTCCTCGCGGTGGATCGTGGCGGCCGCGCGGCGGCTGCTGCCGGACCACGACATGACGCTGGTGTACGTGCCGCACCTCGACTACGACCTGCAGCGGTTCGGCCCGGACGGACCCGAGGCGGTGGCGGCCGCGCAGGCGGTCGACGAGGTGCTCGCCCCGCTGCTCGACGACGCCGAGCGGACCGGCACCACCGTCGTCGCGCTCAGCGAGTACGGGATCACGGCGGCGCGCCGCCCGGTGGACGTCAACCGGGCCCTGCGCCGTGCGGGCCTGCTGCACGTGCACACGAACGCCACGGGCGAGCTGCTGGACCCGTGGACGTCGCGGGCGTTCGCCGTGGCGGACCACCAGGTGGCGCACGTCTACGTGCCGGACGAGGCCGACCTGGCCGAGGTCTCCGAGCTGCTGGCCGCGCTGCCCGGTGTGGCCGAGGTGCTGGACGCCGAGGGCCGCGCCGCGTACGGGCTGGACCACGAGCGGGCGGGAGACCTGGTGCTGGTCGCCGAGCCCGATGCCTGGTTCACCTACTACTACTGGCTGGACGACGCGAAGGCGCCGGACTTCGCGCGGTCGGTGGAGATCCACAAGAAGCCGGGGTTCGACCCGGCCGAGCTGTTCTGGGACCCCGCGGACCGCTGGGTGAAGGCGCGGGCGCTGCTGCACGTGCTGCGCAAGAAGACGGGCCTGCGGTCCGCGCTGCGGGTGGTGCCGCTCGACCCGTCGCCGGTGCGGGGCACTCACGGTCGCCTGCCGGCGGACCCGGCGGACGGCCCGGTGCTGCTGTCCTCGGTGCCGTTGGGCACGGAGCGCCTGGAGGCGACCGAGGTGCGGGACCTGCTGCTCAGGCTGTCGCGGCTGCCGAGCCCGGTGGGCTGACGGTCTCGCCGGTGAGCAGCTCGGGGTGCGCGAAGGCGTGCTCGGCGGCGGAGTGCGCCCCGCCGAGCACGCCGGCCCGGGCGCCGGCGATGCTGGTGACGACCCGCAGGTGCTGGGTCGCCAGCGGCAGCGAGCGGGCGTAGACGATCTCGCGGATGCCGGCGATGAGGTGCTCGCCGGCCCGTGACATGGATCCGCCGACGACGACGGCGGACGGGTTGAGCAGGCTGACGCAGCCGGCGAGCACGGCCCCGATCGACCGGCCGGCGTCGCGGACCGCCGCGGCGGCGCGGAGGTCGCCGTGCCGGACGAGCTCGACGACGTCGTTGGTGCTCTCCGCGGCGAGGCCCTGGGCTGCGAGGCGGGCGGCGACGGCGGCACCGCCCGCGATGGCTTCGAGGCACCCGGTGTTGCCGCACGTGCAGCGGACCGGTTTCGCCCCGGGGACGGCGATATGGCCGAGGTCGCCGGCGCTGCCCTGCGCACCGCGGTGGATCCTGCCGTCGGCCACGATGCCGGAGCCGATGCCGGTGGCGACCTTGACGTAGAGCAGGTGGCCGACGGCGGGCAGGGCGGTCGCGTGCTCGCCGAGAGCCATGAGGTTCACGTCGTTGTCGACGAGCACGGCGACGTCCCCGAGACGTTGTCGGAGCGCTCCCACGACGTCGCTGCCGTCCCAGCCCGGCATGATCGGCGGCTTGGTCGGGCGGCCCGTGGTGTGGTCGACCGGTCCCGGGACGCCGACCCCCACGCCCACCACGTCGCTCATCGGCCGGTCGAGGCCGGCGACCAGCCCCACGAGGATCTCGGCGACCCGGTCGAGCACGACGTCCGGGCCGTCGGCGATGTGGAGCTGCTCCATGTGCTCGGTGAGCTCGCGGCCCGTGAGGTCGGTGACGGAGACCCGCGCGTGGGTGGCGCCGAGGTCGACGCCGGCGACGAGCCGGGAGCCGGGTGCGAGCGCGAACGTCGCGGCGGGCCGGCCTCCGGTGGATCCGGCGTCGCCGACCGTGGCTGCGAGGCCGAGGCGCAGGAGCTCGTCGATACGCGCGGACATCGTGGAGCGGGAGAGCCCGGCCGTGCGCGCTAGCTCGGCGCGGGTGCGGTAACGCCCGTCGCGGAGCAGCCGCAGGACGGCACCGAGCTCGGGTGCCGAAACGGTCGCCATGCGGAGAAGTCAACCACATTGACCGACCTCTGCGAGGGAAGTTGTGCCCCGAAAGGTCATCTTTTGCTTCATGATCGGCAAAAGCAGGCCTAGGAAGGGCGGGCCTCCTGCTGCCGGAATAGCCGGGGCGACAGCGGGGTTCCACCGGATTGGACGCACACCCCCTCTGAGGAGACCACATCCACCCGAGCCCGCCCAGCACGACCCTGACGCACCGCCGCGAGGAGACCTTGATGACCGACACCACCCTGCAGGACCTCGCGTCCCTTCCCACCGCCCAGCTGCTCACGAGCGACGGGTCAGGCCCGGGGAACCCGGCGTGGGTGGTGTCCCTCGGCCACGACCTCTACGTGCGGTCGGCGCCAGGCGGGGAACGGCTGCACCCGGGCGGTGGCGGGGCACGCGTGCGGGTGGCCGACGTCGTGCACCACGTGACGCTCGCCGAGGTGGCGCCCGAGGTGCACGGCCCGCTCGACGACGCCTACCGGGCGAAGTACGGGCACTGCGCCCCGGAGCGGGTCTCCGCCGTCGTCTCGGACGCTGCGGCGGCCACGACGTTCCGGGTCAGCACCCGCCGCCCGACGCTCTGGGAGCGCACGGCGCCGCTGCTGGACCGGGCGCAGGCGTGGTGGGACAGGGTCCGCGCGGAGCGTGGCGTGGCTCGCCCGGGAGAGGTGCCCTGCCCCAGCTGCTGAGCCGGCGGACCTGCCGTCAGCGCCGTCGTCGGCGTTGTGGGGACGGGTCGGCGAGGCCGTCGGCGCTGTCCAGTGCCTCGAGCGTCGCGATGAGCGTCTGGGCGTCGTGGGAGCCCTGGTGACGGGTGCCGTCGAGGAAGAACGTCGGTGTCCCGCGGGCGCCGCTGGCCGCCGCGCTGACGGTGTGGTCCTGCACGAGGGCGTGCAGGGCGTCGTCGGCGAGGTCGGCGTCGAACTGCTCCAGGTCCAGGCCGAGCTCCTCGGCGTAGCCGCGCAGGTCCTCCGCCTCGAGGCGGGACTGGTGGGCGAACAGCAGGTCGTGCATCTCCCAGAAGCGGCCCTGCCGCGCCGCCGCCTCCGACGCGACGGCGGCGAGCAGCGCCCGAGGGTGCACGTCCTCCTGCGGCAGGTGACGCACCACGTACCGGACGCGGTCGCCGAAGTGGTCGCGCAGGTCCCGCCACATCCCGGTGGTCCGGGCGCAGAACGGGCACTCGAAGTCGAAGTACTCCACCACGGTGTGCGGCGCGTCGGGGTCGCCCCGCACGTGGTCGTGGCGCAGGTCGACCGGCGGGTCCAGCGTCAGGGGCAGGTCGGCGCTCTCCTCGCCCCACCGCACCCGTGCTGTGGCGAACAGTGCCCAGGCGACCAGCGAGGCGATCACCAGCGCGAGCAGCACGCCCACGGTGGCGGCCTGGCGCTGTGCCGCGTCGTCGAAGGCCAGGTCGACCACGAGCAGCGAGACGGTGAAGCCGATCCCGGACAGGGCCGCGCCGCCGAGCACGCTGCCGGGCCCCACGCCGTCGGGCAGGGTGCCGAGCCCGAGCCGGACGGCCACCCACGTGCCGACGCTGATGCCCACCAGCTTGCCGACGACCAGCCCGGCGACCACGCCCCACGTGATCGACGAGCCCAGCGCGTCGCCGAGCGCGCCGCCCCGCAGCTCGATCCCGGCGTTCGCGAGCGCGAACAGCGGCACGACGACGAGGAGCACCGGGGTGTTGAGCACCTGGTGCAGCCGGTGGTTCACCGAGATGGACCGCGCCAGGCCGAGGTGGACGTCGCGGGCGACGCTCGCGCTGGGGGACTGCCAGTAGGCGCGGTACAGGTTCTTGGTCCGCACGACGTCGTCACGGCGGGTGAGCGCGGCGGGCACCAGCAGGCCTGCGAGCATCCCGGCGATGGACGGGTGCACCCCGGCCTGCACGGTGGCCCCCCACAGCACGACCACCACGACCACGTACGGGGCGCTGCGCCACTCGCGCATGCGGCCCAGCAGCCACAGCGCGCCGAGGCACGCCAGCGCGAGGAGCAGCGGGCCGACCCGTATCGCGTCGGAGTAGACGACGCCGATGATCGTCACCGCGAGGAAGTCGTCCACCACCGACAGGGTCAGCAGGAAGACGCGGAGCTGGTTCGACATCGCCGGGCCGACGAGGGCGAGCACGCCGAGCAGGAACGCGGTGTCCGTGCCGACGACGACGCCCCAGCCCTCGGGTGCCTGCCGGCCGGCCACCGCGAGATAGATCAGCGCGGGGACCGCGACGCCGACGGTGCCGGCGACGAGCGGGACCAGGCGCTGGCTGCGCCGGCGGAGGGAGCCGATCGAGAGCTCCTGGCGTACCTCGAGGCCGACGACGAAGAAGAACAGCACCATGAGGCCGTCGTTGATCCAGTGGTGCAGGTCCATGTCGAAGGCGAGCTCGCCGACCTCGATGTTGATCGGCGTCTCCCACAGGTGCTCGTACGAGCCGGACAGCGGCGAGTTGGCCCAGAGCAGGGCGAGCGCGGTGACGGCCAGGAGCAGCAGGGCGGCACCCGAGTCGGTACGCAGCCAGGCTGCCAGCGGTCGTCCGGCCATCGTCGCTCCCGTCCAGAGACGCACCCCGGAAGCCTACTGCGGCCGACGCCGGGTGGACGCGGATCGTGGCGCGCCTCACCCGGCGTCCGGGTGTCAGTACACCGACGGCCAGCCG
The DNA here is from genome assembly GCF_048065335.1 of Isoptericola maris. Classification (NCBI taxonomy): domain Bacteria; kingdom Bacillati; phylum Actinomycetota; class Actinomycetes; order Micrococcales; family Promicromonosporaceae; genus Isoptericola; species Isoptericola maris. The sequence goes on along the minus strand of NZ_JBLUNY010000002.1, from coordinate 484,366 downwards.
TCGTCGTACCGGAGCAGGTTGATCCCCAGGAACGACGCTCCCGACGCCGCGTAGTAGTGGTACATCAGCACGTCGGCGTCGGCGTCGCTGAAGACGGTCTGGTGGCCCGGGCCGTGGACCGAGCCGTGGCTCGCCAGGACCTCCGTGCCGCCGCCGGCCGTCATCGGCACGCCGGCCTGGTCCACGTACGGGCCGGTGACCGAGGTCGAGCGGCCCACCATGACGCGGTACGTGCTGTCGGCGCCCTGGCAGCAGGAGTCGAACGACACGTACAGGTAGTAGTAGCCGTCGCGGTGGTGGATGCTCGGCGCCTCGATCGCGCCGCCGCCGCGGCCGGCGATCGAGTGGAACGCCGACCCGGAGCGTTCCCCGGTGGCCGGGTCGAGGCGGATCATCTTGATGCCGGACCAGAACGAGCCGAAGCTCATCCACCAGGAGCCGTCGGCATCGACGAAGACGTCGGGGTCGATGGCGTTGAAGTCGTCGCCCGCACCGGACTCGACGACCTTCCCGCGGTGCGTCCAGGTGCCCGCGGCCCCGGACGGGCTGGTGGCCAGGAAGATCGCCGAGGTGTTCTCGCCGAATGACGACGCCGAGTACCAGAGGTAGTACTGACCGTTCGTGTGGTGGATCTCGGGCGCCCACAGGTGGGCGCTGCCGCCGGTGTAGGGGTCGGCCCACGGCGTGCCGTCGGGGAACGCCGAGCCGGCGTCGGTCCAGTGCGTGCGGTCGTCCGACGTCTTGAGCGGGACGCCGGGCCCGGTGCTCGCCACGAGGTAGCCGCCGGACGGCGTCCGGGTCACCTCGGGGTCGTGCAGGCCGGTGTCGCCGGTGACGGGGCCGGGTCCGGGGTAGCTCGTCCCGGTCCCGCCGTCGCCACCGCCCTCGACGCGTACGAGGCTCCAGCGCTGGTTCGCGCCGTCGAGGTCGTCGAACTGCGAGACGCGGGCGCCGTCGGCGGTCGACCACTCCCACACCTCGAGCGCCTTGCCGCTGTTGCGGTTGACCAGCCGGACGGTCCCGTCGGCGGAGTCGACCAGGCGGAACTGCTGGTTCGTCCCACCGGTGTCGGCCCACTGGACCACGTCCGCGCCGTCGGCGGTCGACCGGCCGGAGACGTCGAGGACCTTGCCGCTGTGCCGCGACTGCAGCCGGTGATAGCCGTCCCCGGAGTCGAGGAACCGCCACTGCTGCCAGGCGCCGTCGTTGCGCTCCCACTGGACGATGCCGGCGCCGTCGTCGGTGGCGGCCTCGTAGACGTCGAGCGCCTTGCCGCTGTGCTGGTTGACGAGCACGTACCAGGCGTTCGGGTCGACGGTGGCCGCGCGGGCCGGGATGCCGGCGGCGACGGTCCAGCCGGCGGCGAGCGCGAGTGCCGTGACGAACGCGGCGAGGAGTGCCGCGACGGTGCGCCGGGAGTGCCGGGTGTGCTGAGCTCGGGCGATGGTGCGGGCTTCCATGGGTCCTCCACGTTGAGGGTGGTCGCGAGCACCGCAAACTTACATCGATGTAGATGCGATGGCAACGGCTCGTGCCGGCCCGGCCACCGTGGGTGGGCCGGCACGGCGCCGGCCGGCCTCAGTCCGCGAAGAGCGCCTCGAGCACCCGGACCACGCCGTGCTCGGCGTTGCTCGGTGCGGTGTGCCGGGCGTGCGCCAGGACGTCGGGGTGGGCCCCGGCCATGGCGAACGACCACTCGGCGGCGTCGAGCATCTCGATGTCGTTGAGGTAGTCGCCGAACACCATCGTCTGCGCGGGCGTCACGCCGAGCTCGGCCTGGAGCCGGCGCAGGCCGCGGCCCTTGTTGACACCGGTGGGCATGACGTCGATCCAGTGCGGGCTGGACACCACGACCTGGTGGGTGGCGCGCAGGTGCTCGAGCACGGGCAGCGTGCCGGTGGCCGAGTCGACGTCGTCGTACACGGCGACCTTGAGGACGTCGTCGTCGACGGCGAGCAGGTCCTCGACGACCTCCAGCTCGAGGTAGTAGGTGCGCACGTGGTCGACGAACCGCGCGTCCGCGCGCTCGACGTAGGCGCCCCGCTTGCCGGCGAGGACGGCGCCACCGTCCCGGCTGGTGCCCAGTCCGCGCACGGCGTGGACGACGGCGGTGACGCCGTCCCGGTCGAGCGTCTCGGAGGACACCTCGGCCCCGCCGCGCGTGACGAGGGTGCCGTTCTCGGCGATGATCACCAGCTCGTCGTGGCCGGGGGTGGTGGCAGGCGGGAAGGACGCGGCGATGGTGGCGTGCTGACGTCCGGAGGCGGGGACGAACGCGATGCCGGCGTCGTGCATGCGCTCGAGCAGCGGCCACAGGCCGTCGGGGACGGCGCCGTCGGGGTCGAGCAGGGTGCCGTCCATGTCGGTGACGACCAGGCGGACCTGGTCCGGGCGGGGGAGCGAGGGCAGTGGCATGGTTCCATGATCGGCCGGGGACGGCGACGCGTGCACCGCCGTCCGTGGCGTGCCGAATAGGTGGATCGGGACCGGTATGCGACGCATACCGGTCCCGATCCACATATTCGGCGACCGGAGGAGGGTCAGGCGTCGAGCACCAGGGCGATGACGACCGGCTCGCGGCGGGAGGTGCGGGCCAGCGACCGCCCGACGGCACCCGCCAGACGCTTCTCGAGCTCCTCGCCCTCGGTGATGCCGCGCTCCGCGGCGTCGCCGAGCGCCTTCGTCAGGGCCTTGGTGGCCGCCTCGAGGCTCTCCGGGCTCTGGACGAACCCGCGGTGCAGGTACTCCGGGGGCTCGGCGAGCTCCGTCGTGCCCGGCTTCAGCAGCACGAGCACGGTCAGCACGCCGCCGGCGCTGAGCTGGCGACGCTCCGCGAGCGTGTCCTCGGTCGCGTGGCCCACCGTCTGTCCGTCGACGAACACGAGGTCCGCCTGGACCTGGCCGACGATCTTCGCGGTGCCGTCGACGAGGTCGACGACCACGCCGTCACGGGTGATCAGCACCTTCTCCGGGTCGACGCCGGTGCGCTCGGCGAGCGCACCGTTGGCGTGCAGGTGCTTGGGCTCGCCGTGGACCGGCATGACGTTGCGCGGCTTGAGGATGTTGTAGCAGTAGACGAGCTCGCCGGCGCTGGCGTGGCCCGAGACGTGCACGCGGGCGTTGCCCTTGTGCACGACGTTCGCGCCGAGGTCCGTCAGCTTGTTGATGATCCCGTAGATCGCGTTCTCGTTGCCCGGGATCAGCGAGCTGGCCAGCAGCACGGTGTCGCCCTCGCTGATGCGGACCTCGTGCGACTCGTTGGCCATGCGGGACAGCGCGGCCAACGGCTCGCCCTGGGACCCGGTGCAGATCAGCGTCACCTGCTCGGGCGCCATGCCACGCGTCTTCTTGTAGTCGATCACCATGCCGCGCGGGACCGTGAGGTATCCGAGCTCGCGCGCGATCCGCATGTTGCGGACCATCGAGCGGCCCACGAAGGACACCTTGCGGCCGACCGCGTGGGAGGCGTCCAGCACCTGCTGGATCCGGTGGACGTGACTGGCGAAGCTGGAGACGATCACCCGGCCCGGGGTGGTGCGGAAGACCTGTTCGATCGCCGGGACCAGGTCGCTCTCGGAGATCGAGAAGCCGGGGACCTCGGCGTTGGTGGAGTCGACCAGCAGCAGGTCGAGGCCCTCCTCGCCGATGCGGCCGAAGGCCCGCAGGTCGGTCAGCCGCCCGTCGAGCGGGAACTGGTCCATCCGGAAGTCTCCGGTGTGCAGCACGGAGCCCGCGGCGGTGCGGATGACGACGGCGAGACCGTCCGGGATCGAGTGGTTCACGGCGATGAACTCGAGGTCGAACGGGCCGGTGGAGTACCGGTCGGTCGCCTCGACCCGCTTCAGGACCGGCTTGATGCCGTGCTCCTTGAGCTTCTCGGCGATGAACGCCAGCGTCAGCTCGGACCCGACGAGGGGGATGTCCGGACGGAGCTTCAGCAGGTACGGCACGCCACCGATGTGGTCCTCGTGCCCGTGCGTGAGGACGATCGCCTCGATGTCGTCGAGCCGGTCGGTGATGCTCGCGAAGTCGGGGAGGATCACGTCGACGCCGGGCTGGTGGTCCTCGGGGAAGAGGACGCCGCAGTCGACGACGAGGAGTCGCCCGGACTGCTCGAAGACCGTCATGTTGCGGCCGATCTCGCCGACGCCGCCGAGCGGCGTGATCCGCAGAGCCTTGCGGGAGAGCCGGGGAGGGCGCGTCAGGTCACGGGGAGCGGTGTGCATCTCAGCTCCCCCCGTCCAGCGTGCCGGCGAGGCGGTCGAGCCTCGCCGCGGTGTCAGGGTTCGCGCCGACGATCCTGACGGTCTTGCCCTTCGACTCGTACTTGGTGCGGACTGCGTCGAGGCTTGCGACCGTCGAGGCGTCCCAGACGTGGGCATTGGTCATGTCGATCACGATACGGTGCGGGTCTCCTGAGTAGTCGAACTGGTAGACGAGATCGTTCGAGGACGCGAAGAACAGCTCGCCCTCGACGGCGTAGACGCGCTCGTCGTCAGCATCTGATGCGTCGAGGCGCGTCACGGTGGTGAAGTGGGCCACGCGGCGCGCGAAGAGCGCCATCGCGACCAGGACGCCGACGCCGACGCCGTAGGCCAGGTTGTGGGTCCAGACCGTGACGATCACGGTGGACAGCATCACGGCCGTCTCCGAGCGGGGCATCCGCCGCAGCGTGCCGGGCCGGACCGAGTGCCAGTCGAACGTGCCGACGGACACCATGATCATGACGGCGACGAGCGCGGCCATCGGGATGACGGCGACCACGTCGCCGAGCCCGACGACGAGGACCAGCAGGAACACGCCGGCGAGGAACGTCGAGATCCGGGTGCGCGCGCCGGACACCTTCACGTTGATCATGGTCTGGCCGATCATCGCGCAGCCGCCCATGCCCCCGAAGAACCCGGTGATGATGTTGGCGGCTCCCTGACCCCACGCCTCGCGCGTCTTGTTCGAGTGCGTGTCGGTGACGTCGTCGACCAGCTTGGCGGTCAGCAGCGACTCGAGGAGGCCCACCAGGGCCATGGCCAGCGCGACCGGGGCGATGATCTGGAACGTCTCGATGTTCAGCGGCACGTCCGGCACGAGCAGCGACGGCAGCGACTGGGGCAGCTCGCCCTCGTCGCCGACAGTCGGGACGTTGATCGCGGCGAGGACGGTCGCGCTCGTGATGAGCACGATGGCGACGAGCGGCGCGGGGACCACCTTGGTCAGCCGCGGGAGCAGCACCATGATCACGAGGCCGACGATCACCAGGCCATAGATCCACCAGCGGTTGCCGGCCGTGACCTTGTCACCGAACAGGTGCGGGAGCTGCGAGGTGAAGATGAGGATCGCCAGGGCGTTGACGAACCCGACCATCACCGAGCGCGGGATGAACCGCATGAGCCGGGCGATGCCCAGCAGGCCGAGGGCCACCTGGAAGACGCCGGCGAGGATCACCGTGGCGATGAAGTACTCGATGCCATGGTCGCGGGCCACGGGTGCGATGACCAGGGCGACCGCCCCGGTGGCGGCGGAGATCATGGCGGGCCGGCCGCCGAGGAACGAGATCGAGACCGCCATCGTGAACGACGCGAACAGCCCCAGCCGTGGGTCGACGCCCGCGATGATCGAGAACGCGATCGCCTCCGGGATGAGCGCGAGAGCGACGACGAGACCCGCCAGGACCTCGGTCCTGAGGATCCGGGCGGACCGCAGCGCCGTCAGCACGGAGTAGGTCTGGCCCGCCTCGGGCGCACCGGTGACGGGCCGCGGCACGGGGGCGGGATCGGGCAAGGGAGCACGGGCGTCGTTCGGCACGCAGCATCTTTCGGCTTCGGTGGGCGCGCACGCCCGCGGACCGGGTCGCGAGACACGGTCGGGATGGACAAGGACAGCGCACGCGACGCTGCGCACGGGAAGAAGGTGGGCTCGGTCGCGCCGGTGACGGCGCAGAAAGGGTGAGCCGTGGAGAACTCTACCCTGACGTCAAGGCAGGTTTGGTGTCAGCGGGTCCAGGGCGATGTCCGGGTGGCCGCGTTCGAAGGCACGGGCGTGCCACACGTCGCGCAGCAGCGCCAGGGTGGCGCCGTCGCGGCGACGCGCGACCTCGGCCCCCGGGTAGGCCGCGACCGTGGCGGCGTGCTCGGGGTCGACGTAGCGCGCGACCGAGAGCGGGAGGGTCTCGAGGACCATCGGCGCCGAGAACTCGTGCTCCATGCGGAACGCGGCGACCTCGAACTGCAGCGGACCGACCGCCGCGAGGACCGGGCTGGCGTCGCCGCGCAGGTCGGAGACGAGGACCTGGACGACGCCCTCCTGCTCGAGCTGGGCCATGCCCTTGCGGAACTGCTTCGAGCGTCCCGGGTCGGAGGACCGTGCGACGGCGAAGTGCTCGGGCTCGAACGCCGGCATCGGCGGGAACCGCACGGACGGGCCGGACGGCTCGTGGACGGTGTCGCCGACGGCCAGCGCGCCCGCGTTCACCAGCCCGACGACGTCACCGGGGTAGGCGTCCTCCACGGTCGAGCGCTCGCGGCCGAACACCGACAGGGCGTACTTCGTCGCGAACGGCCGCCCGGTGCGCTGGTGCGTGACGTTCATGCCACGCTCGAACCGCCCGGAGCACACCCGGATGTACGCGACGTGGTCGCGGTGCTTGGGGTCCATCCCGGCCTGCATCTTGAACACGAACCCGCTGAACGGTGCGTCGACGGGGCGGTCGCCGCCGTCGGCGGTCGGCCGTGCGGCCGGCGCGGGGGCGAGGTCGACGACGGCGTCGAGGAGCTGCCGGACACCGATGTTGGCCAGCGCCGCCCCGAAGAGCAGGGGCGTGGTCTCGCCGCTGCGGAACGTGCCGACGTCGACCGGTTCCAGGAGCTGGGCGCCCTCGAGCGCCTCGACGTAGTCGTCGTCGAGCTCCTCGGCGGCTCGGGCCGCGTCGAGCGTGCGCTCCTCGGCGATCGAGGCGCCGCCCGGTGCGCGGCGGTAGGTGGTCACGTGGCCGTCCTGGCGGTCGAGCAGACCGAGGAACCGGCCCGCCTCGCCGACGGGCCAGGTCACCGGCGTGGGCCGCAGACTGATGCGCTCCTCGAGCTCGTCGCAGAGGTCGAGGACCTCACGCCCCGGCCGGTCCCACTTGTTGACGAAGGTGATGACGGGCACGCCGCGGCGGCGGCAGACCTCGAACAGCTTGAGGGTCTGCGGCTCCAGGCCCTTCGCGGAGTCCAGGAGCATGACGGCGGCGTCGACCGCGGTCAGCACGCGGTAGGTGTCCTCGGAGAAGTCCGCGTGCCCCGGGGTGTCCAGCAGGTTGATGACGACGTCGCGGTAGACGAACTGCAGCGCGGCCGAGGTGATCGAGATGCCGCGCTTCTGCTCCATCTCGAGCCAGTCGGAGACGACGCCGGAGCGGTTGCCCTTGCCGTGCACCGCGCCTGCCTGGTCGATGGCGTGGGCGTGCAGGGCGAGGGCCTCGGTGAGCGTCGACTTGCCGGCGTCGGGGTGGGAGATGACGGCGATGCTGCGCCGTCGGGCGGCCTCGGCCGTGACGGACGTGTTCTCGGTGGCGAGCGTGGTCATCGGGAGCCGGCCACCACCGTGCGTCGGTCGTCCAGCTCGCGGCGCAGGTTGCCGGCGAACTCCTCGGCGCTCTCTAGCTGGGCGCGCAGGCTCTGGCAACGCAGCTCGGCCGCCGCCTCGAACGTGCTCAGCCGTTCGAGCGTGGCCTCGCGTCCCGCGGTACCGGCGTCGTCGCGCTCCAGCTCGTCGAGCGTGGTGAGCAGGTCGCGCATCTCCTCGAGGGAGAAGTCCAGCGGCTTCATCTGCTTGACGAGCAGGAGCCGCGCGATGTCCGAGTCGGTGTACAGCCGAAAGCCGCCGTGCGAGCGCGCGGACGGGATGACGAGGCCGACCTCCTCGTAGTAGCGGATCGTGCGCAGGGAGAGGCCGGTACGCTCCGACACCTCGCCGATCTGCTTGCGGTCCTGTCCCATGGCTCTCCGTTCGACGTCCGTACCCTACCGTCGCGGCAGGGACGGGACGTCGCTCCCTCCTGTGATGCGTACCGCTCCCTGGCGACCGGCGCCGGACACGTCATCCGGCTGCCCCGGCGTCCCGAGCGAGCGGTCCGAACGTGATCGACCCCGTGGTGCTCGGCGAGCTCGCACCGCTGCTGGCTGCGGCCCTGGGGATCACGGTCGCGGACCGACGGCGGCGTCCGCCACGGATCACCCGCTCCAGGGTGCTCACGTCCTGACCGCGTCTACCCGTCGCGTCCGTGCTCGGATACGGTCGGAACGTGCAGCTGCTGGTCGTGGAGGACAACGAGCATGTCGCCGGCGCGCTCGTCTCCGTCCTGGGCAAGCACGGGTACGAGGTGCTCCGGGCGGCCGACGGCGCGAGCGCGCTCGACGCGCTGAGCCCGCGGACGGACCTCGTGCTGCTCGACCTGGCGCTGCCGGACATGGACGGGTTCGAGGTCTGCCGCCGGATGCGCAAGGTCTGCGACACCCCGATCATCATGGTCACCGCACGTACCCAGCTCGAGTCGCGGGTGCGGGGCCTGGAGCTCGGCGCCGACGACTACGTGACCAAGCCGTACGACATCCGCGAGGTCCTCGCCCGCATCGACGCGGTGCTGCGCCGCGGCCGGTCCCGGGAGTGGGACGGCCGCGCCGACGTCGCCCGGATCGACGTCGGCGAGGTGCAGGTCGACCTCGCCGCCCGCGTGGTGCGCCGCACCGACGGCGACGTCGTGTCGCTCACCCGCAAGGAGTACGACCTGCTCGCGCTGCTGGTCCGCCACCGCGGCACGGCGCTCGCCCGCGAACGCATCCTGCGGGAGGTGTGGGGCTCCAGCTGGAAGGGGCTCGGCCGCACCCTCGAGGTCCACATCGCCTCCCTGCGCCGCAAGCTCGGCGAGCCCGCCGTCGTCGAGACGGTGCGCGGCGTGGGGTACCGCGTCGGGCAGCAGTGACGTGCGGAGCCGACTCGCCGCGCTCGTCTACGTGCCGCTCGCCCTGGTCATCCTGCTGCTCGGCATGCTCTACGCGGGGAGCGTGACGCGCGCACACCAGCAGGAGGTCTTCCTGGACCGGCTGCGCGACACGAGCTACCTGGTGCTGCCCGCCCGTCAGGCGATCGTCGCCGACGACCCGTCCCTCGTCGCGGGAGACCTCGAGAGGTACCGGCAGGTGTACGGCATCCGTGCCGGCGTCGTCGACCAGGCCGGGGTCACCGTCGCAGCGGAAGGGCTGGAGATCCACGACTACGCGGAACGGCACGCGGCGCTCGCGGGCCGCCGCGCGGAGATGCGCGAGACGTTCTGGCCCTGGGACGCGCAGCGGATCGTGGTCGCCGAGCCCATCTTCGACGGCGGGGACCTGGTCGGCGCCCTCGTGACGTCGTCGGACGCCGTGAAGGTGCAGCGCGCGATCTGGTACAGCTGGGCGCTCCTCGGTGCGGCGGGCGTGGTGATGGCGCTGCTCGCGCTGGTCCTCGCCGACCGCACGGCGGGCTGGGTGCTGCGGCCGGTCCGCGCCGTCGACCAGGCGATGGAGAAGATGGGCGGTGGGCGGCTCGACGAGCGCATCCCACCGTCGACCGGGCCGCCCGAGCTGCGCCAGGTGGTGAGCCGATTCAACGAGATGGCGGAGCGCGTCGAGCACCTGATGCGCCGCCAGCAGGAGTTCGTGGCCAACGCCTCGCACGAGCTGCGCAACCCGCTCAACGCCCTGATGCTGCGCATCGAGTCGCTCGCACTGACCGTCGAGGCCGAGGACGCGGACGACGTCGAGCACGTGCGGGCCGAGGCCGAGCGCATGGCGCAGATCCTCGACGCCCTGCTCCTCCTGGCCGACGGCACGAGCATGTCCGCCGCGCAGCCCGTCGACGTCGCCGACCTCGTGGCGCGGCGCGTCGAGGGCCGCAAGGTCCTCGACCCGGACCGGGAGATCCGGCTCACCACGCCCGGCGGCGAGGTCCTGGCTGCCGCCGACCCCACCGCGCTCGAGAGCGCGTTCGACACCGTCGTCGAGAACGCGATCAAGTTCGCGCCGGCGTCCGAGCCGGTCGACGTCCTCGTGGTCCGCGAGGCCGGCAGGATCGAGATCGTCGTCCGCGACCACGGGCCGGGCGTGCCCGCCGAGCAGCTCGAACGCCTCACGGAACGCTTCTGGCGGAGCCCGGGCCACAGCTCGGTGCGCGGCTCGGGGCTGGGCCTGGCGATCGCCTCGGAGCTTCTCGCCGCGCTGGGCGGCGATCTGCGGCTCGATCTGCCCGACGACGGCGGACTGCGGGTGCGGCTGCAGGTCCCGGCCTGGGAGGCGGGGGAGTGAGGCGGGCCGTCGCGACGGCGCTGTCGCTGCTCGCCTCCGCCGCGCTGCTGGTGGCGTGCACGGCGGGGGACAGCGACCCGTGGGAGGGCCAGCGTCCCCAGAGCCTGACCATCGCGACCGGTGGGACCAGCGGCATCTACCACGGCTACGGCCAGGCGCTCGCGGCGCAGCTCTCCGACCAGTACGGGATCGAGGTGGAGGTGCTCAGCACCGGGGGGTCCGTGGACAACCTGCAGCTCGTCGCCGACGGGACCGCGGACGTGGCCTTCAGCGCCGCGGACGCGGTGGCGGACGCCGTCGACGGCGAGGGCGCCTTCAGCGATCCGGTCGAGGTCAAGGCGCTCGCCCGCGTGTACGACGACTTCGCGCACCTGGTGGTGCCGGCCGACTCGCCGGTCGAGGAGATCACCGACCTGCGGGGGCTGCGCGTGTCCGTCGGAGCGCCGCGGTCCGGCACCTCGCTCATCGCGGGCCGGGTGCTCGAGGCCGCGGGAGTGCCGATCGACGACCTGCGGGTTACGGAGCTCGGGATCACCGAGTCGATCGACGCGCTGGAGCACGGCAGCCTCGACGCCGTGTTCTGGTCAGGAGGGCTGCGGACGCCCGGCATCGTGGGACTGTCCCAGGACATGCCCGTCCGGCTGATCCCGCTCGGGGACGTGGTCGACGGACTGCGCACCCAGTACGGCCACGGGTACCGGCACGGCGTGGTACCCGAGGGCGTCTACGGTGTCGCCGACGACGTGGAGACGCTCGCGGTCCCCAACGTCCTGGTGGTCGGCCCCGGCATACCCGACGGTGTCGCGCACGGGCTGGTGCAGACCCTCTTCGAGACGCGCAGCGAGATCTCCGTGCTCGTTCCCTCGGCGGCGCTCCTCGACCGGTCGCGGGCGATCTACACCGAGCCGGCCGAGCTGCAGGCCGGGGCGCTGCGGTACTACCAGGAGGTCAAGTCGTGACCGTCAGCGCGAGACCGCTGCCGAGAGCGGCGGCACGAGCCGCAGCCGGTGGCCGACGCCACGGCGCCACGGGGTCTCCGGGGTGACCGTCGAGGGGTAGCCGCGGGGGTGCTCCTGCTGCCACCGCCAGTGGTCCCGGCAGATCTGCGTGAGGTCCCGGGTGGCCGACCAGCTCAGCTCGGCTGCCGAGCGCCGGGTGTCGGCGACCGACGTGGTGACCGTCTCCGGCGGCGTGGGCACCACCCGGTGGGGCACGTCGCGACCGGTGACCTCCGCGAACGTCCGCAGGACCTGGTGCACGCTGCTGGCCTCGCCCGTCCCGAGGTTCCACGTCCGCACGGCCTCCGCGGACGGTTCGTCGAGGGCGGCGAGGGCTGCGACGTGGCCTGCCGCGACGTCGGAGACGTGGACGTAGTCGCGCACGGCTGTCCCGTCGAGGGTGGAGTGGCCGTCGGCGTGCACCTCGACGTGGCCCCGCAGCCCCAGAGCCACCTCGCCGAGCCGCGTCAGCAGGCTGGACGGTGCACCGTTGCGGTCCTCGCCGATGCGTCCGGACGGGTGGGCGCCGACGGTGTTGAAGCAGCGCAGCACGGCGACGCGCAGGGCGGCACCGGCCCGGGCGACGTCGCGCAGCAGCTGCTCGTTGGTGACCATGGTGCGCCCGAGGGTCGAGACCGGTACGAGCGGGGCGTCCTCGGCGAAGGGGGTGCCGCCGTCGGCCCCGGCATCGCCGTAGACCGCCGCGGAGGAGGACAGCACGAGCCGGTCGACGCCGTACCAGGTCATGCATCGCAGCAGCGTGAACGTGGTGGTCAGGTTGGTCTCGTAGGCGTCCAGGGGCCGGTCGACGCACTCCGACGCGGACCGCAGCCCGGCGAGGTGGACGACGGCGTCGGCGTTCGCGCCGGCGAAGATCCGCTCCATGGCGTCGATGTCGGCGACGTCGGCGGCGTGGGTGCGCACCCGCTGCCGGGAGATCGCCTCGCCGCGGGCCAGAGAGGCCGGGGTGCCGCGGGAGAAGTCGTCCACGACGTCCACCTCGTGGCCCGCCTGGACCAGTGCGAGCACCACGTGGGACCCCAGATAGCCCGCGCCGCCCGTGACCAGGACCCGCATCTGACACACCTCGCACCACGTTGCTGACGTGCCGCCATGATGGCGGTGCCCCGACGTGCAGACCAGGGGAGTTGAGGTAGTCAAGAGCATCACGGGCGAACGTGTGTGACGTGTGCCACGCTGGCGCCATGCTGAGACTCCTGGCCCGGACCGCGGTCCTGCTGCTCGCCGTGGCCGTCGGGATGCTCCTGACCGACTGGGCGTTCGCCGCGCTCGGCTGGCAGACGTTCGACATCCACTGGGCGAGCCCGCTGGCGTTCGTGCTGGCCGTGGTCGTCTTCGCGGTCGCCCAGGCCGTCCTCACACCGTTCTTCGCCAAGGTGGCCCGCGACAACGCTCCCGCGATGCTGAGCGCCGTCGGGCTCATCACCACCTACGTGGCGCTCCTGATCGCCGTCCTCGTGGCGCCCGACGGCCTCGACATCTCGGGATGGCTGGGATGGATCGTCGGCCCGGTCATCGTCTGGATCGTGACGCTGCTGGCGAACTTCCTGCTGCCGGCCCTGCTGCTCAAGAACGCCGTCGAGAAGCGGCGCCAGGACGCTGACGGCTAGGTTCCGCGGCTCAAGGCCGTCATCGAGGACGAGCTCGACCACCATCCCTGACGAGCAGCTCCGCGTCGTCGACCAAGCCGCTCGCACGATCGCCGCACGTCACGTCGACTCAGCCACCCGACCCCGCGTCGGGAGACCTGTCGTGGCGGTCCGGGCTCGGCGGCGTCAGAGCTGCTGGCGCACGCCCGCTGCCCGGGCGATCCCCTCCACCTGCTCCTCGAGGTCGTCACGCAGCGGTTTGATCCCGTCGCCCCGGCGCAGCACCGGCAGCCGCACGGGATGGTCGGCCTCCTCGAGGACGAACCCGAGGGCGGCGTAGAGCGCCAGCAGCGCCAGGACGAGCCCGAGGACACCGGCGACGGCCTCCCAGGGGCCGGACCCGGTGAGCTCGGCGACGCCGGTCAACGCGAACCGCGCCGCCGAGCCGACCATCACACGCCGGCGACCATGGCCATCCCGGTGCCGGCGATCGGGTCCCGCGCGCCGAAGCCGACGATCGCGGCCAGCGACTGCAGGGGCACGGTGAGCACGAGCACGGCCAGCGCCACGGTCCGTTCCTCCTCCGGGCCGAGGATGCCGAGCTGCAGGCAGCTGAACCCGACGGTCGCCAGGGCCAGCGCCATGAAGCCCAGCGGGAGCGGGTTGCAGCACCGCGGCCGTCTCCGCCTCCGGCGACCAGGCCGCCGTCGTGCACGTCAACGACGAGACGTCCGCGCGCACGGTCGCTCTGGATCTCTCCGGCTTCGGCGAGGTGGCCGCCGCCGCCACCGTCACCCCGGTGGTCACCTCCGCCGACGGCTACCTCGTCGAGGGCGACCCGGTCGAGGTGGAGGAGGCCGACGGCGCGGCGAGCGCCACGCTGACCGTGCCTGCCGAGTCCGTCACCACCTTCGTCGTCGACGGCGTCTCCGGCGTGGCCGACGACGCCCCGCTCGTCCAGGAGGGCCACGTCTACCGGATCGACGGCGTGCAGTCCGACCGCTCGCTGGCCCCGGCCGGCGACGGGCTGCAGATCGCCACCGACGACGCCGCGGCGGACCAGCTCTGGACGCTGACGGACCTGGGCGCCCCGGAGGGCTGGGGCTCGCACCGGGCGCGGTACGCGGTGACCAACGTGGCCACCGGTGAGCAGCTCGCCGTCGACACGGACACCTCGGCCGTGCTGGTCGAGGCGTCCGCCGACCCGGCGGACGCTCCCGAGGCGGCACGCTGGATCCTGTCGACCACGGGCGACGGCACGTACACGCTGGTGAACGCGTCGTCGGGCACGTTGCTCGAAGTGGGCGGCGGCGCCACGACGGACGGCTCTCCGGTGGGGACCTACCGGGCCAACTCCGGTGCCAACCAGCGCTGGGAGATCGTGGACGAGACGCTGCTCGGCACGGAGCCGGTCGACGTCTTCACCACCCCCGGCGCGGTGCCGCTGCTGCCGGAGACGGTCACGCCCGTGTACCCGGACGGTGCGGGGGACGCGCTGCCCGTCGTCTGGGACGTCCCGGGCGACGACGCCTGGGCCGAGGCGGGCACCGTGGAGGTGACCGGCACGGTGGCGGACCCGGCCGGCGGCACGGTCGCCGCGACGGCGACCGTCACCGTCGACGTGCTCGACTCGACGCGCACGGCGTCCGCGTCGACGTACGTCGGTGGTGAGCCGGAGCTGCCCGCCACGGTGACGGCTGTGACGGCCCGCGGCGTCGACGTGGAGCGCGCGGTGACGTGGCAGGAGGCGACCGACGGCGTGTACGACGAGATCGGCGTGGTCCAGCTCTCCGGGACCGCCGACGCCGGCGCGGGCGGCACGCTGCCGGCCACCGTGCGGGTGCTGGTCACCGAGCCCGGCGAGGCGAACGCCGCGACGGCCGACGGCACCACCGTGTCGGCCACGTACACCGAGCCGGGCTACCCGGCGGACCGGGTGGTCGACGGCGACCGGAGCGACAAGGGCTGGTCCAACTGGCGGTCGGGCGACAAGAACCCGACCGACACCCTCACGGTGAACCTGCCCCGGCAGCGCGACGTCACGGGCGTCGACGTGTACTTCTACGTCGACGGCTCGCACCCGAGCTGGGCGCGGAGCGTCCAGGTCGAGGCGCACGTCGACGGCGCGTGGCAGGCCGTCGGGGACCCGGTCGAGGTGACGCAGGACGGCGGGGCGCCGGTGGCCGAGGTCGCGGCGGACGTGCGCAGCGACGCCGTCCGGGTCGTGCTGACCGCCCAGGAGGCGACGCACCTGGTCGTCAGCGAGATCGAGGTCATGGCGAAGGTGCCGGGCGAGGCCACGCCGGCGTGGGAGGAGGGCGCGACCTACACCGGTGGCGACGCGGTGTTCCACGACGGCTCGTACCACGTGGCGCAGTGGTGGACCCGGGATGCTCCGGGCCAGGCCGTGTGGGGCTCGTGGCAGGAGACGGTCCGCACGGCGTCGGGCGACGCCCTGTGGACACCGTCGCGCGTGTTCACCGCCGGTGACGTCGTCGTGCACGACGGCGAGACCTACGTGGCGCAGTGGTGGACCCGCAACCAGGAGCCCGGCGACGCCCACGGCCCCTGGGCCGCGAGGTAGTGCCGAACGTGCCTCGGCAGGGTTCGCCCCCCCTTTCTGGCGGGTGCGGCGCTAGCCTGGAACGCAGATCCCCGGACCGCGGGGCCGAGGGCGGCCGGAGGGCAGCGATGGAGGACGAGACCGTCGGGATCGTCGGCGGCGGCATCGTCGGGCTCGCGGTCGCCCGCGAGGTCCTGCGGCGGCGCCCGGGCACCCGCGTCGTCGTCCTGGAGGCCGAGGACCGCCTGGGCGCGCACCAGACGGGCCACAACTCCGGCGTCGTGCACGCCGGGATCTATTACCGGCCGGGCAGCCTCAAGGCGCGGCTCTGCGCGCGCGGCCGCGACCTGCTGCGGGAATACTGCGCCGAGCACGGACTGCCGTACGACCGGGTCGGCAAGCTCGTCGTGGCCGTCTCCGACGGCGAGCTGGCCCGGTTCGACGCCCTGGAGCGGACCGCCCGTGAGAACGGGGTGCCCGGCCTGCGCCGCCTCGAGGGCGCGGAGATCGCCGACGTCGAGCCGCACACCGTCGGGTTCGCCGCCCTGCACTCGCCGCGGACCGCCATCACGGACTTCGTGGCCGTGTGCGCCCAGCTCGGGCGGGACGTCGAGGCCGCCGGCGGGCGGGTGCTCCTCGGTGCGCGCGTGACCGGCGTCCGGCGCGAGGGCGCCCGCGTCGTCGTCTCCTGCGGGGACGAGCGGCACACCGTGGACCGGCTCGTGGTGTGCTGCGGCCTCCAGTCCGACCGCCTCGCCGGTTTGGTCGGCGGCGGCCGCGGCCCCGCGATCGTCCCGTTCCGGGGCGACTACATGACGGTCCGCCCGGCCAAGCGCGACCTGGTGCGCGGCATGGTCTACCCCGTGCCCGACCCCCGCTACCCGTTCCTGGGCGTGCACTTCACGCGGACCGTGGGCGGGGACCTCGAGGTCGGCCCCAACGCCGTCCTGGCCCTGGACCGCGGCAGCTATCGGCGGCTCGCGGTGAGCCCTCGCGACACGGCTGCCGTGCTCGCCTGGCCCGGGTTCTGGCGCATGGCCGCCCGGCACTGGCGCACCGGCGTGCGGGAGCTGTACGGCTCGGCCGTGACGTCCGCCTACATGGCCGCCGCGCAGCGCTACGTCCCGGCGATCGGCACCGCCGACGTCGTGCGCGGACGGACGGGCCTGCGCGCGCAGGCCGTCGAGCGGGACGGCACCCTGGTCGACGACTTCGTCATCGAGACGTCCGACGGCGTCACGAGCGTGCGCAACGCGCCCTCGCCCGCCGCGACGTCGAGCCTCGCGATCGCCGAGCACGTGGTCGACCACGTCTACCCGGTGTCGCGGCCCCGCCCTGATCAGCGCTGCTAACCTCCCGGTGTGATGAGCGATGCGTGAGTCGACGGTGACGATCCACGACGTCGCGCGCCACGCGGGCGTCTCCGCCGCGACGGTGTCGAACTTCTTCAACTGGCCGGACAAGCTCTCGGACCGGATGCGTTCCCGGGTCGAGACGTCGGTCACCGAGCTCGGGTTCGTGCCGAGCATGCCTGCGCGGCAGCTGCGCCGGCAGCGCAGCGGGATCGTGGGCCTCAGCGTCGTCAACGCCTCCAACCCGTTCTTCGCGGGGATCGCGACGGCGGTGGAGCAGGTCGCCGACGACGCCGGGCTGTCGGTGGTGGTCGGCTCGTCCCACGAGTCCGCCGACCGCCAGGAGAAGTTCCTGACCCTGTTCGAGCAGCTCCGGTTCGACGGCGTGGTGGTGGCGCCGTCGGACGACGAGCTGGAGCCGCTGCGCCAGCGCCGCGACCGCGGCACCCCCGTCGTCCTGGTGGATCACGAGGACCCGGACGGCCGGTTGTCCTCAGTGTCCCTGGACCACCGCGAGGGCGGGCGCATCGCCGCCGAGCACCTCGTCACCGCCGGGCGCACGCGGCTGCTGTTCGCGGGAGGTCCGGAGGGCGTGCGGCAGGTCGCCCGCCGGCTGGAGGGCTGCCGCGAGGTGGTGTCGGGCATCGCCGGCACGCGGCTCGAGGTGGCCCGGTCCGCCGACCTGGACCTCACCGACGGCGAGGAGATGGGTCGCTGGATCGCGGGCCTCGAGGCGGCCGACCGCCCCGACGCGGTGTTCGCGGGCAACGACCTGCATGGGATCGGCCTGGTGAACGCCCTGGTCGCCGGTGGTGTGCGGGTGCCGGACGACGTCGCGGTGGTCGGGTACGACGACATCCCGTTCGCGGCGCGCGCGGCCGTCCCGCTGACGACCGTCCGGCAGCCGATCGCCGAGATGGGCCGGGCCGCGGCGCGGCTGCTGCTCGACGAGATCGCCGAGCCGGGGCGCGAGCCGCGCGACGTCGTCTTCCCGCCCGAGCTCGTGGTGCGCGGCTCGGCACCCTGACCGGACCGCTGCAGGCCCCGCCCCGGCACCTCCCCCGGCACCTAGGGGTGGGTCGGGTGCTCGTGGTCCGGGTGCGTGTCCGGCTCCACCTGGAACGTGGTGTGCTCCACGCCGAAGTGGTCGCGCACGCAGTCCTGCAGCTCGTCGAGGATGCGGCCGGCGTGCCCGTCACGGAAGCAGCCGGAGTCCACGACCACGTGCGCCGAGAGCTGCGGCAGCCCGGTCGCGATGAGCGAGGCGTGCACGTCGTGGATCTCGCGCACGTGCTCGACGCGCTGCAGGTGGACACGCACCTCGCCGAGGTCGAGCCCGGGCGGGGTGGACTCCAGCAGCACGGCGGCGGTCTCGCGCAGCAGCCGGACCGCGCGTGGCACGATGAGCGCCCCGATCACCAGGGCCGCCACGGTGTCGGCGTACTGCCAGCCGGTCGTGGTGATGACGACGGCGGCGACGATGACGGCGAGGGAGCCGAGCGCGTCGTTGAGCACCTCCAGGAACGCGGCACGCAGGTTCAGGCTCGCCGTCCGGCGCGAGGCCAGCACGGCCAGCGCGGCGACGTTGCCGAGGAGCCCGATCACGCCGAAGACCACGAGCTCGCCGCCCGGGATGTCGGGCGGGTCCTGCAGGCGTTGCACGGCCTCGACGATCACGAAGACGCCGACGGCGAGCAGCACGGCCGACTGGGCGAGGGCGGCCAGGACCTCCGCGCGCCGGTATCCCCAGGTGCGCTGCGCCGTCGGCGGCCGCTGGGAGACGCGTGCCGCGAGGAGCGCGATGCCGAGCCCGCTCGCGTCGACCAGGAGGTGCACGGTGTCGGTGAGCAGCGCGAGGCTGCCGGTCAGGACGGAACCGACCACCTGCGCCACGACGATCGACGCCGTGATGCCGAACGCCACGGCGAGGCGACCCTGGTGACCGCCTTCGGGCGGTCCGTGACTGTGGCCCATCAGTCGTCATCCTCCACGAGCTCGCCCTCCCACGCCTCGAGCCCTTCGTGCACGGCGAACGCCGCGACGGCGAACCCGGCCACGGGGTCGATCCAGGCCTGGCCCGTCCACCAGAAGGCGAGGAGGCCGGCGAGGGTGGCGACCGACAGCCAGACGCACACGCGGGTCTCGGCGGCGTCGGCGAGGACGAGCGGGTCGCCGAGCGCGCGACCGACGCGGTACTTCGCCGCGGCGAGCACCGGCATGATCACGAGCGAGGCGACCAGCACGCCGAGCGCGACGGGCGAGGTCTCGGGCTCGGCGCCCACGACCAGCGCGCGGACGCCCTGGGCGGTGACCCACGCCGCGAGCAGGAAGAACGTCGCGGCGACGGCGCGCAGGGTGCGGCGCTCGCGGCGCAGCTCGGCCGGGTCGGGCTCGACAGCGTCGTGCTGGTCAGGGCGCTCGCGGCGGCCCGTCCCGGCCACGCCCACGGCGGCGCCGCGCCGCAGGCGTGCGGACAGGCGGAGCGCCACCAGCACGGCGGCGGCGGTCTCGATCCCGGAGTCGATGCCGAACCCGATGACGGAGACGAGCCCGGCCGCGACGCCCGCGCCGACGGCGACGACGCCCTCGACCACGTTGTAGGCGATGGTCAGCTGGGCCAGGTGCAGGCCGCGCCGGGTGAGCGCAGTCGTCGTCGGCGCGGCGGTGGCGCTCATGCCACGGCCGCGGGGCGGTCGTCGGACGGCGTGCCGGTGGCGCAGGTGCAGTCCGGCCCGCAGCAGTCGGGGTCGACGGCGAGGGTGAGCCGCAGGAGGTCGCCGAGCGCGTGGGCCAGGTGGGGGTCGCAGAGCCGGTACTCGGTCCGGCGACCGTCGCGTCGGGTGGCGACCAGCCCGCAGCCGCGCAGGCATGCGAGCTGGTTGGACATCACCTGGCGTGACACGCCGAGCTCGTCGGCGAGGTCGGCGGGGTAGGCCGGACCGTCGCGGAGCGCGAGGAGGATGCGCGTGCGGGTCGGGTCGCCGAGGGCGTGCCCGAGCCGGGCGAGCGCGGCGGTGTGGGTGAGTGTCACGGTCTCCATGCGGGCCACAGTACATGGTTCCCTGTATTCAGTAGCCCGTGTATCGACGAGCTACCGTCCCAGCACCCCGGAGAGCCAGTCGATCGTCGGTGCCAGGAGCTCGGCGTCGAAGCGCGGGTCCGAGTGCTCCGCCCCCTCCAGCCAGGTCACCCAGGGTTCGGCCCCGCGGGCACGCAGCGCCTCGACGAGCAGGCGCGACTGCCCGGGCGCGACGGTGCAGTCGGCCGTGCCGTGCGCGATCGCCACGGCGGGCAGCGGCGGGGCGTCCTCGCCGCTCGCGGCGCCGTCGGCCCCCGCGGCCAGGTGCGGCAGCGGGCCGGCCAGCGCCGCGAGGTCCGGCGCGGTCCGCACGGGGGAGCCGACGTACCGCGACTCGGGCGAGTCGTCCGCGGAGTGCGACGAGGGGGCGCAGCCGATCTCCGCCGCCTGCTCGTCCATCGCGAGGAAGTCCGTCGGGCCGAACCAGTCGACGACGGCGGCCACGGGCGGCGTCGGCCCGGGCGCGTCCGGCGACGCCGAGTCCCAGGGTGCGGCCCGCCCGGACAGCGCGCCGACCACGCAGGCGATGTTCGCCCCGGCGGACTCGCCCCACAGCACGATCCGGTCCGGGTCCAGCCCGGCCTCGGCGGCGTGGCGGCGCAGGTGGCCGACGGCGGCCCGCGCGTCGTCGACGGCGGCCGGGAACGGCGCCTCGCCGGACATCCGGTAGTCGATGCTCGCGACGGCGAACCCGGCGGCGAGCAGCGGGCCGACCTTGGGGCCCACCATGTCGCGAGAGCCGTAGTACCAGCCGCCGCCATGGATGAACACGACCACCGGGGCCGGAGCGGTGGGGGCGTCGGGCAGCCACAGGTCGAGATGCTGGCTGGGGGAGCCCGCGGCGTAACCGACGTCGGCGACGGTGGGCGAGGGAACGTCGGTGGTCACGGTCCGACGCTACCGTGACGCTGCAGGTGGCGACGCAGCTCCCGGCGGGCACGGTGCAGGCGGGACTTCACGGTGCCGACGGGCACGCGCAGCGTCGCGGCGACCTCGGTGTCGGGCAGGTCGTCGACCAGCGCGAGGCGCGCCACCTGACTCTCCGCGGGGCCGAGGAGTGCCAGGGCGTCGACCAGCGCCATCCGGTCCGCGACCCCCGGGGCGTGGTCCGGCACGACGTGCCCGCCCCGCGCGGCGGCGGAGGCGGCCTGGACCAGCAGGCGGTCGTGCCGCAGGCAGCGGCGGCGCTCGTTGGCGCACAGCCGCGAGGCGACCGCCCGGAGCCACGGCCACGCGGTGGTCTCGACGTCCACGCTGGTGCGCCGTCGCCAGAGCGTGGTGAAGACGTCACCGGCGACGGCGGCGGGGTCCGCGCGCGCGACACCTCGCAGGTGGCCGGCCACGGAGCGCAGGACCTGCTCGTGATAGCGGCGGAAGAGCAGCGAGAAGGCGTGCTGGTCGTCGCCACGCACCCTCGCCCACAGCTCGCGGTCCGTCGCGTCGGCGCGCATGGCGGACCTCCTGCCAGGTGTCTCTGGGCGCCGCCCCGTGCGGCACGCACCCCAGAGTGCAGTGCGCAGCCCCGGACCGCAAGCGTTTCGCTGACCTTCCGGTAGGTCAATCGACCGTGGGAACCGGTCTCAGGGTGCCCGCACGCCGTCGAGGACGACGTTCCACAGGCCGTCGAGCCGGTCGACCGGGTCGGTCGGGTCGGCCACGCGCCGCGCGAGCTCCTGCATGCCCAGGAACGTGGCGACGAGCTGCCAGGCGAGGGCGTCGACGTCGACGCCGGGCCGGACCTCGCCCGCTCCGACGGCCCGGTCGAGGCAGCGGCGCACCACGGAGATCCAGCTCGTGAAGGGGTCCGGCAGCTCGGCCGTGGGGCCCTGCCGGGTCAGCCGTACGGCAGCCCGCAGCATGACGTCGTCGCGGAACAGGCCCGCGACCTCGACGGAGAGCCGTTGCAGCGCGTCGAGGCCGGTCAGACCGTCGTCGTCGAGCGACCGCAGGATGGGTTCCCAGACGTCCGCGCCGGCCAGGGCCACCTCGGCGGCCAGCTCTGCCTTCGACGCGAAGTGGAAGTAGACCGATCCCTTGGTGAGACGCAGTCTGTCGGCAATCCGGGCGACAGAGGTCGCGGAATAGCCGTGGGCGTCGAACTCCTCGGCCGCGGTCCGCATGATCGCCGCACGCGTCGCTGCCTTCTGTCGCTGTCTTGATGTTGCGGCCACCGATGTTCCTTCGCTGCCGGCCGGTGCGGGGACGCCCGGAATGGCGGCGTTCCTCCCCGGACGGTAGCGCGATCGGAATGGTGGTCCCGCACGGCGCGCGGACCGAATCGCAGAACGCTCGGGCGGCGGTGTCGAAATGTCCGTTCGAATCGTCGCGAACCGGAATTTCACTGACCGCACAGAAGGTCAGTCAATTGCTCAGGCGGATCTCACCACGGGCGACGACCAGCCGGTCCTGCAGCACGGAGACCTCCACCGCGTCGTCGCCGGCCGTGGCGTAGACGTCCGGCCGGGGCGTGTACTCGACGAACCGGTCGATCGCCATCGAGACCCCGACGGGCGGGCGCCCCGGCCGCAGCAGCGCGGCGGCCCGCAGCGCTGTCGCGACCAGCGTGTGCCCGGACAACCGGTCCAGCGTGGGGTCGACCTGCGCCGGGTCGTCGGAGTCCCAGCCGATCCGGCCCAGCAGCCGGTCCCCGCGCTGCTGCAGCACGCTGAGCGGGGACGCGTCGTGGCGCTCGGGTGCCGTGCCCAGCGGCGGCGCGTCGCCCCGCACGAGCGGGTAGGTCTCCGGGTCGATGCACTGCACCGAGCCGTTGCCCAGCGCGATCTCCCGCGACCCCACCCGCAGCGTCAGCGACGCCTCGAAGGCATGGGTGAGGCCCCGCCGCAGGCGCCGCGTGTGCAGGTGGGCGAACGCTGTCGCCCCGAGCGCGCCGCTGTCCGGCAGTCGCGGCGGCCGACCGGTCCACCGGAACGCGACCCGGCGCAGGCTCAGGTGATGGTCCGCGGGGATGCCGAGGCACTGGCGGGCCAGGACCACGCCGACCTGGCGGACCACCTCGAGGCCCGTGAGGAACGGGACGACGCCCCCCGCCGGTGGACCCGGCCGCGCCAGCAGCCGTACCGGAAGGTGCCACGTGTCCGTGCCGGCCGCCGTCGCGCCCCCGACCTGGACGCCGTCGGACCCGCCTGCCTCGCCCGCGGGCGCGCTCACGGACGTACCTCTTCCCATGTCCCCATACATCTTGGATGTCCGGCCGGCGCGGATCGGTTCGCCTCAGGCGCCGGGACGGACCAGTCCCGTCTCGTAGGCGAGCACGACCAGGGCGGCACGGTCGCGGGCTTCGAGCTTGGTGAGCAGCCGGCTCACGTACGTCCGCGCCGTCGCCGGGGAGAGGAAGAGCTCCGCGGCGATCTCGGCGTTCGTCAGGCCGCGCCCGACGGCGCCGAGCACCTCGCGCTCACGCTCCGTCAGGGCGTCGAGCTCACCGCCGCCAGCCGGTGGGGCCCCGGCCGTCACCGCCCGCATGACGCTCGCCGTCACGGCCGGTGACAGCAGCGAGTCGCCGGCGTGCACGGTGCGGACCGCGTCGCGGAGGTCCGACGGCGTCACGTCCTTGAGCAGGTAGCCCGCAGCCCCCGCGCGGATCGCCGCGAACACGTGCTCGTCCTCGTCGAACGTGGTCAGCACCAGGACCCGGACGTCCCGCAGCGCGGGATCGGCGACGATCTCGCGGGTGGCTTCGATGCCGTCCAGGTGCGGCATGCGGACGTCCACGAGCACCACGTCCGGTCGTGCACGGCGCACGAGGGCGAGCCCCGTACGGCCGTCCGCCGCCTCGCCGACCACCTCGATGTCTCCGTCGCGCTCCGCGAGGGGGCGCAGCCCGGCACGCACGAGCTCCTGGTCGTCGACGAGCACGATCCGGATCACGCGTCCAGTGTGGCGGACGCCGGGCCGGGACGCCGGTCCCCGGCCCGGCCGCGTGCGTCACGAGGCGGCCCGGCCGATCCCGTCGAGCACGGTGAGGTCGTCGTCTTCGAGCTGCAGCGCCGCCGCGGCGACGTTCTCCTCCAGGTGCCCCAGGCTCCCCGTGCCGGGGATGGCCAGGACGTGCCGACCACGGTGCAGCGTCCACGCCAGGCGGACCTGGGCGGGCGTCGCCTCATGGGCTGCGGCGACCGCCTCGACCGCGGTGCGGCCCCGGTCGTCGGCCCGCGTCGCGCCCGGGATGGCGCCCGGGACGGACGCACCGACCGAGAAGAACGGGACGAACGCGATGCCGAGCTCCCCGCACCGGTCGAGGAGGCCGTCGTCGTCACGCTCCGTCAGGCCGTACCGGTTCTGCACGCAGACGACGGGCGTGATCTCCAGCGCCTCGTCGAGCTGCTCCGGCAGGACGTTCGAGACGCCGATGTGCCGGACCAGCCCCGCGTCGCGCAGCTCGGCGAGCGCGCCGACGTGCTCCGCGATCGATCCGGGCTCGGGTGCCAGGCCCGTGCCCCAGCGCAGGTTCACCACGTCGAGCTGGTCGAGGCCGAGCTGGCGGATGTTCTCCTCGACGTGGCTGCGGAGCTGGTCGGGGCGGGCGTACGGCTCGAACGCGCCGTCCCGCGACCGGGCGGCACCGATCTTCGTGGTGATCACCAGGTCGTCCGCGTACGGCTGCAGGGCCGTGCTGATCAGCTCGTTCGCCGAGCGGGTGGGGAGGAAGTAGAAGGCGGCGGTATCGATGTGGTTCACGCCGAGCTCGACGGCGCGGCGCAGCACGGCGAGGCCGTCGGCGCGGGAACGGGGGGCCGGGGCGCCCAGCGTGCCGATGAGCCGCATCGCACCGAACCCGAGGCGGTTGACCGTGCGGTCGCCGAGGCGCCAGGTACCGGCTGCCGCCGGGTCGAGGGTGGTGGTGGTCGTGGCGTTCGTCGTCATGACCGCAGCATCGAACGGCTCCCCGGGGTGCTCACAGCGATGGCAGCTTGTTGCCGACCGTGGCAGGACCTTGTCACCAGGAGCAGAATCGGAGCATGCAGACCGGTGAAGCCGTCTCGATCGTCCGCGGCGACGAGGAGCTGCTCGCGCGCACGTCGCACCTCTTCGCGACCGCTACGGAGATCGCGTGCGCGGCGAACGGCCTCGGGACCTGGATGCTCACGCACGCTTCCGAGGACCTGGACGCCCTCGCTCGCGCCCGGCGGGGCCACGTCCGCGTCCGGAAGGTCTACCGGCCGGGAGTGCTCATCGACCCGGTGTCGGCCCAGGGCCTCCGGCGCGTGCGTGACCGGCACGGGGCCGAGATCCGCATCACCACCGACGAGCTCAACGAGACGATCCTGTTCGACCGCCGGTTGGCGATCCTGGCCGGGGACCTGAGCGGGGGGCGACGCAGCTACAGCGTGATCACCCAGTCGGAGGCGGTGCAGGGAATCACCTCCCTCTACGAGGCGGTCTGGCGCTCGGCCACCGATCTCGACGTCTACGACGCGGGGATCGCCGAGATCCGCGAGCTCGCCCCCCGGGTGCTGGACCTCCTCGGACAGGGGGTCAAGGACGAGGTCGCCGCCCGTCGGCTCGGTCTCGGCGTGCGCACCTACCGGCGCCGGGTCGCCGAGCTGATGGATGCTCTCGGAGCCGATTCCCGTTTCCAGGCCGGTGTCCGCGCCCGGGAGCTCGGCCTCGTCTGAGTCGAGCAGCGCTCGCAACCAGTCGTCCACGCGGTCGACAACGCCGCGCTGCCCCTGCTCGTGCTGCTCACCGGGACGTCCGGCCCCGCCGACTGAGGGCGTCGGGACGGTGGCCCACCGCGGCGCACGCGGGCACGCAGCGGCCTAGCCCTCCAGGCGGGCGGGGAGCTCTGCCAGCACCCGGAACCCGCCCGTCGGCGTGTCGCCGGCGCTGAAGGTGCCGCCGAGGAGCGCAGCCCGCTCGGCCATCCCGGCGATCCCTGCGCCGGTGCTCTGCCCGGTCCCGGCCGCCGCGCCCGAGCCCGTGCCGTCGTCGGACACCGTGATCCGCAAGCGCCCGTCGCTGACGACGAGCCGTACGTGCGCCGACCGCGCCCCGGAGTGCCGCAGCACGTTCGTCAGCGCCTCCTGCACGATCCGGTAGGCGGCGGCGTCCACGGTGGCGTCGATCGAACCGGCGGGGACCTCGACGCGCGTCGACACGGCCAGGCCGCTCGCCCGCGCCGGTTCCACGAGCGCGGCCAGCCCCGCCGGCCCGGTCGCCGCGGGCAGCATGTCCCGGTGGTGGGTGCCGGGCCGTTCGTCGCGCTCGCCGCCGGGCCCGCCGCCCGGCCGCAGCGGTCGCCGCAGGACCTTCACGGTGGCACGGAGCTCGTGCAGGGTGCCGGACGTCGCCTCGCGGACGTGCCGCAACGCGGTCCGGGTGGCGTCGTCGTCGCGTCCCACGGCCTCGGTGGCGACGCTCGTGTGCAGGGCGACGACGGACAGGTTGTGCCCGACGACGTCGTGCAGGTCGCGGGCGATGCGCATGCGCTCGGCCTGGAGGCGTTGGTCCGCGGCGCGTGCCTGCTCGGCCGCCGTCAGTGCGCGCACCACCTCGGTGTGCCCGCGGGCCACCCGAGCCAGTCGCACCGCGACGCCCAGTGCGATGGCCGCGGCCACCAGCGCGACGTTGGTGACGAGGTCGTAGACCGTCAGGTGGGCCGACGGGTCGTCGTCCGTGACGCGGAAGTAGGTGGCCACCACGATGAGGACCGCGCCCGCACCCACCGCAGAGCGGGTGCGGTCCAGCTCCGCCGCGGAGTACAGGGCGGCCACGGCGGGCAGGGCCATCCCGATGGGGGCGAGTCCGAGCGCGTAGTACGCGAAGATCGCCACCACCGTCGCCACGAGCAGCACCACGGGTGCCCGACGGCGCAGCAGCACCAGCGCTCCGAACCCGGCGGCGAAGAGGTACGCGGCCGCGCCGTGCGGGTCGAGCCCGCCCGACCCCCCGTCCGCCGCGGCGGCGTCGGCCGCGATCATGACGGCGATCACCAGGGCCATCGTGAGCCCGAGCACGACGTCGGGCACCCACGGGGACGGCGTCGCGGTGCGGGCACCGGCGTCGTCGTCGACTGCGGGGGCGGTCCTGGGCACGAGCCCCAGCGTAAGTCTGCCGGGCGGCGCTCGCCCTTCCCTGAGCGCCCGCTCAGGGACGGTCGGGGTCTGGTGTCGCCCCGGGGCGACACCAGGTGACGCTCCCGGGCCGATGTGGGCGGGCGGGCCCGCCAGCGAACGTGGGTGGCATGACAGCACAGCACCCTTCCCCGCACCCTTCGAACCACTCGTCCCAGCCTGCGCCCGGGCGGCCCGACGGCATCCGCTGGCCGCTGGTCGCCGGACTGGCCGCGATGGCGCTGCTGTGGCCGCTCACCGGGCTCACCGGGGTCGGCGGCAGCGGACCCGGCCGCGCGTTCGCCATCATCGGCATCACCGCCGTCGTGTGGATCGGCGTGGTCGGGTTCGGCCGCGTCGCGCGGCCCGTGCTCACCCTGACCCTCACGGGACTCGCCTTCGGGATCGTCGCGACGGCCACGTCGATGCTCTTCGGCGGCCCCGGCCTGCTCGGTGACGGCGCGGCGGCGTGGACGGTGGTGCCCGCGCTCGCGATGGACACCTTCTGGGGGTTCGTCGCCGGGCTGCTGGCGCTCGCGGTGCAGCGCGCCCGGGCGGGGGCGGGCCGATGACCACCCGACGCTGTGGGTGCACGACACGCCGCAACGTCGCCCGGCTTCACGGCGTGTCGTACACCCACAGCGTCGGTGAGCGAGGGCACCGCCGCGCCGTCGTCGGGGGCGCTGCCGGCGTCGTGGCCCTCGTGCTGCTCGCCGCCGGGTGCGGTGCGATCCCCGGTTCCGTGACCTCCGTGGACGACGTCTCGTTCGACCAGGAGCTCGCGATCCCGCCGCTCGCGGAGTCCGAGGTGATCGACGGCGTCCGGACGTTCTCGTTGACCGCGCAGGAGGGCACGACGTCGTTCGCCCCCGCCGTCGAGCCCGGTACCGAGACCGAGACGTGGGGGTTCGACGGGGCGTACCTGGGACCGACGCTGCGCGCCGAGCGTGGCGAGCGGGTCGCCGTCGACGTCGCCAACGACCTCGATGAGGCCACCAGCGTGCACTGGCACGGCATGCACCTTCCGCCCGAGATGGACGGTGGCCCGCACCAGGAGGTCGAGCCCGGAGGCACCTGGCACCCCACCTGGGAGATCGACCAGCCCGGCGCCACGCTCTGGTACCACCCGCACCCGCACGGCGCGACCGAGGAGCACGTCTACCGCGGCCTCGCCGGGATGTTCATCCTGGACGACGACGCGACCCGCGCCGCCGACCTCCCTGCGGAGTACGGCGTCGACGACGTCCCGGTGATCGTCCAGGACAAGGTGTTCGACGACGCAGGCCAGCTCGAGCTGACCGACGACGGCGCAGAGCCCGGCACGCTCGGCGGCGTGGTGATGGCGAACGGCACCGTCGGTGCCTTCCACGAGGTGACGACCGAGCGGGTGCGCCTGCGGCTGCTCAACGGGTCGACGGCGCGGACCTACGCCTTCGGGCTGCCCGACCGGTCGTTCGACCTGGTCGCGACCGACGGCGGCCTGCTGGAGGCGCCGCTGGAGCTGGACCACGTGCGGCTCGCGCCCGGTGAGCGGGCCGAGATCGTCGTGACGATGGAGCCGGGGGAGACGACCCGTGTGGCCTCTGCCGAGGCCGACCTGGGGAACGTGGCCGCACCCTTCGCGATGGGCGGCAACGACGCGTTCGACGTGCTCGAGCTGCGGGCCGCCGACGAGCTCGAGCCGTCGCCCGAGCCGGGGTGGGGGCCGTCGCGGCACGCGGAGGCCGACGCCCTCGAGGTGTCCGACGCGACCGTGACCCGCACCCTCGAGCTCGACGAGCGCCGGATCAACGGCGAGCTGATGGATATGAGCCGCATCGACGAGGTCGCGACCGTCGGCGACACCGAGATCTGGGAGGTCCGCAGCACCGTGCCGATGCCGCACAGCTTCCATGTCCACGACGTGCAGTTCCGCGTGGTGTCGATCGACGGCGAGGGGCCGCCGCCGGAGCTCGCCGGCCCGAAGGACACCGTGTACCTGGAGCCGCGGAGCACGTACCGGCTGCTCATGCGGTTCGAGGACTACACCGACGACGCGGTGCCGTACATGTACCACTGCCACATGCTGCGGCACGAGGACGAGGGGATGATGGGCCAGTTCCTCGTCGTGGAGCCCGGCTCGGAGGCGACGCCCGGTCCGCTCCGAGGCGCCGCCGTCGGCCACGCCGCCCACTGACCCCTCCCGCCCCGCCCGTCGCTGTGGGTGCACGACACGCCGCCGGCCCGAGCCTCGGGGCGGCGTGTCGTGGACCCACAACCGAGAGGGGGGTGGGGCTGCGTGGCAGGCAGCTCGGCGTGGCACCATCACGGCGTGCCCCGACTGAGCAGACCCGAACTCGACCTCGTGGCGCTCGCCGCCACGCCGCAGCCCGACCTCGACGTCCCTGTCGTCGGGGCACGGCTGAGACCGTGGGACGTCGGTGACGCGCCGGCCGTCCGCCAGGTGTATGCCGACCCGGCCGTCCGGCACTGGCACTGCCGCACCCTGGACACCGACGCCGAGGCGCGCGAGCTGATCGAGAGGTGGCGGTCCGCCTGGCCCGGCAACCGCATCGAGTGGGCCGTGGTCGACGCCGACGACGATCTCCTGGGCCGGGTCGCGATCAAGACGACCGACCCCGACGGCGTGGCCGACCTCGGGTACTGGACCGTGCCGCGCGCGCGAGGCCGCGGCATCACGCCGGCGGCCGTCGAGGTGGCCTCCACCTGGGCGTTCGACGTCGGCTACCACCGGCTGCAGCTCGCGCACTCGACGCAGAACTCGGCATCGTGCCGTGCGGCGACCAAGGCCGGCTTCCACGCCGAGGCGACCCTGCGCGAGTCGGTGCTGCACGCCGACGGGTGGCACGACATGCACCAGCACGCGCGGTTCGCCTAGGCGCGGCGTCCCCTCCCGACGCTGTGGGTGCACGACACGCCGTTGGCTCGATGGCCAGTACGGCGTGTCGTGCACC